>NZ_JARRSA010000036.1 GCF_029624655.1 Roseicyclus salinarum
GCGCCGCCCGCAAGGCCGCGAGGACTACATTTCACTTCGCCCCGCCCCGGCCGCGTCCGGGCGGGATTTGTTACGCTTGCGGCCGTGTCACGTCACGAAATCGGCCGGCTGCGTCACGCTGCTTCACTCGCCCGTGAGACCCCTGTCGCCGCCGGGCCGCATGGCGCATCTACTTGCCAAGACCAAGCGAAAGTGCAGCCATGTCCGACGCCGTGACCGAAACCCGCAGATCCAGCCTTGCGCGCCTCGCGCCGATCCTCGCCATCGCCCTTGGCGCCGCACTGGGGTGGTGGCTGTTCGGCGACTACCTGAGATTCGAGACGCTGGCCGCGAACCGCGAGGACCTGCTGGCGTTCCGCGACGCCAACTATCCGCTGACCGTGGCCGCCTTCATCGGCCTCTACGCACTGATCGTCGCCTTCTCGCTGCCCGGCGCCACGGTCGCGACGCTGACGGGCGGGTTCCTGTTCGCGACGTTTCCCGGCGCGCTGTTCAACGTCACCGCCGCCACGATCGGCGCCACGGCCATCTTCCTCGCCGCCCGCACGAGCGTGGGCTCGCGCCTCGCCGAACGCCTCGAGGGATCGGAGGGCGTGGTGAAGAAGATCAAGGACGGCATCGACGAGAACCAGTGGTCGATGCTGTTCGTGATCCGCCTCGTGCCGGTCGTGCCGTTCTTCGTGGCGAACCTCGTCCCGGCCTTCCTCGACGTGCCGCTGCGCCGCTACGTCGCCTCGACCTTCCTCGGCATCATGCCGGGCGCCGTCGTCTACACCTCCGTGGGCGCCGGCCTCGGCGAGGTGTTCGCGCGCGGCGAGACGCCCAACCTCGGGATCATCTTCGAGCCGCAGATCCTGCTGCCGATCCTCGGGCTCTGCGCGCTTGCGCTGATGCCCGTCCTGCTGAAGCTGGTGCGTGGCACGCGCGGGCTTTGACCCCCGATCTCCGACCGAAAGGCGCTCCCATGTCCCGCATCGAAACCGACATCTGCATCATCGGCGCAGGCTCCGGCGGGTTGTCCGTCGCGGCGGGGGCGGTGCAGATGGGCGCGCGCGTCGTCCTGATCGAGGGGCACAGGATGGGCGGCGACTGCCTGAACTACGGTTGCGTGCCGTCAAAGGCGCTGCTCGCTGCGGGCCACAAGGCGCACGAGACCGCGCAGGGCGCCTTCGGCACCGCGGGCCACGATCCCGCCACGGATTTCGCGGCGGCCAAGGATCACGTCGCCCGGGCGATCGCCGCCATCGCGCCCGCCGACAGCCAGGAGCGGTTCGAGGGTCTCGGCGTCAGGGTCCTGCGCGAGCGCGCGCGCTTCGTCTCGGAAACCGAGGTCGAGGCGGGCCCCCACCGCATCCGCGCGCGCCGCTTCGTGGTCGCCACGGGCTCGCGGCCCTTCGTGCCGCCGATCGACGGCCTGTCCGAGGTGCCCTACCTGACCAACGAGACGATCTTCGACCTGCGCGAGCGGCCGCGTCATCTTCTGATCGTCGGCGGCGGCCCCATCGGCATGGAGATGGCGCAGGCGCATCGCCGCCTCGGCTGCGAGGTCACGGTGCTCGAGGGCGACCGCGCGCTGTCGAAGGACGACCCCGAGGCCTCTGCGCTGGTGCTGGAGGCGCTGCGCGGCGAGGGGATCGAGATCGTGGAGGGCGCGCAGGTTGCCCGGGTCACGGGCGGCGAGGGCGCCATCGCGCTGGAAACCGGGGACGGGCGGCGCTTCGAGGGGTCGCACCTTCTGGTCGCGGTGGGCCGTCAGGCGGCGGTCGATACGCTCGACCTCGACAAGGCGCATGTCGGATACGACCGCAAGGGCGTGACCGTGGATCGCGGCCTGCGTTCGACCAACAGGCGCGTCTATGCGGTCGGCGACGCGGCGGGCGGGCTTCAGTTCACCCATGTCGCGGGCTACCATGCGGGCGTCATCATCCGCCCGATGCTGTTCGGCCTGCCCGCGAAGGCCCGCACGTCGCACATCCCGCGCGTCACCTACACGGACCCCGAGCTTGCGCAGGTCGGCCTGACCGAGGCGGAGGCGCGCAAGGCCCATGGCAAGGGCCTGTTCGTGGCGAGGGCAGGTTTCGACCACAACGACCGCGCCATCGCCACCGGCCAGGCGCGGGGCTTCGTCAAGGTCATGGTGGTCAAGGGCCGCCCGGTCGGCGCCACCATCGTCGGCCCGCAGGCCGGAGAGTTGATCCAGACCTGGGCCCTTGCCATCTCCGCCAATCTGAAGATGTCCGCCATCGCCGGCATGGTTGCGCCCTATCCGACCTTGGGAGAGATTAACAAAAGGGCGGCGGGCGCTTACTTCTCGCCCAGGCTGTTCGACAGCGCGCTGGTCAAGCGGATCGTCCGGTTGGTGCAGCGCGTGGTTCCCTGAGGCTCGGAAAGGCCGGCTGCGCGTGGTGAACTCACTTTCGGGACGTTTCCTGATCCTGACCGTCATCTTCGTGATGCTGGCCGAGGTGTTCATCTTCGTCCCCTCGATCGCGCGCTTCCGCGAGGATTACCTGCTCGCCCGGCTGGAGCGCGCGCAGATCGCCTCGCTCGCGCTTCTGGCGACCGACGGGATGATCGACGACGACCTCGAATACGAGCTTCTCAAGAACGCCGAGGTGCTGAACGTCGTCCTGCTGCGCGACGCGACGCGGCAGCTGATCCTTTCGAGCGACCGGATGACCCCCGTCGCGCACAGCTTCGACCTGCGCGACCCCACGGCGTGGACGCTGATCCGGGACGCCATGAGCCGGCTCGTCACTCCCGGCGAGGAAACGATCCGGGTCATCGGCCAGCCGGTGAACGAGGCGGGGCTGCTGATCGAGATCACCATGCCCTCGGGGCCGCTTCGCGACGCGATGATCGACTACGGCCTGCGCATCCTGGCGCTGTCGGCGATCATCTCGATCTTCACCGCGGCGCTGCTGTTCATCGCCGTTCGCAGCCTGCTGGTCCTGCCGATCCGGCGCGTGGTGGGGCACATGACCTCTTACGCCGAGGCGCCCGACGACGCCTCGCGCATCATCGAGCCGCGCGGCAGCGTCCGCGAGCTGCGCGAGGCCGAGACGGCGCTGCAATCGCTGCAGACCCAGCTGACCGGCGCGCTGCGCCAGCGCGAGCGCCTTGCGCAGCTGGGCGAGGCTGTCGCCAAGATCAGCCACGACCTGCGCAACATCCTGTCGGTGACGACGCTGATGGCCGACCGCCTGGAGGGGTCCACCGACCCGACGGTGCAGCGCACCACGCCCAAGATCCTCGCCTCGCTGACCCGCGCCGTGAACCTGACGGAATCCACCCTCGCCTTCGGCCGCGCCGAAGAGCCGGCGCCGAAACTGGAGCGCGTGCGGCTGGCCGGGATCGTCGAGGACGTGATCGAGAACGAGAAGCTCACCGCCCCCGAGGACGCCGACATCGACTATGTCTGCGACATGCCCGCCGGGCTGGCCCTGCGCGCCGACCCCGAGCAGCTGCACCGCGTCCTGTCGAACCTCGTGCGCAACGCGCGGCAGGCGATCGCGGCCACGGGCAAGGCGGGCGAGATCCGCATCGTCGGCCGGGAGGGGGACGCGGGCTGGTGCGTGAAGGTCTCCGACACAGGGCCGGGCCTTCCGAAGAAGGCGCTCGAGCACCTGTTCAAGCCGTTCCACGGGGGGGTGCGCAAGGGCGGGTCGGGCCTTGGACTGGCCATCGCGGCCGAGATCGTGCGCGGCCATGGCGGCCGGCTGGAGCTTGTCTCGACGGGGCCCGAAGGTACGGTCTTCGCGATCCACCTGCCCGCCGGACTGGCGGCCTGAGCGTCGCGGACGCCGCCCCGGCGCCTTCGTCGGGAAACCCCCTTGCGCTGACCTCCGGGGGCGGTTACATCCACGCCCCACGCACCGGTAGCTCAGCTGGATAGAGTACTTGACTACGAATCAAGGGGTCGGGGGTTCGAATCCTCCCCGGTGCGCCACTTCCCCCGATCATCGCCCTGCCTGACGCGCCTCGCGCCGCGCCGGCCTTCGCCGATTCGGGCCTAATGCCCCGTGACATCCTTGCCCGCAGTCCAGTAGGGGACGGTGCCGCCGCACGCGAGCACGGTCTCGCGCGATGCGCCGATCTCGAAGCCGAGGCGCTCGTAGAAGGCGTAGGACGGACGCGACACGCTCAGCTCGATACGGCGCAGGCCCCGGGCGCGCGCCTCGGTGAAGAGCGCCGCCATCAGGATGCTGCCAAGCCCCTGCCCGCGGCGCTCGGGCGCGACGAACAGACCGACGATCTCCGAGCCGTCCAGCGTGCCGGTGGCGATCGGCAGCTCGCGCTCCTCGATCAGAAGGACGGTGCCACGCTTCTGCCGCGCCTCGATCGCGGCGTTGCTGTGGAACTCCTGGAAGAAGGCGATGGCCGCCGGCACGTAATGATCCGCGTAGCTTTCGGCGATCGCACGGCTGATTAGCGCCCGGATCGCCGGGACGTCCCGGACGTCGGCCCTGCGCGGCTCGTAGTGGGCGGCTGGTTCCATGCGTCCGTCGGGTGCTCTTTGCGATACGCAACAGTTGCGTTATCAAACGTCTCGCGGCAAGCCCGAAGTGCACGGCACGTGTTGACAGGGGCGTGGCGAATCCGTAATGCCCGGTCTTCATCGGAGATACCCGGGCCGTCGATCCGCGCAAACGTGCGATCCGGCCCCGAGACTGACGGAGCGAGACGATGTCGAAGCGGACATTCCAGCCCTCGAACCTGGTGCGCAAGCGGCGCCACGGGTTCCGTGCACGCATGGCCACCAAGGCCGGCCGCAAGATCCTCAACGCACGCCGCGCACGCGGCCGCAAGTCGCTGAGCGCCTGATCGCACGCGACTGCCCCGGCGCCATGGCGCCCGACACGCCTCCGCCGACCGACACGTCGACGGGGGCTTCTTGCATTTCCGTCCTGAAGAAGCGGTCCGATTTCCTGCGCGCGGCCAAGGCCCGGCGCGCGGGCACCGCCGCCTTCATGCTGCAGGCCCGACCCCGGCACGAGGACGAGCCGGCGACGGGGATCCGCGTCGGCTTCACCTGTTCCAAGAAGGTCGGGAACGCCGTGGCGCGAAACCGCGCCAAGCGGCGGCTGCGCGAAATCGCGCGCGCGGTCCTGCCCGTTGAAGGCAGGCCGGGATGGGATTACGTCCTGGTCGGCAGGAAGGACGAGACCGCCGTCCGCGACTTCGCCGCGATGAAGGAGGACCTCGTCCGCGCGCTGAGGAGCGTTCACCGATGACCCCGCTGGCCTTCGTCGTCTCGCTGCCCGTCCGCCTCTACCGGCTGCTGCTCAGCCCGTGGGTCGGCCATTCCTGCCGCTACCAGCCCACATGCTCAGCCTACGCGATGGAAGCGCTCGAGCGGCACGGCGCGCTTCGCGGCAGCTGGCTGACGGTCCGGCGCATCGCGCGCTGCCACCCCTGGGGCGGCAGCGGCATCGACAACGTCCCGCCGGAACAGGGTCCTTCAAAGCGCCCGTGAGGCCTGCCCCGACGCAGGCGCCGCGAGGCCGGGGCGCTTCCCAAGCGGCAGGCGATCGGCTAGGTCCGTCGCAAAGGACGAGGCCCCCCTGATGCTCGACGACGCAGACGACATCCACCCGCTTTTCCACGGCGCCCCGCGCACGACCGAGTTCCGCAAGCTGCGCAAGCGCATCATCCGGGACACCCGCGAGGCGATCGACCGCTACGGCATGGTCGAGCGGCGCGCGCCCGACGCACCGCGCGAGAAATGGCTTGTGTGCCTGTCGGGGGGCAAGGACAGCTACACGCTTCTGGCCGCGCTGACGGAGCTGCGGTGGCGCGGCGTGCTGCCCGTGGATCTTCTGGCCTGCAACCTCGACCAGGGGCAGCCGGGGTTTCCCGCGACGGTGCTGCCGGACTTCCTCGAGAGGATGGGCGTGCCGCACCGCATCGAGTACGCGGATACCTATTCCATCGTCGTCGACAAGGTGCCGCAGGGCAGGACCTACTGCGCGCTTTGCTCGCGGTTGAGGCGGGGCAACCTCTACCGTGTCGCGCGCGAGGAAGGATGTTCGGCCGTGGTTCTCGGCCATCACCGCGACGACATCCTGGAGACGTTCTTTCTCAACCTCTTTCACGGCGGAAAGCTGGCCACGATGCCGCCGAAGCTGCGGAACGACGAAGGCGATCTCTTCGTGCTGCGCCCGCTCGCCCATGTGTCCGAGGACGATTGCGAGCGCTTCGCGCGGGCGATGGAGTATCCGATCATCCCCTGCGACCTCTGCGGCAGCCAGGACGGCCTGCAGCGCCAGGCGATCAAGCGGATGCTGGACGATTGGGAGGCGAAGGTTCCCGGCCGGCGCGGCAAGATGTTCTCGGCGCTGATGAACGCGCGGCCGTCGCATCTTCTGGATCCGGAGCTGTTCGATTTCGCCGGGCTCCGGCGCGATGGCGACAATTCGAACGATCGCACCGCCACCGGTTAAGCCGCCGTCAGCCATTTGCCGGTAGCGAGGCCCGGACGCCGCAGTCCCCGACACGCGCGTCGCATCGAACGGCAGGGCGCGAGGGCGAGTGATGGGCGGGAGGGCGCAAGGCAGGCTTGCACGGTGGCCGCGGCATCTTCGCGCGCTGCTGGCCCGGACGGAGGTGCTCGTGCTGTTTCCGATCCTCGTGCTCGTCTCGCAGGAGATCGGCGGTCCCGATGCCGTCTTGATGTCCGCGCTCGTCCTGCCCGCGCTTCTCGTGCTGCTGAACCTCGGCGGCGCGGTGGAGGGTGCACTTGCAGATGAGGCCGGGACCGACGGCCGGCCGGGCCGCGAGGCGATGGCCGGGATGTTGCGCCAGGTCTGGGCGATGGACGAGATGGACACCGCCTGCCTCGTGCTGGCCATCGACGACTGGACAGAGCTTTCGGAACGGCTGGGCCGCGAAGGCGCGGAAGACGTCCACCGGCGCTGCGCCGCCAGGCTTCGCGCGACCCTGCGGCACGACGATCTCCTCGCCGACCTTGGCCAGGGACGATTCGGCATCGTCCTTCATCCCATCCCCGCCGCCCGCCTCGGCATCCGGGACGAGCTGTGCGACCGGTTGCGCGCCGCGATCGCGGAGCCAATCGCCATCGGCGGCGCCGCCATCCGGATCACTGCCTCGGCCGGGCACGCCGCGCTGCGCTTCACGGGCCGGGACGCCGCCGCATCCGGCCTGTCCCCCGCCGCCGCGACGGTCGCAGGCGCCGAGGCCGCGCTGAAGGAGGCGCGCACCGCCGGGCCCAATTCGGTGCGCGCCCACGTGCCGGGCCGCGACCCGGACCGGACCGACGGCACGCCCCTGGCCGAGGAGGTCGCGGAGGCGCTTGTCACCGGCGCGATCCGGCCGTGGTTCCAGCCGCAGGTCGACGCGCGCAACGGGGCGCTGACCGGGTTCGAGGCGCTGGCGCGCTGGCAGCACCCGACGCTCGGCCTGCTCGGCCCGTCAAGCTTCCTCGGTGCGGTCGCCGAGGCGGGGCGCCTCGACGCGCTCGGACGCACGATGCGCGAGGGCGCGCTCGACGCGCTGCGGCACTGGGACCGCGCAGGTGCCGTCGGCATCACCGTCTCGGTAAACGCGGCACCCGAGGAGCTGCGCGGCACCAACTACGCCGAGCAGGTCGCCTGGGAGCTGGACCGCCACGACGTCGCGCCCGAGCGCCTCGTGGTCGAGGTGCTGGAGACGGTCGCGGCCACGGCTCGCGACGACAGCATCGTCACCACCCTTGCCGCCCTGCGCGAAAAGGGCGTCGGCATCGACCTCGACGATTTCGGCGTCGGGCAGGCCTCGCTCATGTCGATCCGGCGCTTCGGCGTGGAACGCATCAAGATCGACCGCTCCTTCGTGATCGGCATCGACATCGACGAGGGCCAGAAGGCGATGGTCGCCGCCATCGTCTCGATGGCGCGCGAAATGGGGTTGGTCACGCTGGCCGAAGGCGTGGAAACGCCCCAGGAGGCCGAGACGCTCGGCGCCATGGGATGCGGCTACCTGCAGGGCTTCGCCATAGGCAAGCCGATGCCGTTGGCCGAGACGCTTTCGTGGCTTGCCAAACGCGCCGCGCCGCCGCTGCGGCATGAAGGCCCGGCGCCGCTCCTGCGCCCGGCCGAGTGAGCCTTCCCAAGGGCTTGCCGGCCGGTCCCGTCACGCCTCCCGCAGTGCCCCTCACACCCATGGGTCATGGGCCAAAACGCCCCTTGACCTTTGGGTGCCCCTTCTGTTGAACCCTCGTGACTTCAGACAGAGGAAATTGGGCGCCATGGACGATCAGAACCGCAACCTGATCCTCGCCACCGCTTTGAGCATGGTGGTCATACTCGTGTGGTTCCTCCTGTTCCCTCCGCCCGAGCCGATCGAGGACCCGAACGCCGTCGGCACGGAGACCGTGCTTCAGGACGGTGCCGACATCGCGCTCCCGCCGCCCTCCGCCGGCACCGAGACCGTGGCAGCCCCCACGGACACCGAGATGACCGAGGTGGCGCTGGAAGAGGCGGCGCGCATCGCGATCGAGACGCCCTCGCTCGAAGGGTCGATCTCGCTTCGCGGCGGCCGCATCGACGACCTCTCGCTGCGCACCTACTTCGAGACGATCGCGCCCGACTCGCCGATCGTCCGGCTCCTCGCCCCCACCGGCGGGGCCGAGCCCTACTACGCGCTCTACGGCTGGGCGCCGGCCGGCGACCTCGCCTTCGAGGACGTGCCCGGCGCCGACACCCCCTGGCGGCTCGAGAGCGGCGAGACCCTGACCCCCGACACCCCGGTGACGCTGGCGTGGGACAACGGAAACGGCCTCGTCTTCCGCCGCACGATCAGCGTCGACGACGACTTCATGTTCCGTGTGACCCAGGAGGTCGAGAACAACGGCGGCGCGCCCGTGCGCCTCGCCCCCTACGGCATCGTGGCCCGCCACGGCCTGCCCGACGACCTGCAGAATTTCTTCATCCTGCACGAAGGGGTGGTGCGCAAGGTCGACGGCCAGCTTGACGAGATCTCCTACGACAACGTCACCGAGCTTGACTTCGTGGACCGCGAGCGCGCGCAGGCCGAGGTCATTCCGGTCGAACAGAACGGCTGGATCGGCTTCACCGACAAATACTGGATGACGACGCTCATCCCCGGCTCCGGCCAGCCCTTCACCTCCGTGACCCGTTACGTCGCGTCGGCCGACATCTACCAGACCGAAGCGCGCCTGCCCGTCGTCTCGGTCGCTCCGGGCGCCACCGGCGAGGTCACGACGCAACTCTTCGCAGGCGCCAAGGAATGGCAGACGATCCGGGACTACGAGGCCGAGGGCGTCGACCGCTTCATCGATTCCATCGACTGGGGCTGGTTCTACTTCCTGACCAAGCCGATGTTCTGGCTCCTTCACAACCTGAACCTCGCCATCGGCAACATGGGCCTCGCGATCATCGCGCTGACGCTCATCGTCAAGACGGTGCTCTTCCCGCTCGCCTACAAGTCCTACGCCTCGATGGCCCGGATGCGCGAGCTGCAGCCCGAGATGGAGAAGATCAAGGAGCGCGCCGGCGACGACCGCCAGAAGCTCCAGCAGGAAATGATGGAGCTCTACAAGAAGGAGAAGGTGAACCCCGCCGCGGGCTGCCTGCCGATCCTCCTGCAGATCCCGATCTTCTTCTCGCTTTACAAGGTGATCTTCGTCACGCTCGAGCTGCGCCACGCGCCCTTCTTCGGCTGGCTCCGCGATCTGTCTGCGCCCGACCCCTCGTCGATCATCAACCTTTTCGGCCTCCTGCCGATCGAAGCGCCGGATCCGTCCAGCATCCTGTCGCTGATCTTCATCGGCATCCTGCCGATCCTGCTCGGGATCTCGATGTGGCTGCAGCAGAAGCTGAACCCGCAGCCAACCGACCCGACGCAGGCGGCGATCTTCGCCTGGCTGCCCTGGGTGTTCATGTTCATGCTCGGCGGTTTCGCCAGCGGGCTTCTCGTCTACTGGATCGCCAACAACACGCTGACCTTCACCCAGCAGTACATCATCATGCGCCGTCACGGCTATTCGCCGGACCTTTTCGGCAACATCAAGGCGAGCTTCCGGCGCAAGGGCCGCGAGGGCAAGTGACGACGCGCGGGGCGATCGGGCACCTGGCGCAGATCTGGCGCCATCCGATCAAGGGCATCGGGGCGGAACCGCTCGATCACGTCGGGCTCGAGGCCGACCGTCCGCTGCCGATGGACCGCGCCTGGGCGGTGCTCGAGGAAGGCGGCGAGGGTGGCGAGGGCTGGCGCTCCTGCCGCAACTTCCTGCGCGGCGCAAAGGGGCCGTCGCTGATGGCCGTGACCGCACGGGTCGAGGGCAGCACGATCCGGCTGGCGCATCCCGACCGCCCCGAGATCGCGATCGACCCCGAGGACGCCGGCGCCGCGCGCGCGCTCTTCGACTGGCTGCGGCCGATCTATCCCGCCGACCGCAGACCGCCCGCGGCCCTCGTCCGGGCGCCGGTGACGGGCATGACCGACGCTCCCTTCGCCTCGGCCTCCATCCTGAACGAGGCCTCGCTCCGCGCCCTCTCGCAGCGCATGGGCCGCGCGCTCGATCCGCGCCGGTTCCGTGGCAACCTCTGGCTCGACGGCCTCGCCCCATGGGAGGAATTCGACCTCGTGGGACAGCGGCTGAAGATCGGCGAGGCCGAGCTCGAGGTGATCGAACCCATCGGACGTTGCCGCGCAACCGAGGCCAACCCCGAGACCGGCTACCGAGATGCCGCCACGCTCGCCACCCTCGAGGAGGGCTGGGGCCACACCGAATTCGGCGTCTACGCCATGGTCCGCAAGGGCGGCAGGGTCGCGGTCGGCGACACGGCGGGCCTCGCATGACGTCTCTTCCCTTCCCCCTCGCCGATCCGCCCGACGAGACCGCGGCAGAACGCGGACGCCTCCTCTTCGCGCAGGGGGCCGAGTTCCTGAAGGGCGTGGTCGCGATGGACGGCCTGCCCCCCGCCGACCGTGCCGAGGTCTGCTTCGCCGGACGCTCGAACGTCGGGAAATCGACGCTGATCAACGCGCTCACCGGAAGGCGCGCGCTTGCGCGCACCTCGAACACACCCGGCCGCACGCAGGAAATCAACTATTTCACCCTCACCGGCAGCCATTACCTCGTGGACCTGCCCGGCTATGGCTTCGCCGAGGCCCCGGTCGAGGTCGTCCGGAAGTGGCAGGCCCTGCTGAAGGCCTACCTCGCGGGCCGCGCCACGCTGCGCCGCGCCTTCGTGCTGATCGACATGCGCCACGGCATCAAGGCCGTGGACGAGGAGATCATGAGCCTTCTCGACACCTCCGCCGTCCCCTTCCAGGTCGTCCTGACCAAGGCCGACAAGGTCCGGGACAAGGACCGCGACCGCATCCTGGCCCAGGTGCGCGAAAGGCTGGCCCGCCACCCGGCCGCCTTCCCCGAGATGGTGCTCACCTCGTCGGAGAAGGGCGAAGGCATCGCCACCCTGCGCGCCATCGTCGCCGATCTGGCCTGATCCGCTTCATCTTTCCCCAAATACGCGAAGGCGCCGCTTCACACCCGCGCGGCGCTCGCCTATTGATGCAGGACGCGCGCCTCGGACCGCGCCTCCCGGATGCCGCCGATGAAGAAACAGACCATGACCCGCGACTACATCGCCACCGCGCGCACCCTCAGCGAGGCGCTCCCCTACCTGCAGCGCTTCGCCGGCGCGATCGTCGTGGTGAAATTCGGTGGCAACGCGATGGGCGACGACGAGGCGATGGCCAGCTTCGCGCGGGACATCGTGCTGCTGCGCCAGGTTGGCGTGAACCCGGTCGTCGTCCACGGCGGCGGGCCCATGATCAACGAGATGCTGGGCAAGCTCGGCATCGTCTCGGACTTCGTGAAGGGCAAGCGCGTCACCGATGCCGCCACGGTCGAGGTCGTCGAGATGGTTCTCTCGGGTCGCGTCAACAAGCGCATCGTTCAGGCGATCAACGCGCAGGGCGGCAAGGCCGTCGGCCTGTCCGGCAAGGATGCGTGTCTCATCACCTGCGACCCCGCCGATCCCGCGCTCGGCTTCGTCGGCGACCCCACCGAGGTCAACCCGGCCGTGCTTCTCAACCTCTTCGGCGACGACATGATCCCGGTGGTGGCCCCCCTCGGCGCGGGCCGCAACGGCGAGACCTACAACATCAACGGCGACACCGCTGCCGGCGCTCTCGCCGCGGCCCTCAAGGCCGACCGCCTGCTGTTGCTGACCGACGTGGCCGGGGTCAAGGACGCCTCGGGCGAGGTCGTCACCGCGCTCACCGCCGCCGAGGTCGAGGAGATGACGGCGCAGGGCGTCATCTCCGGCGGCATGATCCCCAAGACGGAAACCGCGCTTCACGCGGTCCGCAACGGCGTGCGGGCCTGCACCATCGTCGACGGCCGCGTGGCGAACGCCGTCCTGCTGGAACTCTTCACCGAGCACGGCGCGGGATCGATGATCCGTGCCTGAGGACGGAACCTCGACCGATTACGCCGACATCGCGGCGCGGGCCGCCGCGCACCGCCTCGAGATCTTCGGCGCGTTCCATCCCGGCCCCGACGACCACGCGCCCGACGGCGTCGAGACCCTGCTGCTCCTCGGTCCCGGCGAGCCGGGCTTCTGGGCCCACGTCACCTCTGAGCCCGAATTCACCGACGGCGCGCCAGATCCGATGGATCGCTGGTCGCGGCGCGTGATCGGCGGCATGGCCTGCGACCTCGGCGGCAAGGCGCTCTTCCCCTTCGCCGGGCCGCCCTGGCATCCCTTCATCGCCTGGGCGAAACGCTCGGGCCGCGCCTGGGAAAGCCCGGTGCAATTCCTCGTCCACGACCGGGCGGGCCTCATGGTCTCCTATCGCGGCGCACTCGGGCTGAGGCGCCGCATCGACCTGCCGCCGCCCCCGCCCGAGGCGCCCTGCGCCGACTGCGAGCGCCCCTGCCTCACAGCCTGCCCGGTCGGCGCGCTATCTGCCGCGGGCTACGACACGCAGGCCTGCCATGCCTTCCTCGACACCGATCCCGGCGCCGACTGCCTCGACCGGGGCTGCCGCGTCCGCCGGGCCTGCCCGGTCAGCGAAGGCTATGGACGATCGCCCGACCAGTCGGCCTATCACATGCGCCGGTTCCACCCCTGACGCCCTCGCCGGGCCCGAGGCGCACATGACCCTCACGCTCATCCTCATCCGCCACGCCAAGTCCGACTGGGACCACCCCGGCCTCGAGGACCACGACCGCCCCCTCAACGAGCGTGGCCGCGCCAGCGCCCCGCGCATCGGCGCATGGCTCGCGGCTCGGGGCTTTCTCCCCCAGGCGGTGCTGTGCTCGAGCGCGCGGCGGACCCGCGAAACCTGGGAGGGCATCGCGTCGCGGCTGCCCGATCCCCCCGAACCGGTCCATACCCGCGGTCTCTACCTCGCCTCGCCCGCGGCCATCCTGAACGCGATGCGCGACACCGAGGCCGCAAGCCTCGCCGTCATCGGCCACAATCCGGGCATCGGCTCTCTGGCCCGCTCGCTCTGCGCCACGCCGCCGGACCACCCGAAATTCGGCGTCTACCCCACGGGGGCCACGCTCGTGCTGCGCCTGCCAGCCCGGACATGGGCCGACGTGACCCCCGGCACCGGCGAGGTGGCAGCCTTCGCGGTCCCGCGCGAGCTGCCGGACCCCGACTGAGCGCCTCCGCCCTTCATCTTTCCCCAAATACGCGAGGCCGGAAGGCCAAGGGCCGCAAGGGGCTCGATGCCCCTTGCGGCCCTTTCGCCGTCCGCCCGCCGGACGGATCGCTCAGTGACCGAGGATCTGGCTCAGGAACAGCTGCGTCCGCTCCGACTGCGGGTTGTTGAAGAACTCCTCGGGCTCGTTCTGCTCGACGACCTGGCCCTGGTCCATGAAGATGACCCGGTTCGCCACCTGCCGCGCGAAGCCCATCTCGTGCGTCACGACGAGCATCGTCATCCCGTCCTCGGCGAGCTGGATCATCGTGTCCAGCACCTCCTTGATCATCTCGGGATCGAGCGCCGATGTCGGCTCGTCGAACAGCATGATCCGCGGCCGCATGCAAAGCGAACGGGCGATCGCGACGCGCTGCTGCTGGCCGCCGGAAAGCTGGCCGGGATACTTGTTGGCCTGCTCCGGGATCTTCACCTTCTCGAGGAAATACATCGCCGTTTCCTCGGCCTCGCGCTTGGGCGTCTTGCGCACCCAGATCGGAGCGAGCGTGCAGTTTTCCAGGATGGTCAGGTGCGGGAACAGGTTGAAGTGCTGGAACACCATGCCGACCTCCGAACGGATCCGGTCGATGTTCTTCAGGTCGTTCGACAGGAGCGTCCCGTCGACCGTGATCGAGCCCTGCTGGTGCTCCTCCAGCGCGTTGATGCAGCGGATCAGCGTGGACTTGCCCGAGCCCGACGGCCCGCAGATCACGATACGCTCGCCGCGGTTCACCGTCAGGTTGATGTCGCGCAGGACGTGAAACGTGCCGTACCACTTGTTCATGCCAGAGATCTCGATGGCCACCTCGTCGGAGACCTTCATCTGGGAGCGGTCGATCGCGCGCTCTTCGGTCATGTTCGTTCGTGCCTCAGCCATGGGTCGGCCTCCTTAGCGGTGATCGGTCCGGAGCTTGCGCTCCAGCCATTGCGAATACTGGCTCATTGCGTAGCAGCAGACGAAGAAGCAGAGCCCGATGAAGATGAACAATTCCCAGTAGATGCCATTCCAGTCCGTGGTCGCCCGGATGGCGTTGGACAGGCCGACGGGGTCCAGCAGGCCGATGAATACGACGAGCGTCGTGTCCTTGAACAGGCCGATGAAGGTCGAGACGATGCCGGGGATCGAGATCTTCAGCGCCTGCGGCAGGATGATCAGCCGCATCGACTGCCAGTAGTCGAGGCCGAGGCTGTCGGCCCCTTCGTACTGGCCCCTCGGAAGCGCCGCGAGGCCGCCGCGCACCACCTCGGCGATGTAGGCCGAGGCGAAGAGCGTCACCATGATGATGACCCGCAGCATCAGGTCGAAGTTGGTTCCCGGCGGCAGGAAGTAGTTCAGCAGGAGCGAGGCGGTGAACAGCCACACGATCAGCGGGACGCCACGGATCACCTCGATGAAGATGACGCTGAACTTGTTGATGATGAACAGGTCGGACTGGCGTCCGAGGGCCAGCACGATGCCAAGCGGCAGCGACAGGATGATGCCCGCGATGCCGATCACGAAGGCCAGCATGAAGCCGCCGAAGTCGTCGGAGGGCACGAACTCGATGCCGATGGGGATGACGCTGCCCAGCGCGCCGGCGATGGGGCCCGCGGCCAGCAGCCAGTAGAGGATCGGCACGACGAAGGCCGCGATGGTCGCGCCGAGCGATCCCAGAACCGGGCTGCCGAAGCGGAACGCGGCCCAGCCCAGCACGAAGCCGAGGGCAACCGCGATCGGCCCCCAGATCGTGCCGCCCCAGAGCAGGAAGAACAGCACGAAGGGCGAGACGGCGGTAAAGTAGATCAGCTTGCGCGGCAGACCGTCATAAAGGACTGGCGAGATCGCGAGCAGGAACACGAACAGCGCGAGCACCGGGCGCCAGTAAAGCTCGGGCGGGTAGAAGCCGAACATGAGCTGGTCCCAGCGATCGGTCAGGACCGCCCAGCAGGCGACGTTGCTGCCTTCCCCGTAAAGCTGGTTGCGGATCTCGCGGCACTCCGAAAGGCTGGAGGCGTCCCAGATGCCGTAGAACATCCAGCCCGCGATATGGCTGACGACCCAGTAGATGACGTAGATCGACACGACGGTCAGAAGCGCGTTCAGCCATGACGAGAACAGGTTCTCGCGCAGCCACTTGATCGCCCCGGCCGCGGTGGGCGGGGGCGTCTGTTGGGGAAGCATCGTGTCGCGGACATAGGCGACGGTCTGCGCGTGGGTGTCAGACATCAGTTCCGCTCCTTCCGGCAGATCGTGGCCACAAGCTCGTTCGGACCGCTCATCCTAGCGCTCCTTCAGCTTGACGGAGTTGTTGTAGACGTTCATCGCGCCCGAGATCACCAGCGACGTCGCGAGGTAGAACAGGCCCAGAAGAAGCATCCCCTCCAGCTCGCGCCCGGTCTGGTTGATGGTGATGCCGCCCAGCGTCGAGCGCACGTCCATGTAGCCGACCGCAATGGCGAGCGACGAGTTCTTGGTCAGGTTCAGGTATTGGGAGATCAGCGGCGGAATGATCACGCGAAGCGCCTGGGGCAGGATCACGAGGTTCATCGTCCGGTTCGGCCGCAGCCCCAGGGCGAAGGCCGCCTCGGTCTGGCCCTTGGACACCGCGAGGATGCCGCCGCGCACGATCTCGGCGATGAAGGCGCCGGTATAGAGCGACAGCGCGAACCACAATGCGATGAGCGAGTTCCTGAGGTGGATGCCGCCGTCGAAGTTGAAGCCCGACAGGCGCGGATAGTCGAATTGCGCGCCAAGCGCCACGAGGACCGCGATCACCGGCAGGAAGATCACGCCCACCTGCATCCAGACCGCGCCCGAGGGCCGGACGCCGGTGGCTTCCTGCCGTTTCGTCGCCCACCGTGAGATCGCGCGCGCGCTCACGATGCCGGCCACGAAAACGCCGATGATCAGCGCCCAGTCGGCGAAGGACGCCGAGGGGACGCTTTCGCCTGCGGCGGTCGTGGCGCCGTCGCCGTCGCCCGCCCGCGCGGCGGCGGCGTTCGCGCCGTCGTCGTTCTGACCGGTCGACACGCCCGCGCCGCCCGTGGCGATGCGGCTGCCGCCATAGGTTCCGACAAGGCCCGTGGCGGCCGAAGGTTCCGGCGCGGCCTCTTCCTGCACGGCGGCGATCTCGTTGCCGCCGAGCGAGCGCGCGAACTGCACGTTCGGGATGTAGATGCCCCGGTTGGACACGGCGACGCTGTCGAACAGCACCATCGAGGCGCTGCCGCCCTCGCGGAACTCGCGCGGCTGCGGCGTCGCTTCGGTCATCACGGCGAAGATCACGAGGATCCACAACAGGAGGGGAATGTTGCGGAAGCCCTCGACATAGACGGCCATCAGCTTGGCGATCAGCCAGTTCTTCGACAGGCGCAGCACGCCGGCGATGACGCCGAGGATGGTGGCCATCGCACAGCCGAGCACGGCGATCAGAAGTGTGTTGAGGATGCCGACAAGGGCCGCGCGGCCATGTGTCGAGGCGTTCGAGTATTCGATGAGGCGCTGGTTGATGTCGTAGCCGGCGCGGCTTCCCAGGAAGCCGAAGTCGAAATCCTTGCCCAGCGCGGCGAGGTTCTGGACCGTGTTGTTGGCGAGCCACACGAAGCCCGACATGATCAGGATGAACGCGACAACCTGGATCGTCAGCGACCGGTAGCGCGTGTCGTAGATCAACTGGCTTGGACGAAAGCCCTCTCGCGGCGGGTCGGTCAGTGTCGCCATGTCGGTCAGCCCCCTGTCTTTCTTGAAGAGCCTCTCGCGATGCGGCTGTCCCTCAGGCCGCGCGCCCGTCCCTGCCGGGCGACCGTCGCTTCGAGGCGGAAAGGGGCGCGGACTTGCGCCGCGCCCCTTCCGTTTTCTCTTAGCGGAACGGCGGCGAGTAGAGCAGGCCGCCTTCGGTCCACTGCGCGTTCAGACCGCGCGCCAGACCGATCGGGGTGTTCTCGCCGATGTTGCTTTCGAAGATCTCGCCGTAGTTGCCGACCGACGACAGGACGCGGACGCCCCAGTCGGTGTCGAGCCCGATCATCGCGCCGAGGTCACCCTCGGTGCCGAGCATACGGTTGATCTCGGGGTTGTTCGTGCCCTCGGCCAGTTCGGCGACGTTGGCCGACGTGACGCCGTACTCTTCGGCCGCGATCAGCAGGTTCAGCGTCCAGCGGGCGATGTCGCCCCACTCGTTGTCGCCGTGGCGAACGAGCGGACCGAGCGGCTCCTTCGAGATGATCTCGGGAAGGATGACGTGCGCCGAGGGATCCTCGAACGTGGCGCGCGTGGCGGCCAGGCCCGATGCGTCGGTCGTGTAGACGTCGCAGGCACCGGCGAGGTACTGCTGCTGCGCCTCGGCGTTCGTCTCGATCGGGACGGGCTCGTAGCTCATGTTGTTCGCCGCGAAGAAGTCGGCGAGGTTGAGCTCGGTCGTGGTGCCGGTCTGGATGCAGACGGTTGCGCCGTCGAGTTCCATGGCCGACGAGACGCCGAGGTCGCGCGGAACCATGAAGCCCTGGCCGTCATAGTAGTTGATGCCGACGAACTCGAAGTTGAGATCGTTGTCGCGGCTGAACGTCCAGGTCGTGTTCCGCGCGAGCAGGTCGATTTCGCCCGAGGCAAGCGCCGTGAAGCGCGTCTGGCCGGTGGTGGGAACGAACTGGACCGCCGTGGGATCGCCGAGAACGGCTGCGGCGACAGCGCGGCAGATCGCGACGTCAAAGCCCTGCCACTCGCCGCTGGCATCCGGCGCTGCAAAACCGGCAAGACCGGTGGTGACGCCGCAGTTCAGCGAGCCCCGATCCTGCACCTGTTCCAGCGTCGACTGCGCGGCTGCGGCGCCGGCCAGAAGGCCGGCCGCAGCGAGCGTGCCGAAAAATACGGATTTAGTCATGTTAACCTCTTCCTGGTGGACTGCCCTTTGGGCTTGGTAGTTGTGCCCGACGGGCAATGTCAAAGCGTCCGCGAGGGGGCAAACCCCCTCAACGCCCGCAAAATGGGCAGGTCGCGCCGCTCAGGTCAAGGGCTACGCTTGCCGAAATAACCCTGCGTCACCATCGTTTTTGCATGGTTGTCCGGCATATGCCTTCAATTTGTGCAATAAAGCCGGGGAGATGGCCGGACCGCGTCAGGAAGAAACCGCCGAGAGCCGCCAGAACCTGTCGGCGTGGCGAAATTGCTCGAACTTGTAGGCGGCGGCTTCCGCGGCCTCCTCGTCCTCGCCCCACTGCTCGATCTGCCAGTCCTCGTCGATCCGGCTCAACCGCCAGCCAGCCTCGACGTCGATCCGCCCGCCGGCCACCGCAAGCCCCAGGATCAGCGACCCCGACAGCGTCACGAGATCGTGCAGCGCGGTCAGCCGGAACGGATCCAGAGCGCGCAGGCCGAGCGCGAGGCGTTCGAGCGACTCCGCCGGCTGCGCGACGGGCAGGATGCCAGCCGTGGCAAGCAGCCGGGCGCCGTGGGCCTCCGCCGCCCAGTCCAGCAAGGGATCCCAGCCCTTCGCCTGCCGCTCGGCCAGCGCCTCGGGGCTTTCGGCGCGGTGGCACAGAAGATCCGTCTCGGCATAGGCGGCGAGCATCCCCGCCACCTCGTCATGCTGCGGGGCGACGCGGTCGATAGCCGAATTGGCCGAACGCGTGACGGGCATGGAAAGGGCGTCGATGTCGCCCTCCTGCGCGGCCCATTCCTCGGCCACGGCCAGCGCCATGGCTTCGGTCGGCAGGTCCATCGCGGCCTTTGCGGGCGTGCGGACAGGGCGCGAATCAAGCAGGACGTGCCAGCCGCCCTCGTTGCGCGCCACCGACACGTCCTTCCAGAACCGTTTCGCCTTCCAGCCGCTCATGGGCCCTGTAGAACCGTCTCGATGGCGGACGGCAAGGCCGAAAACTCGCCGATCAGCGTGTCGGCGCCGGCGGCCCGCAGCGCATCCGCGGCGTGATAGCCCCAGTTCACGCCCACGGTGCGGAAGCCCGCCGCGCGGCCCATCTCCATGTCGAAGGTCGTGTCGCCGACGATGACCGATCGCGCCTCGTCGGCGCCGGTTTCGCGCAGGCAGGCCTCGAGCATGGCGGGATGCGGCTTGGAGGGGTGGTCGTCGGCCACCTGCACCGTCTGAAACAGGCCGCCGAAGCCGTGCAGTTCGAACAGGTGGTCGAGGCCGCGCCGCGATTTGCCGGTGGCAATGCCCAGAAGCGTCCATGGATCGGCGGCGAGCGCCTCGAGGCAATCGCGCGCACCCGGGAAAAGCGGCGACAGAAGCGCGCCGTCGTCATCCTGGCGCAGCGCCGCGAAGGCGGCCTTGTAGGCGGCGACGAGGTCCTCGATCCGGTCGGGCATGTCCGGGGCGAGCCGCGCCATCGCCACGGGAAGCGACAGGCCGACGATGCCGAGGACGGACGGGCGCGGCGGGGGAGAATGGCCGATCGAGGCGAAGGCGCGTTCCATCGCCGCCCAGATATGGGCCTGGCTGTCGACAAGCGTGCCGTCCACGTCGAAGACGACGAGGCGGAGCACGCTCATTCCTCCTCCGCGAAGGGATCGTCGGGCACGTCGCGCGCCGACCATTCCAGCGCCGCCCACGTGCGCTCCATGTGCTCGGGCAGGGGGGCGGTCAGGTGCAGCCGGCCGCCGGTGACAGGATGGGTGAGCGTGAGCGACCGCGCATGCAGGTGCAGCTTGCGGCTCATCTCGCCGCCCAGTTGCGCGCCCCAGCCGTCGCCGAGGTTCTCCTGCCCCGATCCGCCATACTTGCCGTCGCCCACGATCGGATGGCCCAGTTCCGCCATGTGCGCGCGCAGCTGGTGCGTGCGCCCGGTGACGGGCACCAGCGCGCACCAGCTGAGGCGCGTGCCAAGCGCGGACAGCACGGCGTAGTCCGTCACCGCGCGCTTGGCGTCCGGCGTCGTCTCGACCTCGTCGGGGTGGATGCAGTGCATCTTCTCGCCCTCGCCGCCCTTGCCGTGCCCCGGCGCCTTCACCAGCCCGAAGCGGATCGTGCCCATGCGCGGATGCGGCACGCCGGCGACCGCCGCCCAGTAGATCTTGCGCGCGTCGCGGGCGCGGAACGCCGCCGTCAGGGCCTTGGCGCTTTCGCGGCTCCGCGCGAGCAGGAGGATGCCGGAGGTGTCCTTGTCCAGCCGATGAACGAGGCGCGGCTTCTCGGACAGACCGAACTTCAGCGCCTCTGCGAGGCCGTCGACATGCCGCGTCTGGCCGCTGCCGCCCTGCGTCGGCAGGCCCGGCGGCTTGTTCAGCGCGATCAGGTGGTCGTCGCGGTAGATGACGGCGGCGCGCATCATCTCGGCGTCGGCATCGGAGATCCGCGGCTCGAGGAAGGACGGCGCCGGCTGGTCCGGCAGAGGCGGCACGCGCACCGCCTGCCCGGCCTCGACCCGCGTGGCGGGTTTCACGCGCGCGCCATCGACGCGGATCTCGCCCTTGCGGCAGCCCTTCTCGATGCGGCCTTGCGTGATCTGGGGAAAGCGCCGCTTGAGCCAGCGATCGAGGCGCTGGTCGCCCTCGCCCTCTGCGACGGTGACGGTCTGGACGCCGCTCATGCCGGGACGCTCCTTGACAGGGCGAGGCCCGCGAAGAGCGCCGCGATGGACAGCACGACATTGGCCGCGACATAGACTGCCGCAAGCCCGACCGCGCCGCGTTCGTAAAGCGTGACCGCCTCGAGCGAGAAGGCCGAAAAGGTGGTGAAGCCGCCAAGGATGCCAGTCGCAACGAAGGGCGACAGGTGCGTCAGGCCGCGCTGCGCGGCGAGCCCGATGAACAGCCCCATGGCGAAAGAGCCCGCGACGTTCACCGTCAGGACGCCCAGCGGGAACGCCGGATGCCCGAAGGCCCGCACGAGGCCGACGCCGGTGAGGTAGCGCAGCACCGCGCCGATGGCGCCGCCGAGAGCGACTTGGAGGACAGGGGCGATCATGGGCGCGGAATGGGCGTGCTGCGGGGCATTGTCAACGCTGCCGCTTCTTGCGCAGGCCCTCGAACCAGTCGAGACGCTTCTTCAGGTCCCGCTCGAAGCCGCGTTCGACAGGCTCGTAGAACTGCGCCCGGCTCATCCTGTCGGGGAAGTAGGACTGGCCCGAGAACCCCTCTTCGGCGTCGTGGTCGTATTCGTATCCCGCGCCGTAACCCTCGTCCTTCATCAGCTTGGTGGGCGCGTTCAGGATGTGCTTGGGCGGCGGCAGCGAGCCCGTCGACCTCGCGCTGGCCCGCGACGCCTTGTAGGCGACGTAGGCCGCGTTCGATTTCGGCGCGAGCGCGAGGTAGAGGACCGCCTGCGCCAGCGCCAGTTCGCCCTCGGGACTGCCCAGCCGTTCGTAGGTTTCCCATGCGTCGAGGCACTGGCGCTGCGCCGCCGGGTCGGCAAGGCCGATGTCCTCGACCGCCATCCGCGTGATGCGCCGCGCGAGGTAGCGGGGATCCTCGCCCCCCTCCAGCATCCGCGCAAGCCAGTAGAGCGCGGCGTCGGGGTCCGAGCCGCGCACCGCCTTGTGCAGCGCGGAGATGAGGTTGTAGTGCGCATCGCCCGACTTGTCGTATTGCGCCGCGCGGCGTTGCAGGCGGTGCGCGAGCCCGCCCGCATCGAGCGGGGCGGGCGTCTGCCAGCCGGCAATCTGCTCCACGAGGTTGAGAAGCGCGCGCCCGTCGCCGTCGGCCATGCCGATCAGCGCATGGCGCGCCTCGTCGGTAAGCGGCAGCCTGCGGCCGATCTCGGTCTCGGCGCGCTCCAGCATGGCGGTCAGCTCGTCGTCGGCGAGGCGCTGAAGCACGAGAACCTGCGCGCGCGACAGAAGCGCCGCGTTCAGCTCGAACGAGGGGTTCTCGGTCGTGGCGCCCACCAGAAGGATCGTCCCGTCCTCCATGTGCGGCAGGAACCCGTCCTGCTGCGCCTTGTTGAAGCGGTGGATCTCGTCGACGAACAGAAGCGTCCCCTGCCCGTTGGCATGGCGATGCCTCGCCGCCTCGAACACCTTCCGCAACTCGGGGACCCCGGTGAAGATCGCGCTGATCTGGACGAAGTGGAGATCCGTCTCGTCCGCGAGCAGCCGCGCGATGGTCGTCTTGCCGACCCCCGGCGGCCCCCAGAAGACCAGCGAGGGAAGCGCGCCGCCGTCCAGCATGACGCGCAGGCTTCCTTCGGGTCCCAGAAGGTGCTGCTGCCCGATCACGTCGGACAGGCGCTTTGGCCGCAGGCGGTCCGCAAGCGGACGCGGGCCCTTTTCCGCCGGCTCCCCGGTATTTGGCGCGCTGTCGAAGAGGTCTGTCATGCTGGGGTCACTCTACCGCTGCCGGAGGGCGGGCTTCAATGCGTGCCGGGGGCCGGGGCCGGTCCCGGAAACGCAAAATCCCCGGCCTGCCGGCCGGGGACGTTGATCGTGGTTCGGTGCTGCGGCCGCCGGAACGGCCGGGCGCCTCAATCCTCGTCGCCGAGCGCCTCTTCGGCCTCGACGCGGGCGCGATCGCCGGCGCCCTTGGCGTCGGGGTCGCGCTCGACGAATTCGATGATCGCCATCGGCGCCATGTCACCGTAGCGGAAGCCCGCCTTCAGGACGCGGACGTAGCCACCCTGACGCTCGGCGTAGCGGGGGCCGAGGATGTCGAACAGCTTGGCGACGTGGGCGTCCTGCTTGAGCTGAGCCGCGGCCTGGCGGCGGGCATGCAGGTCGCCGCGCTTGGCGAGCGTGATCAGCTTTTCCACCACAGGGCGCAGTTCCTTCGCCTTAGGCAGGGTCGTCTTGATCTGTTCGTGTTCGATGAGCGAGCCGGCCATGTTGGCGAACATCGACTTGCGATGTTCTGCGGTCCGGTTCAGGCGGCGATATCCGCGGGCGTGGCGCATGATTCAGGTCTCCGTTTGATGCTTTGTCCAGGATCCGTGCGTTGCGGACCCATCCTTGTTGGGGCGGAATTGCCCGGGTGCCGACGAATGCGGCGGGGTGCGGTGCGGGGGCCGAAGCCCCCGTCCCGTCAGAAGTTGTCTTCGTATTTCTTGGCCAGTTCCTCGATGTTGTCGGGCGGCCAATCCACGATGTCCATGCCGAGATGAAGGCCCATGCCCGAAAGCACTTCCTTGATCTCGTTCAGCGACTTTCGCCCGAAGTTCGGAGTGCGGAGCATTTCCGCCTCGGTCTTCTGGATCAGGTCGCCGATATAGACGATGTTGTCGTTCTTCAGGCAGTTCGCCGAACGCACCGAAAGCTCGAGCTCGTCCACCTTCTTGAGGAGGAGCGGGTTGAACTCCAGGTCGTCCTCGTCGTCCGCGCGGCCGGCCGATTCCGGCTCGTCGAAGTTGACGAAGATCGACAGCTGGTCCTGCAGGATGCGCGCGGCATAGGCCACGGCATCGTCGGGCGTGACCGAGCCGTCGGTTTCCAGCTTCAGCGTCAGCTTGTCGTAGTCGAGGACCTGCCCCTCACGCGTGGGCTGCACGTCGTAGGACACCTTGCGGACCGGCGAATAGATCGCGTCGATCGGGATGAGGCCGATGGGCGCGTCCTCGGGACGGTTCTTGTCGGACGAGACGTAACCCTTGCCCGTGCTCACCGTCAGCTCGATGTAGAGGTCCGCACCGTCGTCGAGGTGGCAGATCACGTGGTCCTTGTTCAGGACCTCGATGCCCGCGCTTTCCGAGATGTCGCCCGCCGTCACGACCTTGGGGCCGCGCGCCGAGATCGAAAGGCGCTTGGGCCCCTCGGTCTCCATCCGCAGGGCGACGCCCTTGAGGTTCAGGACGATGTCGGTGACGTCCTCGCGGACGCCCGCGACGCTCGAGAACTCGTGCAGCACGCCGTCGATCTGGACGCTGGTGATGGCCGCGCCCTGAAGCGAGCTCATCAGCACCCGGCGCAGCGCGTTGCCGAGCGTGAGGCCGAAGCCCCGCTCCAACGGCTCGGCGACGACGGTCGCCTTGCGCGCGGGATCGTTGCCCGGCTGAACGACCAGCTGGGTCGGCTTGATGAGCTCTTGCCAATTCTTGTGGATCATGCGTCGCCTCCATTCCTGTGGCGCGGGGATCCATCCGCGTCACGCTCGAGGATCAAAATGACGTCGGCAGGCCGCATGGATGATGCAGCCTGCCGTAGGATTTCCGTGGCCTCAGACGCGGCGGCGCTTGGGCGGACGGCAGCCGTTGTGGGCAATCGGGGTCACGTCGCGGATGGACGTGATCTGGAAGCCGACGGCCGCGAGCGCGCGAAGGGCGCTTTCACGGCCGGAGCCGGGGCCCTGAACCTCGATCTCGATGGTCTTGACGCCATGCTCCTGCGCCTTGCGGCCCGCGTCCTCGGCGGCCATCTGGGCGGCGTAGGGGGTCGACTTGCGCGACCCCTTGAAGCCCATGGTGCCGGCGGACGACCAGGAGATCGCGTTGCCCTGAACGTCGGAGATCAGGATCTTGGTGTTGTTGAAGGACGAGTTCACATGCGCCACACCGGCGGCGATGTTCTTCGAGACCTTGCGCTTTGCGGGACGACGATCGCGTGCCATTTCAGATGCCCTCCCTTATTTCTTCTTGCCGGCGATGGCTTTGGCCGGGCCCTTGCGGGTGCGCGCGTTGGTGTGCGTGCGCTGGCCGCGGACCGGCAGGTTGCGGCGATGGCGCAGGCCGCGGTAGCTGCCGAGGTCCATCAGGCGCTTGATGTTCATCTGCGTCTCGCGGCGCAGGTCGCCCTCGACGGTCAGGTTCGCGTCGATGTGCTCGCGGATCTGGAGCACTTCGGCATCCGACAGCTCGTTGACGCGGCGCGTCTGGTCGATGCCGACGGCATCGCAGATCTCGCGCGCGGTCGTGCGGCCGATCCCGGTGATGTAGGTGAGCGCGATGGGAACGCGCTTGGCGGTGGGGATGTTGACCCCTGCGATTCGTGCCAAGGCTTTTGGTCCTCAAGGTTGCGAGCCCGTAACGCCAGGCCCTTTTTTCACAACGAAAGGTCGCAACCGGCGGTGCGGCTGGACCCGGATTTCAGGTCGATTGCGGCGGATGTCGAATCTGCGCGCGATCAAGGGTTCCCGGAGGGAAGTCGCCACATAGGTGGTTTAGGGAATGCCGTCAAGAACGGAAGGCCCGCCTGTCAAGCGAATTTTGCGAACAACTGGAACTAGTCGAGGACGGCCGAGATTTCGGCGGCGACTTCGTCGATCTCGCCCAGTCCGTTCACGCCGCGAAGCAGGTCCTTGGCATGGTAATAACCAACGAGGGGCGAGGTCTGCTTGTAGTACGCCATGAGGCGCGTGCGCAGGCTTTCCTCGTTGTCGTCGGAGCGGCGCTTGAACTCGGTCCCGCCGCACTTCACGCACTTGCCGTCGTCCGGGATCGGCTTGGTGATGTCGTTGTAGACCTCGCCGCAGCTCGCGCAGGTGGAGCGCGCGGTGATCCGTTGGACCAGCGCCGCGTCGTCGACCTGCATCTCGATCACGGCGTCCAGCGCCTGCCCCTCCTCGGCCAGAAGTGCGCCGAGCGCATCGGCCTGCGCCAGCGTCCGGGGGAAGCCGTCGAAGATGAAGCCCGCGCCCGTCTCGCCTTCCAGCTTCTCGCGGATCAGGCCGATGACGATCTCGTCGGTGACAAGCTCGCCCCGGGCCATCACCTCGGCCACGCGGTTGCCCATCTCGGTACCGCTGTCCTTGGCGTCACGCAGCATGTCGCCCGTCGAAAGCTGCACCAGCCCCCGCTCTTCCACGAGACGACGCGCCTGCGTTCCCTTGCCGGCGCCCGGCGGACCCAGAAGAATGATGTTCATCGCCGCGCCGGCCCTTTCCGCGGCTTCGTCGAACCGCTTTTCCTGCCCCTCAGCTGGGACTTCTCGAGCAGCCCCTCGTACTGGTGCGCCAGAAGGTGCGACTGGATCTGCTGCACGGTGTCCATGCCGACCGAGACGATGATGAGGATCGACGTGCCGCCGAAGTAGGCGGTGATCGCGAGGTTGGTGCGCACGATCTCGGGCATGAGCACGACGAGCGCGAGATAGGCCGAGCCAAGCACCAGCACGCGGTTGACGACGTATTCCAGGTATTCCGACGTCCGCTTCCCGGGCCGGATGCCGGGGATGAAGCCGTTCTGGTTCTTCAGGTTGTCGGCCACGTCGTCCGTCTTGAAGGACACGTTGAGCGTGTAGAAGTAGGTGAAGAACACGATCATCGACGCGAGGAACGCGAGGTAGAGCGGCTGCCCCGGCCCGAAGTTCGCGAGGATCCAGCCAAGCACCGGGCCGCTCGCCTGCCCGCCCGAGAAGGTGGTCAGCGTCGTGGGCAGAAGCAGCAGCGACGAGGCGAAGATCGCGGGAATGACGCCCGCCGGGTTCACCTTGATCGGAAGATGGCTGGAGCCGCCGTCATAGACCTTCATCCCCACCTGCCGGCGCGGATACTGGATGTGGATCTTCCTGAGGGACCGCTCCATGAAGACGACGAAGAACAGCGTCGCGATCAGCATCGCGATCACCCCGAGGATCGCGGGCGTCGTAAGGGCGCCGGACCGGCCGGATTCGAAGAACTGCGCAAGCGCCGCGGGAATTTCCGCGATGATGCCCACGAAGATGATCAGCGAGATGCCGTTGCCGATGCCGCGGTTGGTGATCTGCTCGCCCAGCCACATCAGGAACATCGTGCCGCCGACCAGCGTGATGACGCAGGCCGCGCGGAAGAACCAGCCGGGATCCGAGGCAAGCCCGCCCGATTCCATGCTGACGGCAAGCCCGTAGGCCTGCGCCGTCGCAAGCGCCACGGTGCCGTAGCGGGTATACTGGTTGAGCTTCTTGCGCCCCTGCTCGCCCTCTTTCTTCAGCTGCTCCATGGACGGCACCATGGCCGCCATGAGCTGCACGATGATCGAGGCCGAGATGTAGGGCATGATCCCCAGCGCGAAGACGCCCATGCGGGACAGCGCGCCACCGGTGAACATGTTGAGCACGCCGCCCAGACCGGCCGCCGCCTGGTCGAAGAAGGCGCGCAGTTCGGTCCCGTCGATGCCGGGAACCGGGATGTAGGTGCCGATCCGGTAGATGATCAGAAGGCCAAGCGTGAACCAGATGCGCTGACGCAGTTCCGTGGCCTTGCCGAAGGCCCGCCAGCTCATGTTCGCGGCCATTTGCTCCGCTGCTGATGCCATGCCGCCTCTCTCATGAACGCCGCGCCGCAAGACCGATGAAAGGATCCCGCGGCGCGAATTGGGTCAGGTTCGATTTAGGCTGCGCATTCGCCAGCCACAACCACTGCGCGCCCGAAACAGGCCCGGCGGGTTATTCCGCCGCAGCCGCTGTCGCGGTCTTGAGCGAGCCGCCCGCCTTCTCCACCGCGGCGACGGCGGCCTTGGAGGCGCCCGTGACCGAGATGGTGAGTTTGGAGGTCACGTCGCCCTTGGCGAGCACACGGACGCCATCGAGCTTCCGGCGCACGAGACCGGATGCGACCAGCGCGTCCTCGGTGATCTCGGAGCTCGCGTCCAGCTTGCCGGCCTCGACGAACTTCTCGATGAGACCGAGGTTCACCACGGCGAATTCCTTGCGGTTCGGCTTGTTGAAGCCGCGCTTGGGAAGCCGCTGGTAGAGCGGCATCTGGCCGCCCTCGTAGGCGTTGATCGCCACGCCCGAACGGGACTTCTGGCCCTTGATGCCGCGGCCGGCGGTCTTGCCCTTGCCCGAGCCGGGGCCGCGGCCGATGCGCTTGGCCTTGCGGGTCGCGCCGGGATTGTCGCGCAGTTCGTTGAGTTTCATGGTTCGCTTCTCCTGAGCCGGAAACGCCCCCCGAAGCGTATGGGGCGGACACGGCATGTCTTGAATGCAGAATGCGGCCGGACAGGCCACCGCGGGCGTATAGACGCAAGGCCGTTGGGGATCAAGTGCTGTCGATACGGTCGCTAGCCGGCGCGTAGGGCAGGAAATCGCCCGCGGCCATAAGCTCGGCGACGCTGCCGGCGCGAAGGTCGAGAGCGGCGAAGGCTTCGGCCCGCGAGCGGTAGAGCTCCACGCCGATTCCCTCCGCGTTCTGCGACAGCGTCAGGAAGATCCGCGCAAGGCCGTAGACGACGTCATCGGGCACGATGAGGACGATCCGCGTCTGTACCCCGTGCTGGCGGACATGCTCGTTCACGCGGTTGAGCGCTGACCACAGAGAGCTGAACCCCGCGTCGAGGTTCGAGACCTCGGATAGATCGTTGAGCTTGGTGCGTCCCGCCCGGTAATTCGCGTCGCTGCGGTAGCGGGCAAAGGATTCGCGCCATTCGTCCATATCGACGTCGCCTGACCACGACGAATAGACGAGGTCGAGTTCGAGGGAAGTATGGAATACGATGGGCACGTCAGATGCCCCGCCTGCCCGGCCTGCGCGCCACCGGCATTTGCCCCCGTCGAACCTCCCAGACGATTGCTTCTGAAAGCAAAATGCTCCAGCCCGAGGGCTGGAGCAATCGTCAGGGTAAACTGTTGAACAGTCGAATATTCAGTCGCGCTCTTCGACGATTTCGACAAGGTGCGGGATCTTGCGGATCATGCCGCGAACCGAGGGCGTATCCTCCAGTTCGCGCGTCCGGTGCATCTTGTTCAGGCCGAGGCCGATCAGCGTCTGGCGCTGGATCTGCGGGCGGCGGATCGGCGAGCCGATCTGTTTGACGACGATGGTCTTTGCCATGGGTCTCAGGCCTCCTCGGCTACCTGGCTCGATTCGGCCGGAGCCTCGTCGCGCTTGGGCAGGATGTCGGCCACCTTCTTGCCGCGACGGGCGGCGACCTGGCGGGGCGACGTCTCCTGGCGGAGACCGTCGAGGGTGGCGCGGATCATGTTGTAGGGGTTCTGCGTGCCGGTCGACTTGGCGACCACGTCCTTGATGCCGAGCATCTCGAACACGGCGCGCATCGGACCGCCGGCGATGATGCCGGTGCCTTCGGGCGCGGTGCGCATCACGACCTTGCCGGCGCCATGATGGCCCTTGATGTCGTGGTGCAGCGTGCGGCCTTCCTTCAGCGGCACGCGGATCAGGTTGCGCTTGGCCTGCTCGGTCGCCTTGCGGATCGCCTCGGGGACCTCCTTGGCCTTGCCCTTGCCGAAGCCCACGCGGCCGCGCTGATCGCCGACGATGACGAGCGCCGCGAAGCCGAAGCGCTTGCCGCCCTTCACGGTCTTGGAGACGCGGTTGATGGCGACCAGACGGTCGGCGAATTCGGGGTTTTCCTCGCGCTCCTGGCGGCGTCCCCGGCGTTGATCACGTTCTGCCATACGGCATTCCTTCTTGTCGGTGACGCGCCCGCGGCGCGCCGGTTGGCTCGATCGCGGTGAGTGGGCCGATGGCCTGCTCCCCGATCATCGAGACGGCGCGGGGCGCCGCCTTCGGGTCGTTTCGGTCGCGCGGGCGGGCCGGGCCTCGATGCCCCCGCCCGCCCGCGCGGATCTTCAGAACTTCAGTCCGCCCTCGCGCGCCGCATCGGCCAGCGCCTTGACGCGGCCATGGAACAGGAAGCCGCCACGGTCGAAGTAGCATTCCTCGATCCCGGCCTTCTTGGCCCGCTCGGCAATCGCGGCGCCCACCTTCGCGGCGGCCTCCACGTTGTTCTTGCCGATGATGCCGAGCGACGCTTCCAGCGACGAGGCCGAAGCCAGCGTGCGCCCTTCGGCATCGTCGATCAGCTGGACGCTGATGTTCTTGTTCGAACGGTGGACCGACAGGCGCGGACGCCCGGCAGCCAGATCCCGCAACTTGTTCCGGGTGCGCAGGCGGCGCTTCTGGAACAGCTCTCTCTTGGTCAGTGCCATTTGTCTGCGCCCTTACTTCTTCTTGCCTTCCTTGCGGAAGATGTACTCGCCCTTGTAGCGGATGCCCTTGCCCTTGTAGGGCTCGGGGGCGCGCCACTCGCGGATGTTGGCCGCAACCTGTCCGACCAGCTGCTGGTCGTCACCCTCGATCACCACTTCGGTGTTCTTGGGGGTGGTCACGGTAACGCCCGCGGGCACCTCGAAATCGACATCGTGGCTGTAGCCGAGCGCGAGCTTCAGGACATTGCCCTGAACCTGCGCGCGGTAGCCGACGCCCTGGATCTCGAGCTCTTTCTTGAAGCCGTCGGTCACGCCGGTCACCAGGTTCTGGACCATGGTGCGGGACATGCCCCACTGCTGGCGCGCGCGCTTGGACTTGCCGCGCGGCGTCACCGTCACGGCGTTGTCCGCCACGGCGATCGTGACGTCGTCGGTCGCGGTGAAGCTGCGGGTGCCCTTGGGCCCCTTCACCTCGATGGTCTGGCCCGCGACGGAGGCGGAAACCCCCGACGGCAGCTCGACCGGTCTTTTCCCAATACGAGACATTGCCAGAACTCCTTAGAATACCGTGCAGAGCACTTCGCCGCCGACATTGGCGGAGCGTGCTGCTGCATCGGACATCACGCCGCGCGAGGTCGAGACGATCGACACGCCGAGGCCCTGACGGACCTGCGGGATGTCGCCCACGCTCATGTAGACGCGACGGCCGGGTTTCGAGACGCGCTTGAGTTCGCGGATGACCGGGACGCCTTCGTAGTACTTCAGGCTGATCTCGAAGGCCGGGTGGCCCTTCGCATCGGTCGCGGGCTCGTAGCCGCGGATGTAGCCTTCGTCGACGAGCACGTCGAGAACGCGCGCCCGCTGCTTGGAGGCCGGGGTCATCACGGTGGACTTGCCGCGCATCTGCGAGTTGCGGATGCGGGTGAGCATATCGCCAAGAGGATCGTTCATTCCAAGTCCTCCTTACCAGCTCGACTTGACCATGCCCGGGATCTGGCCGTTCGAGGCCAGGTCACGGAGCATGATGCGGGACAGGCGCAGCTTGCGGTAATAGGCGTGCGGACGCCCCGTCAGCTGGCAGCGATTGTGAAGCCGCGTCGGCGACGAGTTGCGCGGCAGCTTCGCAAGCTTCAGACGCGCCTTGAAGCGCTCTTCCATCGGCTTGTTCTCGTCGTTGGCGATTTCCTTGAGCGACGCGCGCTTGGCGGCATACTGATCCACCAGCTTCTGACGCTTCTTCTCGCGCTCGACCATTGCTTTCTTTGCCATGAGTCTTTTCCTTCCGCGTCAGGCGTTGAACGGCATGTTGAAGTGCTTGAGAAGCGACTTCGCCTCAGCGTCCGTCTTCGCGTTGGTGACGATAATGATATCGATGCCCCAGACCTCGTCGACCTTGTCGAAGTTGATCTCGGGGAACACGATGTGCTCCTTCATTCCCATCGCGAAGTTGCCGCGGCCGTCGAAGGACGGCTTCACGCCGCGGAAGTCGCGGATGCGGGGCATTGCGATGGTGATCAGGCGATCGAGGAAGTCGTACATCCGGTCGCCGCGCAGCGTCACCTTCGCGCCGAGGGGCATGCCCTCGCGCACCCGGAAGCCTGCGATCGACTTCTTGGCGATGGTGGCGACGGCCTGCTGGCCTGCGATGGCGGTCAGGTCGTCCACGGCCGACTTGGCCTTCTTGGAGTCCCGGACAGCTTCCGCGCCGCAGCCGATGTTGAGAATGATCTTCTCCAGCCGCGGGATCATCATGTCGTTGGAGTAGCCGAATTCTTCCTTCATCGCGGGCTTGATCTGCTCGCGGAAGAGAACCTTCAGGCGCGGGGTGTAGGTGGCTGCATCAAGCATCGATCACGTCCCCCGTGGTCTTGGCGACACGCACCTTCTTGCCGTCCTTCATCTCGAAGCCGACGCGCGTGGGTTTGCCGTTCTTGTCGAGCAGAGCAAGGTTCGACAGCTGGATGGGCATCGCCTGAGGGATGCGGCCGCCCTGCGACGACTGGCTCTGCTTGGTGTGGCGGACGGCGATGTTCACGCCGTCGACGATGGCCTTGCCGTCCTGGGGCATGACGCGGGTGATCTCACCCTCCTTGCCCTTGTCCTTACCGGACAGGACGACGACGCGATCGCCCTTCTTCAGTTTCGCAGCCATCACAGCACCTCCGGCGCGAGCGAGATGATCTTCATGAAGTTCTTCGCGCGCAGCTCGCGAACCACGGGCCCGAAGATACGGGTGCCGACCGGCTCGTTGTTGTTGTTGAGGATAACGGCGGCGTTGCGGTCGAAGCGGATGGCGGTGCCATCCTCGCGGCGCACTTCCTTGGCGGTGCGCACGACGACGGCTTTGCGGACGTCGCCCTTCTTGACGCGGCCACGCGGAATGGCCTCCTTCACCGACACCACGATGATGTCGCCGACGGAGGCGTATTTCCGCTTGGAGCCACCCAGGACCTTGATGCACTGAACCTTCCGGGCTCCGGAATTGTCAGCGACATCCAGATTGGTCTGCATCTGGATCATTTGGTTTCTCCCGACGTCCCGGACCGGCGCAGTGGCACATGGGTCCGGGGGTTTCGTTCAAACCGGGGTGTGATGGAGGGCGTCAGACGCGCTCGACCACCTCCCAGCGCTTGGTTTTCGAACGGGGCGCGCATTCCTGGATGCGCACGATATCGCCCACGTTGAATTCGTTCTTCTCGTCGTGCGCGCGATACTTCTTGGACTTCCGGATCGTCTTCTGGAGAACCGGGTGCTTGAAGCGGCGCTCGACCGAAACGGTGACGGTCTGCGCGTTCGCGTCCGAGGTCACGGTGCCTTGCAGGATACGTTTGGGCATCAGTTGGCCTCCCCTGCTGCAGCCGCGGCTTTCTCGTTCAGGATGGTCTTCACGCGGGCGGCGTCACGCTTGACGACGCGCATCCGCGCGGTGTTCTCGAGCTGACCGGTGGCCTGCTGGAAACGGAGGTTGAAGGCCTCCTTCTTGAGCTGGACGAGCTGATCCCTCAGCTGGTCCGGCGTCTTCTCACGAAGCTCGCTGGCGTTCATCGCCTTTTCCTTTCCACATCACGAGGGCGCCCCGGCGCGCGGGTCACGCTGATTCCCGTGGAGTTCGGTGAATGAAGGGGGCGTATAGGCGCGGTGGGACGGGATGGCAAGCCTTTCTTCTGACGAGCCGCCATGCCGGGTTTCACCACACCTCGCGCCGGGCTTCGCCCGGACCGGCGCATGGCCCCGGGGCTCCGCCCGTTCGCGCCTCGCGAGGTCCACCGGACCTCGCGCCGGGCTTTGCCCGGACCGGCGCTCACCCCCAACCGTAGTTGAAGCTGACGCTGACCCGGTCGTTCTCGTCCATGTTCATCGGGACTTCATGGCGGAGCCAGGATTCCCACAGGAGCACGTCACCCGTCACCGGTCCCGGATAGACGAACGACCGAAGTTCCTCGCGCGCGGTCTTCCGGCGGTTCGGCGCGGCCATCATCATCGCGTGGCGCGGATCCTCCAGCTTGATCGACTTCGCGCCCGGCGGGACCTGCACATAGGTCGTCCCCGAGATCACCGAATGGGGGTGGATGTGGCTGGTGTGGATGCCGCCCTCGGGCAGGATGTTGATCCAGATGTCCTCGAGCTTCAGCGGCTTGCCCTCGAGGTCGAACTCGAGGTCCTCGGCAAAGGCCGCGACATGGGCGTCGAGCGCCTCGACCAGCGTGCCGAAGATCGGGAAGCGCCACGGCAGGTCGGTCAGCGAAGCATAGGACGTATAGCCGGGATAGCCGTTTTCCTCGCACCAGTCCTGCCCCGCCTCGTCGTCCTCGGCGATCGAGAAGCACGACGCGTTCAGTTCGTCCTCGTCCACTGCGGGGCCGAGTTCGGCCAGCTTCGCGTGGTAGAGGCGGGTGACGAAGAGGGATCTGATGTTTGCCATATGCGCGGTTTAGGCCGGCCCGTGGCCCGCCGCAATGGCGCTGTCACGCATGAAGAAGCCCCCGGACTATGCCGGGGGCCTTCGATTTCGATGGCGAGGGTCGGACGCCGGGGCGTCCCGGCCCTTACCAGTCTTCGCGGACCACGGTGCGCGTCTTGATCGGCAGCTTCATCGCCGCGAGGCGCAGGGCCTCACGGGCGACCGCCTCGGACACGCCGTCGATCTCGAACATCACGCGGCCGGGCTTGACCTTGCAGGCCCAGAAATCGACCGAGCCCTTGCCCTTGCCCATGCGGACTTCGACCGGCTTCGACGTGACCGGCGTGTCCGGGAAGATCCGGATCCAGACGCGGCCCTGACGCTTCATGTGACGCGTCATGGCACGACGTGCGGCTTCGATCTGGCGTGCCGTGACCCGCTCGGGCTGGAGCGCCTTGAGGCCGAAGGTGCCGAAGTTCAGGTCGGACCCGCCCTTGGCCTCGCCGCGGATGCGGCCCTTCTGCATCTTGCGGAATTTGGTGCGCTTAGGTTGCAGCATCTTCTCTCACTCCTTACCGGTCGCGGCGCGGGCGAGGCCCGCCGCCTTCCTGGAGCTCCGCATGGCGACGGTCACGGGCCGAAGGATCGTGCTCCATGATCTCGCCTTTGAAGATCCAGACCTTCACACCGATGATGCCATAGGGCGTCGAGGCTTCGGCCAGCGCATAGTCGATGTCGGCGCGCAGCGTGTGCAGGGGCACACGGCCCTCGCGATACCACTCCGTCCGGGCGATCTCGGCGCCGCCGAGGCGGCCCGCGACGTTGACCCGGATGCCGAGCGATCCCATGCGGATCGCGTTCTGCACGGCCCGCTTCATCGCGCGGCGGAACGACACCCGGCGCTCGAGCTGCTGGGCGATCGACTCGGCCACGAGGGCGGCGTCGAGCTCGGGCTTGCGCACCTCGACGATGTTGAGGTGCAGCTCGCTGTCGGTCATGCTGGCAAGCTTCTTGCGCAGCGTCTCGATGTCGGCGCCCTTGCGCCCGATGATCACACCCGGGCGCGCCGTGTGGATCGTCACGCGGCACTTGCGGTGCGGACGTTCGATGATGACCTTCGAGACACCGGCCTGCTTGCATTCCTTCTCGATGAACTCACGGATCTTGAGATCCTCGAGCAGGAGGTCGCCGTATTCCTTGGTGTCTGCATACCAGCGGCTGTCCCAGGTGCGGTTCACCTGAAGGCGCATGCCGATCGGATTGACCTTGTTTCCCATTAGGCAGTCTCCTCGACCTGGCGGACCTTGATGGTCAACTCGCTGAAGGGCTTGTTGATGCGACCGAACCGGCCACGCGCCCGGGGACGGCCCCGCTTCATCACGAGGTTCTTGCCGACATAGGCCTCGGCGACGACCAGTTCGTCGACGTCGAGCCCGTGGTTGTTCTCGGCGTTGGCGATGGCCGACTGAAGGCACTTCTTCACGTCGCCGGCGATGCGCCGCTTCGAGAAGGTCAGGTCGTTCAGCGCCTTCTCGACCTTCTTGCCGCGGATCAGGGCGGCGACGAGGTTCAGCTTCTGGGGGCTCGTGCGCAGCATGCGGAGCTTCGCCATCGCCTCGTTGTCCGCCACGCGGCGGGGATTCTTATCCTTGCCCATGGCTTACTTCCTCTTGGCTTTCTTGTCGGCCGCGTGGCCGTAATAGGTCCGCGTCGGCGAATATTCCCCGAACTTCTGGCCGATCATGTCCTCGGACACGTTGACCGGGACATGCTTGTGCCCGTTGTAGACCCCGAAGGTGAGGCCCACGAACTGGGGAAGGATGGTGGAACGGCGCGACCAGATCTTGATGACGTCGTTGCGGCCCGATTCGCGGGCTTTCTCGGCCTTCTTGAGGACGTAGGAGTCGACAAAAGGCCCTTTCCAGACAGAGCGTGCCATGTCTTAGCGTCCCTTCTTCCTGGCGTGCCGCGAGCGGATGATCAGCTTCTGCGACGCCTTGTTCTTGTCGCGGGTGCGACGGCCCTTGGTGTCCTTGCCCCAGGGCGTGACCGGCGTGCGGCCGCCCGAGGTCCGGCCCTCGCCACCGCCGTGCGGGTGGTCGATCGGGTTCATCGCGACACCGCGCACGGAAGGCCGCTTGCCCATGTGGCGGGTGCGGCCGGCCTTGCCGATGTTCTGGTTCGAGTTGTCGGGGTTCGAAACGGCACCGACGGTCGCCATGCACTCCTGACGCACCAGGCGAAGCTCGCCCGAGGACAGGCGGATCTGGGCGTAGCCGCCGTCACGGCCGACGAACTGGGCGTAGGTGCCAGCGGCCCGCGCGATCTGGCCGCCCTTGCCGGGCTTCAGCTCGATATTGTGGACGATCGTGCCGATCGGCATCCCCGAGAACGGCATCGCGTTGCCCGGCTTGATGTCGGCCTTCGCGCTCGCCACCACTGTGTCGCCGATGGCGAGACGCTGCGGCGCGAGGATGTAGGCCTGTTCGCCGTCATGATAGCGGATCAGCGCGATGAATGCGGTCCGGTTGGGATCGTACTCGATCCGCTCGACCAGCGCCGGAACGTCGAACTTCGTGCGCTTGAAATCGACGATGCGATAGAGACGCTTCGCCCCGCCACCGCGGCGTCGTGCGGTGATCCGTCCGGTATTGTTCCGGCCGCCGTTCTTCGTCAGACCCTCGGTGAGGCTCTTGACCGGACGACCTTTCCAAAGCTCCGAACGGTCGATCAGCACCAGCCCGCGCTGGCCCGGCGTCGTCGGCTTGTACGACTTGAGTGCCATGCTTCCTGTCTTCCGTTTGCTTTGCGGGTCCGCGCCGTCGTGGCGCTTTCCCTGTGGGTGAAGGGCCCCGAAGGTCCCCGTATGGTTCAAATGCGACGGCCCCGGGTGAGTCCGGGGCCGTGCGGATGTCGCGACCTATTAAAGACCGGTCGAGACGTCAATGGTGTTGCCCTCTTCGAGGGTCACATAGGCCTTCTTCACGTCCTTCCGGGTGCCCTTGATGCCCCGGAAGCGCTTGTTCTTGCCCTTGGTGATGGTCGTGTTCACGGCCTTCACCTTCACGCCGAACAGCGTTTCCACCGCTTCCTTGATCTGCGGCTTGTTCGCGTCGATGGCGACCTCGAAGACGACGGCGCCATGCTCGGATGCCATCGTCGACTTCTCGGTGATGATCGGCTTGCGGATCACGTCGTAGTGTTGGGGCTTCACGCTCATTGCAGACGCGCCTCCAGCGCTTCGAGACCGGCCTTGGTGATCACCAGGGTGTCCCGCTTGAGGATGTCGTAGACGTTCGCGCCCATCGACGGCAGCACGTCGATGCCTTCGATGTTGCGTGCCGCCAGGACGAAGTTCTCGTCCACGACGGCGCCGTCGATGATGAGCGCGCGCTTCCAGCCGAGCTCGCGGACCTGCTTGGCAAGCGTGCTCGTCTTCGCGGTCTCGACCTTCGCCGCCTCGATCACGACAAGCTCGCCCGCCGCCATCTTGGCGGACAGCGCGTGCTTGAGGCCCAGCTTGCGGAACTTCTTGGGAAGCTCGTGCGCGTGGCTGCGCGGGGTCGGGCCCTTGTAGACGCCACCCTTGCGGAAGATCGGCGCGTTCCGGTCACCGTGGCGTGCGCCGCCGGTGCCCTTCTGGCGATAGATCTTCTTGGTCGAGTAGCTCGTCTCGGAGCGGGTCTTGACCTTGTGCGTGCCGGCCTGCGCCTTGTTGCGCTGCCAGCGGACGACGCGGTGCAGGATGTCCGCGCGCGGCTCGAGCCCGAAGATGTCGTCGCCGAGCTCGACCGAACCGGCCTTGCCGCCGTCCAGCTTGATCACGTCGAGTTTCATTCCTCACCGTCCTTCTTCTCGGCTTCGATGTCGGCCTCGGCCTCCTTCAGAGCCTCGGCTTCTGCTGCGGCCTGCTCCTCGGCGAGGCGCTGTGCCTCGGCCTCGGCCTCGGCTGCGGCCAGCGCGGCTGCTTCCTCGGCGGCTTTCGCAGCTTCGTCGGCGGCGGAGCGCAGCGCGGCGGGCAGGATCGCGTTCTCGGGGAACGCCTTCTTCACGGCGTCCTTCACCGTGACCCAGCCGCCCTTCGATCCGGGAACGGCGCCCTTGACCATGATCAGGCCGCGGTCGGCGTCGGTGCGCACGACCTGCAGGTTCTGCGTGGTCACGCGGGCCGCGCCCATGTGTCCGGCCATCTTCTTGCCCTTGAACACGCGGCCGGGGTCCTGACACTGACCGGTGGAGCCGTGCGACCGGTGGCTGATCGACACGCCGTGCGAAGCGCGGAGACCGCCGAAGTTGTGCCGCTTCATGGCACCGGCGAAGCCCTTGCCGATCGAGGTGCCCGTCACGTCGACGTACTGACCCTCGAAGTAGTGGTCCGCGATGATCTCCTCGCCGACGGCCAGGAGGTTGTCGGGATCGACGCGGAACTCGGCCAGCTTGCGCTTCGGCTCGACCGACGCCTTGGCGAAGACGCCGCGCATCGGGGCCGAGACCCGCTTGACCTTCGCCGTGCCGGCGCCGAGCTGAACGGCCGAATAGCCATCCTTCTCGGCCGTCCGCTGCGCGACGACCTGAAGCTTGTCGAGTTGAAGGACGGTCACGGGAACCTGCTTCCCGTCCTCCATGAACAGCCGGGTCATGCCCAGCTTCCTTGCGATGACGCCAGAGCGCAACATGGTGGTAGCCCCCCTCAAACCTTGATCTCGACGTCCACGCCGGCGGCGAGGTCGAGCTTCATGAGCGCGTCCACCGTCTGCGGGGTCGGATCGACGATGTCGAGAAGACGCTTGTGCGTCCGGATCTCCCACTGGTCGCGCGACTTCTTGTCGACGTGCGGACCGCGGAGAACGGTGAACTTCTCGATCTTGTTGGGAAGCGGGATCGGCCCGCGGACCTGCGCGCCCGTACGCTTCGCGGTGTTCACGATCTCCTGCGTGGAGGCGTCGAGAACCCGGTAGTCGAACGCCTTGAGGCGGATCCGGATGTTCTGGCTGGCAATCGCCATGTGCTTTTCCTTTCAGTTGAGAGGAGGGGCGCGCCGCGACCCTCGTCGAACCGGTTTCATTTTGCGCCGGGCTGGATACCGGCGAAGGCCGCGCTCGTATCGCGCGACCTTCGCATGTTCAAGGGGTCATCGGAGGCTCTTTCGAGCTCTCCGACGGAGGCCGTCGATCACTCGATGATCTTCGACACGACGCCGGCGCCGACC
>NZ_JARRSA010000037.1 GCF_029624655.1 Roseicyclus salinarum
CGCGCGCAGCGCGCCGAGGCAGGAAGGATCCGTCCCCCTGCTTCAGTTGCGTCCGAGGATGCCGCCCAGGACCTCCATGAGGATGCGCTCCGCGAGGTCCGGCGCGCGTCCCTGCTGCTGCCGGCCGCCTCCCGGCAGATACTCCACCACCGAGGGCGGGCGCGCCTCTAGGGCGGGGTCGATCATCGGCAGGGGCCGCGCCGGCAGGTCGCTGTGGATGCGCTCCATGGTCAGCCGCCAGATGTCGGCCGGCAGGCCGCCCCCCGTCACCCCGGACAGGGGCGTGTTGTCGTCGTATCCCATCCAGACGCCCGCGACGTAATCGGCGGTGAAGCCCAGGAACCAGGCGTCGCGTGCGGCCTGCGTGGTCCCGGTCTTTCCCGCCACCTCGCGGCCGGGCAGCGCCGCGCGGCGGCCGGTGCCGCCCGCAACGACCTGGCTCATCATGTAGGTCAGCTGCCGCGCCGCGTTCTCCGAGATCACGCGGTCCTGCACGCCCGAGCGCTGCTCGAACATGGACTGGTCGTCGCCCACGATCCGAAGCTCCTCGACGCCATAGGGAACGACGGCGGAGCCGCCGTTGAGGATGCCCGCATAGGCGCCGCTCATCTCGAGCAGGGTCGATTCCGACGCGCCCAGAGCAAGGGCCGGGCCTGCGGCGAGGTCGCTTTCGATCCCGAACTCGGCGGCAACCGTCCGCACGAGGTCGCGGCCGACCTCCTCGGACAGCCGCACGGCGGGCGTGTTGAGCGACGTTCTCAGCGCGTCGGTCAGCGAGACCTCGCCGTAATACTCGTTCGTGTAGTTGGTCGGCGAATACGGCCCCGACCCCGGCACGTCGATCGTCAGCGGTGCGTCGAGGATCATGTCGTCGAAGCGCCAGCCGAGGTCGAGCGCGGTGGCGTAGACGAACGGCTTGAACGCCGAGCCGGTCTGCCGCATCGCCTGCGTGGCGCGGTTGAACAGGCCGGAGCCCTCGGTGTCGCGGCCACCGACCATCGCCCGAACGGCGCCGTCGGCGCTCATCACCACGATGGCGGCCTGGGCCTCTGACCCGTCGCGGACCTGGTTCTCGAAGACCTCGTCGAGCGCGGCCTCGGCAGCGCGCTGCATCGCCGGGTCGAAGGTGGTGCGGATCACGACGTCCTCCGTCGTGTCGCGCGTCAGGAAGTCGGGGCCCTCCGACATGATCCAGTCGGCGAAGGCGCCGCCGATGTTCTGGCGCGCGGCGTCCGACAGGGTCGCGGGATTGGCCATCGCGGCCGCCGCCTCCTGCGAGGTCAGGTAGCCTTCCTCCTCCATCAGCGACAGGACGGTCGCGGCGCGGCGCTGGGCGCGCTCGAGGTTCCGGGTGGGCGCGTAGTAGGACGGCGCGACGAGGAGGCCTGCGAGCATGGCGGCCTCTGCGGGATCGACCTGCGCGGACGAGACGCCGAAATAGCGCTGCGCCGCGGCCTCGAAGCCTCGTGCGCCGGCGCCGAGGAACGCGCGGTTCATGTAGATGGAGAGGATCTCGTCCTTCGAGTAGCGCAGTTCCATCGCGAAGGCGAAGGGCATCTCCTGGATCTTCCGCCACAGCGTCGTCTGGCGGCAATCCTGCTCGTAGGCGGCCTCGTTCTCCCAGGCGTCGGCATCGTAGGGCACGCCGAGGCACATCAGCTTGGCGACCTGCTGGGTAATGGTCGATCCGCCATGTCCCTCGAGGGGGCCGCGGCCCTCGCGCAGGTTGATGCGGATGGCGCCCGCGATGCCGCGCGGGCTGACGCCGAAATGGCGGTAGAAGCGCCGGTCCTCGGTTGCGACGACGGCATGGACGAGGTGCTCGCTCGCCGTCTCGGGGTCGATCACGCCCCCGAACTGATCGCCGCGCCACGCGAAGACGTTGCCGTCGCGGTCGAGCATCGTGACCGAGCCACGGTTGCGGGCGTCCACCACGGCAGAGACGTCGGGCAATTGGGCGTAATAGTATCCGGTCGCGAGCGCCAGGAGCAGGACGACGACCGCCGCGCCACGCCACGCCGCCGCCCAGATCACCCGGCCGATCAGGCGCAGGACGGCGGTGATCCAGCCGAGGGGGCCGCCGGGCCGCCGGCGCGGCGCGCGCCGCCTGCGGTGGGTCCTTCCCGCGCCCGATCCGCCCTTGCCGGACGTCGCGCGCGATGCGGCCTTGGCCTGCGAACGGGGCGTGCGCCGGTCCGCGACCAGCGTGCGCTTTCCCTTGGGCGGGGGCCTGCGCCCCTGACCTGAACCACTCATCGCTTCCGCCTTTTCCCGGCCGCGTGCCGGCCTGCCTCTTTTTGCGCTGACGATAGGCGCAATCGAGTCGGATGTGGAGTGTCGATCCGGCAAAGGCCAGTCCACGGATTGCCCAAAAAATAATCAAAGAAGAATAATTGCGCAAAATTTTTGCAATTCTCCGTTCAGGGCCGCGTCGTCGGGCTCCGCCAAGTTGCCCTTCACCCCTGCTCGCCCTGACTTGAGCGTCGTGACGTTCCCCCCCGGCCTTTGCCTTTTCCGCCGGAGTGGGGTGGGGACACCATCAACCGGAAGGGTGACAGACGTGAAACTCATCATCGCAGCGATCAAGCCGTTCAAGCTCGAGGAGGTGCGCGAGGCGCTCACCTCCATCGGCGTGCGCGGCATGATGGTGACCGAGATCAAGGGCTTCGGCTCGCAGTCCGGCCACACCGAGATTTACCGCGGCGCGGAGTACGCCGTGAACTTCGTGCCCAAGGTGAAGCTCGAGATCGTGGTGGCCGACGGGATGGCCGACCAGGTGGTCGAGACCATCCAGACCACCGCGAAGACCGACAAGATCGGCGACGGAAAGATCTTCGTCCTCGACGTGGGCAGCGCCGTTCGCGTGCGCACCGGCGAAACCAATGAAGACGCGCTCTGAGCCGCGGCTGGAACCCAAAGGAGAACCTGGTCTCATGAAACCTCTCAAGTATCTTCCCCTGGCCGCCGTCGCGCTCGTCGCGGTGCCGGGCATGGCCCTCGCGCAGGACGCCGCTCCGTCCTTCGACGAGATCGGCCCCTACATCATGACCACCCTGCTGTTCTGCATGGCGGGCTTCCTCGTCTTCTTCATGGCGGCAGGCTTCGCCATGCTGGAGGGCGGGCTCGTCCGGTCCAAGAACGTCACCATGCAGATGACGAAGAACATCGCGCTCTATTCCGTGGCCGCGATCATGTACTGGCTGATCGGCTTCAACCTGATGTATCCGGGTGACTTCAACGGTTACGTGGGCACCTTCTTCGTGCCGACCGTGCTGGATCCCGTGGGCGTCGCGGCAGCCGATGCGGCGCTCGACTACGCCTCGATCGGGTCGGACTTCTTCTTCCAGCTGGTGTTCGTCGCAGCCACCGCCTCGATCGTGTCGGGCGCGCTGGCCGAGCGGATCAAGCTGTGGCCGTTCCTGATCTTCGTCGTGCTTCTGACCGGCGTTCTCTACCCGATCTCGGGCTCCTGGCAGTGGGGCGGCGGCTGGCTGTCCGAAGCGGGCTTCTCGGACTTCGCAGGCTCGACCGTCGTGCACTCGGTGGGTGGCTGGGCCGCTCTGGCCGGCGCCATCGTCCTCGGCCCGCGCCTTGGCAAGTACAAGGACGGCAAGGTCAACCCGATGCCGGGCTCGAACCTCGCGCTCGCCACGCTCGGCACGTTCATCCTGTGGCTGGGCTGGTTCGGCTTCAACGGCGGCTCGCAGCTCGCGATGGGCACCGTGGGCGACGTGTCGGACGTGTCGCGGATCTTCGCCAACACCAACATGGCCGCAGCGGCCGGTTCGGTCACGGCGCTGATCCTGACGCAGGTCCTCTATGGCAAGGCTGACCTGACGATGGTGCTGAACGGCGCCCTCGCTGGCCTGGTGTCGATCACGGCCGAGCCGCTGGCGCCCACGCTCTTCGGCGCGCTCTGGATCGGTGCCGTCGGCGGCGTGATCGTGGTCTTCACGGTCCCGATGCTGGACAAGTTCAAGATCGACGACGTCGTCGGCGCCATCCCAGTGCACCTGTTCGCAGGCATCTGGGGCACGATCGCGGTGATCTTCTACGGCAGCGCCAGCCTCGGCACGCAGCTTCTGGGGATCGCGGCCTACGGCGTGTTCACCTTCGTGGCGAGCCTCGTCATCTGGTTCGTGCTGAAGGCGGTCATGGGGATCCGGGTCTCCGAGGAGGCCGAGCTTGCAGGCCTCGACGTCTCGGAGCTGGGCATGGAAGCCTACCCCGACTTCACCAAGGGCTGAACGGCCTGACGCGACCTCGGCCGGTCCTCCCTCCGGCCATGGGAACGGACGAAGGGGCGCCCCGTGCGGGCGCCCCTTTTTCGTTGCGCGGCAGCTCTTGCGCGCGCCCTCCGCGCGTCAGCTGCCGCTGGTCATGCGTTTCGGTGCGCCGGTGGCGGGATCGGTGCCGACGTAGGTCAGTCCCGCCTGCTTCCATGCGTTCATGCCGCCCTCCATGTGCGCGACCTTCTCACGGCCGGCGGCCAGCATGCTCTCGGCCATCCTGGCCGAGCGGATGCCCGACCCGCAGTGCAGCACCAGCGGCTTGCCCGCGTCCGGCAGGAAGGCCGCGTCGAAGTCCTGCATCGGCAGGAGCATCGCACCGGCGATGCGCTCGTGGGCGTATTCCTGCGGGGTCCGCACATCCACCAGCACGACGCGACCTTCGGACATGGCCTTGGCCACCTCGTCCGGGGTCCACACCTCCAGGGTTCCGTTCTCGATCTTCTGCGTCCGCATCGTCGAACCTCCTCAGAACCGGTTGAGCGGGATTTTCAAGTAGCTGTGGCCGTCTGCCTCGGGGGCGGGCGCGCGGCCGGCACGCAGGTTCAGCTGCAGCGCGTGAAGCATCCTGTCGGGCAGCGGCAGGGTCGCGTCGCGCGCGTCGCGGAGCTTGGTGAACTCCGCCTTCGACGTCCCGCCGCCGATGTGCGTGTTGTCGCGCCGCTGCTCGGCCACCGTGGCCTCCCATGCCGGCCTCCGGCGGTCCTGCGTGCCGTAGTCGTGGCCGACGAAAAGCCGGGTCTCGTCCGGCAGCTCCAGCAGCGCCATGAGGCTGTCGTAGAGATCCGAGGCCGTCCCCCCGGGGAAATCCGCACGTGAGGTGCCGACGTCGGGCTGCATGAACGTGTCGTGCACGAAGGCCGCGTCCCGCCCGACGACATAGGTGATCGACCCGAGCGTGTGGCCCGGCGAAAGCATGACGCGAACGTCGAGCGTGCCGATCCTGAACGTGTCGCCCGCGGCGAGAAGACGGTCGAAATCCGCGTCGGGATCGAAGGCGTCCGGCAGATGGTAGAACCCGCGCCACAGCTCGGCGATGTCGCGCACCTTCTCGCCTATCGCGTTCGGAGCGCCCGTCATCACCTTCAGCCACGCCGAGGCCATGACGTGATCGGCATGGGGATGGGTGTCGAGCACCCACACGATGTCGTAGCCAGCCTTTTGGGCAAGCGACAGGACATGCTCGGCGCTGTCGGTGCGCGTGCGCGCCGCCTCGGGGTCGAAGTCGAGCACGACGTCGATCAGGGCGGCCTGCTTCGTCTCGGGACAGGCGACGATGTACTGGATGGAGCCCGAGGCCGCGTCGTAGACGCCAGTGACTTCAGGCGATCCGGGTCCGGCGGACGGGCTGGTTCGGCTGATGGGCGTATCTTCCGGCATTAGATTCGGCTCCGTTCACAGTTGGCGGTGACAAACCCCGGCCTTGCCTGAACGGTTCCGTCGCGGGCCGGGCGGGCGCGCACATGAAAAGGGCGCCCGAACGGGGCGCCCTCGGGCCTTGTCGCGATGACGTCCGCGCTCAGACGGCCTCGTCGATCCATTTCTGCAGGGCGGCCTTGGGCGCCGCGCCGATCTTGTTCGACACGACTTCGCCGCCCTTGAACATGAACAGCGCGGGAATGCCGCGCACGCCAAGCTGCATCGGCGAGTTCGGGTTCTCGTCGACGTTCACCTTCACGATCTTCACGCGCCCGTCGTATTCCGAGGACAGTTCCTCGAGCGCGGGCCCGATCTGCTTGCAGGGGCCGCACCACTCGGCCCAGAAGTCGACGACGACGGGAATGTCGGACTGGCGCACTTCGGCATCGAAGGTCGCGTCGGTGACGGGTACGGTAGCCATGTGTGGCCCTCCTCGGGGGAATGCTGCTTGGACGCGCAAGGTATGGAGGCCCCTCCGGCCCGTCAAGAAGGCGCTCGCGGTTCCGTGTCCACGCAATCCCGCGCCCGCGCGAGCGCCGCCGCCACGAGATCCGTCGGCAGATGCATCAACTCCGCCGTCCGCGACCACAGGATCGCGGTTTCGATCCGGCGTCCGGGGTAGATCGCGCCCAGCATCTCGGCATAAGCGCCCATCTGCCGCAACAGGCCCTCCGGCGTCGCGTCGGGCGTCGGCGGAACCTCGGCGTTGGTCTTGAAGTCGACGGCGAGGACGCGGTCGTCCTCCACGATCAGACGGTCGATCGCGCCCAGCACCGGCGCGTTCAATGTCGGGCTGACGGCGCAAAGCTCGACCTCGGCCAGCGTGTCGGGGGCGAAGACGCGCGCGAGATGGGGGGCGGCCAGCACCGCTTCGGCCTCGGCCCGGATGTCGGCCAGCTCTGCCTCGGGCGTCTCGTGGTCCTCCAGCGCGGCGATGCGCGGAACGGCGTCGTGCCACGATGGCGGCGGAAGACCGGGCAGATGCTCCAGCAGAAGGTGCACGAGACGCCCGCGGCGCAGGGCGTCCGGCCGCGCCATCGGCGTCGCGGCGGCATCGGTCAGGACGATCTTCTCGCCGCCGAGGCCTGAAGGGGAAAGCGGCTGCCTGTCGCGCGGTCTCGGCGCTGCGGGGACGAGCGCCCAGGCGGGCAGCGGCGCGGGGGCGGCCGGGGCGGCACGGGGCGTCGCGGCATCGTCGTGCGGGAATTCGCCCGACTGCAGCCGCAGACCCGGCCCCTCGATCTGCGGCACCGCCAGCGACACCGCGCCCAAGGCCTGCAAGCCCGCCTCGACCGCGCCATACCATGTGGAGGTGCGGTCCCTGGGCATGTTGCCGGCCGCCGCCACGATCAGCCAGCTTTCCGCGCGCGTCAGCGCCACGTAGAGCAGGCGGTTTCGCTCGGCCTGCTCGCGGGCGTCGGCGGCTTCCAGCGCGGCGCGCACCGGATCGGCCGCCTCGGCCCTCGCGGTGGCCCAGAAGACGGGGCCGCCGTCTTCCCGCAGCAGCCGCGTGCCGCCGGTGCGGCGGCGCCACTCGCCGCTGTCGGGCAGGATCACCACGGGCGCTTCCAGCCCTTTCGCGCCGTGCACCGTCATCACCCGGATCTGGCCGCGCGCCTGCGCGAGGTCGCGTTTCACCGTGACCTCGCCCGCCTCGAGCCAACCGACGAAGCCCGTGAGGCTTGGCACCTCCATCCGTTCGTAGGCGAGCGCCTGGGCAAGCATCGCGTCGATGCCGTCCTCGGCTTCGGGTCCCAACCGCGCCGAAAGCCGCCTGCGCCCGTCGTGGCGCACCAGCGCCCGCTCAAGCAGGTCGTAGGGCCGCAGGTAGTCGGCCTTGTTGCGCAGGTCCGACAGCATGGCATGGGTCGCGGCCCAGTCGTCGCGGTCCGCGGCACGATCGCGCAGCGCCTCCCAGAGGTATCCGCGCCTCCCGTGCGCGAGACGGAACAGGGCGTTCTCGTCCCAGCCCCCGATGGGCGAGCGCAGCACGCAGGCCAGCGACAGGTCGTCCTCGGGCGTGGCGAGAAACCGCAGAAGCGCAAGCAGGTCCTGCACGGAAAGCGGCGCGGTCAGTTCGCTCCGGTCCACGCCCGCGATCGGCAGGCCGCGCCGCTTCAGCGCCCCGATGATCTGGCGGAACAGGGGCGAGCGGCGCCGCACGAGGATCAGGATGTCCCCGGCCTCCACCGCGCGGCGTTCCTTGCCCACCGAGATCACCGGACGTTCCTCGTGGATCATCGCATGAAGCCGGTCGGCGATCGCGGCGGCCAGCACGCTGTAATGGTGGTCCTCGCTGACCAGATCCTGCGGGTCGTACCATTCGAGGTCGTCCGTCTTCTCGGGTTTCGGCACGACCGGCCACAGGTCCACGCGCCCCGGCTTCTCGCCGAAGAACGCCTTGTGTTCGAGCGTTCCTCCAACCGAGGTCGGCATCTCGCCGCCGCAGACGGTGTCGACGAGGTCGAGGATCGGCCGCGCCGAACGGAAGGACCAGAGCAGCTCGGCATCCTGGAACGGCTGCCCGATGCCCCGAAGGCGCTCGTCGAAATGATCCCGCATCCGGTCGAAGCCTTCGGGATCGGCGCCCTGGAAGGAATAGATCGACTGCTTCTTGTCGCCGACCACGAAGATCGTTCGGCGCACGTCCGCCCGCGCGCCCTCGCCCGCGGCGAAATCCTCGGCCAGGCGCTTCACGATGTCCCACTGCTCGGGACCGGTGTCCTGCGCCTCGTCCACGAGGATGTGGTCGATCCCGCCATCGAGGCGGAACAGCACCCATTGCGCGATGCCCGGCGCGGTCAGCAGCTTGCGCATCCGCAGGATGAGATCGTCGAAATCGAGCCAGCCGCGCGCCATCTTCGCTTCGGCATAGGCGGGCAGGAACGCGCCCGCGAAGGCATGGAGCGCGTGCGTCTTACGCGCGGTCATCAGACCGATGCGTAGCGGGCGGGCGGCCTCCACGCGCTCGGTCAGGGCGGCGAAGGCCTCCATGACATCGGGGCCGATCTGGTCGCGAACCGCCGCATTCGCGATCTTCGTGCCCTTGGCCGCGAAGGGTTCGGCGGCCTTCTCGCCGCTCAGGCAAACCTCCTCGAGGTCCCGAAGCGCATCCAGCGTCATCGCCTCCCAAGGCATCCCGCAAAGCACGCGGTGGAGCTTCGCCTGCTGCTTGTTGCCGGGGTCGAGCTTCGGCCAGATCGCATCGCAGACGTCGCGCTCGTCGCCGGCGAGCGCCGCGGCCAGCACGCGATCCTCGGTCAGGCCCGGGTCGATCCCGACGGCGTCGCAGACCCCGGCCCAGTCGAGCGGGGTCTCCAGCGCCTCGGCCTTGCCCGCCACCGCCCGCGCCAGCGAAAGGATGCCGTCCTCGTCGCCCAGATACGGCACGACCGCCTCGATCGCATGACTGCGCGCGGGGTCGGACGCCATCTCGTCCAGAAGGTCGGAGATCAGCCTGCCCTGCACGCGCTCGTCGATCTCGGTGAAGCCGGGGCTCACGCCGGCCTCGAGCGGAAAGCGGCGCAGCACCGAGGCGCAGAACGAGTGGATCGTCTGGATCTTCAGCCCGCCCGGCGTCTCGATGGCGCGCGCGAACAGGGTCCGGGCCCGCGACAGCAGGTCGGGGGTCAGGCTGCCTGCGTCCACGCCGACCTCAAGAAGCGTTCCGCGCAACTCGGCCTCGGGCTTCATCGCCCATTCGCCCAGCCGCGCGAACAGCCGGTTCTGCATCTCCATCGCCGCGGCCTTGGTGTAGGTCAGACACAAGATGCGTTCCGGCGGAACTTCCTGTAGAAGAAGTCGCGCGGCGCGATCCGTCAGGACACGGGTCTTGCCGCTGCCCGCATTGGCCGAAAGCCATGTCGAAACGTCGGGGGCGGCGGCGGCGACCTGGGCGCGGCTTGCCTCGTTCATGTGTCCTCTCCCACCGGAATCCGGCTTGCCGGCACCGTCTCGTCCCACTCGCCGTAGCGGGCGAGCTGGTCGTAGTCGCCGCGCCAGATCACGTTCCGGACGGCGCGCCGCGAGGGAAAGCCCGTGCCGGGGGCGAGATAATGCGACATCAGGCGCCGGAACTCGGCGGCGACACCCGCCACGTCCTCGGGCGTGGGGTCACGCTCCACGGTTTCGGGGCTGGCGCCAAGACCGATGTAGGCGATGCGCGCGGTCTCGAGCGGGCCGCCCTCTCCGAAGGCGCCGCCGGCCGCCATCGCGGCCTCGAGCCAAAGCTGCTTTGAGAAACTGCGTTCCTCCTTCTCGGTGGGCGGCTTGCCCGACTTGTAGTCGTAGATCGCGATGCGCCCGTCGGGCAGGCGGTCGATGCGGTCGGCCTTTCCCACGAGCGTCAGGGGGCGCGGCAGGCCGGTCACGGTCCACGCCTTCTTCTCCTCCCGCAACCACGGCAGGGCGAAGTCCCGGCGCTCGGCCTCGGTGCGGATGAACCACGGCGCCACGCGGGCCAGCCGCGCGTGCCAGAGCCTGCGCGCGACGGGCCAGGGAACGCCGTCGAGGACGTCACCGGCAATCTCCATCAGCCGCGCCTCGGCGTCCTCCGGCATCTGCCGGGGATACGCGGCGAGGAAACGGTCGAGGATGTCGTGCAGGGACGACCCGCGCATCGCCGCGTCCGGCTGCGCCCGCAACGGATCGAGCGGCGAAAGCCCAAGGACGCGCCGCGCATACACCTTGTAGGGGTCGCGCACGAGGTCCTCGACCTCGGTGACGTTGATCCGGTCGGGCCGCGCGGCGGCGGGCGGGGCGGGCGCGGGGCGCGGGGCCGCATCGACCGCCGCGACCGGCCGCAGAAGCGTCTCGGCCCGCGCGATCCAGACGTCGCCCCGATCGCGCATCTCCTTCAGGTGAGCTTTCGAGGCGTCGCTCGCCCCGTCGAGCAGGTTGGTGATCCGGTTCAGCCAGCGCGAGGGCACGGTGTCCGTCTCGGCGTCGCGCTTCGCGCGCGAGAACCAGACCATCGGCGCGGCGGCCGCCTGCTGGAAGTCGTGCGCCGACAGCCCGATCGCCCGGTCGGGAAGGCGCAGGCCGGCCATATCGCGCAAGGCACGGTTCAGCCACGGGTCGGCCTTGGGCGCAGACGGCCAGACCCCGTCGTTCAACCCCGCGAGGATCAGCAGCTCGGCCCCCTGCACACGAGCCTCCAGCGTGCCCCAGATCTGGATGAGGGCATGGGGCCGAAGCACGGACCGCGCCTCGCGGTCGGCCGCAAGCGCGGTGACGAAATCCGCGTAGTCGCGCGCGTTCATCGGCCCGCCATGCGCGGCCTCGGCCTGAAGGTCGGCGACAAGGGCCGCCGCCGCCTCGCCGCCATCGCTTTCGTAAAGGGTGCCGGCGCCCCCCTGCCCCGGCCCGGCGGCGATCGCCTCGGCCATCGCGACATGGGCCGCAACGCGCTCGGCGAAGGGCATGGGGCCGGTCTCGCGCGGGGCAAGCAGCACCTCGGCGACCCAGTCGGCCCATTCGGTCGCAGGGCCGGCATCCGTGCGGGCCGCAGCCCACGCGCGAAGGGTCGCGGGCTCGGGGAAGGCCACGCGCCCCCGCAGCGCCCGCAGTTCGAACTCACGGGAGAGGCGCAGGTGCGGGCCGCGGTCGGCCCCGGTGTGGGTCAGCGGATGCGACAGGATCGCCACCAGCCGCTCGGCGTCGAGCGGACCCGTCATCGCCTGCGCCACCAGCCGCAGAAAGCGTCCAGACGCGGTCAGACCCAGCGGTTCGCCACCACTGTCGTCGGGCACGATGTTCCAGCGGTCGAGCGCGGCGGCGACCTGCCGCGCGAGGTTGCGGTCGGGACTGACGAGGGCGGCGGCGACGCCGCGCTCGGCGGCCTCGCGCAGACCCAGCGCGATCGCCGTCGCCTCGGTCTGCGGGCTCGGCGCCTCGAGGAGCGTGACGTCGCGCAAGGCGTCCTCCAGCCCCTCCAGCCCGGGACCCTCCTCGCGCCACTGGTCCGTGACAGGCGCGGGACGCAGCGCGAGCGAGATCAGGCGGTTGCGGTGAACGCTTGCGGGCTTCATCGACGGCATCCATTCGGCGATGTCGGCGGGCGTCAGCCCCGCCGCCTCGGCGACCCGGGCGAGGCGATATTGCGGATGGTCCTCGCCGCCGAGGCCCTGCGTCCGCCGCCCCTCGATCAGCCGCCGCCAGATGTCGGCGGGCATGTCCCGGTCGAGACCCGGAAGCAGCACCGCCCCCTGCGGCAGGCGGGCCACCGCCTGCATCAGCCGCGCCGTCGCCCCGCGCGACCCGGTGGACCCCGCCACGAGGACGGGATGGGCGGGCGGCGCGGCCTCCCATTGCCGCACGAGGCGGTCGACAAGCTGCGTCTGCCGCGCCTCGGGGGTCAGGGCGGCGTCTTCGCCGAAGAACTCCTCGACCACGCCGAGCACCGCCTGCGACCGCGCCCAGTAGCCCGACTGCGCGCCCATGTCGAGGCCCGCGATCGTCTCGGGGGTGACGCGCTCCTCGAACATCTCGCCCATCAGGTCGGCCAGGCTGTCGGCAAGCGGGTAGATGGCGGAGCGCGGCGCGATAGCGGGATCGGCATCGATCAGCCGGCGGACCAGGTCGGCAAGCTTCAGGCGGATGCGAAGGCCCGGCATGGCCGGCGGAAGACCGGCGAGATCGGCGGCCTCCGACAGCGCGGCGACGGGACGGATGCGCGGCAGGAAACCCGGCGCCCGCGCGAGGTAGAGCGCCTGAAGCCTGCGCTGCATCCGGGCGTTGGCGACGTGGATCTCGACGCGCGCGATGGCCTCGGGCGGCTGCCCGGCGAGGCGGGCGTCCAGCCCGGCGACCAGCGCCTCGCAGAAGTCCACGCCAAGCGCGGTGGCGAAGACCCGCGGCGCGTCCGACGTCTCAAAGATCCGCGTCATGGCCAAGCATCTCCTCCGCCGCGGCGATGCCCCCGGGATGGCCGACATCGGCCCATCTGCGGTCATGCATCACTCCGTGGAGCCGGCCCTCCGCCCGCATCGCGTCCCATGTCTCGCGCAGCGAGAACACGGCGCCTTTTCGCGCCGCGATCCTGCCGGTGTCGATCAGCTGGGCGCCTACATAGACGGGGCTTCCGGGGCCACGGTCCCACGCAAGGCGTCCCGCGCCATCCATCGCGAAATCGCCGCCGCCCTGCCGGCCGACCGCCCGCGCGCGCGGCACCAGCGCAAGCAGCGCGTCCATGCGCGCGGGATCCCACGCAGCGGCAAGCGCGGCAAGGGGCGAGGCCCCCTCCCAGACCGCGTCGGCGTTCAGCGTGAAGATCGGCCCGCCGCCAAGTGCGCCGATCGCGTTCTTCACGGCCCCGCCGCTGTCCAGAATCGTGGGGCTTTCATGCAGGAAAACAACGTCGGGAGCGTTCGACCGCAACCAGCCCTCGATCGCGGCGGCCATGTAATGCCCGTTGACGGCGATGGGCGCGGCGCCGACCGCCCGCGCGGCCTCGAGCGCGTGGGCCAGGAGGGGCCGGCCCGCCACCTCGATCAGGACCTTGGGCCGGTCGCGGGTCAGGGCGGCCATGCGCGTCCCGAATCCCGCGGCGAGGATGAGGCAGGGATGGCTCACGCGGCGACCTCTTGCCAGGGCGCGGTGCGATCGACGAGGTCCCCGACAAGGGGGCCAAGGTCCGCAAGGCCGGGGTTCGCCGCCGCGCGCAGAAGAAGCGCGCGCGTGCGCGGCAGGTAGCGCGCGTAGGCGGGACGCCCCATCCCGTGCGCGAGACGGCGGAAAATCCCGAGGATGCGGATGTTGCGCTGGAGCGACAGGAGGTCCACGCGCAGCGAAAGCTCGGCCTCCGGCAGGCCGCGGGCCCCGGCATAGTCCGCGATCAGGTCCTTGCGCCACGACGCGGGCACCACGCGCCTCGGGTCGTCCACGAGCGAGGCGAGGTCGTAGCCGTCCGGCAGGATCAGCGCGTCCTGGAAGTCCAGAAGCCCGATGCGCGCGACGCCCTCCCGCTCGGGTCGCCACATCAGGTTGTCGCCGTGCACGTCGCGCAGGGCCACGGCCGGGCGCGCGTCGCAGACGGCCGCGAGGCGTTCGGCCAGCCTGTCGCGCAGGGTGGCCTGCAACGTCCCGGCGCCGCCGAGCTGGTCGAAGGTGATCCCGGTCATGGCGGACATCCCCTCGGGCGACGGCCGGTCGAGGCCGCACGGCGCCTCGGCCGCCGCAACCCGCGCGAGCGCGGCGACGGCGGCGCGGTAGGCCGGCAGGGCCTCGGGGCTGTCGTCCTCCAGAAGACGCGAAAGCGGGATGCGCCCGAGGTCCTCCAGCAGCAGGAGCCCGGCCTCGGGGTCGGCGGCGATCTCGGCCGGCGCGCCGAGGCCCGCGCCCCGCAGCCACGCCGCGATCCGGCGGAAGGCATCGTATTGCTTGCGCGCCTCAACCGATGCGGCGACGGGCGCTCGCATCAGGACGGCGCTTTTCCCATCGGCCCGCACAAGGCGCACGTAGCTCCGGTCGGAGGCGTCCGCGGCAACGGGCTCTTCGCGGCTGCCGTGCCACCCCGCCTGGGCGAGCATCCCGGCGGCGGCGGTCACGGCGTGACCTCAGACCAGATTGGCGCAAGCCGCGCCGCGAGCGGTGCGTCGGGCCGCGACCAGAACGTGAAGAGCCTGCTTTCGGCAGGACCGTCCAGATCCGGTTCGATCCGGACGAGCACTGCGTCGTCGGGCCAGTCGGGAGCCATGCGTTCAGGCCACTCGACAAGGCAACGCGCCTCGTCCATCGCGACGTCGAGGCCCAGTTCCACGATCTCGTCGGGTCCGCCGAGGCGGTAGAGGTCGGCATGCCAGATCTCGCCCGCGTCGGTCTCGTAGGTCTGGACCAGCGTGAAGGACGGCGAAGGAACCTCGGCCGTGGCGCCGCCGGGCCCGAGGGCGTGACGGATGAAGGCCCGCGCCAGATGCGTCTTTCCAGCGCCGAGCTCACCGGACAGCAGGATCGTGTCGCCGCATCGCGTGGCGTCGGCAAGGCGCGCAGCAAGGGCGTCCGAGCCTGCAGCTTCGGTCACGTGCACGGTGCCGAGGGCCGTCCAGCCGCGCGGCGCGTGCCAGCCATCGACCGGATCGGTCCGAGGGAAATGCGTGGAGCTCATCCGCGCAACTCTAGACAAGGCGGCCGCCTCTGCAACCGCTCAGGCCGCGCCCTCGCCCTGCCGCACGACCGGTGTGGCGACCCCGCCCGATGCAAGCTCGGAACGGGTCGGCCCGTCCACCGGAAGCCAGCCCGTCGTCGGATCGTCGAAGGCGGCGTCGGCGGACAGGAACCAGACGATGGTGTGCCCGCCCTTCAGCGGCGCGACGCGGCACAGCACCCGCTGCCCGCCCAGGCGCGTCACGGTTTCCGCCCAGGCCGCGCGGTCCGTCGCATGCGCCGCGAAATCCCTGATCTCGCCCCAGAGGCCCGTGGGCGCGAAGGCGGCCCGCCAGCGCCGGCTGACCTCGAGCAGGGGTTCGGCGCGCGCGCCATCGCCGTCGTCCGGCCCCCAGAGCGCGTCGTAGGCCGCATTCGTCGTCACGGCCTGCCCGTCGCGGTCGAAGACGGCGAAGGCGGCGGCCGTATCGTCGAGCACGCATCGATAGAGGTCGAGGTCCGATCGGAACCGGCGCGTCAGCGAGATCTCCTTGCTGATGTCCTCGAACATGAACGCGATCGCCCCGCCCGGATGCGGCCGCCCGGTCACGCGGAGGCTGACCCCCGAGGGCAGCGTCCAGAGCTCGTGATAGGTTCCCTCCTCGGCGCGCTGTTCGAGATGTTCGATCTCCTCGCGCCAGGTGCGGTAGTCGCGCGGTTCGGGCATCCTGCGCCGCTCGCGCAGCTGATCGAGAAACGCCCGCAGCGTCGGACGCCGCGACAGGTCGCCCGGCTCAAGCGTGGAGATCGTGACGAGGGCGGGATTGAACAGGACCAGCTCGCGCTTGGCGTCGAAGACCGCAAGGCCGATGGGCAGGTTGGCGAAGGTCTTGGACAGGGTCTGAACGAAGTCGCGCAGCGTCGCCTCGGCCGCAACCAGGCGGTCGATGCGGCGCGCGCTGTAGAGAACGATCCCCGCCGGACGCTTCATCGCGGCGACCTCGAACCAGAACGGATCCTCGCGCCCGGGGACCTCGACCCGGCAGCGGCGCAGGCTTCCCTCGGGCGGATGGGGGTCCAGCTGCTCGCCGAACAGGCGGGGCAGCGGCCACCCGATGCGGCCGGTCTCGCCGCCGGCGACGTGCTCCGCCAGTTCGAGGTAGGGCAGGTTCGCCCAGACCACGCGGCCGTCGCGCGCCTCCTTCCACTGCATGGCGGCGGACAGGTCCAGCGCGTGGCGAAGTTCCTCCGCCTCCCGCTCGACGGCGCCGAGGGACTGCACGTCCACCGCGCGCCTGTCGCCCACGTCCTCGACCGGCATCACCGTCACCACCAGACGGTCGTGCATCACGCGCCCCACCACCGAAAGCGCGTCGGGGCCGAGATATCCGATCAGAAAGAACGGCTCGCCGCGGCGGGCGAGGGCCGACATGCGGTCGGCGATATCGGGGTGGAGCGCACCGACCGCCTCGCCCAGCGCGGCGAAGGCGCGGGATGGATCCACGCCGGGATCGAGGAACGGGTCGTCCCCGCCGATGGCCGACACGAGCGTCCCGTCGCGGAATTCGTAGCGGCTGGTCGCAAGAAGTGCGGAGCGGTCCGAGAACGCGGCCGCGGATCCCCCGTCGCCCGAGACCTCGTGTCGGCGCGCCACGACACGCTGGAGATAGCCCGTCAGAACCACGGCTGCCGCGGCCGACAACAGGCTGATCGCCGCAAAGAGGAGGTAGACCAACCCTCCGGTAAGGATCATCGCAGACTTCCCCGGCGCTTCCATTCCCCCGCTTGCTTCGGGACGATGCAGCCCGAAACGTTAACGGAGCGTTAATGAAAATCACCGGCGCCGGGCCGCGCTCAGACGGCGATGGGCTGGTTCTCACCGAGGGGCGCGTTCGCCTCGTCCTCCAGAAGCCCGATCGCATGGTGCGGCCACGTCACCTCGACGCGCGCCCCGCTTTTGCCTGTCACGTCCTCGCGCACGAGGAAGGGGTCGCTTGCGTTCAGGAACGAAAGCGTTGCGCCCGAGCGTTCCAGCAGCGTCTTCGCGATGAACAGCCCGAGGCCCATTCCCTCGTAGCCCGGCCGCGCGCGGTCCGGGCCGCGCGCGCGGCGGCGAAGGAACGGATCGCCCAGGCGTCCCAGCAGGTCCTGGGGGAAACCGGACCCGTCGTCCGTGATCGTCACCCGGATCACGCCGTCGCCCCAGGTCCCTTCGACCCATACCCGCGTTTCGGCGAAATCCACCGCGTTCTGCACGAGGTTCCGAATGCCGTGGATGATCTCGGGCTTGCGCCAGACGATGGGCTGCCCCTCGGGCGCGCCCTCGCACGCGGAGAAGTCCATGTCGATGTCGATGCCACGCGCCGCGTGGGGCTCGGCCGCCTCGCGCACCACGGCGCCCAGCGGGGCCGAGCGCATGTGAAGGTCGTCCTTCCCGGCGCGCCCCATGGAGCGCAGGATGTCGCGGCACCGGTCGGCCTGCTGGCTGATGAGCTTCGCGTCGTCCATCAGCTCGGGGTGCCCCTCCAGCTCTTCCGCAAGCTCGGTCGACACCAGCTTGATCGTCGCGAGCGGCGTCCCGAGCTCGTGCGCGGCGGCGGCGACCACGCCGCCGAGGTCGGTCAGCTTCTGCTCGCGCGCAAGGGCCATCTGCGTCGCCAGAAGCGCCTGGCTCATCGAGTGGCTTTCCTGCGTGATCCGCCGCGCGTAGGCCGACAGGAAGATGATGCCGATCGTGATCGAGATCCAGAAGCCAAGGATGAACAGGTCGGGCAACCGCAGGACCTCGCCGGTGGTCAGGGTCAGCGGAACGTGGAAATAAGCCAGAAGCGAGATCAGGACGATCGCGAGCGCGCCCAGGATCGTGGTCGATCGCATGGTCAAGGCCGTCGCCGAAATCGTCACCGGCGCGAGGATCAGCAGGGCGAAGGGATTGTTCAGCCCGCCCGTCAGGAACAGCAGGAACGATAGCTGCGCGAGGTCGAACAGCAGCGTCAGCATCGCGTCCCGGTCGCTGAGGCGCTGGTTCTCGGGAAAGATCGACATCGCGATCAGGTTCGAGATCACGCTCGCCCCGATGGCGAGGAAGCACAGGCCAAGCTCGATCCGAAGGCCGAGATAGAAGCTTGCCGTAACGACGGTCACCGTCTGGCCGAGGATGGCCAGCCAGCGCAGCACCAGAAGGGTCCGCAGGCGGACCCAGTCGCTGCGGGTGTCCTGCCGGACGAGTTCGAGTGCGGGGTCGGTGGGGCCAGCCATGAGGGGCGTTCCGTCGCAGTTGCGGCATCGTGAATTGATAGGTCTCAGCGGCTAGGTAATCAACGTCGCCATCCCCGCACGAGGAGCCTCACCGTGACACGCCTCTATGCCATCGCATCCGTCGCCCTGATCGCCGTGCTGGCGGCCGGCGTCGGGCTTGCCCTCTGGTTCGGCCGTGCGGCTGAGGGCGACATCTTCGCGCAATGCCGCGAAAGCGCCGTGGCGGGCGGCGGCGGCAGCATTGGCGGTCCGTTCACCCTCGTGTCCGAAACCGGCGAGACGGTGACGGACGCCGACGTGATCACGCAACCGACGCTGATCTATTTCGGCTATACTTTCTGCCCCGACGTCTGCCCCCTCGACACGGTGCGCAACGCCGAGGCGGCGGCGATGCTGGAAGAGCGGGGCATCATGGTCCAGCCGGTGATGATCACCGTTGATCCCGAGCGGGACACTCCCGAGGTGATGGACGACTTCACGGCGAACATCCATCCGCGGATGCTGGGCCTCACGGGCACCCCCGAACAGACCGATGCGGCGGCGCGCGCCTACCGCGTCTACTACCGGCTCAACCGCGAGGGCGACGATCCCTACTACCTCGTCGATCACTCGGCGTTCTCCTACCTCGTCCTGCCGGAGCACGGGTTCGTCGAATACTTCAACCGCGACGTGACACCGGCCCGGATGGCCGAGACGACGGCATGCTACGTCGAGGCCGCATCGGGGTCCTGACGGGGCCACGAGGCCGCTTCGCGGGGGCTTCGGAGGCGTGCCGTCGCCCAGCACAACCATGACGCGACAAATTGACCGCGGGCTCGACTGCTCTATAGATGTGCATCGAACGAACGAAGGAGCCTCTCCGTGGACGAGGAACGAACCTTGAGGGATATCGGGCCGGACAAGTCGCTGTTGCTGGTGGACGACGACGAACCCTTCCTGCGCCGCCTCGAGCGCGCGATGGAAAAGCGCGGCTTCGAGGTCGAGGCCGCAAGCTCGGTGACGGCAGGCAAGGCGATCGCCACTGCGCGCCCGCCGGCCTACGCGGTCGTGGACCTGCGGCTGGAGGACGGCAACGGCCTCGACGTCGTCGAGACCCTGCGCGAGAAGCGGCCCGACAGCCGCATCGTGGTCCTGACGGGCTACGGTGCGATCGCCACGGCCGTCGCGGCCGTGAAGATCGGCGCCACCGACTACCTGTCCAAGCCCGCCGATGCCAACGACATCACCGCGGCGCTGCTTGCAGACGCCGAGGAGATGCCGCCGCCGCCGGAAAACCCGATGTCCGCGGACCGCGTCCGCTGGGAGCATATCCAGCGGGTCTACGAGCTGTGCGACCGCAACGTGTCCGAGACCGCGCGGCGCCTCAACATGCACCGCAGGACGCTTCAGCGCATCCTCGCCAAGCGCAGCCCGCGCTGAGCCCGAAGCGGGCGGACGCGCCACCGCGCGCCTTCCGCCACCCGGAGGACAGACCGCCATGCGTCTCGCCGCATTCCTGACAAGCGCCCTGCTGCTGGCCGGCTGCGTCACGACGCAGGACGAGCCCGATCTGCCGCCCTTCACGCTGACGGGCGAGGGCATCGACCCGACGATCTCTCGGCTGAGCATCGATTTCGGCCGGGCGCAGGTGGGCGTGATCGACACGGTCTCGCGCCTTCTGGGCAGCCAACCGGTCGAGATCACCACGATCGGGGAATGCGGCGCGGGGCCGATGACCATCGCCCGCTGGGACGGCGGCCTGTCGCTGAACTTCGTGGACCGGGATTTTCGCGGTTGGGTGACGTCGGACCCCTCGATCCCCGTGGCGGGCGGCTTCGCGCCCGGCCAGCAAAGGGTGGAGATGCCAACCGTCAGCTTCCAGGTCACGTCGCTTGGCAACGAGTTCAACATCGGCCCGGTCAGCGGCCTTCTGGACCCCACCGAGACCGAGGTCCAGATCATGTGGTCCGGCGCCACCTGCTTCTTCCGCTAGGCTCGAGCCTCAGCCAAGATTGCGCCTGAGCCACGTCACGAAGGTCGCCACCCGGGGCGGCAGGGGACCGGGCAGGTGCAGAAGGTGGTAGGCCAGCGGGCTGTCCGCCTGTTCGGCCAGCACGATGAGGCGTCCCTCGGCGAGATCAGGCTCGGCGACGGCGCGCGGCTGCACCGAGACGCCCGCGCCCGCCCGACAGGCCGCAAGCACGACGGGGTTGGCATCGAAACGGCTGGAGGCCAGCGTATCTGGGTCCAGCCCCCCCGCGCGCAGCCAGATGAAGAATTCCGCATCCTGCGGATCGAACAGCCAGCGAAGCTTCGCGAGGCGCGCCAGCGCGTCCGGCGCTTCTGGCGGCGGTGCGGGGCCGGGCAGCGTAGCGGCCAGCGCGGGCGAGGCCACGGCGACGATGTTGGCGTCCGTCAGGGGCTCCGCCTCGCAGCCGGGCCATTCGCCGCGTCCGTAGCGGATGGCGAGGTCGAAGCCGTCGCGGCGCAGGTCTGCGACGCGCGGCCCGGTCGAAATGCTGAGCGGCACTTCGGGATGAACCGCCCAGAACTGAGCCAGCCGCGGCATCAGCCACGTCTCGGCGAAACTGGGCGTCGTGGTCAGCGAGACGGGACGGTCCGCGCGCCCCTGCACCAGCGCCCGCACGCCCGCCGCGATCTCCCCGAACCCCGCCGTGAGATCGGCGGCGAGACGCTGACCGGCCTCCGTCGGCGCCATGCCGCGCCCGGAGCGGCGCAAGAGGGGCTGGCCGAAATGCGCCTCGAGCGCGCGGACGTGCTGCGCCACCGCGGCATGGGTCACGTTCAGTTCTCGGGACGCCTCGGAATAGGACCCGAGACGGGCCGCGGCCTCGAAGGCGCGCAACGCAGAGAGTGAGGGGATGTCGCGCCAGTCCATATGTTAGCCCTTCTTACATATGGAGTTTATTGCTGACTAGCGGACACGGCACAAGACGGCTAGCAGGACGCCATCACGCCAGCCAGAGGAGCCCTCCGATGATGCACATCTTCGCAAACATGATGAACGTCGCCGCACGCCAGGAGGGCATGCCCGCCCCCGCACCGCGCCGCGACACCGCCCCGGCCGAGCGCCGCGGCCGCGACGACGCCGGGCGCGACCGCGCCGACGCCGGCCGGATCTTCGGCGACGCCGACCGCCTGTAAGACTGGCTAGGATCGGCCGGACCGGCGTGCAGCCCGGTCCGGCCGACGCCGCGCACAGGCCGGACCCGGCCTCAGATCGCGGCCATCAGCGCCGCGTGGCGCGCCTTGAATTCCGCCCGCACCTCGGCCGGCGGGCGAAGGCGCAGCGTGAGACCCTCGATCAACGCCGCGTCCGGCCTGCCGAAGAAACGATCCGCTTCGACCTCGGAGAACCCCGCGAGTTGAACCGCCTCGAGCCATGCCGAGATGCGGTCGGCGCGCTTGATCGCCTGCTTGACCTGTTTGGGCAGAACCGCCGGCAGGCCGAAGCGGAGGTGGATCGCCGCCGACAGGCGGTCGTCGAGATCGCCGTAACCGGGGCCCACAGCGGCCTTCACCGGCGAGATCATGTCGCCGATCACGTATTCGGGCGCATCGTGCAGAAGGGCCGCAAGCCGCCACCGGACCGGGGGCGGCGGATGCGACCTGCCATGAATTTCCTCGACAAGGAGCGAGTGCTCGGCCACCGAATAGGCATAGTCGCCACGCGTCTGCCCGTTCCAGCGCGCCACGAAGGCGAGGCCGTGGGCTATGTCCTCGATCTCGATGTCGACGGGCGTCGGATCGAGAAGGTCGAGACGGCGGCCCGACAGCATCCGCTGCCAGGCGCGCGGTGGGGATTTGGGCATGGCCGGCTCCCTCGGGATTGCACCGCCGGTGCTTGTAGCATCCGGCGGATCGGGGGCCAGCCCCCAAACCCCCGGAGTTTTCAGGCAAGGATGAAGATCGGCGTCCGCCGCATCGTGGCACGGCCCTCTGCGGGCCGTTGGCGGCCTTGCGCCGGCGGCCAACCGGGCAAGGAATTGCCGCCGTGACCACCCGGTGCTATCTGCAGCGCAGCATCAGGACAAACATCCGGGGATCACGCCGTGACCGATTACATCGTAAAAGACATCTCGCTTGCCGAATACGGGCGCAAGGAACTGGACATCGCCGAAACGGAGATGCCGGGGCTGATGGCGCTGCGCGAGGAATACGGCGCGGCGAAGCCGTTGAAGGGCGCGCGGGTGGCGGGCTCGCTCCACATGACGATCCAGACCGCCGTCCTGATCGAGACGCTGGCCGAGTTGGGCGCTGACGTCCGCTGGGCGTCGTGCAACATCTTCTCGACACAGGACCACGCGGCGGCGGCGATCGCGGCCAAGGGCATCCCCGTCTTCGCCAAGAAGGGCGAGACTCTGGAGGAATACTGGGATTACTGCGACCGGATCTTCCACTTCGAGGAAGGCGGCTGCAACATGATCCTCGACGACGGCGGGGACGCGACGCTCTACATCCTGCTCGGCGCGCGCGTCGAAGAGGGCGAGGACGACTTGATCGCCGTGCCGACATCCGACGAGGAAGTCGCGCTGTTCGACCAGATCCGCAAGCGCATCGCAGCGTCGCCTGGCTGGTTCGCGCGTCAACGCCACATGATCAAGGGCGTGACCGAGGAGACGACCACGGGCGTCCATCGCCTCTACCAGATGATGGAGAAGGGGCACCTGCCCTTCCCCGCGATCAATGTGAACGACAGCGTCACGAAATCGAAGTTCGACAACAAGTACGGCTGCAAGGAGTCCCTCGTGGACGGCATCCGCCGCGCGACCGACACCATGATGGCCGGCAAGGTCGCGGTGGTCTGCGGCTACGGCGACGTCGGCAAGGGGTCCGCCGCAAGCCTGCGGGGCGCGGGCGCGCGCGTGAAGGTGACCGAGGCGGACCCGATCTGCGCGCTGCAGGCGGCGATGGACGGCTTCGAGGTGGTCCTTCTTGAGGATGTCGTGTCATCGGCCGACATCTTCATCACCACGACCGGCAACAAGGACGTCATCCGCATCGAGCACATGCGCGAGATGAAGGACATGGCGATCGTCGGCAACATCGGCCATTTCGACAACGAGATCCAGGTCGCCGCGCTGAAGAACCACAAGTGGACCAACATCAAGGACCAGGTGGACATGATCGAAATGCCTTCGGGCAGCCGCATCATCCTGCTGTCCGAGGGGCGCCTGCTGAACCTCGGAAACGCCACCGGCCATCCCTCGTTCGTGATGTCGGCCTCCTTCACCAACCAGGTCCTCGCGCAGATCGAGCTGTGGACCAGGGGCGAGGACTACGAGAACAAGGTCTATGTCCTGCCAAAGAAGCTGGACGAGAAGGTCGCGAAGCTGCACCTCGCAAAGATCGGGGTGAAGCTGACGGAACTCTCGAAGGAGCAGGCCGACTATATCGGCGTGCCGGCGGACGGACCGTTCAAGCCGGAACACTACCGCTACTGAGACCGGGTCCTTCGGGACGCCCGCGACCTCGGGAAACCGCCGCGCCTGTCGCGGCGGTTTCTTTTTGTGCACGGCCGCTTCCGATCGGCGGGAACCCCCACCGCACCATAGGCGTTGTTCCGACGACGCTCCGCCTCAACCACCTGTATTGCAACACCTTTTCCGAGATCCGCGGGAACGCATCGGCGTTGGGCGGCGTTCTTGTCCGGCGGGCTGGAAACACGGCCCGCTGTTGGTGGCGGAAACCGCGGCACGACGCCGGGGGATCCGTCGACGATCACGCCCTTCGTGGCGGCGTCGGGGCGCCGGACGGCTCCCGGACGGGCCGCCATCCGAACAGCAAGCACAGGAAAGGCACAGAAATGAAACCGAAGAACTTGATGCTCACGACGGCCCTCGCGGCCGTTCTCGCCATTCCGGCCGGCGCGCAGGAAAGCGACGCACCGCAGGCAGATGCACAAGGGGCCGCGCAGTCTCAGATCGGATCCTATTCCGTGGGCGAGTTTCTCGATCTCGCGGTCGTCGGTCCCGACGGCTCGGATATCGGCGAGGTCGACGCCGTGATCGAGGGACAGGACGGCACGCAGGTCCTCGTGCGCCTGCAGGACAGGACCGTCGCGCTTCCGCTCGACGCCTTCAGCATGTCCGAGGACGGCGAGAGCCTGACAGTCGACCGCAGCATGGACGAGCTTCAGCAGATGGCGGCCCATGAGCCCGCCGGCGAGATGGAACTGGGCGAAGACACGATGATGGCGGACGCCATGCGGACCGGCCCGTCCGGGAACGGCGGCACGGACCAGATGGCCGAGGGCGAGACCACGGTGACCGGCGACGAGACCGAAGGCCAGATCGCCGAGGGCGAGGTCACGATGACCGGCGACGAGACCGGAGGCCAGATGGCCGAGGGCGAGACCTCGATGACCGGCGACGAGACCGAAGGCCAGATGGCCGAGGGCGAGACCTCGATGCCCGGCGACGAGACCGGAGGCCAGATGGCCGAGGGCGAGACGACGATGACAGGCCAGCAGGGCGCCAACGCACAGTTCGCCGGAATGACCGTGGGCGAGATCCTTGGCATGAACGTCGTGGCCGCCGACGGAAGCGACGTGGGCGAGATCGACTACATCTACCAGGGCTCCGAGGGCTACATGGCCGTCATCGGGATCGGCGGCTTCCTGGGGCTCGGGGAGCACACCGTGGCGCTTCCGCTGAGCGACTTCTCGATGAACGAGACCGGCGACGGGCTGGTCGTCCAGAGCCGCACCGAAGCGGATCTGGAAGCCATGCAGGAGGTCGACGAGAGCGACCTTCAGGGGCTGCCGGACGATCACATGATCGGCGCCTGATCCCGGAGTTCGGGCATCACGGGTCCGCCCCGGCGCGCAATGCGTCCGGGGCGGACCCTTGCGAAGGACTCCCTCTGGCGCTTTGGACCTGGCCGCGCTTAGCTGTCCGCGACACGGACAATGCGGAAGGCGCGGGCAATGCGGATCATCGTTCATGGCATGGGTGCGGTCGGGGGCGTCGTCGCCGCCGCCCTGTTCCGAAGCGGCTCGGAGGTCGTGAGCATCGCCCGCGGCGGGATGCTCGACGCCGTCCGCGAACGGGGCCTCAGGCTTCGGGCGCCGGGGCTTGACGAGACCTTGCCCGTGCCGGTCGTGGCCCATCCGCGCGAGATTGCGTGGCGCCCCGACGACGCGGTGATCCTGTGCATGAAGGGGCAGGACACGGCCGCGGCGCTCGAGGCGCTCCGCGATGCGGGCTTGTCCCGGCAGCCCGTCTTCTGCGCGCAGAACGGCGTCGAGAACGAGCGCATGGCATTGCGATTCTTTCCGAACGTGCACGGTGTGACGGTGATGATGCCGGCGCTCTACCTCGAGCCGGGCGAAGTGGCGGTCTTCACCGAACCGAAACACGGGATCTTCGACATCGGGCGCTATCCGCGCGGCACCGACGCCGCGGACGAGGCGATGCGCGAGAGGCTAGAGGCGGCGGACATCGCCTGCTTTCCACGCGACGACGTGATGGCGAGCAAGCACGGAAAGCTTCTCCTGAACCTCAACAACGTGCTGAGGGCCGCACTCGGCGAGGCCGCGGAACCGGGCGCTCTGGGGCAGGCGGTGCGGGCCGAGGCGCTGGCGGTCTACGCGGCCGCCGGGATCGCGTGGGAGGACGTCGGCGCATCCGACCCGCGCCGCGATGCGCTGATCCGACCGGTAGACGGTCTGCCTGGCGTCAGGCGGCGGGGCGGATCGACGAACCAGAGCCTGCTGCGCGGCGCCGCGCGGGTCGAGACGGACTACCTGAACGGCGAGATCGTACTTCTGGGGCGGCTTCATGACGTGGCGACGCCAATCAACGCGGCGCTGGCGCGGATCGGCGCGAGGGACTGCCCGTCGGCAGCTACACGGCGCCGGACCTCGAGGCCGCAGTGGCGGCCTCGGCCCTGCCCTGACGCGCGCCCTCAGACGGGGACGGCGTGGCCGGCATCCGCGCGGGCGAAGGTCGCCCGCAGGATCGCCTCCAGCTCGGCCGCGTCGGTTTCGGTGAAGGCATCGCGACGGTCGCTGTCGATGTCGAGGACGCCGATCACGGCGCCGCCGGCATCCTTCACGGGGATCACGAGTTCCGAGCGGGTGGAGGACGAACAGGCGATGTGGCCGGGGAACGCCTCGACATCCGGGACGAGTTGCGTCCTGCCCGTGCGCGCGGCGGCCCCGCAGACGCCGCGGTCGAAGGGGATCACGAGGCAGCCGTGACCGCCCTGATATGGGCCGATCTTCATGAGCCCGGGGCTGGTCACGCGGTAGAAGCCTGTCCAGTCGAAACGGTCGTCGGCATGATGGATCTCGCAGGCGAGCGTCGCCATCAGCGCGACGGTGTCCGTCTCGCCCTCGGTCAGGGCGGCGATCGTGCTGCTCAGTCGGGTGTAGTCTGCCGTCATCCGGGTCGCCGTCCTCATGCGTGAATATGCGTATTTGGAGAAAGATGAAGGGGTCAGACGCGCTCGATCGCGATGGCGGTGCCTTCGCCGCCGCCGATGCAGATGGCCGCGACGCCGCGCTTCAGGCCGCGCGCCTCGAGCGCGTGGAGAAGCGTCACCATGATCCGCGCGCCGGAGGCGCCGATCGGATGGCCGAGCGCGCAGGCGCCACCGTTCACGTTCATCCTGTCGCGCGGGACGCCGAACTCGCGCATGAAGGCCATCGGAACCACCGCGAAGGCCTCGTTCACCTCCCACAGGTCGACGTCGTCCACCGACCAGCCGATCCGTTCAAGGAGCTTGCGGGCGGCCGGCACGGGCGCGGTCGGGAATTGCGCGGGCGCCTGAGCGTGGGAGGCGTGGCCGAGGATCCGGGCGCGCGGCGCGAGCCCCCTGGCGGCGGCTGCGTCCGCACGGGCGAGAACGAGCGCCGCGGCGCCATCGGAGATGGAGGAGGAATTCGCCGCGGTGACGGTGCCTCCCTCTCGGAAGGCCGGCCTGAGATGGGGGATCTTCTCGGGGCGGGCCTTGCCGGGTTGTTCGTCCCTGTCGATGCGGATCTCGCCCTTGCGGCCCTTGACGGTGACAGGCGCCACCTCGGCGGCGAACGCGCCGCTTTCGATGGCGGCGAGCGCGCTCGAAAGCGAGCCAAGCGCGTAGTCGTCCTGAGCCTCGCGGGTGAACTGGAAGGCTTCGGCGCAGTCCTCGGCGAAGCTGCCCATCAGGCGGCGCCCGCCACTGTCGTCGCGCGCATAGGCGTCCTCAAGCCCGTCGAGGAACATGTGGTCACAGGCCGCCTGGTGGCCGATCCGGGCGCCGCCTCGCATCGCGGGAAGCAGGTAGGGGGCGTTCGTCATGCTCTCCATGCCGCCCGCGACGATCATCTCGGCGTGCCCCAGGGCGAGCCTGTCCCAGGCGACCATGGCGGCCTTCATGCCCGAGCCGCACATCTTGTTCAGCGTGGTCGCGGGCACGTCCTCGCCGAGCCCGGCGAGGAAGCCGGCCTGGCGCGCGGGCGCCTGGCCCTGGCCCGCGGGCAGGACGCAGCCCATCAGCACCTCGTCGACCAGATCCGGCGCGGCGCCCGCGCCCGAAAGCGCCGCCGCGATGGCGGCGCCGCCAAGCTCGGCGGCGTTCAGAGGCGACAACTCGCCCTGGAAACCACCCATCGGGGTCCGGGCCGCTCCGGCGATCACGACGTCTTCCATGGCTTGCCTCCGCTTCGTCCACCATTTGGAAAGATTTCCCGCCTAGCCTCATACCAGACCGGAGCGCGGAGGTGCAGACGTGAACTTGTCATATCGGCCTGGGAACGGCATCGGCGTCGTGCGGGTCCATGCGACGCGGCTGGATGCCGCCGTCGCGATCCCGTTCAAGGATCAGTTCAGCGCTGCGGCAATCACCGGCGAGGGGGCGGATGCCGGCGTCGTGCTTCTCGACCTCGAGGAGGTGGAGTTCCTCGACTCGAGTGGACTTGGCGCGGTGGTGGCCGCGCGCAAGATGCTGGGCGACGACCGGACGCTCGCGCTGGCGGCGCTGCGGCCGGCGGTGGAGAAGGTGATGCGGCTCACCCACATGGATCGCATCTTCCCGATCTACCCGGATGCCGCGTCCTGCCCGCCTGGGCAAGGCAGCGCGGAAGCGGTCTGATCCCCGATGCCCGGGCGGCCGAGACGCGACACCGACCCTTTCGGCGACGACGGCGACGGGATGCGCCTCGTCACGGGTGGCGGCGCGGTCGGGGACGCGCTCAGGGCCGTGTGCCTGCATCTCCGGCGGGAGGGCATCGCGCAAGCCCTTGTCGAGGATGCGGCGATCGTGCTTGCGGAGGTCCTCAACAACATCGAGGAACACGCCTATGCCGGGCGCGGCGGTCAGCCTGTCCGCCTCGATCTCCGGGTGTGCGAGGGGGCGGTGCACTGCGTCGTCGAGGACCTCGGCCTGCCATTGCCGGACGGCGCGCTGCCGGGCGAGCGGATGCCGCCGGCCAACCCCGCCACGCCCGAAAGCTGGCCGGAGGGCGGTTTTGGCTGGGCGATCGTCCGACGGCTGACCCGCGACCTCAGTTACGCAAGCGAGGGCGGCCGAAACAGGCTTTGCTTCTGCGTGAGCGGCAGGACATGAGAAGCGGCGCCGTCCACGCATGGACCGACCCTGGCGAGAGACGTCGCACAGCCTGAAGCGGGCGACGGCGCTCCATAGAAACCAGCCGTTCCGCCAAGGAAAAGCCATAATCCGCTCCAATCCGCGCCGCGAATCCCTGCGACAGTCGCCGTGTAGCTGCAGAGGCTTCCCTCGGCGTCGCGTGTATCAAGCCCCCACCCAGTGCGCGGCGTCGAGGTCTTTGCGCAAGCCCTCGTTCCCTTCACAGTCAAGCCATTCAAGGGCTCTTGCCGTCGCCGCGCAGTTCCGTAGGTTGCGCACCTGGGACGCAGCGGAAGGGAATGCGATGCGCGATTTTCACAAGCCGGGACGTTCGGCTGTCTACTCCGACAATGGCATGTGCGCCACGTCGCACCCCCTGGCCGCGCAGACGGCGATCGCACTCCTGCAATCGGGCGGCAACGCGGTGGACGCGGCCATCGGGGCGGCCATTCTGCTGGGCTTCTGCGAGCCGCAGATGACCGGTCTTGGCGGCGACATGTTCGCGATCGTCAAGATGCCGGGGTCGGACGAAGTGAAGGGACTTAACGCCTCGGGTCGTGCCCCTGCGGGCCTGTCGGCGGACGCGCTGCGCGGAATGGGCCTGACCACGATGCCGCGGCAGCATGTGCAGGCCGTGACGGTGCCGGGCGCCGTCGACGGTTTCTGCCGCCTGCACGCCGATCACGGGGCCCTGCCCCTCGACCGGGTGCTTGAGCCCGCGATCCGCTACGCCGAGGCCGGCATTCCGGTGGCGCCGCGCGTGGCAATGGACTGGGCCGAGGCGAAGGGCAACCTGACCGGCCGTGCGCAGGACTTCTACCTTGCCGGGGGGCAGGCCCTCCCCGTCGCAAGCCGTTTCGCCCTTCCGATGCAGGCGGAGGTGCTTCGCCGGATCGCGGCCCACGGGCGCGAGGGGTTCTACGAGGGCGAGGTCGCCGAGGACATGGTGAACAGCCTGCGGGCGATGGGCGGCACCCACACGCTCGAGGATTTCGCCGCGACCTCGTCCGACTACGTCACGCCGCTGCGGTCGAATTACAACGGCGCCGAGCTTCTGGAACTGCCACCGAACGGGCAGGGCGCGGCCGCCATGCTGATCCTCAACACGCTTTCCGAATTCGGCATCGCGGGCCTCGATCCGTGGGGCGCGGAACGCGCGCACCTCGAAAGCGAGGCGGTGAAGCTCGGTTACGACGCGCGCAACCGGTTCCTCGCCGATCCCGACCACATGACGCGACTCGACCACCTTCTGTCGCAGGAGACCGCGCGCGCCCTCGCAGCAAGGATCGACCGCGACCGGGCGATGGCGGATGCCGCCGCGCTGAGCGAGTCGGTGCACCGCGAGACGATCTACATCACCGTCGTGGACCGCGACCGGATGGCCGTGTCGCTCATCTATTCGATTTTCGACTCGTTCGGCTCGGGCCTCGCGTCGGACCGTTTCGGCATCCTGTTCCACAACCGCGGCGCGGGCTTCAACCTGACCCAAGGGCATCCGAACGAGGCGGGGCCGGGCAAGCGGCCGATGCACACGATCATCCCGGCGATGCTGCTCGAGGCGGATGGCAGCGTGATGCCCTTCGGCGTGATGGGCGGCCCCTATCAGGCGGCGGGCCACGCGCGTTTCGTCACCAACGTCGTGGACTTCGGGCTTGGCCCGCAGGCGGCCATCGACGCGCCGCGCTGCTTCGCGGAGGACGGCGTCCTGAAGATCGAGCGCGGCTATGGCGAGGACGTGCGCGCGGCGCTGTCGGCCAAGGGCCATTCGCTCGTGACGCCCGAGACGCCGATCGGGGGCGCGCAGGCCATCCGCATCCGGCCGGACGGCGTGCTGGAGGGAGGATCGGATCCCCGCAAGGACGGGTGCGCGCTCGGCTACTGAGCGCGCGGCCGGGGGATCGGCTCAGTTGAGCTGGTATTCGAGGCGATAGACGCCGTTGTCGAACTCGCCGAACAGATCGCCGAGATCGGGGTGCTCCACGGGCTCTCCGGTCTCGTCGGGGACGAGGTTCTGCTCGGAGACGTAGGCGACGTAGTAGGTGTGATCGTTCTCGGCGAGGAGGTGGTAGAAAGGCTGGCCCTTCCGCGGACGCGCCTCTTCGGGGATGGCGTCGTACCACTCGTCGGAATTGGCGAACTCCGCGTCGATATCGAACACGACCCCCCTGAAGGGGTGTTTGCGGTGGCGCACCACCTGGCCAAGATTGTATTTGGCGTGTGTCTTCAACATGGTTCCAAGCCCCCATCGGGTAGTGTGCGGTCTGCCCGGGGTTTTGTCCATGACGCCGTCTGCGATTCGCGGGAAACAGACTGTGGAGGCCCGACCGACAGTGGCCAGCCGCCCCGGAACGGTTCCGGCCATCGCCCGATAAACGCCCGGATGCAACAGAAGTTGCCTTCACATGCGCGTGCGCGGCTGCCACGGACGGCGCGGTGCGGCAGCCTGATGTTCCCACGGCGCCCATTCTGGCGTATACTCACCGGAATAACGGTCGAAAACGGCCATCGAGCAGGCAGCGAAAAGATGAAATCCATTATACTCCTCGTGATCGCCGCGGGTGTGCTCGCGGCGTGCGGCGGCGGCAATTACAGCGCGCCCCGAAACCTCGACAATGCGTGCCTTCTGGCCGACGAGCGCCCGCAGTATTTCCGCGCCATGGAACGCGCGGAACGCCGCTGGGGCGTCCCCGTCGCGATCCAGATGGCGACCTTCCACCAGGAAAGCCGCTTCGTCGGCAACGCGCGTCCGCCTCACCGCTACACCCTCGGCATCATTCCGATGGGCCGCGCCAGTTCCGCCTACGGCTACAGCCAGGCGCTGGACGGGACCTGGCAGGAATACCAGGCCGAGACCGGGAACCGGCGTGCGCGGCGCACCGACATCGCCGACGCAGCGGACTTCATGGGCTGGTACATGACCCTCAGCCGCGAGCGGAACGGCATCGCGCTGACCGATGCGCGCAACCAGTATCTGGCCTACCACGAAGGCCACGCAGGCTATCGGCGGGGCAGCTACAACGCGAAGTCATGGCTTCTGCGCGTGGCAGACGACGTGGCGACGCGCGCACAGACCTACGAGTTGCAGCTGATCACCTGCGGACGGCGCTAGGGCGTCATTCGCCCCGGCGGCGATTGATCTCCTGCGGGATGCTGAACAGGAGTTGGGGGAGGCTGTCGGCCTCCTCCAGCGCGCCAAGGACGACGGTGGTGTCCTGGCCGGTCTGGTCGGTGACGATCCATTGGCGGAGTTCCACGGGATCGTCGGTGAAGACCATGGTGAGCGAGCCGATCTCGGGGCGATCGGGATCGCGCGCCACCACGCGCGTCGCGGTGCCGTCGAAGTCATGGCCGACGACCATGCCTTCGGACCCGAGGTTCACGTTCCCGTCGAGGATGATCGAAAGCGGCGTCTCGCGAAGCGGATACTGCTCGGCCGTGGAATTGCCGCGGCCGTCGAAGATGGCAAGCTGACCGCCGCCGGCCATGACCAGAAGGTCGTCCGCGTCGTATTCGAACCGCGCGCGGCCCGGACGCTGGATGTAGAAGCGCCCGGTGGCCACGGTCCCGTCGGCGTTGATCTGGGTGAACGTGCTTTCGGCCGCGCCGATGCCGTCGAGATAGGTCGATATCTCGGACAGGGGGATGGCGTCGGCGAGGGCCGGAAGCGGGGCGGCGAGGGCGCAGGCCAGGGCGAGGGTCAGGTGTTTCATGCCTGACATCTAGGCATCCCGCGGGAAGCCGTAAACGCCCCCGGCGCCCGCGCGCGAAAATGTGTCCCGCCTCGGTACGAAACCGCTCACTCGGGCTCGGGCACCAGGATCTCGCGCTTTCCGACGTGGTTCGCCTGGCTGACGAGGCCCTGTTCCTCCATCTGCTCGACGAGGCGCGCGGCCTTGTTGTAGCCGATGCCGAGCTTGCGCTGGATGTAGGAGGTCGAACACTTGCGGTCCTTGACAACGATCGCGACGGCCTGATCGTAGAGCGCATCCTCGCCCGTCGTGTTGCCGCCGGCGTTCAGGCCGAGCACCGCGTCGATGTCGGCCTCCTTGTCCTCGTCGGGGCCGTCGAGCACGCTTGCCGCGTAGTCCGGCGGCCCGAAGCTCTTGAGGTGGCTGACGATCTCCTCGACCTCCTCGTCGCTCACGAATGGCCCGTGCACGCGCGTGATCTTGGCGCCGCCCGCCATGTACAGCATGTCGCCCATGCCCAGAAGCTGCTCGGCGCCCTGCTCGCCCAGGATGGTGCGGCTGTCGACCTTCGAGGTGACGTGGAAGGAGATCCGCGTGGGGAAGTTCGCCTTGATCGTGCCGGTGATGACATCGACCGAGGGACGCTGCGTCGCCATGATGATGTGAATCCCGCTTGCCCGCGCCATCTGCGCGAGGCGCTGGATGCAGGCCTCGATCTCCTTGCCCGCGACCATCATCAGGTCCGCCATCTCGTCCACGATGACGACGATGAAGGGCATCTTCTCGGGCGCGAACTCCTCGGTCTCGAAGACGGGTTCGCCGGTGTCGTCGTCGAAGCCCGTCTGCACGGTCCGGCTGAACATCTCGCCCTTCCTGAGCGCCTCGGCGACGCGGCCGTTGTAGCCGTCGATGTTGCGCACGCCCATCTTGGACATCTTGCGATAGCGCTCCTCCATCTCGGCCACGACCCATTTCAGGGCCACGACGGCCTTCTTGGGGTCGGTGACGACCGGCGACAGAAGATGCGGAATGCCGTCGTAGACGCTGAGTTCCAGCATCTTCGGGTCGATCATGATCATCCGGCAATCCTCGGGCGTCAGCTTGTAGAGGAGGCTGAGGATCATGGTGTTGATCGCGACCGACTTGCCCGAGCCGGTGGTGCCCGCGATCAGAAGGTGGGGCATCTTGGCGAGGTTCGCGACGATCGCCTCGCCGCCGATGTCCTTGCCCAGCGCCAGCGGCAGCCGGTGCGTGCCGTCGCCGAATTCGCGCGACGCGAGGATCTCGCGCAGGACGACCTTCTCGCGGTGCTGGTTCGGCAGTTCGATGCCAATGACCGAGCGTCCCGGAACGGTCGAGACACGGGCTGACAGCGCAGACATGGACCGCGCGATGTCGTCGGCCAAACCGATGACGCGGGACGCCTTGAGGCCCGGCGCGGGCTCCAGCTCGTACATCGTGACGACGGGACCGGGCCGGACCGAGACGATCTCGCCCTTCACGCCGTAATCGTCGAGGACGCTTTCCAGCATCCGCGCGTTTTCCTCCAGTGCCTCGTTCGAGAGGTGATGGCGCGTGATCGTGTCCGGGCTGGTCAGAAGGTTGAGCGGCGGGAATTCGTAGGGATCAGGCTCGGACAGCGGCAGCGACGGCTGGGCGTCGGCCATGGCTCGCCGCGAGGGGGCCGCGGGCTTGCGCGCGGCCTGCTGGACGACGCGGCGCTGCAGTTCGGCGCGCGGAACGGGGGCCGGTTCGGGGGCGCGGTCGGGGGCCTGCTCGGACGGCGCATGGCGCGCCGCCGCATAATCCGGCGCGGCGGCGTTCACGCCTTCGTCGGCGAAGATGTTGTCCTCGGCCGGATGACGCTCGGCCATGCCGTGCGCGGTCAGCGGCGGCTCGGCCCTAAGGGCGGGAGACAGGTGCAACGCGTCGGCCGTGCCGGCCGGGCCCGCGCCCAGGCGGCGCTGCGCGGCCGCGGTGACGAGGTTGGGCCGGCGAACCCGGCTGCGGATCGCGTCGGTGATGCGGGCGCGGATCTGCGCGTCATCGGGCGCCTCGATCTCGTCGGCAAGGTGGCGGCGGCCACGCTCGGGCAGTTCGGGCTCGATATGCGCAAGGCTCTGCTCGGCGTCGGCCTGCGCCGCGCGCCGCAGGGCGAGCCGCGAGAAGAAGCCGGCGCCGCGCGGCGCGGGGTCCTCGTCGTCCTCCTCCACGAGGTCGGCGTCGCCGTGATCCGCGGCAAGGGGGGCGCGCGACAGGACCGGGCCGCGACCGGGCGCGGGACCGGCGGC
>NZ_JARRSA010000038.1 GCF_029624655.1 Roseicyclus salinarum
ATCGCTGCCGTCAGCGTCGTCTTGCCGTGGTCGACGTGGCCGATCGTGCCGATGTTCACGTGCGGCTTGTTACGTTCAAACTTTGCCTTTGCCATGATGGCCTCCTTGTCGTGCGGGCGGCGGGAGAAGCTCCCGCCCTACGGTGGATGGGTAGGGCGGGGATCACCCCGCCACCCGGGTCATGCGTATTTCGACTGGATCTCTTCCGAGATGTTCTGCGGAACCGGCTCGTAATGGTCGAACTGCATCGTGAACTGCGCGCGGCCCGAGGACATGGAGCGCAGGGTGTTGATGTAGCCGAACATGTTCGCCAGCGGCACGAAGGCGCCGATTGCGATCGCGTTTCCGCGCGGCTCCTGGCCGGTCACCTGCCCACGGCGGGAGGTGAGGTCGCCGATGATGCTGCCGGTGTATTCCTCCGGCGTGACCACCTCGACCTTCATCATCGGCTCGAGCAGCTGCGCGCCGGCCTTCTTGAGGCCTTCACGCATGCACATGCGGCTGGCGATCTCGAAGGCGAGGACCGACGAGTCCACGTCGTGGAACTTGCCGTCCAGAAGCGCGACCTTGAAGTCGATCACGGGGAAGCCCGCGATCGGACCGCTGTCCATGACCGACTTGATGCCCTTCTCGACGCCCGGAACGTATTCCTTCGGAACCGCGCCGCCGACGATGCGGGACTCGAACGAGTAGCCTTCGCCCGGCTCGGTCGGCGAGATCTCGAGCTTGACCTCGGCGAACTGGCCCGAACCACCCGACTGCTTCTTGTGGGTGTAGGTGTGCTCGATCTTCTGGCGGATCGTCTCGCGGTAGGCCACCTGCGGCGCGCCGATGTTGGCCTCGACCTTGAACTCCCGCTTGAGGCGGTCGACGAGGATGTCGAGGTGAAGTTCGCCCATGCCCTTCATGATCGTCTGACCGGACTCGATGTCCGTCTCGACGCGGAAGGACGGGTCCTCGGCGGCAAGCCGCTGAAGGCCCTGGGACATCTTCTCCTGGTCGGCCTTCGTCTTGGGCTCGACGGCGATCTCGATCACCGGGTCGGGGAAGGTCATCGTCTCCAGAACGACCGGATCCGCCTTGTCGCAGAGCGTGTCGCCCGTCGTCGTTTCCTTCAGGCCGGCAAGCGCGATGATGTCGCCCGCGAAGGCCTCTTCGATTTCCTCGCGGTTGTTGGAGTGCATCATCATCATGCGGCCGATGCGCTCGCTCTTGCCCTTGGTCGAGTTCAGGATCGAGTCGCCCTTCTTCAGCACGCCCGAGTAGACGCGCGTGAAGGTGAGCGTGCCCACGAAGGGGTCGTTCATGATCTTGAACGCGAGGCCGGCGAACGGCATGGCGTCATCGGCGCGGCGCGCGATGTTGCGGGTTTCCGTCTCGTCGCCCGGCTTGAAGCCCATGTAGTCGACCACGTCCAGCGGGCTGGGCAGGTAATCGACCACGGCGTTCAGGAGCGGCTGGACACCCTTGTTCTTGAAGGCCGAGCCACCAAGCACGGGAACGAAGCTGAGCGACAGGCAGCCTTTGCGGATCAGCTTCTTGAGCGTCGCGGTGTCGGGCTCCTCGCCTTCGAGGTAGGCCATCATCGCATCGTCGTCCATTTCGACGGCGTGCTCGATCAGCTTCGCGCGCCACTCGTCGGCCTGCGCCTGCAGCTCGTCGCGGATCGGCTGGCGGATCCAGGACGCGCCAAGGTCTTCGCCCTGCCAGACCCACTCTTCCATCGTGACGAGGTCGACGATGCCCTCGAGCTTGTCCTCGGAGCCGATCGGGAAGTTCACCGGAACCGGCGTCGCGCCCGTGCGGTCCTTGACCATCTGCACGCAGTTGAAGAAGTCGGCGCCGATCTTGTCCATCTTGTTGACGAAGACGAGGCGCGGAACCTTGTAGCGGTCGGCCTGACGCCACACCGTCTCGGTCTGCGGCTCGACGCCGGCGTTGGCGTCCAGCAGCGCGACCGCGCCGTCGAGAACCGCCAGCGAACGCTCGACTTCGATCGTGAAGTCGACGTGTCCGGGGGTGTCGATGATGTTGAAGCGCACCTTCGTGTCCGACGTGCCCTCGGCGGTCGGGTCTTCCTGCCACTGCCAGAAGGTGGTGGTGGCGGCCGACGTGATGGTGATGCCGCGCTCCTGCTCCTGCTCCATCCAGTCCATGGTGGCTGCGCCGTCATGGACTTCGCCGATCTTGTGGGACCGGCCGGTGTAGAACAGGATGCGCTCCGTCGTCGTGGTCTTGCCCGCGTCAATATGGGCCATGATCCCGAAGTTGCGGTAGCGCGTGAGCGGATAGTCGCGTGCCATGGGGATGTCCTCAGGCTGAAATTGAACTTACCAGCGGTAGTGGCTGAACGCCTTGTTGGCGTCCGCCATCTTGTGGGTGTCTTCCCGCTTCTTCACGGCAGAGCCGCGCGAGCTGGCGGCGTCGACCAGTTCCCCGGCAAGACGCTCTTCCATCGTGTTCTCGTTGCGGGCGCGGGCGGCGTTGATCAGCCAGCGGATCGCCAGCGCCTCGCGGCGCTCGGGACGGACTTCGACGGGCACCTGGTAGGTGGCGCCACCGACGCGGCGAGAGCGGACCTCGACGGCGGGCTTGATGTTGTCGAGCGCCTCGTGGAACACCTCGACGGGCGCGCGCTTCAGGCGGCCCTCGACGCGATCGAAGGCGTTGTAGACGATCGCCTCTGCGACCGACTTCTTGCCGTCGATCATCAGGTTGTTCATGAACTTGGTCAGGACGCGATCGCCGAACTTGGCGTCGGGGAGAATTTCGCGTTTCTCGGCGCGATGACGACGGGACATGTGCGTATCCTCTTACTTGGGGCGCTTCGCGCCGTATTTCGAACGGCGCTGGCGACGGTCCTTGACGCCCTGCGTGTCGAGCACGCCGCGCAGGATGTGGTAGCGCACGCCGGGAAGGTCCTTCACCCGGCCGCCACGGATCAGGACCACCGAGTGCTCCTGAAGGTTGTGGCTCTCGCCGGGAATGTAGCTGATCACCTCGAAGCCGTTGGTCAGGCGCACCTTGGCGACCTTCCGCATGGCCGAGTTCGGCTTCTTCGGCGTCGTCGTGTAGACGCGCGTGCAGACGCCGCGCTTCTGCGGGCAGCTCTCCAGGTGCTGGGACTTGGAGCGTTTTACTTTGGGCTGCCGCGGTTTGCGGATCAGCTGCTGGATCGTCGGCATTGGGTCTCCCCGTCTGGCTCTCTCGTTTCGGCGGCGCCGCGCGCGTCGGTCGGGACGCGCGAAAACACCAAAACCGCATGCATCCCTTCCCTACCTGGAGGACGCTGCGGTGGAAGTTTCAGAGGATCGGGGCACGTCAACGGCCCGGATCATGACCACTACAATTCTGTATCTGGGGCTGGGGCGCCGCGCAGGCGGCACCTCGGCCGGGTGCGCGCCGTATAGGGGGAGTCGAAACGGGTGTCAACAGCGCCCGGCGCCGTCCCCGCGCCTCGCGGCGAGACAGCCGTCGCATGGCGCTTCACACCCCCTCCGCGCCCTGCCGGACGGCCGCCGCCGCCGCCCGCCTTGCCCGCGCGGCGACGACGCGCTCGCGCAGGATCGTGTAGACGCCCATCGCCACCACGATCGCCGCCCCCGAAAGCGCCAGCGCGTTGGGCCATTCGGCGAAGAAGACGAACCCGAACACCAGCGCGAAGACCAGCGAAGTGTAGCGGAACGGGGCCGTGAAGGCGATCTCGCCAACCCGCATCACCATGATCGAGAAGAGGTAACCGCCGATGATGAAGACCGACGCCAGCGCGATAAGCCCGGCTTCGCGCAGGCCGACCGGCGCCCATGGCTCGAACAGGCTGAGGACGCCGCCGAAAAGACCGACGGACGCGGCGGTGACGACGGCGACCGTCATCGAGGGCAGGCCGCTGCTGAAGCGCCGGGTGACGAGGTCGCGGCCCGTGATGATGAGCACCGCCAGAAGCGCGAAGAGGGCGTAGGCGTTGAACCCCTCGGTTCCCGGCTGGACGATCAGCATGACGCCGGCGAACCCCGCCAGGACCGCGCTCAGCCGCCGCCAGCCCAGCGGCTCGCCGAGGAAGACCGCGGCGGCCACCGTCACCGCAAGCGGAAGCGCCGACAGGATCGCCGTCGCGTTCGCGATCGGCATGTTCACCAGCGCCGTGAGGAAGGCGACCATCGCCCCGATCTCGAAGATGGTGCGCCACGCCACTTTCGCCCGGTCGGCGCGCGGAATGCTGAACCGAAGCTGCCCCAGAGACGCGGCCAGAAGGGTCAGAAGGAAGGTCGTCAGCACGCCGCGCAGGAACACGATCTGAAACAGCGGCACGTCCTGCGCGAGCAGCTTCACGAACACGTCGTTGAGGGTGAAGGCGCCCATGCTCGCCGTCATCAGAAGCGCGCCCCGGAGGTTGGGACCGGGACTCATTTCGATGGGGCCCCTTGTGCCAGCCGCGCCAGAAGCGGCCGGATGCGCTGCGGGGCGAGCCCGAAGCGGTCGCGCAGAAGCGTCGCGGCCTCGTGGTCGTCGAGGCGCTCGGCGCGGGCGGGGCGGGTGCGGCCGCTGTCGTTGCCGCCATGCAGCGTGCGGACGAACATCTCGGGCGAGGGGTCGGCCCAGAGGCGGACATGCGCAAGCAGGTGCGCGTGGTTCCAGCGGAAGATGTTGTGCCGGAAATCGTAGGGCGTGATCATCGCGCTGGCCTGTCCGAGCGGGTGCGTCTCGCTGTGGCGATAGACCGGCAGTCCGTCCTCGTCCAGATCCCAGAACAGCCCGGTCTGAAAGCCGATGGCCACCGGCGTCTCGGCGTCCGCCCAGCCGACCTGAAGCATGCGGTCGGACGTCTCGCGCAGCCGTTCGACGTAGTCGACGGCCACCGCGTCGTCGTCGTCGATGCGGAACCCCGTGACGAAAGGCACCTCCTCGCGGGCGCCGAAGCGGAAGCCCCTTCGCGCCGCCTGCAGGGGGCCGAGTGGCTGGAGCGCGCAGATCCGCATGAAGGGGTATGTCGCGCGCAGGGCCTTCAGGCGCCTGCGCCAGCGCAAGGGCATCATGTCGCCCGCAAGCACCACGAGCGTGAAGTCGGGATCGGTCTGGGCGGCCAGCGAGGGCAGGCAGACATTCTCGAAATACGCGAACCGGCGCCGCATCCGCCCGGGCTCGTAGAGGGTGGCGATAACGGCCTCCAGCCCGGCCCCGGACAGCCGAAAGCCCCCCGTCGCCGGATAGGAGAACCTGCACAGCCCCACGATCTGGTTGTCGGCTCGTCTTTGCATGCCCGCGTCCGCACCGATGTCCGGCCCCAGCCTAATGCGTTCGCACGGCGGGGAACATGGCTATGGCGCGTCGTCGAGGATCTCGAAATCCTGCGCATCGGTGGGCGCGCCCGGCATGGCGGTGACACGGTCCACGCGCGCCAGCGCGGGCCCCCGCTCCAGCGCCTTCATCATCGTGCCGACCGCGTCGGGCGGCCCTTCGATCAGGGCGGAGACGCTGCCGTCGGCCTCGTTGCGCACCCAGCCTGCGAGGCCGCGCGCATCCGCCTCGCCTTTCGTCCAGGCGCGGAAGGACACGCCCTGCACCCGGCCCGTCACGCTGACGATCATTGCGGTGGGTTCGGTGCTCATGCGCGGGCCTCCTCGGTGCGGGGTGGTCGGGCCGGAGACTAGCGCGGGCGCGCTCGAACGTAAAACGCCCCGCCGGTGAGGGCGGGGCGCTGATGTCATGGCGTCCGTGGCAGCAGGCTCATTCGCCCGGCGTCTCCTCGGTCGCGGTCTCCTCGGTGACCTGGTCCCCGGCATCCTCGCCGAAGACCGCTTCCGGGGCGGCCAGCGCCGCGGCCGCCTCGGCCTCGGCGCGCGCGGCCTCGATCACCTTGTTGTCCCGCTCGGTCGCGATGCGGCGCACGCGCTGCGTGGCCCCGCCCGTGCCGGCGGGGATCAGGCGCCCGACGATCACGTTCTCCTTCAGGCCCACGAGCTTGTCGCGCTTGCCCTGGACCGAAGCCTCGGTCAGGACCCGCGTCGTCTCCTGGAACGACGCCGCCGAGATGAACGACCGGGTCTGCAGCGACGCCTTGGTGATCCCGAGCAGGATCGGCTCGCCCTCGGCCGGACGCCCGCCCTTCGCGATCGCCTTCTCGTTGGCCGCGTCGAACTCCGCCTTGTCGACGTGCTCGCCCTTCAGAAGCGTCGTCTCCCCGCTGTCGAGGATCTCCCACTTCTGCAGCATCTGGCGGACGATCACCTCGATGTGCTTGTCGTTGATCTTCACGCCCTGAAGCCGGTAGACGTCCTGCACCTCGTCGATCAGGTAGCCTGCGAGCGCCTCGATCCCCATGATCCGCAGGATGTCGTGCGGAGCCGGGTTGCCGTCCATGATGTAGTCGCCCTTCTGGACGAAATCGCCCTCGGCGACCGGGATGTGCTTGCCCTTCGGCACCATGTATTCGACAGGCTCGAGGTTGTCGTCGGCGGGCACGATCGAGATCCGGCGCTTGTTCTTGAAGTCGCGCCCGAATTTCACGTAGCCGTCGATTTCCGCGATGATGGCGTGGTCCTTGGGACGACGCGCCTCGAACAGTTCCGCCACCCGCGGAAGACCGCCGGTGATGTCCTTGGTCTTGGCGCCCTCGCGCGGGATCCGCGCCACGACGTCGCCGGCCAGGATCGCCTGGCCGTCCTCGACCGAGAGGATGGCGTCAACCGACATCGTGTAGGTGACCGGGTTGCCCTGGTCGTTGCGGACCGGTTCCCCGTCCTCGCCGACGATGATGATCTCCGGCTTCAGTTCGTTGCCCTTGGGCGCGGTGCGCCAGTCGGACACGATCTTCTGCGTCATGCCGGTCGCGTCGTCGGTATCCTCGCGGATCGACACGCCCGAGATCAGGTCGACGAACTTCGCGGTGCCCGCCTTCTCGGCGATGATCGGAAGCGTGTAGGGGTCCCATTCGAACAGGCGGTCGCCGCGCGAGACCTTCTGCCCTTCCTCCACCATGACCTTGGTGCCGTAGCCGAGCTTGAAGCTCGCGCGTTCGTCACCCTGCGCATCGGTGATGACCACCTGCATGTTGCGGCCCATGACGATCTGCTCGCCGTTGGCGTTCTTCAGAAGGTTGGGGTTCGCGAAGGTGACCGTGCCCTCGACGTTGGCTTCCTGGAAGGACTGCTGGCCGCCCTGCGCGACGCCGCCGATGTGGAAGGTCCGCATCGTCAGCTGCGTGCCGGGCTCGCCGATGGACTGCGCCGCGATGATGCCGACGGCTTCGCCCTCGTTCACCTTGGTGCCACGCGCGAGGTCGCGCCCGTAGCAGGTGGCGCAGACGCCCTCCTCTGCTTCGCAGGTCAGCGGCGAGCGGATGGCGATCGTCTGCACGCCGGCGCTTTCGATTGCGTCGGCCTTGCGTTCGTCGATCAGCTCGCCACGTGCGACGATCACCTCGTCGGTGCCCGGAACCATCACGTCCTCGCCACAGGTCCGGCCGAGGATGCGCTCGGCCAGCGAGGCCACGACCTCACCGTCGTTGACGGCCGCCGAAGCGGAGATCGTGTTCTCGGTTCCGCAATCGTCCATGCGCACGATGCAGTCCTGCGCCACGTCCACGAGACGGCGGGTCAGGTAGCCCGAGTTCGCCGTCTTGAGCGCGGTGTCCGACAGACCCTTCCGCGCGCCGTGGGTGGAGTTGAAGTACTCCAGAACCGTCAGGCCTTCCTTGAAGTTCGAGATGATCGGCGTCTCGATGATCTCGCCCGAGGGCTTGGCCATGAGGCCGCGCATCCCGCCCAGCTGCTTCATCTGCGTGACCGAGCCACGGGCACCGGAGTGGGCCATCATGTAGACCGAGTTCGGCTCGTGCTCGGCGCCGTTCTCGTCGTACTTCTTGGACGAGATCGTCGTCATCATGGCGTCGGTGACCTTGTCGTTGGCTTTCGACCAGGCATCGATGACCTTGTTGTACTTCTCGCCCTGGGTGATCAGGCCGTCCATGTACTGCTGTTCGAATTCCTTGACCTGCTCGCGGGTCTCGTCGACCAGCGTCCACTTCGTCTCGGGGATCACCATGTCGTCCTTGCCGAAGGAGATGCCGGCCTTGAAGGCCTCGCGGAAGCCCATGGTCATGATCTGGTCGCAGAAGATGACCGACTCCTTCTGGCCGCAGTAGCGGTAGACGGTGTCGATGACCTGCTGAACCTCCTTCTTGCGCAGGAGGCGGTTGACCAGCTCGAACGGAGCCTTGGCGTTGAGCGGCAGCAGCGCGCCCAGAAGCGCGCGGCCCGGCGTCGTCTCGAACCGCTTGAGGACCTCGTTGCCCTCTTCGTCGATCTGCGAGATCCGCGCCTGGATCTTGGTGTGCAGGTGCACCTCGCCCGCGTCGAGGGCGTGGCGCACCTCGTCCACGTCCGAGAAGATCATGCCCTCGCCCTTCATGCCCTCTCGCTCGAGCGTGACGTAGTAGAGGCCGAGGATCATGTCCTGCGATGGCACGATGATGGGCGCGCCGTTGGCGGGCGACAGGACGTTGTTCGTCGACATCATCAGGACGCGCGCCTCGAGCTGCGCCTCCAGCGAGAGGGGGACGTGAACGGCCATCTGGTCGCCGTCGAAGTCGGCGTTGAACGCCGAGCAGACCAGCGGGTGAAGCTGGATCGCCTTGCCCTCGATCAGCACGGGCTCGAAGGCCTGGATGCCGAGCCGGTGCAGCGTGGGCGCCCGGTTCAGAAGGACGGGATGCTCGCGGATGACCTCGTCGAGGATGTCCCAGACCTCGGGACGCTCCTTCTCGACCAGCTTCTTCGCCTGCTTGACCGTGGAGGAAAGGCCCTTGGCCTCGAGCCGCGAGTAGATGAACGGCTTGAACAGCTCGAGCGCCATCTTCTTGGGCAGGCCGCACTGGTGCAGCTTGAGTTCCGGTCCGGTCACGATGACCGAGCGGCCCGAGAAGTCCACGCGCTTGCCGAGCAGGTTCTGGCGGAACCGGCCCTGCTTGCCCTTCAGCATGTCCGAAAGCGACTTCAGCGGGCGCTTGTTGGCGCCCGTGATGACGCGGCCACGGCGGCCGTTGTCGAACAGCGCGTCGACGGATTCCTGCAGCATCCGCTTCTCGTTGCGGATGATGATGTCCGGCGCGCGCAGTTCGATCAGGCGCTTGAGGCGGTTGTTCCGGTTGATGACCCGGCGATAGAGGTCGTTGAGGTCCGACGTCGCGAAACGGCCGCCGTCCAGCGGCACCAGCGGACGCAGTTCCGGCGGAATGACCGGAATGACGGTCATCACCATCCACTCGGGACGGTTGCCCGATTCAAGGAAGCTCTCGACGATCTTCAGGCGCTTGATGATCTTCTTCGGCTTCAGCTCGCCCGTGGCCTCCTTGAGGTCCTCGCGCAGTTGCGTCGCCTCGGATTCCAGGTCGATCGCGGCCAGCATCTCGCGGATCGCCTCGGCGCCGATGTTGGCGCTGAACGCGTCGGCGCCATAGGCGTCCTGCGCGTCGAGGAATTCCTCCTCGCTCATCAGCTGGCCGTAGGTCAGGTCGGTCAGACCCGGCTCGATCACCACGTAGTTCTCGAAATAGAGGATCCGCTCGAGGTCGCGCAGCGTCATGTCCAGCATCAGGCCGATGCGGCTGGGCAGCGACTTGAGGAACCAGATGTGGGCGACGGGCGAGGCGAGCTCGATGTGGCCCATGCGCTCGCGGCGGACCTTCTGCAGCGTGACTTCCACGCCGCATTTCTCGCAGACGACGCCGCGATACTTCATGCGCTTGTATTTGCCGCAAAGGCACTCGTAGTCCTTCGTGGGTCCGAAGATACGCGCGCAGAACAGACCGTCACGCTCGGGCTTGAACGTGCGGTAGTTGATCGTCTCGGGCTTCTTGATCTCGCCGTAGGACCAGCTGAGGATCCGCTCGGGCGACGCGAGCGAGACCTTGATCTCGTCGAACGCCTTGGGCGGGGTCAGCGGGTTGAACGGGTTGTTGGTGAGTTCCTGGTTCATCTGAATACCTCGAAGTGTGCGTGGGACGGGGGACGGCGCGGGGCCGCCCCCAAGGGGCCGAATGGGCGGCGCGTCACGCCGCCCGCTGGCTCACTCCTCGTCCTCCGCATCCAGGAGTTCCATGTTGAGGCCCAGACCGCGGACCTCCTTCACGAGAACGTTGAACGATTCCGGCACGCCGGCCTCGAAGTTGTCCTCGCCCTTGACGATCGACTCGTAGACCTTGGTGCGGCCCGCCACGTCGTCGGACTTCACCGTCAGCATCTCCTGCAGGGTGTAGGCCGCGCCGTAGGCTTCCAGCGCCCAGACCTCCATCTCGCCGAAACGCTGGCCACCGAACTGCGCCTTGCCGCCCAGCGGCTGCTGGGTGACGAGGCTGTAGGGCCCGGTCGAACGCGCGTGGATCTTGTCGTCCACGAGGTGGTGCAGCTTGAGCAGATACTTGACGCCCACCGTGACCTGCCGCGCGAACTTCTCGCCCGTGCGGCCATCGAAGAGATCGGACTGACCGCTCTGGCTGAAGCCCGCGCGAACAAGCGCATCGTTCACGTCGGCTTCCTTCGCCCCGTCGAAGACCGGCGTCGCGATCGGCACGCCGTTGGTGACGTTCGATGCCGCCTCGAGGACCTGCTCTTCGGTCATGCCGCCGAACGCGTCATCGTAGGTGCCGTCGCCATAGGCGATCTTCAGGGCGTCGCGCACCGGGGTCATGTCACCCGAGCGGCGATACTCGTCCAGCGCCTCGTCGATCTTGATGCCGAGGCCGCGCGCGGCCCAGCCCATGTGCGTCTCGAGGATCTGGCCGACGTTCATCCGCGACGGCACGCCGAGCGGGTTGAGCACGAAGTCCACAGGGGTGCCGTCCGCGAGGAAGGGCATGTCCTCCATCGGGACCACCTTCGAGATGACGCCCTTGTTGCCGTGACGGCCGGCCATCTTGTCGCCCGGCTGAAGCTTGCGCTTCACCGCGATGAAGACCTTGACCATCTTCATCACGCCCGGAGGCAGGTCGTCGCCGCGGCGGACCTTCTCGACCTTGTCCTCGAAGCGGTGATCGAGCGCGCGCTTCTGCGCCTCGAACTGCTCGTGGAGCGCCTCGACCTGGGCGGCGTCCTGCTCGTCGCCGAGCGCGAGCTGCCACCACTGGCCGCGGCTGAGGGTCTCGAGAAGCTCCTCGGTGATCTCGGACCCGGCCTTGACGCCCTTGGGACCCTTCACCGCGGTCTTGCCGAGGATCATGGACTTGAGGCGCGCGTAGATGTTCCGCTCGAGGATGACCAGCTCGTCGTCCCGGTCGCGGGCCAGACGCTCGACTTCCTCACGCTCGATCTGCAGGGCGCGTTCGTCCTTCTCGACGCCGTGCCGGTTGAAGACGCGAACCTCCACGATCGTGCCGAAGTCGCCCGGCGGCAGCCGGAGCGAGGTATCGCGCACGTCCGAGGCCTTCTCGCCGAAGATCGCGCGAAGAAGTTTCTCCTCCGGCGTCATCGGAGATTCGCCCTTGGGCGTGATCTTGCCCACGAGGATGTCGCCCGGCCCCACTTCGGCGCCGATGTAGACGATGCCCGCCTCGTCGAGGTTGCGCAGGGCCTCCTCGCCGACGTTCGGGATGTCGCGGGTGATTTCCTCGGGCCCGAGCTTGGTGTCGCGCGCCGCGACCTCGAACTCCTCGATGTGGATCGAGGTGAACACGTCGTCACGCACGATGCGCTCGGAGATCAGGATCGAGTCCTCGTAGTTGTAGCCGTTCCACGGCATGAACGCGACGACCACGTTCTTGCCGAGCGCGAGCTCGCCCATGTCGGTCGAGGGCCCGTCGGCGATGACTTCGCCCTTGCCGACCGTATCGCCCACCTTCACCAGCGGACGCTGGTTGATGCAGGTGTTCTGGTTCGAGCGCTGGAACTTGCGCAGGCGGTAGATGTCCACGCCGGCATCGCCCAGCTCGAGGTCCGATGTGGCCCGGACCACGATACGCTGCGCATCGACCTGGTCGATGACGCCGGCCCGGCGGGCCTGGATCGCGGCGCCCGAGTCGATGGCGACCTTGCTCTCGATTCCGGTGCCCACGAAGGGCGCGTCCGCCTGCAGAAGCGGCACGGCCTGACGCTGCATGTTCGAGCCCATGAGGGCGCGGTTCGCGTCGTCGTTCTCGAGGAAGGGGATCAGCGAGGCGGCGACCGAAACCAGCTGCTTCGGCGACACGTCGATCAGGTCCACGGCCTCGCGGGGCGCGAGCGTGTATTCGCCCGACTGGCGGGTGTTCACCATCTCGTTGATGAACTGGCCGCCGTCCGAGAGGTTGGCGTTCGCCTGCGCCACGGTGTGGCGCATCTCCTCGGTGGCCGACATGTAGACGACCTCGTCGGTCACCTGCGCGTTCTCGACCTTCCGGTAGGGCGTCTCGATGAAGCCGTACTTGTTCACCCGCGCGAAGGTGGCGAGCGAGTTGATCAGGCCGATGTTCGGACCTTCCGGCGTCTCGATCGGGCACATCCGGCCGTAGTGCGTCGGGTGTACGTCGCGCACCTCGAAACCCGCACGCTCGCGCGTCAGACCGCCCGGCCCAAGGGCCGAGAGACGGCGCTTGTGCGTCACTTCCGACAGCGGGTTGGTCTGGTCCATGAACTGCGACAGTTGCGAGGAGCCGAAGAATTCCCGCACAGCGGCGGCCGCGGGTTTCGCGTTGATCAGGTCCTGCGGCATGACCGTGTCGATCTCGACCGAGGACATGCGCTCCTTGATGGCGCGCTCCATCCGCAGAAGGCCGACGCGGTACTGGTTCTCCATCAGCTCGCCGACCGAACGCACCCGGCGGTTGCCGAGGTGGTCGATGTCGTCGATCTCGCCCTTGCCGTCACGAAGCTCCACCAGCGCCTTGATGCACGAGATGATGTCCTCGTTGCGGAGCGTGCGCTGCGTGTCCTCGGCGTCGAGGTCGAGGCGCATGTTCATCTTCACGCGGCCAACGGCGGAAAGGTCGTAGCGCTCGCTGTCGAAGAACAGCTGGTTGAACAGCGTCGATGCGGCCTCCACGGTCGGCGGCTCGCCGGGGCGCATGACGCGGTAGATGTCCATCAACGCGGAGTCCCGGTTGAGGTTCTTGTCCATCGCCATGGTGTTGCGCATGTACGGGCCGACATTGACGTTGTCGATGTCGAGGACCGGGATCTCGGTGATGCCCGCGTCCAGAAGCTCCTTCAGGGTTCCGCCCGAGACTTCTCCGTCCTTGTCGGTCTCCCACGTCAGCTCGTCGCCGGCTTCCACGTAGATCGCGCCGGTTTCCTCGTCGATGATGTCCTTGGCGACGTAGCGGCCCACGATCTGGTCGAAGGGGACGAGGATCTCGGTGACCTGGCCGTCGTCGATGATCTTCTTGACGGCGCGCGGCGTGACCTTCTTGCCGGCCTCGGCGATCACTTCGCCGGTCTTGGCGTCGACGATGTCGGCGACCGGGCGGGTGCCGCGCACGCGCTCGGGGAAGAACTTGGTTACCCAGCCCTTCTTCTTGTCCAGCTTGAAGCTGACCGTATCGTAGTAGGCATCCATGATGCCTTCCTGGTCGAGACCCAGCGCGTAGAGCAGCGTCGTCACCGGCAGCTTCCGGCGGCGGTCGATCCGCGCGAACACCATGTCCTTGGCGTCGAATTCGAAGTCGAGCCACGAGCCGCGGTAGGGAATGATCCGGCAGGCGAACAGCAGCTTGCCCGACGAGTGCGTCTTGCCCTTGTCATGGTCGAAGAACACGCCCGGGCTGCGGTGCATCTGGCTGACGATGACGCGCTCGGTGCCGTTGACGATGAAGGTGCCGTTCGGCGTCATCAGGGGCATGTCGCCCATGAAGACATCCTGTTCCTTGATGTCCTTGACCGACTTCGCGCCGGTATCCTCGTCCACGTCGAACACGATCAGCCGCAGCGTCACCTTGAGGGGCGCGGCATAGGTGAGGTCGCGCTGCTGGCACTCCTCGACGTCGAACTTGGGCGTCTCGAGTTCGTACTTCACGAACTCCAGCACCGCGGTCTCGTTGAAATCCTTGATCGGGAAGACGGACTGGAAGACGCCCATGATGCCTTCGCCGTCGGTGGGCGTGGTCTGGTCGCCCGAGTTGAGGAACAGGTCGTAGGAGGACTTCTGCACCTCGATCAGGTTCGGCATCTCCAGAACTTCGCGGATCTTGCCGTAGAATTTGCGGATACGTTTCTGGCCTTCGTAGGTCTGAGCCATGCGACTGCGCACCTTTCATCTCTCGCGCGGCCCTCTCGCCGCCGGGGCCTCGGCGGAGAGCTCGCAAGATTTCAGACGTGGCGGATCAATCCGTTCGCCGTCCCACCGGCAAAGCCCGATCCTGGTGCCACCGTCTTGGAAAATGCCTCGCGCAGCGAGGCCCTTTCCAAGACGCGGGAGGCTGGACCCGGATTTCTCCGGGCCCAGCCAATGTCTCGTCTTGGGGCGGACCTCTGCCGAGATCCGGCCGTCCCCCGCGGGAGGACGGTTCCCCGTATGTCGCTCAGGCCAGCTCGACCTCGGCGCCAGCTGCTTCCAGCTTGCCCTTGATGTCTTCGGCTTCGGCCTTGTCGACACCTTCCTTGATCTTGCCACCGGCTTCGACCAGGTCCTTGGCTTCCTTGAGGCCGAGACCGGTGATCGCGCGCACTTCCTTGATCACGTTGATCTTCTGTGCACCGGCGTTCTTGAGGACGACGTCGAATTCCGTCTTCTCTTCCTCGGCTGCCGCACCGGCGTCGCCGCCTGCGGGGCCGGCCATCATCACCGCGCCACCTGCGGCGGGCTCGATGCCGTATTCATCCTTGAGGATGGTCTTCAGTTCCTGGGCTTCCAGGAGGGTGAGACCGACGATCTCTTCTGCGAGTTTCTTCAGATCAGCCATTTGTTCAGGTTCCGTATGTAGGATTGTGTTCCAACGCCGCAAGATGCGGGTCTTCGGGATGCCTTAAGCGGCCTCCGCCTTTTCCTCGATTGTGGAAAGGATGGAGGCGATGTTCGAAGCAGGCGCGCCAATGGCCCCGGCGATGTTCGATGCCGGTGCCCCGATGCAGCCGACGATGGAAGCGATGAGCTCCTCGCGCGACGGCAACTTGGACACGGCCGTGACACCGGCACGGTCCAGAACGTTTCCGTCCATGGCTCCGCCAAGGATCACGAACTTGTCGTTGGCCTTGGCGTAGTCCTCGGCGACCTTGGCTGCTGCCACGGGGTCTTCCGAGTAGGACAGAACGGTCATGCCCGTGAGGTAATCCGCGATGCCAGCGACATCGGTTCCCTCGAGGGCGATCTTGGCGAGCTTGTTCTTGGCGACGCGGACCGACCCGCCAGCTTCACGCATGCGCGCGCGCAGGTCCTGCATCTCGGCAACCGTGAGACCCTCGTAGTGCGCGACCACGACGACGCCAGAGCTTTCGAAGATCTGGCCGAGTTCCTCGACCACTTTCTCTTTCTGGGCTCTATCCACAGTTTCACTCCAGTTTGGGGCCCTGATCGCTCAGGCAACCCCGGCTCGATGGTACCGGATCGCTCCGGCGGTTTTGGTCCGTTGACCCGGGCGGAACCCGAAGCCAAATAACGGGAACCAAACCCGCCCGAAGCGCTCGTACGGAGCCTCGGCCGTCTGGTCTGATCCCGTCTCGGGCAGGAATTAGCGAGGGACGATCCCCCGACCCACCGTCTCGGACGAAACGCAAAAGAGCGCGTGACGAATCGCGCGCTCTCTCGCAAGTCTGGTGCCTACCTCGCGCCAGCCGATTTGCCAAGCCCCGGAAAGGCCCCTGTCAAGGGAAACCCGCAGCGCCGCGGCCAGAACGCGAAGCGGCGCACCCCGCCGGGGGTGCGCCGCGATCGTTGTGCCGGAATGGTGCCGTCAGTTACCCGTCGCGCTGTCCAGCGAGACCGAGACGCCCGGCCCCATGGTCGAGCTGAGCGACACCTTCTTGAGGTAGGTGCCCTTGGCGCCCGCCGGCTTGGCACGGCTCACCGCCTCGACAAAGGCGCGGATGTTCTCCGCGAGCTTGTCGGCGCTGAACGAGGCCTTGCCGATGCCGGCGTGGATGATGCCGGCCTTCTCGACCCGGAACTGGACCTGTCCGCCCTTGGCCGACTTCACGGCTTCGGCGACGTCCATCGTCACGGTCCCGATCTTCGGGTTCGGCATCAGGTTGCGGGGGCCCAGAACCTTGCCCAGACGGCCGACGATCGGCATCATGTCAGGCGTCGCGATGCAGCGGTCGAACTCGATGGTGCCGCCCTGGACGGTCTCCATCAGGTCCTCCGCGCCCACGATGTCTGCGCCGGCTTCCTTCGCCTCGTCAGCCTTGGGGCCGCGCGCGAAGACGGCGACGCGGACGGTCTTGCCCGTGCCGTTCGGCAGGTTGACCGTGCCGCGAACCATCTGGTCTGCGTGGCGCGGGTCGACGCCGAGGTTCATCGCGATCTCCACGGACTCGTCGAACTTGCTCGAGGCGTTCGCCTTGATCAGCTCCACCGCGTCCTCGACCGTGAGGTCATGCTTGCCTTCGAAGGCGGCCTGCGCGGCCTTCAGTCGCTTTCCGATCTTGCCCATGACTTATCCCTTAACCTCGATGCCCATCGACTTGGCCGAGCCAAGGATGATCTTCATCGCCGATTCGACGTCGTTCGCGCTGAGATCGCGCATCTTCAGTTCGGCGATCTCGCGCAGCTGCGCGGGGGTGACGGTCGCGATCGTTTCGCGGCCGGGGGTCACGGCGCCCTTCGGACGGTTGCGCTTGCCCACGGGCTTCAGACCGGCAGCCTTCTTGAGATAGTAGGACGCGGGCGGCGTCTTGATCTCCATCGTGAAGGACTTGTCCTGGTAGTAGCTGATCACCGTGGGGCACGGCGCACCGGGCTCCATCTCCTGCGTCTTGGCGTTGAACGCCTTGCAGAATTCCATGATGTTGATGCCGCGCTGGCCGAGGGCGGGGCCCACCGGCGGCGAGGGGTTGGCCTTGCCTGCAGGGATCTGCAGCTTCATCTTGCCAACGAGTTTCTTGGCCATCTGGCCTCTCCTTTGGTCCAACGGCCACGGGGCGCGCCCCATGACCTTCGTTGCCGTGGTCCGGTCCGGCGGTCGCGACCGCCTCGCCTCCCACATGAAGGTGCCGCCCTCTCGGGCGACCGGCGCGACATAGACAGGGCAGGCCCGCAATGCAAGCGTCATCGCCGCCCGCGGCCGATCTTGGCAGCCGGGGGAACCTGTGCCAGCGTCCCGGCATGAGCGTTCGTCCGCGCCAGTTCTCCCTGCCGAAGGGCGCCCGCGTCTTCTCGCCGGGCGATCCCTGCCAGGGCTTCGTGTCCCTGGGGCGGGGCACGATCCGCGTCTCGCTGACCGCGCCGAACGGGCGGGAGGTGGTGCTCTACCGCGTCAGGCCGGGCGACGTGTGCCTCCAGACCTTCTCGTGCCTGATCAATGGCACGACCTATCGCGCCGAGGGCGTCGCCGAAAGCGAGGTTTCGGGCGTCATCCTGCCCGCCCCGCTGTTCCACGACCGCATGAGCTCGGACAAGGCCTTCCGGGCCGATGTCTTCGCCTCGGTCGCGAGGCGCTTCGGCGACTTCGAACAACTCGTGGAGGACGTCGCGCTGACCGGGTTCGACGCGCGGCTCGCGCGGGTTCTGCTGAGGCTGCGCGGAGAGGGGGGCAGCGTGACGGCCACGCACGAGCAGCTCGCCGTCGAGACGGCGTCGGGCCGCGCCTTCGTCTCCCGCAGGCTGGCCGACTTCGCGGCGCGGGGCCTCGTGCGCGTCGGGCGCGGCCGCATCGACATCGCGGACGCCGGGGGGCTGGAACGGATTGCCGCGGACGGACGGTGACAGTGTCACCGACGCGGACGGGGGCCATGCGGTATCCTTGGCGCATGTTCAGACATGAGGAGAGGCTTCAATGACCCGCAACGAAGGCAACGTGGACCGCGCGCTCCGCATCATCGTGGGGCTCGCCCTTCTGGCCATCGTGTTCGTCGGCCCGCAGACGCCGTGGGGCTGGATCGGCCTCGTGCCGCTGGTGACCGGGCTCGTGGGCATCTGCCCGCTCTACGCGGCGCTCGGGATCAACACCTGCCAGATGCGGAAGCGCTGAAACGCAAAGGACGCGCCCGCCGTGGCGGCCGCGTCCCTTCAAACCCGTCCCGGGGGTGCGGCCCGACGCGCGCCCGGCCTCTCAGCCCTGCTTGGAGACCTGGGTGAATTCCAGTTCGACCGGCGTGGCGCGGCCGAAGATCGACACCGACACCTTCAGGCGCTGGTTGTCGTCGTCGACTTCCTCGACCATGCCGTCGAAATCCTCGAACGGCCCTTCGTTCACCTTGACCTTCTCGCCGATCTCGAAGGTGATCGTGGACCGCGGCGCGGCCTCGCCTTCCTCGACACGGTTCAGGATCGCGTTCACCTCATCGTCGCGCATTGGCATCGGGCGGCCCTGCGGGCCAAGGAAGCCGGTGACGCGCGGGATGGAGTTGATCGCGTGGTAGCCCTGGTCGGTCATGTCCATCCGCACGAGGACGTAGCCCGGCATGAACCGGCGCGGAACGGTCACCTTCTTGCCGCGGCGGATCTCGATCACCTCTTCCTCGGGAACGAGAACTTCCTCGATCACCTCCTCGAGGCCCTTCTCGGCCACGGCGGTGCGGATCTGTTCAGCCACCCGCTTCTCGAAATTGGACAGCACGCTGACCGAATACCACCGTTTTGCCATCTCGCACGCGTTCCTTCGCAGATCGCACCATGGCGGCGCGATGTCACTTTCCGATCGATGCCCGCCGGCTTCCGCGCGGCGGCTCCCCGAAAAAGAAACAGCGTGCAACGCGATTCGATGCACGCCATTTTCGGGAAGTGCCGCCGGGATTACCCCCCGCTCCGGCGGAAATCAAGACCAACGCGGGACGGGGCGGGCCCTCAGCCGAAGAAGGTCAGAATCAGCTCCAGCGCCTGCCGGATCACCCAGTCCACGCCGAAGAAGAAGATGGCGAAGACGACGGCCATCAGGAACACCATCGCGGTCGTCACCAGAACCTCGCGGCGCGTCGGCCAGACCACTTTCGCGATCTCGGCGCGCGTCTGCTGGAGAAACTGGAACGGATTGGTCATGGTGATGTCCCCGGACTGCATCTCGGGGGCATATACGCATGGGCACGATAGGGCGCAAGCGGGCTGGTGGACGTGAGCGCCGCCCCGGTGCGCAACGCAACAGGAGCCGGTCGCGCATGACACGGACCCCGGACACCCGGCGAGCGATCCTTGTCCTCGGCGCGGCGGTGCTGCCGGGCGGCGCGCCCTCGGCGGCGCTGTCGCGGCGCACGCGCCACGCGGCGGCGCTGTGGCGCGCGGGGCGCGCGGAGGCGATCGTGGCCTGCGGGGGCGTCGGCCGCCATCCGCCCGCCGAGGCGGAGGTGATGCGCCGCATCCTGATCGCCGAGGGCGTCCCGCCCGGCGTCATCCTCTGCGAGGTGGCCTCGACCAGCACGGCCGGGAACATCCGGCTCGCGCTGCCGATCCTCGACGGACTGGGGATCGCCTCGGTGCTGATCGTCTCCGACGCATGGCACCTGCCCCGCGCCCGGCTTCTGGCGCGGCGTTCGGGCCTCGAGGTCGAGACCGGCGCGCCGCCTTGGCGCAGCGCACGCCGTCTTGCGCAGCTGAAGGGCGCGCTGCGCGAGATCCCGGCCGTCCTGGCCGCGCTCCTGCACCTCGAACGTTGAAGCGGGACGCGGCGCGCGCCCTGCCCTCACTGCTCGCGGAAGGCGCGCGACATGGAATCGACGATCGGCTTGGCGATGTATTGCGCGAACGTGCGCTCGGCCGTCTGAACCATGACCTCGGCGGGCATTCCGGGGGTGGGCGCGAAGCCCCGGACGCGGGCCAGTTCCTCGGGGCTGAGCGCGACGCGCACGACGTAGACCTCGCGGTTCGACCCGTCCGGGCTGTCGGCGACGGCGTCGGCCGAGACGTAGTCCACCCGCCCGTTCAATACCGGTGTCGTGCGCTGGTTCAGGCCCGTCAGCCGCACGACCGCGGGCTGCCCCACCTCGATGCTGTCGATGTCCGCACGCGCGACCAGCGCCTCGATGATGAGCGGCGCGTCCGAGGGCACGATCTCGGCGATGGCGCGGCCGGTTTCGATCACGCCGCCGGTCGTGTGGTAGTAGAGGCGCACGATCGTCCCGCTGTCGGGCGCCGTGACCTCGGTGCGCAACAGGACGTTCTCCGAGCGCCGCGCCTGTTCGCGGACGCTTTCCAGTTCGCTCTGCACCACCTGAAGCTGGTCGAGCGAATTGCGCCCGTATTCGTCGAGCGTCCTCTCGCGCTGGCTGATGGCGCGGGACTGAAGCTCGGCGATCTCGCCCAGTTCGGCGTCCAGCCGCGCGACCTGTCCCTCGCCCTCCAGGAGCGCGCGGCGCAGGGCCAGCACCTCCGAGCGGCGGATCAGGCCGCGTTCCAGCAACTCCTCCTGCGACACGAGTTCCTCGCGCAGGATGTCGATCTGATCGCGGAGCGCCTGGCGCTGGGAGGAATAGCCCGCCTCGCGGAACTGCAGCGCCTCCATGTTGCGCTGGACGATCGCTAGGTCGTTCATCAGCCCCGAGCGCGTGACCGAGAAGGCGACGCGCTGGCCGTCGAGGATCGCGGCGACGTCGGGATCGTCGCGCAGCGCGTCGAGATGCTCGGGGAACACCAGCTGCCCGTCGCGCGCATGTTCGGCGAGAAGCCGCGCCTCGGTCGCCTCGAGGCGGATGCGGCGCAGCATGAGCTCGCGGTTGTTGGCCTCGGCGGCGGTGTCGTCCAGCCGCACCAGCACCTGCCCCTCGGTGACGTAGTCGCCTTCGCTGACGAGGATCGCGTCGATGATGCCGCCCTCGAGGTGCTGCACGATCCTGTTGCGTCCGGTTGCGACGAAGCTGCCCTGAGCGATGACCGCCGCGGCAAGCGGCGCGCCGAAGGCCCAGACCGAAAAGCCGCCGAAACTGACCGAAAGCAGAAGCGCCGCGGCCAGCACCAGCCGCGAGATCGAGCGGGGAACGTCCCGATACCATTCCGCCCCATGCGCGGGCGGCTGCCGTGTCGCGATGGCGTCATTCATCGTCCTGCCCTCCCTTCTGCGCGCAGCCTTCGGGACGGGGCGGCACGACGCCGGGCCCGGACCCCGCCACCTGCCCCCCACCTGCCTGTGGACGCGCGTTCAGCCGTTCAAGAACCGTGTCGCGGGTACCGAAAAGCGCGACCGAGCCCTGCGCCAGCACCATGATCTTGTCGACCACGCTCAGAAGCGCCGGCTTCTGGGTGATGACGACCACGGTGATGCCGCTTTCGCGGGCGTGTTCGATGGCCCGCGCCAGCGCGCGGTCGCCCGCGGTGTCGAGGTTCGAATTGGGCTCGTCCAGCACCACGAGGCGGGGATGCCCGAAGAAGGCGCGGGCCAGCGCGATGCGCTGCTTCTGCCCGCCCGATAACGGGGCGCCGTCGGCGGCGACGAATGTCTCGTAGCCGTGGGGCAGCTGGGCGATCATCTCGTGGACGTCCGCGAGGACGGCGGCGCGGTGCACCTGCTCGTCGGTCGCGTCGGCGCGCATCCGGGCGATGTTGTCCTTGATGCTGCCGGGAAAGAGCTGCACGTCCTGCGGCAGGTAACCGAGGTTCTCGCCCAGCTGCCTGGGGTCCCAGTTGCGCAGGTCCATGAGATCGAGGCGCACGTTGCCCGAGGTCGGCAGGACCGACCCCACCAGCATCTTGCCCAGCGTCGTCTTGCCGGCCCCGGAATTCCCGATCACCGCAAGCGTGTCGCCGGGATCGAGCGAGAAGTTTATCCCGTTCAGGACCACCTGCTTCGTGCCGCCCGGAACGTATAGCAGCCGCTCAACGTCGAGCCGTCCCTCGGGACGCGGCAGGCGCAGCCGCTCGAACCGGAGCCGCGAACCGCTCAGCAGGCCCGCGATCCGGCCATAGGCGGCGCGCGACAGCAGAAGCGCGTTCCACCCCTCGATCGCGCCCTCGATCGGGGCCAGCGCGCGACCCGCTATGATCGAGGCGGCGATGACCATGCCGCCCGTGATCTGGCCGTCTATGGCGAGGTAGGCGCCCCACCCCAGCATCGCCACCTGCGTCAGCAGGCGGACCCCGCGCGAGATCGAGGCGCTGACGATGTTGCGGTCCTGCGCGCGCACCTGCGCGATCAGCGAGGCGGCGGTGTCCCGCCCCCACATCGACACCGCCTCGGGGATCATCGCGAGCGCGTTGATGATCTGGCTGTTGCGCGACATCGAATCGAGATGCTGGTTCGCCTTGGCCTGCGCGAGGTTGGCCTGGGCGAAGGGGCGCTGCGTGACCTTCTGGTTGATAAGCGCGATCAGCAGGAGCACTAGCGCCGTGACGACGACGATGGTCCCGAGGTGCGGATGGATCAGGAAGATCACGAACACGAACAGCGGCGCGAAGGGCACGTCGAGGATGGACATGAGCGTGCCCGACACGAGGAACGAGCGCACCTGCTGAAGATCGCCCAGCGTCTGGTATTCGCGGCCGGTGCCGTGGAGCGAGGCATGGGCGGCGGCGCTGAGGATGGGCGCACCGAGCTGCACGGCGACCTCGACGGCGGTGCGCATAAGGATGAAGCGCCGGATGGCGTCGAAGACCGCGTGGAAGATCACGGCGCCCGCGATGACCGCCGTAAGCATGATCAGCGTGTCGGTCGAGCGGCTCGTCAGGACGCGGTCCGAGATCTGGAAGAGGTAGATCGGGATGGCGAGGATCAGGACGTTGGTCGCGCAGGTCAGCACCAGAACGAAGCCCATGTTGCTCCAGACCGCCCTGCGGCCCTTCCGGAGACGGGCGTTGAAGTCCTCGGGACCGACACGCTCGTGAAAGCCCCGCCCGCCGCCGCCGCCGCCCGATGCTGGCGGCGGACGGAGCGGTGGAACGGGTTCGCCGGCACGCGCATCGATCGTGGCGCCCATCGGAGTTCTCGCGCCGGTCCCGCGCGTCTCGCCGCGAGGATCGGGGCCTTGCTCACGGTCGGCGGGGTCCCTCGAACGCGCCCTCGACGGATCGGGATCGACGCGAAGCTCGGGCCCCAGCCTGAGAATGTCCGCGCCAACGTGATCCTTCATGGCAGCCCCCTGTTCGTTCCGGTCGTCACGTCATGATCGCGTGCAGCACGTCGCTGCCTGCCGGGTGATCCGCATCGGCCAACGCGGGCCCCGCGTCGGGGCCGGGGGGCGCCTCCAGCATGTCGTCGGCGAGGAACGCCACCGCCTCGCTTGCCAGCGGCGCCAGCCCGACGCCCGTGGGCGGAGCGTCGGCGTCCAGCAGTTCGGCCTGATAGATCAGCGCGTCGCTGTAGGCCTCGCCGCCGACCATCACCTCGGAATCGAGGCCGGTGTCGTGGATGCGCGCCGCGTTCAGCTGGGCGTTCGACCCGGTGACGAGGCGCGGACCCGCGCCCGCCGCCCCCAGACCGTCGAGAAGCAGCTCGATCTGATCGCTGTCCCCGAGGAAGTTGTGTTGCTGGACGATGTTGGCCTTTATCAGGTCGCCCTCGACCTGCAGCACCCTGAGTGCCGACTTGCCCTCGAAGCGGGCGTCCTGCGCCACCTCGCGGGACAGCGTCTTGCGGCCCTCCGCCATCTCGTCCAGCGCGCTGCGGAAGCTGTCCTGAAGCGTGGACATCTCGTCGATGCCGGTCTGCTTCAGCTCGGCGAGGTTGTATTGCAGGTTGTCCCCCGACCGGGGGACCGCCGCGGCGCCGCCGACGGCGTCGGTGTCGAGCAGCACGTTGACCTGTTCGATCACGTTCATCGTGACCATGTTGCCGCCCACGAGGATCAGGTCGTAGTCGAAGCCCAGCTCGGCCAGGCGGACGCCGTTTCCGATCTCGTTCTCGCCCGTGCCGATGTAGGTGGCGGCCGCCGACACGGTGATCTCGGCCCGGTCGAAATCCGTCGCGAAGACGTATTGCTGCACCCAGTTTACCGCCACGACGTCGCCCTCGACGCGCACGATGGTCCAATCCACCGGAAACACGCCGGCCGCATTCGGAGCTGCCGGATCGCCGGGGCCCGGCGCGGCCTCGAAGGCGAGGGAGACCCCGTTCAGCATCTGCGACGGCGTGGTCCCGCCGAGTGCGCCCGGCGCGACGGCCATGGCGTTGACCTGGCTGACCGCGTCCAGCCGGATGACGTCCTTCGCCACGGCGATCACCGGCGCGTCGATCCAGGCCTGGGCGATCGTCGTCTCGTTGGTGACGAGGTTCGCGCCCGTGACGGCCGCATGGCCGGGATCGACCCCGAACGGCGAGCCGTCGGTGTCGGTCGTGCCGTCCGGCGGCACGTCGGGAAGTTCCTTGCCGGCCGCCGTCTCGGCCTCGGCCTCCCGCGCGGCCTTCCGGTCAGCGAGATAGGCGGGCAGGAGGTCGGCGAACGCGGGCAGCCCGCCCGTGTCCTGCGCCACCCCGTCCCCGGCGGCGACTGGCGCGCCGTCGAGATAGACACCCCGCGCCGCCTCGCCGCGCAGCAGAAGCTGCACCTCGGCCACGCCGGGATCTGGCGCGAAATCCGCGATCCACTCCGCAAGCGCGACGGCCGCCTCCACGGTGGGCACCATCGGCAGGGCCGCGATCGCCGGGCCGAGGGCGCCGATGCCATCGGCCGCTTCGATCAGCCGGAGGAAGTCCTTCAGCAACGCCTCGGGGTCCGCGAAGGCGGTCTCGCCCGTGACGAGAAGAAGATCGTTGTCCCAAAGCTCGGAGGTCTGGCGGATCGACACGAGGATCGAGTTCGGCAAGGCCACGAAAGGCGGCCACGAGACCTCCCACCCGATCGCGGGCAGGGCCGTTTCGGGCTCGGTGGCGGGCGTGGCGGGCGGGGGAAGCGGGGGCTGCTTCGCGGCGATGGGAAGGGCGTCAAAGGGCTGCGCGGACCGGCCGTCCGTCTTGACCGGCGCAGACATGTAGACGAGGCCCGGATCGAAGCCCTTGAGCGTGTGCGGAGCGTCGACCCGGAGTTCGGGAACCGGCTGCTCGTCGCGGTCCTTCTCGTCTCGCTCCAGCGCGAAGGCGTCGTACTCGAGCCGCAGGCGCTGCCCCTCGACCTCGAGGTGGAACAGGCCGACGAAGTGGGCGATTTCCTCGCTGATGCGGTCCATGTCGTTGCCGGGCCTCTCTCATCGAAAGCGGCGGGCGGCCACCGCCAACGCGGCGCCGCCCGTATGCCCCCGGGCCGGACGACCGGCCCGGGGGCGAGCAGCTGTCAGACGTCGTCGTCGCCCACGAAGGACGAGCTCAGCGATCCGCCGACCACCGTCATGTCGACGGAATTGCCCAGCACGTTGGCGCCCATCACGATCTGCTGGTTGAACGCCTCGGTGTTGACCGCCGCCGCGGCGGACGCGAAGGACTCGCCCGTCACATGGCCGTCGTCGCCGTTGCCGGAGCCCCAGCTTCCAAGGTTCCCGCCTGCGCCGCCGGCCCCGCTGGTGGCCGTGCCACCCATGCCGCCGGTGCCAGCGCCGCCCATCGTGTCGCCGACCGAGGCCATGCCGCCGATCGCGTCGCCCGCGTCTCCGCCCATGCCCGTCGCGGTGCTCGCGCCGCCCGGTCCGGCCGAGGCATTGACCGTGCCGGTGCCGTGCGCCTGGTTCGACGCGTCCGAGGACGACGAGCCGCCGCCGCCGTAACCGGCGATCGCGTCCGCCATCGAATCGGCGGTGCCGTCGAGATCGGCCTGCGAGAAGATGTCGGACCATCCGCCCGCCCCGCTTCCCGCATCCGCGCCCGCGTCGCCGCTGCCGGTTGCGGACGAGTCCGCCGCGGCGTCGTTGCTGGCGGCGCCGCCCGACGCATCGCCGCCGGTTCCGGTGCCGCTGCCGCTGCCATCGGCGGCGCTGTCGGCCGCGCTGGTGCCGCCCGCTCCGCCGGCCGCGTCCGACATGCCGGTTCCGGTGCCGGTGCTGTCGGCCGCGCTGTCGGCGGCGTTGCTGCCACCCGCGCCGCCGGCCGCGTCGCCGTTGCCGGTGCCGGTGCCGGCGCCGTCGGCCGCACTGTCGGCGGCATTGCTGCCACCCGCGCCACCAGCCGCGTCGGACGTGCCCGTGGCGTCGGTCGTGCCGGTGACGTCGCCGCTGGTGGCCGCGCCGCCGGTCGCGTCGCCACCAGCGCCACGCCCGTCTCCGCCGCCCTCTTCGCCTCCGGTGCCGATACCTTCTCCGGCCGTCGCGCCGCCGGTGTCGGCGTCGCTATCGCCTTCGGTCTCGGCCTCGCTGTCGACCTCGGAGGTGGCGTCACCACCATCGGCGTCCGCGGCGTCGGCCCCGGACCCGGCAAGGCCGAGGCCCAGCCCGGCGCCGAGCGCACCGGCGTTGCCGCCATCGGCATCCTCGGCATCTGCCTCGGAGGTCGCGTCGCTTTCGCCCTCGCCCTCGGCATCTGCCTCGGCGTCACCGCCATCGGCATCCTCGGCGTCGGCGTCGGAACTGCCGAGGCCAAGGCCCAGCCCGGCCCCGAGCGACGCGGCGTCGCCGGTCTCGGCGTCCTCGGCCTCCGCCTCGGCGTCGGACCCGGCAAGACCGAGGCCAAGGCCTATCGCGCCGGCATCGCCGCTCGCGCCGCCGTCGCCGTCGGCGTCCTGCTCGGCGTCGAGCTCGGCTTCGGCATCGGCCTCGGCGTCGGCATCGCCGCCGTCACCGCCCTCGCCTTCGCTGTCGGCCGTCGCACCGCCAAGCCCAAGGCCAAGCCCGAGGCCGTCGGCCGTGCTGTCGCCGCCATCGTCGGCTTCACCCTCGCCCTCGCCGCCGTCGCCGGATTCGGTTTCGCCGGACATGGCCATGCCGCCCATGCCCTTGCCGCCATCGCCGTGGCCACCGTCGGCCATGGCATGGCCGCCGCCTTCGCCTCCGTGGGAGCCCGCGGAAATGCCGTCGCCCGCATGAGCCTCGCCGCCGTAGGCGTCACCGTTCTGAGCGAAGTCGCCGTCATTGCTGAGCGAGACGTTCTCGAGCATGTCGTCGTCGCTGAGGTAGTTCGACTGCCCGAGGCTGAAGGCCGCGCTGTTGCCGTCACCGAATGTCACACCGTCGAGGCTGACGTCGTCGCCGGGATCGTAGCGCATGTCGCCCTGCGACAGGATCGCGTCCCCCATGTGGGACTCTTTCCCGAGGTCGATGTCCATGACGTCATCGTCCCGCGGGATCCACTCGCCATCGCCGAAGTCGATGTTCACGGCATTCGAATTGTCGTTCGAGCTGTTGCCGGAGTTGTCGTTCGACTGGGCCTGATCTTGGTCCTGGCCCTGATCCTGATCCTGGCCTTGGTCCTGGTCCTGACCCTGATCCTGGTCTTGCCCCTGGTCCTGATCCTGACCCTGGTCCTGGTCGTTCTGGACGTCCTGGTCCTGCTTCTGTTGCTGCTGCTGGGCGTCGATGTCGACCTCGGCCTTCTCGATGTCCACTTCGGTATCGAATTCGGCATCGACGTGATCGATGTTCACGTCGTCGATCAGGAAGTTGTTGTTGCGGTTACTGGACATTTTCAATCTCCTGGCACGCCCCGGGCGTTGCCAGTCATCTCAAAGGCAACATGCCGACGGCGTCTTGGTGGTTGAGTTCACTCCCGGCCGGACTGCCATCGGGCAGCCGCGGCCGGAGACGAAAGGTGCATCTGCGAGGCGCCCTCCTTTCCAACCCCTGCGCCGTCCCGCCCAGGAAACGATGGGACGGGCGGCTGAAATGATCGGTTCGAAATCGCCGCAACCCGTGCGACGCCGGAATGCTCGCACCGGGGGGACCGCAAGAATAGCTGCGCGAACGGTCATCATCCGTTTTTCGAATCTCAAAGCACTGATATTAAATGATTTACTCAGCGGTGATCGTGACCGGAACACGACCCCGCCGCACGAATCGCAGCGCAAACCTGACCGTATTGTCTAGACGTTCGGAACCATCGGTCCGGACCGCCGGTTGAACGTTCACGGCGGCGTCCGAACAGAATTGCGATGTGCCGGATCGCCCCCCGAAAAGGGTTTTCGAAACGGGATTCCTAATCGTTCGGCTAGTGTCGGATAGGCCCGGTCCGTGATAGGATTAGACCTTGGGAAAAGGATTGGAGACGAGGAGTAGATCCAGCACATACTGCCTTTTTCGTCTTGAGCCTGGTGTAGTTGGGAGGTGGGTGAATGACGGACGTTTCAAGCTGTGGATTGAATGGCAAGACACGCCCCGATCAGTGCCGTGCGCGAGGTTTGATCGCGTTCTGGGGAAGTCCCATGACATTTTCGGACTGGATCCTTCGCGTCGCCGAGGCCGAGTCCGGCGAGATGCAGGTCCTCAGGGTGGAGAGCCTCGCCGAACTGGATGCCGGGACGGGCACAAGGCGCTACGTCTTCTTCGACGACGCCGTGGCCGACGCGCTTCTTGACGACCCCCTCGCGGGGCCCGGCCGCTCGGACGGCATGCGCTGGGTCCTCGCCTATCGCGACGAGGCCCTCGCGCACCGGATGCTGGCACAGAGGCGCGACCGGCCCGAACTGGGCGAGGTAGCCCTCCTGCCGATGAACCAGCCGATCGACATCTGGACGTCGATGTTCCGCCTCGTGCTTGCGGGCGAATTCTTCGTGCCGGCGAGCCTTCTCGACAAGGGTGCGCCGCGTCCTTGCGCTGCCGGGACGAAAACGCGCCGTGACGTCGCGCTGACCCGGCGCGAAAGCGAGGTCCTGAGCCTCGTGGCGCGGGGGATGCGCAACAAGACGATCGCGCACGAGCTTGGCCTGTCGGAGCACACGATCAAGCTGCACCTGCATCACGTGATCAGCAAGATCGGCGTCCGCAACCGGACGCAGGCCACGCAATGGTATCTCACCCGAACGTATGGCGCGGAGCGATGACGCAGCCGCAGCCGCCCGCCGATTTCGACCGCACGCTGCTGCTGGTCGGGCGGCTGAACTATTCGTGGACGAACACCGAAAGCCTTCTGATCCATCTGATCGCGGGGCTTGCGGGCACGAGCAAGGACACCGCGCTGATCATCTTCCTGACGCTGAACACGACGCGCGCGCGCATCGACCTGATCGAGCGTCTCGCCAAGACGAACACCGGCGACGCGGGCGAGCGGGCGCGCATCCTTGCGCTGACCCGGCAGATGATCGCACTTTCGGGGCTGCGCAACCGCTACAACCACTGCATCTATTCCTTCGATGCCAAGGGCGGCGCTCCGCGGACGATACAGATGCGGATCGCCGACCGGCGCGACACGATCAAGGTCGGCCAGACCGAGGCTCTTGACGAGGAGGCGCAAGGCGACATCGACGCGGCCATCGCGAGGCTTGGGGACTTGAACCGGACGATCTGGAAGCTGATCTCGGACTATGGCTATCCGGCGTGACGCAAGCGGCGTCGAGTGGCGGGTCGCTGTCCGGCAAGTGGCAGGGGCGGAGGGACTCGAACCCCCGGCCTGCGGATTTGGAATCCGCTGCTCTACCAACTGAGCTACACCCCTAAGGCCGGGGTGCGGGATAGGACCAAACGGCGCCCTTGTCCAGCCGGGAAAAAGGCCGCCACGGGAACGGCGCGCACACGCCGGCATTCGGTGGGCAAGGCGCGCGGACGCGCCAGGCATCAAGACAGGAGACAGCCATGCGACACAGTGCAATCCGCCTCGCGGCGGCCCTCGGCCTCGCCGCGATCTCCATGCCGCAGGCCGCGGCGGCCGACAGGCATACCTGCAACCAGCTTCGCATTTCCGTCGAACGCAGCGTCCCGCCCTCCGTACGCAATCTGCCATACGACCAACTGGACTGCGCCGGGATTTCCGAGGTCTACCTTCTGCTGATGCGCATCGAGTACGACACGATGCGAGAAGCCATGCAGATCGAGGCGGTGTTCAGAAGATACGGCCTCGTGGACTGATGGGCACCCGCCGCCCGCAGGTTCAAAGTATCGTGAAAGGTTCGTGTCCGCACCGCTGGAATGAACTCAAGTAATTGTTTTTTATGCTATAAAATGCGCCCTCCACCGTATCCGGTCCAGGCCTCGGGGGCCATTCCCGGAACTTCGCACGATCAGGGCGGAACACATCGCCAGTCCATGCGTCGACGGAGTGGATGCCGAGCGCCATCACGCGTTCCGGCGCATGGAATTGAAGGAGTTCGACATGAAACGCACGATCCTTAGCCTTACGACGGCCATCGCCCTCGCAGCGCCGGCCTTCGCACAGACCGGCGTCGAGGAGACGGTGGTGGATGTCCTGACGCAGAACGGCTATCCGGCCTCGAGCATCGAGATGCTGAGCCAGGGCCAGATCGCCGAGCTTTACGTCGTCTCGACCTCGGAAGGGGCTGGTGACGTGAGCACGGTAATCGCGTCCTTCGACCTGCCGAGCGACGAAGGCAGCGACGTGCTGGCCACCTCTCCGGCCGCCACCGACGTCGAAATGACCGTCGCGTCGGTTCTCGCGGAGAACGGTTATTCGGCCGACACCGTGAACGCGCTTTCGGGCGGCGAGATCGCCAACATCTACGTCGCGTCGACGTCCGGCAGCCAGACCGACGTCGAAAGCGCCATCGCAAGCGCGATCGAAGTCTCCACGACGATGCCGTCGGAGAACCCGTCCATGGCCGCGGAGCGCGCCATCGACTACCTGATGCGCAAGGGCTACTCGGCCGCCGAAATCGAGGCGATCGACCAGACCGAGCTGCTGGCGATCTACGTCGCCCTCACCTCGGGCGAGCAGACCGACATCGACGAAGCCGTCGAATCGGCCGTCTCGTCCTAAGCGACGCTCGTCACCTGAACTGGCCCGGGCCTGCAATCGCAGGTCCGGGCCTTTTCATGCGCGCCTCAGGGCGCCGCGGCCTCCAGCGCCTCGATGTCGCCACCGCAGATCGCGGCCTCATGCGCGAGGATGCGATCGATCGGCCAGTGCCACCATTCCAGTTCCAGAAGCCGCGCCACGATCCGGGCAGGGAAGCGCGGGCGTATGACTCGGGCGGGGTTGCCCCCGACGAGACTGTAGGGCGCAACCTCGCCCGTCACGACCGCGCCCGCCGCCACGATCGTGCCCGACCCGATGCGCGCGCCCGGAAGGATGCTTGCGCCGGTCCCGATCCAGACGTCGTGGCCAACCACGGTGTCGGCGCCGGGGCCGGGCATCGATGGCCGGTCCAGCACGCCATCGCCGCCGAAGATCATGAACGGAAAGCTGGAGAATCCGTCGTGGCGGTGATTTGCGCTCGCCGTGACGAACTTCACGCCATCGGCGAACTGGCAGAACCGTCCGATGATCAGCCGCTCGGGGCTGAACGGGTAGAGCCATGGCGCGAGATGCGCCGCCCAGTCGTCGGGCGGGACATGGGCCGAGGCATAGGAATAATCGCCCACCTCGATGCGCGGATGGTCGATCGCGGGCCTGAGAAAGACGGTGCCCTTGTGCACGCCGCCATCGGGCAGGCGCACGGGGTGCAGGGTATCGGGTGTGGAAAACGGGGCGTGCACGACGAACCTCCGGTCTGAGTTTTGCAGAAATGACGTCTCAGATCGCGGTGTGGTCCATCTCGCCCTCCATCCTTGTGGGGTCCGTCTAGGGTAAAAGCGCGAAAAAGGGAACCCTGCCGCCGGAGCGAGGGGGAGGGCCTCATGCTCCGCCGCCCCGGAAACCGGGGGCGCAAGTAGGGTCCGTGGGTGGTGGTCCTTGGGGCATCGGCAAGGCCGACGTCCCGCTTCGGCGCCGATCAGCGCCGGACCGGCGGCGCATCGGAATACGCTGTCCGGCCCGGCGCCCGTGACGCCGTCGCCTACCGCTCGGCCGTGCGGATCAGCGGCGTGATGCGGCGCACCGCGGCGCGGCGGTTCTCGCGCACGTCACCTTCGATCGGGTACTTGAGATACCGCTCGCCATAACCTTGCGTGACCATGTTCTCGGGCGGGATGCCGAAATACTCGGTCAGCGCCAGCGCCACACTTTCGGCGCGCCGGTCGGACAGCGCAAGGTTCATGATCTCGCTGCCGACGGTGTCGGTATGGCCCTCGATCAGGAAGATCTCGTCGGGGTTCTCCTCGATCAGGCGGGCCATCGCGGTGCCGAGCGCCGAAAGCTCCTGCGCCTGGCTAGGCTGGATCGCGGCGGACCCCGTGGGGAAGGTGATCGCCTCGAGGTCGATGCGCGGCATCAGCTCGCGCAGCTCGCGGATGGTGCGGACCTGCCGCAGCGAATAGGCCCGGTCGAGCTGCTCCGCTGTGTCCACCTCGCGCAGCGCGCGCGCCAGCCTGTCGGGGGAGACGTCCCGTTCGTACTCGATGACCGGGCTGCGCTCCGGGCGCGGAAGGTCGTCGAGGCGCACGGGCGCCGTGTCCACCCGCTCGTCGATCAGCACGACGCGCCGCCCGTCCGGTTCGATCCGCGAGCGGTAGAGGATGCGGCCGTCGGGCGCGCGCACCGTGATGACCTCGCTTCCGTCGTCGCGCAGGAACACCGTGCGCGACGATCCGTCGGCGTAGGTTTCGCTTTCGACCCGCGTTCCGGGCCGGCGCAGCAGCGTGTTCTCGTCGCTCAGCACGACGTATTCGCCGTCGCGGTTGACGATCACCCGGTCACCGGTCTGGGCCACGACCTCGTCGCCACTGTCCAGGAGCTGACCGATGATGAAGCCCGCGGCCGCACCCCCCAGGATGTTGCGGAGCGTCTCGCGGTCGTCGTCATCGTCCGAGGCCGTCCCGGCCTCCGTTCGCGCCGCCGGGGCGTCCTCGGCGCTCGAGCGGGCGGTCTCCTCGGTGACGACCTCGGTTTCTGTCTCGACGACGCTGGCGGCCTCAGGCGCGGCCTCGCTGTCATCGACGGCGGCAAGCGCGGCGGACGACAGGGCGGCCTCCTCGGCCTCGTCGGCCATCTCCTGCCGGCGCTGAAGCTCTTCCGCCTCGGGGGCTTCCGCTTCGGTCGCGGGCCCCGTCGCGGCCGCGTCCTCCGCCAGTGCCTCCTGCAGGCGCGCGAGCAGTTCGTTGCGCTCCGGGCCGTCCGGCATGTCCGAAAGCGCGGCCGCGATCTCCTCGGGCGTCGCGTCGGGTCCCGGCATCTCGACAGTCGCCTGCGCGGCGGCAGGCGCTTCGGGCTCGGCATCGGCTGCGGGCGCCTCGACGGCCTCCTCCGTTGAGTCCTCGTCGGCGTCCTGCGCTGCCGTCGCTCGGGGCGCGGGCTGCGGCTCGGTCGCCGGCGACTGGTCGGCCTGCGGCTCCTCTGGCGCTTCCTCGGTGGCGACGGCCTCGTCCCCAACTGGCGCTTCAGGCTCCGCCGCGGCTTCGGCGGCCTCGGGGGCTTCTGCCTCCACAGGAGCCTCCGCGGCTTCCGGGGCGGGCGGCGCGGCCTCGGCAGGGGGTGTTTGCTCGGGTTCGGCGGGCGCGGCCTGCTCGGCCTCGGCAGGGGGTGTTTGCTCGGCCTCCGCCGGCGCGGCCTGCTCGGGTTCGGCGCTTGGCGCAGGAGCCTCGGCTTGGGCGGGCGGCGCGGCCTGCTCGGCCTCCGGGGCAGGTGCGGCCTGCTCGGCTTCGGGGGCCGGCTCAGGCTCCTCGGCTTGCGGCGCCGGAGATGCCTCCTGACCGGTTTCCTGTTGCGGCGCGGGCTCGGCAGCCACTTCGGGGGCCTCGGCGCCGGACTGAGGCGTTTCACGAGCCGTGAGCACATCCTGCACCTGCTGGCGAATCTGACCCGGCGGGCCGCCCGTGCGCTCGGACAGGATCGAGATGGCCTCGTCGATCTGCTCGTCCGTGACGTCGTCCGGGCAGGGCGTCGCGCCATCCGAGAGGACGCATTCGACAAGCGCGCCGACGGCCCCGTCGTCCTGCGCGGTCGCGGCGCTGCCGGTCGTCACCGCGGCAAGGATGACGGCAAGCGCCATGTTCGTCTTCGCTGTAGGCATGGGATATCCCTTCTTTCTACGTCAGCCGTGAAACGCCCTTGCGAAAGGGCGGGTTCCGGGAAGGCCCGCGCCGGGCGGACATCCGCCTACGAAAAAGCCCCGGCGGGAGGCCGGGGCTTTCGCATGTTCAAGGGGTCATCGGAGGCTCTTTCGAGCTCTCCGACGGAGGCCGTCGATCACTCGATGATCTTCGACACGACGCCGGCGCCGACC
>NZ_JARRSA010000039.1 GCF_029624655.1 Roseicyclus salinarum
GGGGCGCGCCGGGACCCGGGCCGGCGAGGGACAGGCCGGCCCGGGCCCATCACGGGAAGACAGGGGGACAGACGACATGGCGCTGATGGAAAGAAGCGGCCCGCCGACCGCATCCGGCCGGTCCGGTCTCGGGCGTCTGATCTACGACGCGAAGATCCGGGCGATCTTCCTGCAGGTCCTCACCGCGGGATCGGTGATCGGGTTCCTCGCCTGGCTCGTCTACAACACCATGGTCAACATGGAGGCGCGCAACCTCTCGGCCGGGTTCGACTTCCTCGACGTCTCCGCCGGGTTCGGCATCGGCTTCACGCTGATCCCCTACCAGGAGGGCGACAGCTACCTCCGGGTGTTCTTCGTCGGCATCATGAACACGCTTCTGGTCGCCGCCGTCTCGATCGTGCTGGCCACCGTCGTCGGGCTGATCGTTGGCCTCGCGCGCCTGTCGAACAACTTCATCATTTCCAGGCTCGCCCGCGCCTATGTCGAGCTCCTGCGGAACACGCCGCTGCTTCTGCAGATCATCGCGTGGTATTTCGGGGTCTTCAACCTGCTGCCCGGTCCCCGGGCCAGTGTCATCCTCGCCGACGCCTTCGTGCTGAACAACCGCGGCTTCTACATGCCCGGACCGGTCGCCGAGGCGGGCTTCGGCCTCGTGCTGTCCGCCTTCGTCCTCGCCATCCTGGGCTCCATCGCGATCTATCGCTGGGACGCGCTGCGGCGTGACCGGACGGGCAAGTCCTTCCCGGCCATCTCCACGGGCATAGCGCTGGTGATCCTGGGGCCGATGATCGTGTTCCTCGCCTCGGGCAGCCCGCTCAGCTGGGACATGCCGGTCCTGCAGGGCTTCAATTTCGTCGGAGGCATCTCCGTGCCGCCGAGCTTCTGCGCGCTGATCGTCGCGCTGTCGGCCTACACCTCGTGCTTCATCGCCGAGATCGTCCGCTCGGGCATCCAGTCGGTCTCGAAGGGTCAGCTCGAGGCCGCCGGCGCGCTCAACCTGCCGGCCAACTGGACGCTGCGGCGCGTCGTCCTTCCGCAGGCGCTGCGGGTGATCGTGCCGCCGCTGATCAGCCAGTATCTCAACGTCACCAAGAACTCCTCGCTCGCCATCGCGATCGGCTTTCCCGACCTCGTGAGCGTCTGGATGAACACCTCGCTCAACCAGTCGGGCCGCGCGATCCCGATCGTGGCGATGACGATGGCCTTCTACTGCCTTGTCAGCCTGTCGGTCTCGCTGGTGATGAACCGCTACAACCGCAGCGTCCAGCTGAAGGAGCGCTGAGCCATGACACTCATCTTCGAACCCAAGGCCGACCGTCCGCCGCCGCCCGACGAGGTCGGCGCGATCGCCTGGATCAGGGCGAACCTGTTCAAGGACGTGCCGAACGCGCTGATGACGATCCTCGGCCTCTATCTCGCCGTGACCGTCACCAGCTGGGTGTTGGACTGGGCGATCTTCAACGCCGTCTGGGAAGCCGAGAACAGGCGCGAATGCCTCGATGCGGTGGGCCGCGCGGGCGCGTGCTGGCCCGGCGTGGTCGAGTGGCTGCCGAACCTGATCTACGGCCTCTACCCCAAGGACGCCGTCTGGCGGATCAACGCGGGCTTCCTCGTCCTGATCCTGTGGATGGTGCCCTTGTGGATGCCACGGGTGAAATCGAAGGTGGCGATCGGGCTGGCCGCCGTCATGCTCTACCCGCTGCTGGCCAGTTACTTCTTTCTCGGCGGAGAGAAGGGTGTGGTCTGGACCGCGCTGATCGCGGCCGGCCTCTGGGGCTTCGTCTGGGTCTGGGCGACGGCGCTGTGCGAACGCGCCACGGACCGGAGCGTCGGCGAGTGGATCGGCCTGCGCGTCGCGGGACCCGACAACGAGACGGCGCAGAAGCGCGCGCGCCAGGCGACGGCGGCGGCGCTCTTCGTCGCGTGCTTCGCGCTGGTGGCCGCATGGTCGCTGGAGGAGGTGCGCACGCAGCTTTGGGGCGGCCTGTTCCTGACGCTGGTCATCTCGGGCATCGGCATCACCTTCTCGCTGCCCGCCGGCATCCTGCTGGCGCTCGGGCGGCGGTCGGACCTGCCGGTGATCGCGATGCTCTCGACCATCTTCATCGAGCTGTTCCGCTCGGTGCCGCTGATCACCATCCTGTTCATGTTCAACACGATGCTGCCGCTGTTCATGCCCGAGGGCACGGACGTGAACCAGCTGGTGCGCGCCATCGTCGCCGTCTGCCTGTTCGCCGCCGCCTACATGGCCGAGGTGATCCGAGGCGGCCTGCAGGCGATCCCCAAGGGCCAGTACGAGGCGGCAGCCTCGCTTGGCCTCGGCTACTGGCAGACCACCACGCAGGTGGTGATGCCGCAGGCGCTCAAGATCATGATCCCCACGATCGTCGGCAACTTCATCGGCCTGTTCAAGGACACCACGCTGGTCTCCATTATCGGTCTCTTCGACCTGATGAACATGGCCCGCGCCGTGGGCGAGGACACCGACTGGCTCGGCCTTTTCATCGAGCCGTTCTTCCTCGTGTCGCTGATCTACTTCGTCTTCTGCTTCGCGATGTCGTCCTATTCCATCGGGCTGGAGAAGAAACTTTCGCGGGGGCGTGACCGATGAGCCGGGCGCAGGGGGCCGGGAAGGCCATCGAGATCATCAAGCTGAACAAGTGGTTCGGCCAGTTCCATGTCCTCAAGGATGTCGACCTAACGGTGCGCGACCGCGAGATCTTCGTGGTCTGCGGGCCCTCGGGCTCGGGCAAGTCCACCCTGATCCGGTGCATCAACCAGCTCGAGCATCATCAGGAGGGCGACATCATCGTGGACGGCGTCGAGGTCGAGAAGGGCGGCAGGAACCAGAGCGTCATCCGCCGGACGACCGGCATGGTGTTCCAGCAGTTCAACCTCTTTCCGCACCTCACGGTCCTCGAGAACTGCATCCTGACGCCCACGCTCGGGCTGCAGATGCCGAGAAAGGACGCCGAGGAGCTTGCGATGACGCATCTCAGGCGCGTCGGCATCGACGACCAGGCGCAGAAATACCCCCTGCAGCTGTCGGGCGGCCAGCAGCAGCGCGTGGCGATCGCCCGCTCGCTGTGCACGCGGCCCAAGATCATGCTCTTCGATGAACCGACATCTGCCCTCGATCCCGAGATGATCAAGGAGGTGCTCGACGTGATGGTCGAACTGGCGGAAGACGGCATGACGATGATCTGCGTGACCCACGAGATGGGGTTCGCGCGCCAGGTGGCCGACAAGGTCCTGTTCATGGACCAGGGCGAGATCGTGGAATCGGCCCCCCCCGAGGAGTTCTTCTCCAACCCGAGGTACGACCGCACCCAGCAGTTCCTGTCGCACATCCTCTAGGCGGGGCGTGGCGCGGACGACAGGACACGGGGCAGGGCGGTGACGTCGATGATCCCGTCCGCGGGCATCGCGAAGCCGGGATGGCTGCCCGCGAGACCAATGGTCCTCGCGGGATTGTAGAGCGTCAGCCACGGCGGATCTTCCTGCAGCTCGGCGTAGGCCCTGGCATAATGCGTGGCGCGGACCGTGTCGCCGACCTCGCGGCGCGCGGCATCCAGCAGGTCCTCGACCCGCGTGTTGCGGTAGCCCTGCCACCACGACCCGGCGACGCGGGCGTCGATCTTCTCGTGGAGGACGCGGAACGTGCTGAGGGGGCTCGAATCGAACACGCACATGTCCCGGATCTCCTTGCGGCGGACCATGTGCGCGTAGTCCTCGCGCTGGGTATGGACGTGGACGTCGAGCGTCACCCCGACCTCGGCGAGCTGATCGCGCAGGGCCTGCGTCAGGCGCTGCGCCTCGTCGGGCAGGCTTGACGGGCAGTCGACGCCGAGCACGAGGCCCCCGGCGAGACCCGCGTCGGCGATGAGGCTCCGGGCGAGCGCGGGGTCATGGGGCATCGGCTCGGCCGGGGGCGCGCCGAAATGGACGGGGCTCACGAAGCCATGAAGCGGCCGCGCGCGGCCCGACAGGACCTCGTCGACGATCCTCTGGCGGTCGATGGCAAGGCCGAGCGCACGGCGAAGGCGCGGATCGGCCAGAGGCCCGCGCGCGGCGTTCAAGAGGAAGATGATCGCCACGGGCGACAGGTAGTCGTGAAGCGTGATCGCGGCCCCGCCGGCGTCCCGCGCCGCGAGGTCGTTCGCGACGTCCACCGTCCCGTCGCGCAGCATCGCGAAACGAGCATCCGCGTCGGGCGCCGCGATCCATGTCACCTCGTCATGCGGCGCGTCGGCGAAATGGCCGGGCACGCGCGCGGCGGCAACCATGTCCTGCGTCCTTCGCGTCACCCGGTAGGGCCCCGAGCCCACGATCTCCGCGTCCTCGCCCCGATCCCACCGCGCGAGGCAGTCCGGCGCGACGATGAACCCGTGTTCGAGGATGTCGGGAAGATCGGCCAGCGGCTCGGCGAGGTCGATGGACAGGGTCACGTCGTCGACGGGCTCGATCCTGGCGTCGCCGAGATACTGCCGCCAGACGCCCGGCGCGCCGAGGGTGTAGCCCTTGTCGGGCCGCGCCATCCGGCGCAGCGACTGCGCGACGGCTGTGGCGTCGCAGGGCGCGCCGTCGTGAAAACGGTGATGCGCCCGCAGCGCGAAGCGCCACCGCCGCGCGTCCGCGCTGACGTCCCAGCCGGTGGCAAGTCCGGGCCCGAAGCCCTGTCCCGCCCGCGTCACCAGCGTGTCGCAGAGCGCGCGCAGGATCGTCAGCTGATCGGTCGCGTCCGTGCAGTCGTGCGGATCTCCAAGCGACACGCGCCTCTGGGCGATCCTGCATCCAGCTGCCATTGTCGTTCCCTTCGCGCTCGTCCCGCCGTCCGCCGGCACCGTCAGGCTCACAGAGAGATCCGGGTTCCGCAAGCGCCGGAGAAGGCGGGACGCGCGTTCGCCCCGCCGCCCGCGCCGCCGACCCTGCCGATCGTCCGAATTCGCGGCGAAGCGACCATCGAACGGGCGTTGCGTGTTCGGAGCGGCGGCATTTCAAACACGGCCCAACCGGAAGGGGTGCGCCGCCAAGGCCCTCACGCCGGTGAACGGGTGTCGCGATTGCACCGCTCGTCAAAGGTAACGCGGCGATCGGCGGTGGCGGGGGATCACGATGCCCGCGGGCAGAGCGGCCCCTTCGCGCCGGTCCCGACCTTTCTTGCCATCGCGATCGCGGTGTGACCCGGGCCGCGCGCCGTGTCGCTGCCGGTGGGCTGAGCTGCCGGGGCAGCGCGCGCGCTTGGCGGTCCGAAAAGCGGCGCGCGATCCGTCTCCATGTCGCGAATGGCGGTTCATGCGGCGCTGCAGCATCGGCACGAGGGCCTCCGGTTTGCGACACCGGTCCTGCGTCGTGAAACGCTGGGGCGAGAGGACATGCCATGATCAAAGTTCTGTCCGGGGTCTGGGCCCTGCTGCTCGGCATCGTGCTGATCATGCTGGGCAACGGAATGCACTTCACCCTCATCGGCCTTCGCGGCGGGATCGAGGGCTTCTCGGCGGCCGAGCTGGCCATCGTCACCTCGGGCTATTTTCTCGGGTTCCTGTCAGGCGCCCGCTACACGCCGGTCCTGATCCAGCGGGTGGGGCATGTGCGCGTGTTCGCGGCGCTCGGAAGCTTCATGTCCGCGGGGTTGATCGCCTTCCCGCTCCTGACCGAGCCCTGGGCCTGGACGGCGCTGCGGCTCCTGATCGGCTTCTGCATGTCGGGCATCTACGTGGCTGCCGAAAGCTGGCTGAACAACGCCTCGAGCAACGAGACGCGGGGCAAGGTCCTGTCGGCCTACATGATCGCCCAGACGCTCGGCATCATCGGGGCGCAGGGGCTTCTGGTGCTGGGCGACGCGGGCACCTCGGCGCTGTTCATCGGCGCCTCGATCCTCGTGTCGATCTCCTTCGCGCCGATCCTGCTGTCCGCCACGCCCGTCCCGGCGGTCGAGGTCGCCCGCCCGATGCCGTGGCGCACCCTGTTTTCCAGCTCGCCCCTCGGCACCGTGGGGATCTTCCTCTTGGGCGGCGTCTACGCCACGCAATCGGGCATGGGCGCGGTGTTCGGCACGCAGATCGGCATGACGGCGGCGCAGATCGCGCTGTTCGTGGCGATGCTGTTCGCGGGGGCGCTGGTGCTGCAATATCCCATCGGGTGGCTGTCGGATCAGATGGACCGGCGCAAACTGATCTTCGGGTCGGCCGCTCTTGGGGCCGCGTCCTGCGGGGTGGGCTGGCTGATGGGGGGCGAGCCCTGGGCGCTCTATGCCGCGGCCTTCTTCGCGGGTGGTGTGACGACGCCGCTCTACGCCTTGTTTCTCGCCTACACCAACGACCAGATCTCGGTCGAGGAGATGCCCGCGGCCTCGGGCGGGCTGGTCTTCACCTTCGGGCTCGGCGCCATCGCAGGCCCGCTTTTCACCGGCTGGGCGATGGAGGGCATCGACCCCGGCGCCTTCTGGCTCGCGCTGGGCGGGACCTTCGCGGCCATCGCGGCCTATGCGCTCTACCGCATGACCCAGCGCCCGGCGCTGCCGCAGGAGGAGACCGAAAGCTACATCAGCGTGCTTCCCACCGCCTCCGCCGTCGTGGTGGAGGCCGCCGGGGCCTGGGCCGCCGAGCAGGCGGAGGCGGAGGCCGAGGCCGAGGCAGGCGAGGGGGACGGCCGCGCGGCGTGAGCGCTCGGGGCGGTCGGCCTCAGGGGGCGGTGGTCGCGGCGCGATCGAGCGGGAAGGTGCAGGAAACGCGGAACCCCGCATCGTCCTCGGCGTGGTGGATGCGGGCGCCGATCTCGCCCGCAAGCGCGTCGACCAGCGAGTGTCCGCGGCCCTTGCCCGCAGCGGCCCCGGTGCCGGCGCGCGGGTTCTCCACCATGAGCGTCGCCCAGCCCCCGGCCTCCTGGTCGAGGGCGATGCGCAGCGCGCCGCCTCCGCCATGCTTGATCGCGTTGACGAGCATCTCGTTCAGGATCAGCACGACGTTGCGCACCGTCCCGTGCGGCACAAGAAGCGGTGCGGCGCGGATGTCGAACCGGTCGGCGTCGCCGAGGCGGAACGCATTGCGCATCGCCTCCGCCAGCCGATGGCATTGCCGGGCCAGATCGACGCGGTCGCCGCGCGGCGCGCCGTCGAGCGCCTCGTGCAGCTGCCCGAGGGCCGATACCTGGCCGATGCACAGCGCGCAGGCGGACGCCATCACGTCGGCCTTCGCCTCGCGCTGCCGCTGGCGCATGGCGGCCGCCAGGATCTGCATCTCGTTCTTCATGCGATGACGCAGCTCGGCGTGCGACACCGCGCGATCAGCCGCCCCGTCCTGCAGAAGGGCCACGACCATCTCGGCAAGCTCGTCCGGCGGCATGTTCCGGCGCGCGCTGTGCTGCAGGACCGCCGCGTGCAGGCGTCCGCCCCATTGGCCGCTGTCACGCAGCGGTTCGTCGAAACTCAGGTCGTCGCGCATCCCCCCCGATCCCCCTCACTCGTGAAGTTTTACGGTGCAAACTATCGCAGGCGCCGCCGCTCTCTCGCGATAACACCGGTTGATGCGGCGCGGCCATGCCGGTCCCCGCGAAGATCGGGGGAAACCCGCAGTCGTGTATCGGGGTTGTCAGGTTGCCGACGGCGCGCCGGTCCGTCGGGGCGCGCGGGCTGTCGGTGCAGACGGAGGTCGGAGAGGCGGATGGCGGATGCGACGGCGAATTCGGGGTTGCCGAGGCCGCTTTGCGTGTCCCACCTCGCGCGGCGGTGCCTGCCCGAGGAGATCGCAGGCCCGGACGCGGGCCCAGATGCTGGCCCAGATGCTGGCCCAGATTCTGGCGCGGGCGCGGGCGGGACGCTGTTCGGTCAGGACCGGGCGCTGCGCGCGCTGGAGCGTGCGACCGCCATGCGTCATCCCGACTTCAACGTCTTCGTTCTGGGCGAGGAGGGATCGGGGCGGCACGACGCGGTGCGGCGCGTGGCCGAAAAGGCCGCCTCGGCGGCGCCCCGCCCGAGCGACTGGGTCTATGTCCACAACCTGCGGACGGAATGGCAGCCGAAGGCCCTGTGCCTGCCCGCCGGCAAGGCCGCGCCCTTCAGGGCCGGGGTCGATCGCCTTCTGGAGCGCCTGCGCGGCGCGATCCCCGCGATGTTCGAGGCCGAGGATTACCGCAAGCGGCGCGACGAGATCGACGAGCGATACCAGGAGCGCCAGACATCGGCCCTTGACGAGGTGCGCGCGCGCGCGACCGAGCGCGGGGTCGCGCTGATACGGACACCGATGGGCTTCACGCTCGTGCCGGCACGCGACGGCGAGGTGCTCAGGCCTGAGCAGCTGAACCGCCTGCCGCAGGACGAGCAGGAACGGATCCAGGCCGCGCTTGAGGAGCTGCAGGAACAGCTTGCCGCCGTCCTGCGCGCGATGCCCGAACAGGAGCAGGCGCGCGCCGACGAGGTCCGCGCCCTGAACGCCGAGATGGCCGCGACGGTGATCGACGGGGCCGTAGCCGAGCTGCGCCGCGAGTTCTCGGATCTGCCCGCCGTCCTGTCGCGGCTCGACGACATGCGCCGCGACATGATCGAGAAGGTCGAGCTTTTCGTCACCAGCCTCCGCGACGACGACGGCCCTTTCCCCGCCATCACGATCCCGATCTCCGAGGATCCGCGCTTTCGCCGCTACCTCGTGAACGTCATCGTCTCCAACGGCCACGGGGCTGACGGGGCACCCGTGGTCCACGAGGACAATCCCACGCTGCAGCGCCTCGTGGGGCGCATCGACCACGTCGCCCGCATGGGCGCGCTGGAGGCGGATTTCACCAAGATCCGCTCAGGCGCGCTGCACCGGGCGAACGGGGGCTTCCTGATCCTGGACGCGCACCGGGTGCTGCGCGACCCCTGGGCATGGGACGCACTGAAGCGGGCCTTGCGCGCACGCTCGGTCGCGATCACGTCGCCCGCGCAGGAACTGGGATACGTCAGCACAATGACGCTCGAGCCCGAGCCGATCCCGCTTCGGGTGCGGGTGATCCTCGTGGGCGAGCGGACGCTGTTCTACCTGCTCGTGGCGCTCGACCCGGAGTTCGAGGATCTCTTCAAGCTGCAGGCGGATTTCGAGGACAGCGTGCAGCGCGCGGAGGACGCCGTCCCGGCCTACGCGGAGGTGCTGCGCGTGGTGGCCGAGCGCGAGGGGCTGCGGCCGCTCGTCCCCCATGCTGTCTGCGCGCTGATCGACGAGGCGTCGCGCATGGTGGGCGACGCCGAGCGCCTGTCGCTCCGGCTTGGCCGGCTGACGGACCTGATGCGCGAGGCCGATCACGTCGCGGAGGTGGCGGGCCACGACAGCATCGAGGCGCGCGATATCGAGGAGACGATCGCCGAACGCACCTTCCGCGCCGACCGGCTGCGCGAGCGCTGGCACGAACGGATCGGCCGCGGCACGGTGATGATCGACACCGAAGGCGCAAGCACGGGCGTCGTCAACGGCCTCAGCGTCATGGACCTCGGGGGGTTCGCCTTCGGCAGCCCCACCCGCATCACCGCGCGCGTCCGCATGGGGATGGGCCGCGTCGTCGACATCGAGCGCGAGACGCGGCTTGGCGGGCCGATCCACTCCAAGGGCGTCCTTATCCTGTCGAGCTACCTTGCCGCGAGCTACGCCACGCAGGCGCCGATGTCGCTCTGGGCGTCGCTGGTCTTCGAGGAGTCCTATGGCGGCGTGGAGGGCGACAGCGCCTCGCTCGCGGAGTTGTGCGCGCTTCTGTCGGCGCTGGCCGAGCGGCCCGTCCGTCAGGACATCGCGGTGACGGGGTCGCTGAACCAGATGGGAGAGGTGCAGGCGATCGGCGGCGTGAACGAGAAGATCGAGGGGTTCTTCGACGTCTGCGCCGCGCGCGGGCTGACCGGGAAGCAGGGCGTTCTGATCCCGGCCGCGAACGTTCAGCACCTCGTGCTGCGGCCCCGCGTCGTGGAGGCGGCCCGCGCGGGGCGGTTCTGCATCTGGACGGCGCGCGACGTTTCGGAGGCGATGGCGCTTCTGACCGGGTCCGATTTCGGCCGGCGCGACGCCTCGGGGCGCTTTCCCGACGGCTCGATCAACGCCCGGGTCGAAACCCGCCTCGAGGCCTTCGCAGAGACCCGGCGGCGCTTCGCCGAGCGTCCCGAAGCCGACCCGGCGAAACCGGGCGCGCGGGATCGATGACGGGCGCGCCTCAGCACGCCTGACCTGCTGCCCATCCCGACGACCACGCCCACTGGAAGTTGTAGCCGCCGAGCCAGCCGGTCACGTCGACCACCTCGCCCACGAAGAACAGGCCGGGAACCTTGCGCGCCATCATCGTGCGCGCGTCCAGGTCGCGCGTGTCCACGCCGCCAAACGTCACCTCGGCCGTGCGGTAGCCCTCGGAGCCCGCGGGCACGACGCGCCACTGATGCACCTCCGCTCCAAGCTGCCTGAGCGCCGCGTCCGTCTGGTCGGCCAGCCGCCCGTCGATGCCCGCGCGCTGGGTCACGGCGGCGGCAAGTTTCTCGGGCAGGATCTCGGCAAGGGCGTTCTTGACGGAGACGCGCCCGTGCCGCGCGCGCCTCTCGCGCAGGTCCGCCACCGTGTCGCGGCCCGTGGCAAGGTCCACGACGACCGCATCGCCCTCGCGCCAGTAGGACGAGATCTGCAGGATCGAGGGGCCCGACAGGCCGCGATGGGTGAACAGGAGCCCTTCGTCGAAGGAGGCCTGCCCGCAAGCGACGCGCGCCTCAACCGACAGGCCCGACAGGGCGGCCATGCCCTCGCGCGTGCCGTCGGTGAAGGTCAGCGGCACCAGGGCGGGGCGGGTCTCGACCTGCCGGAGGCCGAACTGTTCGGCCATGCGGTAGCCGAACCCCGTCGCGCCGATCTTGGGCACCGATTTCCCGCCCGTGGCGATCACCAGAGAGGGCGCGGACAGAATGCCGCCCGAGGTCTCGACGCGGAACCCGTCCTCGCCCCGCGAGACGCTGCCGACCGTGGTGCCAAGGCGCAGCTCGACGCCCGCCCCGGTCATGTCGTCCAGCAGCATGGCGATGATTTCGCGGGCTGATCCGTCGCAGAACAGCTGGCCGAGGGTCTTTTCGTGCCATGCGATTCCGGCGGCGTCGACGCGGGCGATGAAGTCGTGCTGCGTGTAGCGGTTGAGCGCGGAGAGGGCGAAACGCGGGTTTTGCGACAGGAACCGCTCGGGCGCGATGTGCAGGTTGGTGAAGTTGCACCGCCCGCCGCCCGAGATGCGGATCTTCTCGCCGGGCTTGCGCGCATGGTCGATCACCGTGACGCGCCGCCCCCGGCGTCCGGCCTCGATGGCGCAGAACATGCCGGCCGCGCCGGCCCCAAGTATGATGACGTCGCTGCGTTCCACCGGCAGGGCGCTAGCGCGCCGCCACGTTCGATGCAAGCCCGCGCGGGGGCGGCTCTGGCGGGGCAGGGCGCGCGTTCGCGGGGATCAGGCGGCCGGGCCCGTGGTCTCGCGGCCAAGAACCAGCTCGGCATAGTCGAGCGCCTTGCGCGCACCCTCTACGGTCGGCCTCTCCGCCGTGTCCGCGAGCAGGTCGGACAGTCTCTCGATCCGCGTGACCATGCGCCCGTCCTCGGACCCGTAGGTGCGAAAGACGGGCGTGGCGCGGGCCTCGGCGATGCAGGTCACGGTCTCGCCGTCGAGCACGCCCTTGACCAGCCGCAGGTTCAGGATCGCGCTCAGCGCGATGTGCGGCGCCGCGAAGCCCCATGTCAGGCTGCCCAGCGAATAGGCGATCACGGCGGGCCGGCGCGGATCGCGGGCGGGGCGATAGACCTCCATCGGCTGGATGACGTGGGGGTGGTGGCCGATGATGGCGTCGGCGCCGTATTCGACGAGGGCGCGCGCGGCCTCCACCTGCTGGCGGCGGGGAAAGAACTCGAACTCGTGGCCCCAGTGGATCGAGGCGACGATGAAATCGCAGTCCTTGCGGCGGCAATCGTCGATCTGGCGGCGCAGAAGCGCGGTGTCGGGCGGCCCCGCCTTGGACGACAGGGCCGAAAGGTGCACGCGGTAGGCCTCGGCCGGCGGCAGCCTGTGGCCGTTCAGCCCGAAGCAGTCCGAAACGAAGCCGACGCGGATACCGTTCCGCGCGAGGACCTTGGCCGTTCCGTGCTCGTCCGGGGTCGCGTTCGCCCCGAGGTTGACGATGCCCTCGCGCGCCAGCGTTTCGGCCGTCGTCGTCACCCCCTCGAGGCCCATGTCGAAGAAATGGTTGTTGGCGGTGTTGAGGATGTCGAACACCCGCCCGCGATGGCCCTTGAGGATGTCGAACTGGGTCGCGTCGCAGCATTCCACGGGCGGCCCGAGATCGTCGATGATCTCTTCCACGAGGGGCTGCGTGGTCACGGGGGACTCGAAATTCGCGAAGGAGATGTCCTTGTCGAACAACAGGTCCTGGACCCGCTCGTAGAGAATGTTCGCGGACTGATCGATGCCGCGCGAGCGCAGGATGTCCCCGGCGGCGGCGAGGGTGACGGAGCTTTCGACCTCGAGCCCCCCGGGGGGCATGATGCGGGGAAGGTCCCGGTCGAGGTCCCGCGCGATGTCGAGGTCCCTCGGCGGCAGGGCGACGGGATGTGCCGACTTGAAGACCCAGTAGAGATTGTCGAGAAGCGACATCTCCTCGATCGCGGCCGCTGATCCCCTGCGCGGCCGCCGCCACACCCTTGCGCGCCGAATGAAGGCCGTGACGATATCCAACACGCGAAGCAGGAGCGGCGAGGACAGCTGCAGGACGTCGCTCGGCGCGGCGGGCAGTCGGTCCGGCGTCTCGGTCTGCTCGCCCCTGTCCACCCCGTCGACGCCTTCGGCAATTCTTTCCCCGCATCAGGTCTAGAGGCCATCCCGATTGAATTGAAGCGTGGAATTGAATCGTGCCGAGGGCCTGCGCCTTTCGCGCGTTCATTCGGGGCATCGATCATGGACCGACCCCGCCGGGCATCCCGTCCCGCCGCTGGCGGCGCGCCCGCTTGCACGGGGCCCGCGAAAGGGCGAACGTCGCGCCCATGATGCCCCCGCGCCCCGCAAATCCGCCCCGGCCCGGCCCCGCCACCGATCCGCGGATGCGCGCGGCGCGTCGCGTGGCGCGCGTGGGCCGCGCGCGCCGCTGCCTCCGGCGCAGCGCCGGGCCGATCGCGGAGCGGGGAGGTCATGCCGTTTCGCCCCGTCCCCTGGCTTCGGGCCGCGCTTCCTGCGGCCCCGTGGCCGTGGGCGCGGCCGCGTCCCGGCCGCGTTCCGTCCCGAGCGGCACCAGGGGCGGGGGCGGGCCGCTTTCGTCGCGGTCCTTGCCCCGTGCGGGGGAGGCCGGGCGATGACGGCCTTCGCCCATGGCGCGGCGGGAAACACGGGCCGGGCGATCGCCTTCATCCTCGCGGGCATGCTCTGCATCTCGATCAACGACATGCTGATCAAGCTGCTTTCGGGCGGCTACCCCCTGCACCAGATGGTGTTCGTCCGCTCGGTCCTCGGTCTTCTCGCGAGCGCCGTCTTCCTGCGTCTCGAGGGCGGGATATCGCTTCTGAGGACGGATCGTCCGGGCCTCCACGCGCTGCGCGCGGGCTGCATCGTTCTGGCCAACATGCTGTTCTTCCTCGCGCTTTCGGTGATGCCACTTGGCGCGGCGACGGCGCTTTTCTTCGTCGCGCCACTGTTCATCACGCTTCTCGCCATCCCCGTCCTCGGCGAGCCGGTCGGCCGGCAGCGTCTCGGGGCGGTGCTTGCGGGGCTTGCAGGGGTCGCCGTCATGATGGCGCCGGGCGTCGAGTGGGGCGGCATTCCCCGCTGGGCCCTTTCGCTGCCGGTCCTCGCCGCCGCCTGCTACGCGGGGATGCAGGTCCTGACCCGCAAGCTCGGCGTGCGGTCGGCGGCCTCCGCCATGACGTTCTACATCCAGGTGGCCTTCATCGCGGTCAGTCTCGGCTTCTACGCCATCGCGGGCGACGGCCGCTTCTCCGAAGGGTTGGAGCCGGGGCCGCTGGTGTTCCTGCTGCGCGCATGGGTCCGGCCCGAAGCGGGCGATCTGTGGATCTTCGGCGTCCTCGGCGCCCTTTCGGCGATGATCGGCTACTGCCTGAGCCAGGCCTACCGCCTCGGGACGGCCTCCGTCGTCGCCTCGTGCGAATACGTGGCCCTGCCGCTTGCGATCCTTTGGGGCTGGATGATCTTCGACGAGGTGCCGCAGCCCGCCGTCTGGGCCGGCACGGCCCTGATCGCGGGATCGGGCCTGTGGGTCTTCGCCCGCGAGAGGGCGCGCGACCGGGCCCTGGCCTCGGCCCGTCCGGTGCGGCGCGACTGAAACGGGCCGCGCGCCGCGTGCGCGGGGACGGGGGCGAAAAACCGACTTTCGCGGCGCAACCGCGCTTGACGATGCGCGGCGGGGGCAATACACCACGCGTCACGCCGGGGAGACCCGGGCGTTCGGGTGAGCGGTTGTAGCTCAGTTGGTTAGAGTACCGGCCTGTCACGCCGGGGGTCGCGGGTTCGAGCCCCGTCAACCGCGCCACCACCCGAAGGTCCATCGCCCCAGCCGTTCGCGGTTGTAGCTCAGTTGGTTAGAGTACCGGCCTGTCACGCCGGGGGTCGCGGGTTCGAGCCCCGTCAACCGCGCCACTTTTTCCTTGCCTTTCCCTGCCGCCACCGATCCCCCTTGCGCCTGCCGTCCCGGCGCGATCAAGTCGGCGTCAAATGCGCGCGCGCCATGGAATTGACGTCCGATCGAGCCTTGCCGGGGCCTGCCTCGCGCTGTCGTGCGTCGCGCTCGGTGGTGGCCTCTTCGCATGGGCGGGCCCGACGGGCTCGGCCCTCGGCCCGATGGCGCGAATGCTCGATGCGGTCGCGCCGGGTCTTGCGGTCGCGGCGCTCGGTCTCGGCGGTCTGGCCGCGCTGGCGGGCGCTCGGCGCGCGGGCGCGGTCCTCGCGCTTGCCGCACTCGGGACGCTGGCCGTGCAGGTCGCCGCCTACCGCGACCTGAGCCTGCCCGCGCGTCCAGGCCTCGACCCCGACCTGCGCGTCCTTTTCTTCAATGTCGAAGGCGACAACGGGATCTCGGGCGCGCGCATACTGAACGCAGTGCTGGAGGCCTCGCCAGACATCGTCGTTCTTGCCGAGGCCGCGCCCCTCGCGCCGCATCTCGACGCCCTGCGGGAGGCCTATGACTTCGTCTCCGACTGCGGGGCCGAGGGCTGCGACCTGATGGTGGCCACGCGGCTGGAGGTGCTGCGGTTCTGGCGCCTGCGGCTGAACCCGGCCTGGCCTGCGAGATACGCGGTGCTCGAGGTCGAGACGGGAGATGGCGCGCCGGTGTTCTTCGCGGCGAGCCACCTTGCGAAACCCTGGATGTCGGGCATCGCCGAGCCCGAGATAACGCGGCTCGCCGCGCAGTACGACTGGTTGTCCGGGCCGGCGCTGGCCGTGGGCGACTTCAACATGACCTCCTGGAGCCGGCCGATGCGCGGCCTGCTTCGCGAGACGGGATTTCGCGCCCTGCGCGGCCAGCCCGCGTCGTGGCCGGCCGCGGCCGGGCGGTTCGGCCTTCCGATCGACCATGTGCTCGTGCGCGACGGCGTGCGCGTGGTCCGCGTCGCGCCTTTCGGCGCGGAGCTGGGTTCCAACCACAGGGGTTTCGTCGCGGAGCTTCGGGTCGCGCAGCGCCCCGGCTGAGCGTGCGGCGGCCGGGGCCTCGCGGCCTCGGGGGCGTTCCGCCCCGAGGCGACGCCAGGGGCATCGAGCCCCCGCCGCCGCCCGCCTTCCGGCGATGCGTATTTGAGGAAAGATGAAGGAGGCTCAGCCCTTGTGGATCCAGCCGCCGCCGAGGATGCGCCCGCCCTCGGGGGCGTAGAAGACGCAGGCCTGTCCCGGGCTGACGCCCTCTTCGGCCACGAGCAGCTCCACCTCGGCCTCGGTCGCGGAGACGGGGCGGATGGTCGCCTCGCGCGGGGGGCGGGTGGAGCGGATCTTGACCGAGAGCGGCCATTCCGCGCGGCTGTCGAAGGGCGCGTCCCCGAGCCAGTTGATCTCGCGCACCGGCACCGTCCGGGTGGTGAGGGCCTCCTTCGGGCCGACGACGACGCGGCGCGTGGCGGGGTCGAGCCTGACGACGTAGAGCGGATCCTCGAGCCCGCCGATGCCGAGGCCGCGGCGCTGGCCGATCGTGTAGTGGATGACGCCGCGGTGCGCGCCGAGGACGTTGCCGTCCATGTCGACGATCTCGCCGGGATCGGCGGCGCCGGGGCGCAGCTTCTCGATGACCGCGGCGTAGTTTCCGTTCGGCACGAAGCAGATGTCCTGGCTGTCGGGCTTGTCGGCGACGCCGAGCCCGTATTTGGCCGCGAGCGCGCGCGTTTCGGCCTTCGAGGCGAGATGGCCGAGCGGGAAGCGCAGGAAGTCGAGCTGTTCGCGGGTGGTGGAGAACAGGAAATACGACTGGTCGCGCGCGGCATCTGCGGCGCAGTGCAGCTCGGCCCCGTTCGGGCCCATCTTGCGCTGGATGTAGTGGCCCGTGGCCATGCAGTCCGCGTCGAGGTCGCGCGCGGTGCCGAGGAGGTCCTTGAACTTCACACGCTCGTTGCAGCGAATGCAGGGCACCGGCGTCGCGCCGGCGAGGTAGCTGTCGGCGAATTCGTCGATCACGGCCTCGCGGAAGGCGTTCTCGTAGTCGAGGACGTAATGGGGGAAGCCCATCTCCTCGGCCACGCGGCGGGCGTCGTGGATGTCGCGGCCGGCGCAGCAGGCGCCCTTCTTCGCGAGCGCCGCGCCGTGGTCGTAGAGCTGGAGCGTGACGCCGACGACATCGTATCCCTCTTCGGCGAGACGGGCGGCGACCACGGAACTGTCGACGCCGCCAGACATCGCGACGACGACGCGCGTCTGCGAGGGCGGTTTCGCGAAACCGAGGGAATTGAGCGTGTCGGGGCGGTCGAGCGCCATGTTCTGAGCCTGCGGAAGATGAGCGGGGGCAAGAGCCGAATATAGGAAAATCGGCCCTATCCACAAGTCCGGCAGTTACCGGGAATTAAGCGCTTGGCGGCAGGAGGGACATGGCGATCAGGAAAGGCACGAGGCGCCGATGTACATCCGACGGATCAAGGGACCGCATTCCGTGACGCTGCCCGACGGCACGGTCATGACGCGCGCCGACCTGCCCGCGGCGCAGACGCGGCGCTGGGTGGCCAGCCGCAAGGCCGCGGTCGTGAGCGCGGTGGATCACGGGCTCATCACCGAGAAGGAGGCCCGCGAGACATGGTCCCTGTCGGAGGAGGAGCTTGACGCCTGGCGGCGCGCCGTGTCGCGGCATGGCATCGGCGCGCTTCGGGCCACGGCACTGCAACGCTATCGCGACGGCCCGGTGAAATGAAATCCGGTAATGGCCAGTATCGTGCAATTGCGGCGAATCGGTCTTTTCAGACGCAAATTTCCGGATAAGCTTTCGGGTAACTTGTAATTAACCATTTCGCGTCACGGTCCTTCTCGACCATTGCGAGAAATCGGAGACGTATGATGCGCGTTTTGCTTGTCGAAGACGACCCTACCACGTCCAGAAGCATCGAGATGATGCTCAAGCATGCCAATCTGAACGTGTATTCGACCGACCTCGGGGAGGAGGGCGTCGATCTCGCCAAGCTTTACGATTACGATATCATCCTGCTGGACCTGAACCTGCCGGACATGACGGGCCACGAAGTGCTGCGGCAGCTTCGCATGGCCCGGGTCGCCACGCCGATCCTGATTCTCTCGGGCCTCGACGATCCCGAGAACAAGCTGAAGGGCTTCGGGTTCGGCGCCGACGACTACCTGACCAAGCCCTTCCACCGCGAGGAGCTTGTCGCACGCATCCACGCGATCATCCGGCGCAGCCAGGGCCATGCGCAATCGGTGATCGCGACGGGGCGCATCTCGGTCAATCTCGACGCCAAGACCGTGGAAGCGGAGGGCAGGCCGGTGCATCTGACTGGCAAGGAATACCAGATGCTGGAGCTTCTGTCGCTTCGCAAGGGCACGACCCTGACCAAGGAAATGTTCCTCAACCACCTCTATGGCGGCATGGACGAGCCGGAGCTGAAGATCATCGATGTCTTCATCTGCAAGCTGCGCAAGAAACTGTCGGAAGCGACGGGTGGCGCGAACTACATCGAGACGGTGTGGGGACGCGGCTACGTCCTGCGCGATCCCGTCGAGGTGAAGCCCGACCTGGCCGCCACCGCCTGAGGCGGGCCGCGCGCGCACGGGCGGTCTCGCGACTGGACCTGACCCTCGCCGGCCCCTATCACCTGTGACGGGCGATGGAGAGGGCCGGAGCATGGGTGCGGGCGGACGCGGCGGCGAGGACGGGATCGGCAGGCTGACCGAGGCGGAGGCCGAGGCGCGGCTTGCCGAGCTGGCGGAGCTGCTGCGGCAGGCGGACCTCGCCTACCACCAGGCCGATGCGCCGGTCATGTCCGACGCCGACTACGATGCCTTGAAGCGCGAGAACGCCGCAATCGAGGCGCGGTTCCCGCATCTCAAGCGCGCCGACAGCCCCAGCGACCAGGTGGGCGCCGCGCCTGCCGAGGGCTTTTCCAAGGTCGCCCATTCCCAGCGGATGATGTCCCTCGCCAACGCCTTCGACGGGCAGGACGTCGCGGATTTCGTCGCGGGCATCCGCAGGTACCTCGGCCTCGGGGCGGATGACACGCTGGTCTTCACCGCCGAGCCGAAGATCGACGGCCTCTCGCTGTCGCTGCGCTACGAGGAGGGGCGTCTCGTGACGGCCGCGACGCGCGGGGACGGTGCCGTGGGCGAGAACGTCACGGCGAACGCCCGCACGATCGGCGACATCCCCGAGCGGATTGCCGATGCGCCCCAGGTGCTGGAGGTCCGGGGCGAGGTCTACATGAGCCACGCCGATTTCGCCGCGCTGAACGCCCGGCAGGAGGCGGCGGGATCGAGGACGTTTGCCAATCCGCGCAACGCCGCCGCGGGATCGCTGCGCCAGCTCGACCCCGAGGTCACGCGCGCCCGCCCGCTGCGGTTCTTCGCCTATGGCTGGGGCGAGGTGTCCGCGCCGCTGGCCGGCAGCCAGCTTGACGCGCTCGACAAGCTTGCGACGTTCGGCTTCTCGATCAACCCGCTGACCCGGCGTTGCGAGAGCACCGGCGCCCTGATGGAGCATTACTCCGGCATCGAGCAGGCGCGCGCGACGCTGGGCTACGACATCGACGGCGTCGTCTACAAGGTCGACGACCTTGCGCTTCAGGCGCGTCTTGGGTTCCGCTCGACCACGCCGCGATGGGCCATCGCGCACAAGTTTCCCGCCGAACTGGCGTGGACGCGCCTTCTGGCCATCGACATCCAGGTCGGACGGACCGGCGCGCTGTCGCCCGTCGCGCGGCTTCAGCCGGTAACGGTCGGCGGTGTCGTCGTCTCGAACGCGACGCTTCACAACGAGGACTACATCGCCGGCCGCGACGCGCGCGGCCAGCCGATCCGCGGCGGCAAGGACATCCGGGCGGGCGACTGGGTGCAGGTCTACCGCGCGGGCGATGTCATTCCGAAGATTGCGGATGTGGACCTGTCGCGACGGCCGGCCGACGCCGTGCCCTTCGACTTCCCCGCGACCTGTCCCGAATGCGGTTCGGACGCCGTCCGAGAGGAGGGCGACAGCGTGCGGCGCTGCACGGGCGGCCTTGTCTGTCCGGCCCAGGCCGTCGAGAAGCTGAAGCATTTCGTCGGCCGTGCCGCCTTCGACATCGAGGGGCTGGGCGCGAAACAGATCGAGGCCTTTTACGAGGATGGGTGGATCAAGGAACCCGCGGATATATTTGAACTGAAAGAGAAATATGGATCTGGCCTGCAGCAGTTGAAGAATCGCGAGGGTTGGGGCGCGAAATCGGCGGAGAACCTCTTCGACGCGATCGACGAGCGAAGGCGGATCCCGCTTGCCCGGGTGATCTTCGCGCTTGGCATCCGCCATGTCGGCGAGGTGGCCTCGGCCGATCTCGCGCGCCATTTCGGCAGCTGGGAGGCATTCGCGGACACCGTGGACCGTGCGGCGCAGGAGCCCGCGGCGGCCGCGCCCGACGCGCGCAGCCGCAAGCCGCTTCTGGCCGAAAGCCCCGCATGGTCCGAGATCGTCAGCATCGACGGCATCGGTGAGGCGGTGGCGGTGGCGCTGTCCTCGACCCTGACGCAGGCGGCCGAGCGCGCCTCGATCGATCGGCTGGTCGCGCATCTGCAGATCGAGGCCCCTAAGGCCCCGGCCACCGAGGGAAGCCCGGTCGCGGGCAAGACGGTGGTCTTCACCGGCACGCTCGAGAAGATGACGCGCGCCGAGGCCAAGGCGCGCGCCGAGGCCCTCGGCGCCAAGGTCTCGGGCAGCGTCAGCGCGCGGACGGACCTCGTGGTCGCAGGCCCCGGCGCGGGGTCGAAGGCTGCCAAGGCTGCCGAACTGGGCATCGAGACGATCGACGAGGATGCGTGGCTCGCGCTGATCGGCGATGGCTGAAAAGGGGCGCCCGGAGATCCTGTTCCCGCTATTCGCGGGGCTCGAGACGCTGGATGGTGTGGGCCCCAAGATCGCGCGCAATCTTGCGGGGCTTGCCATCGCATCGCCCAAGGACCTGCTTCTGACGCTGCCCGCGGGCGGCATCGACCGCTCGCGCAAGCCCTCGATCCGCGACGCCCCGATCCCCGGCACGGTCACGGTCGAGGTGGTGGTGGGCCGGCACCTGCCATCGTCGGGGCGCGGGCGGCCCTACCGGATCGAGGTCGAGGACGCGGCGACGCGGTTCCAGCTCGTGTTCTTCCACGCCCGCGACGATTACCTGAAGCGCATCCTGCCCACGGGCGCGCGCCGCGTCATCTCGGGCAAGGTCGAGCTTTTCGACGGTGTCGCGCAGATGGTGCATCCCGACCATGTCCTGCCGCCCGAGGATGCCGCAAGCCTGCCCGAGTTCGAACCCGTCTACCCGCTGACCGCCGGCGTGACGCAACGGGTGATGCACAAGGCCGCGCAATCCGCGCTGTCGCTCGTGCCGGACCTGCCCGAGTGGATCGACGCCGAATTGAAGCGTCAAAAGGGGTGGCCGGACTGGCCGCTCGCCCTGCGCGAGGCGCATGTCCCGCAAGGCCACGAGGACCTGTCGCGCTCGGCCAAGGCGCGCGAGCGTCTGGCCTTCGACGAGCTGTTCGCCCACCAGATGACGCTCGCGCTCGCGCGGCAATCGCGGCGGCGGCAGAAGGGGTTCGCCACGGCAGGAAATGGAAGTCTTAGGCGCAAAGTATTGGCGTCGCTTCCCTTTTCGCCCACGGGCGCGCAGCTTCGCGCGATCGGCGAGATCGAGGCGGACATGGGCGCCGACACGCGGATGAGCCGCCTTCTGCAGGGCGACGTGGGGGCCGGCAAGACGCTGGTGGCGCTGATGGCGCTGCTGATCGCCGTCGAGGCGGGCGGCCAGGGCGCGATGATGGCGCCGACGTCGATCCTTGCGGGTCAGCACTACGCGAACCTCGGGCCCATGGCCGAGCAGGCCGGCGTCGTGATCGAGCTTCTGACCGGCGCCGACAAGGGCACGGAGCGTGCCGCGAAGCTGCGGGCGCTTGCGGCCGGCGACATCCAGATTCTGGTGGGCACACACGCGGTCTTCCAGGACGACGTGGTGTTTCGCGACCTGCGCCTTGCCATCGTGGACGAGCAGCACCGCTTCGGGGTGGCCGAGCGCGTCCGGCTGAGCGGGAAGGGGCTGGCGACGGACGTCCTCGTGATGACGGCGACGCCCATCCCGCGGACGCTCAGCCTGGCGCAATACGGCGACATGGACGTGAGCGTGCTGGACGAAAAGCCGCCCGGGCGCAAACCGGTCAAGACGGCGCTCTTGTCCACGGGGCGCATCGGCGAGGTGGTGGCGCATCTGCGCGAGGCGCTGGCCGAGGGGCGGCAAGCCTACTGGGTCTGTCCGCTGGTCGAGGAATCGGAGGTCTATGACGCCGTCGCCGCCGAGGAGCGGTTCCGCCACCTGCGCGCGGAGCTTGGCGAGGGGCAGGTGGGCCTCGTCCACGGCCGCCTGACGCCCGCCGAGAAGGCCACCGTCATGGCGCGCTTCCAGGCGGGCGAGATGCGCCTTCTGGTCGCGACCACGGTGATCGAGGTGGGCGTCGACGTGCCCAACGCATCGATCATGGTCATCGAGCAGGCCGACATGTTCGGCCTTGCGCAGTTGCACCAGCTGCGCGGCCGCGTGGGGCGCGGCTCGGCCGAGTCCACGTGCCTGCTGCTGTACCGCTCGCCGCTTGGAGAGACCGCGAAGCGGCGGCTGATGGTCCTGCGCGAGACCGAGGACGGGTTCCGCATCGCGGAAGAGGATCTTGCGATTCGCGGCGCGGGCGACCTGATCGGCACCGCGCAATCCGGCCTCCCGCGGTTCCGCATCGCCGACCTCGAAAGCCAGACACCTCTGATGGCGCTGGCGCAATCGGGTGCGCGCGCGCTTCTGAGCCGCGATCCCGGGCTTGCCACGGAGCAGGGCGCGGCGGCCCGCACGCTTCTGTGGCTTATGGAGCAGGACAAGGCGATCGGACTGATCCGGGCGGGCTGAACCAGGGGCCACGGCCCGGCTATCTCGCTTTGTTCTCAAATGTTCCTAAAAAGTTCTCGACAAGCTGGGCGGTGTATGAGAACAAAGAGGCAACAAGACGACAGGAGAACCCGATGTTCACGCAAATCGCCGATATCCTTTCCGCATCCCGCGCCACGCTCGTCTCCGACGTGCTGGGCATGGCCGCGATCGCCGCGATGACCTTCGGCCTCCTTCATCTGCCCGCCTTCCTCTGACGCCAGTTTCTGCCTGCGGTCCGGCCGGACCCCCAGGTTGCGCCATCCTGTCCCGGAATTCGGGCGCAGCCACCCTGCCTCGCCCATCGCCTTCGCCTGCGATGGGCCTCCGGTCGAATGACACGCGACTGCCGCCGCCATCCAATCGGATGTGCGGCGGTTTTTTTTTAGGCGGGCGTGGTGTGGGACCGTGCAAGGGACCGGGGCCGGGCCGCGATCCGGCGGGGCGCCTCGGGGCTCAGGCGCAGGCCGCGCGTTCGGCCTCGGCCATGGCCTCGGCCGTGGCCTCGAGGGCGAGCATGATCGAGGCGTGGCGGTTGCGGTAGTCGCGCGCGGGTTCGAGGACCTCGTAGCCCTCGAACGGCGCGCCGGGCGGCGGGGCGCCGTCCTTCAGCATCGCCTTGAGTTGATCGCGCGCCGTCTCGATCTCGTCGCGGGTGCGCCCGATGACGTTGCAGCCAAGAAGCGCCGCCGAGGCCTGCCCGAGCGCGCAGGCCTTCACGTCCTGCCCGAAGCGCACGATGCGGCCGTCCTCGACGTCGAGATCGACGCTGACCGTCGACCCGCAGAGGGGCGCGCGCCTGCGGACGCTTGCCTGCGCGCCTTCGAGCCTTCCGCGATGCGGAATGTCCGCGGCAAGCCCGAGGATGCGCTGCGAGTAGAGCTTGATGAGGTCGCTGTCTGAGGTCATGCCGCTGGCCGTTTCCCGATCGTTTGCGTTTGGCCGTTCCCCGATATAGTTAGCCGCTGCGATCCCGATTGCAACGAGGCGCGTGATGCCCGAGACCGTCGAATTCGACCCCGAAGGCCTGCGCTACGACGCGGCGGGCCTGATCCCCTGCATCGCGCAGGACGCGGAGACGGGCGAGGTCCTGATGATGGCCTGGATGAACGCGGGCGCCGTCGCGCGGACCCTGGAGACGGGGCGCGTGACCTACTGGTCGCGGTCGAGGGCGTCCTACTGGGTCAAGGGCGAGACGAGCGGGCATGTTCAGGACCTCGTGGAACTGCGCGTCGATTGCGACCGGGACTCTCTTCTGGCCCTCGTGCGCCAGACCGGGCCGGCCTGCCACACGAACCGTCGGACGTGTTTCTACACCGCGGTCCGCGACGGCGCCGAGGTCGAGATCGTGACGCCCGGGTGAGGGGCGAAGCGGCGCGCGCGGCATCGAGCCGCGCCCGCCGCTTGTGCCTGCGGCACGCGTATTTCAGGAAAGATGAAGGGGCAGCCCGAGCATGCGCCTGATGTCTGCGGGGCTTGCGCCCACGGCGCGGTAGGTCGAGAGCGCGCGGGCGTCGTCGCGCTTGGCCAGGCGCTTGCCGTCCTCGTCGCGGATCAGGCGGTGATGGTGGAACGCGGGAACCGGCGTGCCGAGAAGGTGATGGAGAGCGGCGTGCAGGAACGCCGCCTCGAAGAGATCCTCGCCGCGGACGACGTGGGTTACGGACTGCGCGGCATCGTCGATCACGACGGAGAAGTGATAGCTCGCTCCCATCTGCGGGCGGGCGAGGACCGGATCCCCGACATGGGCGGCGAGATGGTGCGTCGTGACACGGTGATGTCCTGCATGTGCGGGGCCGGTCTCCTCGAAGCGGATGTCGAGGTCGGGGAAGGCGCGCGCGACGTCGAGGCGCAGCGCGTCGCCATCGCGCATCGCCGACATGGGACGGCCGCGGCAGGTGCCGGGGTAGATGCGCCCGTCGGGCCCGTGCGTTCGCGTGCCGTCGCCTTCCTGCGGCGCGGAGGCCGCGGCCTCGATGTCGCGGCGCCGGCACGAGCAGGGATAGGTCAGGCCGCGCGCGGCGAGCGTGTCGAGGGCGGCTGCGTAGCTGTCGAGGTGGTCCGATTGCCGACGCAGCCCCTCGTCCCAGGAGATGCCGAGCCAGCGGAGATCGCCGAGGATCGCGTCCTCCCAGTGCGGGCGGGCGCGGGAGCGGTCGATGTCGTCGATGCGCAGGAGGAAGACGCCTCCCGCGGCGCGGGCCATGTCATGGGCGGTGATGGCCGAGAATGCGTGGCCAAGATGCAGCGGCCCCGTGGGAGACGGGGCGAAGCGTGTGCGCATCATGACGCCTTTTCAAGAACGTAGACGGTGGAGTTGATGTCGAGCGACGGGAGGTGGGGGCCATCCTCGCTGCTCCGGATGCGCGCTGTGCCGGCTTCGGTCACGGCGGCGAGCCTTGCGGGAAACTCGGGCAGCCCGAGGGTGTGGTCGTTGAATGAGAAGACCATCAGACCGCCAGGGCGCAGGTGGGCGAGGCAGGTGTCCAGGAGGTCGGGCGGGCCGGCGCCCGCGCCGATCACGCCGACGGCCGCGACGGCGTCGTAGAGGTGGGGCGGCAGGTCCTCGGGCAGGTGCAGGCCGCGGTAGACGCCGCGCTCCCGCGCCACGGTCAACATGCCTTGCGACAGGTCGCAGCCGTCAATCGTGGTGAAGCCCGCATCGGCGAAGGCCGCGCCAGAGAGGCCGGTGCCGCAGCCCATGTCGAGGAGGCGCGCCTCGGGCGCGAGCCCGGTGGCGGCGAGCGCCTCGGCGCAACGGGATGGCGTGGCGTAGCCGCTTTGGGCGAGCTCGGCGTCGTAAGTCCCTGCCCAGGCGTCGTAATAGGCGCGCACGTCGTCTTCGCCGTCGAGGTCGTAGACGCCGTCGAGATAGGTTCCAGTCATGAGCGCAAGGCTAGCGGCGCGCTCAAGCGGCGTCCAGCGCCGTGGCTCCCATCCAGTGCTGCCAGTCTTCCTTGGCGCGGTCGGTGTAGGCCTTGTAGCGTTCGCGCCGTCCCCGGCGGCCGCCGCGGATCTTCTCGTCGCCCTTGGGCTGGAGGGGCGGGAACAGCCCGAAGTTCACGTTCATCGGCTGGAAGGTCCTGGCGTCGGCGCCGCCCGTGATGTGGTGCACGAGCGCGCCCATGGCCGTGGTCGCGGGCACCGGGGCGAGGGTCCGGCCCAGGAGATCGGCCGCGGCCATGCGCCCCGCGAGCAGGCCCATGGCGGCGGATTCGACATAACCCTCGACGCCTGTGATCTGGCCGGCGAAGCGCAGGTTCGGCCGCGAGCGCAGGCGCATCTGCGCGTCGAGCAGGGTCGGAGAGTTGATGAAGGTGTTTCGATGGATGCCGCCAAGCCGCGCGAAGGATGCGTCCTGAAGGCCGGGAATCATCCTGAAAACATCGGTTTGCGCGCCGTACTTCATCTTGGTCTGGAAGCCCACGATGTTATAGAGCGTGCCGAGCTTGTTGTCGCGCCGCAGCTGCACCACGGCGTGGGCCTTCACCTGCGGATCGTGCGGATTGGTCAGGCCCACGGGCTTCATCGGGCCGTGGCGGAGCGTTTCGCGGCCGCGCTCGGCCATGACCTCGATCGGCAGGCAGCCGTCGAAATACTGCGCCGTCTCGTCCGGCCTGAACTCGGTCTTCTCGGCGGCCAGAAGCGCGTCGATGAAGGCCTCGTATTCGGGCTTCGTCATCGGGCAGTTGATGTAGGCCGTGCGCTCGGCCTCGGTCTCGCCCTTGTCGTAGCGCGACTGCTCCCAGGCGATGCTCATGTCGATCGTCTCGGCGTAGACGATGGGCGCGATGGCGTCGAAGAAGGCGAGGCTGTCCTGTCCGGTCTCGGCGGCGATGGCCTCGGCCAGCGCGCCCGAGGTGAGGGGGCCGGTCGCGAAGATCCAGGCGCCGTCATCGGGCAGGGCCGTGATCTCGCCCGGCTCGAGGCGGACGTTGGGGTGGGCGCGCAACCGTTCCGTCACCGCCTCGGCGAAGGGATCGCGGTCGACGGCCAGCGCGCCGCCGGCGGGCAGGCGATGGCGGTCGGCCATTTCCATGATCAGGCCGCCGGCCTGCCGCATCTCCCAGTGCAGGAGGCCGACGGCGTTCTGCTCGTCGTCGTCAGACCGGAAGGAGTTTGAGCAGACCATCTCGGCGAGGCTGCCGGTGCGGTGGGCGAAGGTGCCGACCTTCGGCCGCATCTCGTGCAGGACGACCGACACGCCCATCTGCGCGGCCTGCCACGCGGCTTCGGACCCGGCCATGCCGCCGCCCACGATATGGAGTTCGTTTGTCATGGCCCCGGGAATACTGGCGCGCGCGCGATCTCTCAAGGGGCGAAGGCGCCGCCCCGCGATGTCTCAGGCGCGCCCGCCGTCGCGCGGCCCGGCGGGAATGTCGGGCGCGGTCTGCGGCGCGCGGCCCGGCGGCGGGGCCGTGCTGGCCGGCTGCAGGTGGAGGCCCAGCCGCCTGCGCGCCTGTGCCCGGTCGCCGCCGTAGGTCAGCATCAGCGCCGCGATCAGCGCCATGTCGCGCCAGAAGAAGCCCAGCACCCGCTCGAGGCCCAGATCGACCATGTGCAGGTAGCTTGCGCAGAAGGTCATCAGCCCGAGAAGCATCGCGGCGAGGCGGGTGCGCGACCCGATCATGACCATGATCGACAGCGCCATGACGACGCTGGAGCCCGCGATCCGGTCGAGCGGCGCGGGCAAAACCGGCGAGAACAGGACGGCGGTATCGGAACCGGGGATGGATCCGCTGGCAGCGGCGATGAAATAGGACGCGATCAACATGCGCAGGGTCGTCTGCGCGGCTTCGCTGAGCGTCACCGAAGGCACGGGGTCGTGGGGCATATTTCCTCGGACGAAGAATGCCCCGGTCCGGGGCGGCAGCTTCGCGCAGGAGCCTCGCCGTTCAACCCGGCCCGAATGCGGACGGTTCAGGTGGAAAAGCGGGTCAATTCAAGGCGGAAGCGCCACAAAGGTTTACGCCGCCGGGCACGGTCGGGCGCGCGGGCCTTCCGGCGACGCGCCCGCGCTCGATCACTCCTCGGGGCGCGCGTCGGTGCCGTCGGCGTCCGTCACGCCAGCCTCGGCCGCGCTTGCATCCGCGTCGGGATCGGCGTCGCCCTGGTCGGCGATCCACGCCACCGAGACCACCTCTTCGCCGGCGCCGGTGTTGAACACCCGCACCCCGCCCGCCGAACGCGAGCGGAACGATATGCCGTCCACCGGCACGCGGATCGACTGTCCGGTCGATGTGGCGAGCATGATCTGGTCGCCGCTTTCGACCGGGAAGCACGCCCTGAGCGGCCCGCCGCGCATCGCCTTGTCCATCGCCGCCACGCCCTGGCCGCCGCGCCCGCGAACGGGATAGTCGTGGCTGGAGGACAGCTTGCCCGACCCGTTCGCCGTGATCGTGAGGATCAGGTCCTCCGAGGCGGACATCTCGGCGTAGCGCTCGGGGGACAGCTGGCCCTCGGCGACGGCGGGTTCCTCCTCGTCGGCCTCGACCTCGTCGTCGGGGGCGCCGGCCATCAGGCGGCGCTGCTTGAGGTAGGCCGCGCGCTCCTGCGGGTCGGCCTCGAAGTGGCGGATCACGGCCATGGAGACGACGCGGTCGTCCCCGGCAAGGCGGATGCCGCGCACGCCGGTCGAATCGCGGCCCTTGAAGACGCGCACGTCCGTCGTGGGGAAGCGGATCGCCCGCCCGCCCGCCGTGACCAGCATGACGTCGTCGGTTTCCGAGCAGATGCGCGCGTTCACGAGGCTGACCGAATGGTCCTCGGGCAGGCGCATGGCGATCTTGCCGTTTCGCATGACGTTCGTGAAATCCGACAGCGCGTTGCGCCGCACGTCGCCCGCGCTGGTGGCGAAGACGATCTGCAACTCGTCCCAGTGATCTTCGTCGCGGTCCACGGGCATGACGGCCGCGATTCCGGTGCCGGTGTCGATCGGCAGGATGTTCACGATGGCCTTGCCGCGGGACGCGCGCGAGCCCATCGGCAGGCGCCATGTCTTGAGCTTGTAGACCATGCCGTCGGTCGTGAAGAACAGGAGCGGCGTGTGGGTGTTGGCCACGAAGAGCGACGTGACCACGTCGTCCTCCTTCAGCGCGCCGCCCGAAAGGCCCTTGCCGCCACGCTTCTGGGCGCGGAATTCGCCAAGCGGCGTGCGCTTGATGTAGCCGCCCTGCGTGATGGTGACGACCATTTCCTCGCGCTCGATGAGATCCTCGTCCTCCATGTCGCCCGACCAGTCGGCGATCTCGGTGCGGCGGGGCACGGCGAACTTCTCGCGGACCTCGGCCATCTCCTCGGAGATGATCGAGAGGATGCGGTCGCGCGACGCGAGAATGTCGAGGTAGTCGCGGATCTTGCCGGCCAGTTCCTGCAGCTCGTCGGTGACTTCCTTGACGCCGATCTGGGTCAGGCGCTGCAGGCGCAGCTCGAGGATGGCGCGGGCCTGCGTCTCGGAGAGGTTGTAGGTCCCGTCATCGTTCATCTTGTGCGTCGGGTCGTCGATCAGCTTGATGTAGGGCGCGATCTCGGCGGCTGGCCAGCGGCGGGTCATCAGCTTCTCGCGCGCCTCGGCGGCGTCGGCGGAGGCGCGGATGGTCGCCACGACCTCATCGACGTTCGACACGGCGACGGCGAGGCCGCACAGGACGTGCGCGCGCTCGCGGGCCTTGTTGAGCTCGAAGGCGGTGCGGCGGGCCACCACCTCCTCGCGGAAGTCGAGAAAGGCGGTCAGGAAACCGCGCAGCGTCAGCTGCTCGGGCCGCCCGCCGTTCAGCGCCAGCATGTTGCAGCCGAAGGACGTCTGCATCTGCGTGAAGCGGAACAGCTGGTTCAACACGACCTCCGGCGTCGCGTCGCGCTTGAGCTCGATCACCACGCGCACGCCGACGCGGTCGCTTTCGTCGGCCACGCCCGAGATGCCCTCGAGCTTCTTGTCGCGGACCAGCTCGGCGATGCGCTCGATCATCGAGGCCTTGTTCACCTGGTAGGGGATCTCGTCCACGACGATGGCGTAGCGGTCCTTGCGGACCTCCTCCACGTGGGTCTTCGCGCGGATGATGACGCTGCCGCGCCCCTCGAGGTAGGCCTTGCGCGCGCCTGCGCGGCCCAGGATCAGGGCGCCGGTCGGGAAATCGGGGGCGGGGATGTATTCGATCAGCTGTTCCGAGGTCAGGTCGGGGTCCTTGATCAGCGCCTGACAGGCATCGATCACCTCGCCAAGGTTGTGCGGCGGGATGTTGGTGGCCATGCCCACCGCGATGCCGCCCGCGCCGTTGACCAGCATGTTGGGGAAGCGCGCCGGAAGGACCGTCGGCTCCTGCTGCTTGCCGTCGTAGTTGTCCTGGAAGTCGACCGTGTCCTTGTCGATGTCGGCCAGCATGAAGGCCGCGGGCGGGGCCATCCGCACCTCGGTGTAGCGCATGGCCGCCGGGTTGTCGCCGTCCATGGAGCCGAAGTTGCCCTGGCCGTCGAGAAGCGGCAGCGACATGGAGAAGTCCTGCGCCATCCGCACCAGCGCGTCGTAGATCGCGCTGTCGCCGTGCGGGTGATACTGGCCCATGACATCGCCCACCGGGCGCGCGGACTTGCGGTAGGGTTTCTCGTGGGTGTTGCCGGTCTCGTGCATCGCGAAGAGGATGCGGCGGTGGACCGGCTTGAGGCCGTCGCGCAGATCGGGGATCGCGCGGGAGATGATGACGCTCATCGCGTAGTCGATGAAGGACGTCTTCATCTCCGTCGTGATGTCGATGGAAGGCCCCGAGGGCCCGGGCGCGGCGGGCCCGGTTTCGTCCATGTTTTCAGGCGGTTCTGGCGTGTCTGTCAAAGGCTCGGCCTCGGCGTCGGGGCGTTTCTATATCTAGTTGAGAGCAAGTATAAAGACGCGCGATATGGTGCGCAATGGCTCCGGCCGAGATGTCTTGGCAGCACCCGAAGCTGAGTGACAACACGCTGTTTTTGTTGATTTTTAGAGAATCGGTGGCAGGCTTGCAGGTGGAAGGGGCATTGAAGGAGGTGCCGCATGGCAAACACCGAGACCGAGCTTCTGCTGAAAGGTTACGGGCTGACCACCGCCGAGATGGTCTACCGGCTTCCCGATTACCGGAACGTCCTGAACACATTCGTCTGGCAGGAATACGACCTTGCGCCCGATTATCCGCGCCTCTTCGAGTTCATCGAATTCTGGCAGGACCGGATCGAGGGGCCGCTGCATTCCGTGCACTTCGTGCATCGCCGGATGATCTCCTCGGGCGAGTGGCGCAACGTGACGGGGACGTTCACCTACCACTGACGCCCGGCGGCGGGGGCCGGACGGACCCAGGATCAGGCGCGGCGGGGGCGCGTCGCGGCCACGATCCACAAGCCCGCGAGCGCCAGCGATCCCAGGCCGTTCCAGCTGGCCATCGACAGGCCCAGCATCTCCCACGCGACCTCGTCGCAAAGCACGATGCCCGTGCCCATGTCGGGGTTGAGAAGGTCGGCCACGTTCATGTCGGCGATGCCCGAGCCCGAGCAGGAGGTCGGCCCCTCCCACCAGTCGCGCTCCACGCCCGTGTGATAAAGCGCGATGCCCGCGTTACCCAGCATCGAGAGCGCGCCAAGACCGGCCACGATCGCCGAGGGGATCGCCATGCCGATCGCGCCGAGCGCGATTGCCACGGCATGGGGCCAGCGCTGCCAGATGCACATGGCGCAGGGCAGAAGCCCGCCGAGATACTGGAAACCGAAGGCGCCCGCCAGAAGCGCGGCCGATCCCGCAGCGGCAAGCGCGATCCAGGTCCTCCGTGTCGGTGCCGTCGTGGTCATGTGACGCCTCGCAGGGTCATGTTGCCGGGGTGATACCTAGCCATGCGGCGGCCGTGCGCAAGTCCCGATCCGCGCGGCCCTCAGATCCCGAGCCATCCCCGCAGGAGGCTCGCGAGCGTGGCCCCCGCGATCAGCAGCGTCGCGATCCACGCCGTGCCGAGGAGCGAGCCGAGGATGACGAGGATCCCGTCGCGCTGCAGAAGGCCCATGGCCACGATCACCACGGCGATGCCGGGGACGGTGTTCGTGCCGGGCAGGGGCACCAGGATCGACGCGCTGAACAGGACGAGCGCGATGCCGATGACCCGGTCGGCCGGCGCGCGGGTAAGCGCGCCCAGCCGCGGTCTGCTGACCGTCTCGATCCGGCGGAGCCACGGGCCCGCGCGGCGGGCGAGATCCTCGAGCCCGCGCTTCGACACCGTGCGCGCCCCGAGCCGTCCGGGAAGCCACGGCATGTCGCGGCCCATCAGGATCTGCAGCGAGATGAACATCAGCGGCAGGGCGACGATCTGCGGAATGCCGTAGAGGAACGGGATGCAGCAGGGCAGGGCGAGCACGAGCAGGAACAGGCCGAAGGCGCGCTCGTGAAGCTGCGCGAGAACCCAGTCGAGGCTGACCGCCTCGCCGGTCGCATCCTCGGCCAGCTGCGCCAGTCGGTGCGAAATCGCCATGGGCCGGTCGGGATCTGCCGACAGGGTCGAGTGTGCCGACATGGGACTGTCTCCTCTGTGCTCCGCCCACGCGGCCGAGCCTTGCGCTTCGACTAGCAAATCGCGCGCGCACTCGCCAGCGCGTCGCGGGGTGCGCGTTGTCGCCCCGCCCGCCGGCGCGCGGCGGCAGCTCGCCGGGGCCACGGGCCCCTGCCTTCCGCGGCCCGTGACGGGACAGGAAGAAGGGCCGGACGCCCGCCGCGGCCAGGCCAGAAAAACGGGTGACAGGGGGCGGCGGCTGGTTAAGGATACGGCCGGGGGCCGTGCGTGTCGGAGGCGCGTCCGGCCCGGCGAGACGAGTTTCGTAAGCCGGCATCCGCCGCACCGAATGACGCGCGGAGACCGGCCAGGGAGGAAAGACATGACAGAACTTCTCAAGACGGCGGCGCTGGCCGCCGCCATCGCCGGCGCGACGCTGACGCTCGGCACGCAGGCCGCGACCGCGCAGGCCGAGGTCACGCTGCGCTGCCAGCATTTCCTGTCGCCCATGGGCTCGGTGCCGCGCTTCTTCATCGAGCCATGGGCCGAGAAGGTCGAAGCGGATTCGAACGGGCGGATCGACGTGCAGATCTTCCCCGCGATGCAGCTTGGCGGCACCCCGCCCTCGCTTTACGACCAGATCCGCGACGGCGTGATCGACTGCGGCTGGACGATCCCCGCCTACACGCCCGGCCGCTTCCCCGAGGCCGAGGCGTTCGAGCTGCCGTTCATGACCTCGATGTCGGCCGAGGCCTCGAGCCGCGCCGCGTGGGACTTCACCGAAGCGCACCTGATGGACCGTTTCGGCGACGTGCGCCCGATGGCGGTGCACGTCCACGGGCCGGGCGTGATCCACACGACGAACGCGCCCATCCAGTCGATCGACGATTTCGACGGCCTCCAGCTGCGCGGGCCCAGCCGGATGGCGAACGCTCTTCTGGAAGAGCTTGGGGCGACGCCCGTGGGGATGCCCGTTCCGGCCTTCCCCGAGGCGCTGAGCCGCGGCACCGTCGATGGCGGCGTCATCCCGTGGGAGGTGGTGCCCGCGCTGCGGGTCGAGGAGCTGGCCGAGAACCATACCCAGATCGGCGGCGACCGCGCGCTCTACAACACCTTCTTCATCTGGGCGATGAACCCCGACACCTACGACAGCCTTCCGCCGGACCTGCAGGCCGTGATCGACCAGAACTCGGGCATCGAGATCTCGGCATGGGCCGGGCGCGCGATGGACGAGGGCGACGACATGGCCGAGACGGCGATCCGCGAGCGCGGCAACACGATCGTGACGCTCGACGATGACGTGGTGGCCCAACTGCGCGAGGTCGGCGGCATGGTCACCGAGCGCTGGATCGACGAGATGACGGCGCTTGGCCTCGATGGTGCGGCGCTGGTCGAGGACGCCCGCGCGCTGGTGGCCGAATATTCCGGCGAATGACGATGGCGGCCCCGGCTTCCTGCGGGCCGGGGCCTGCCGTGGCGCGTGGTGACCTTTTGCCTGCGCGCGCCGGCGGTGCGGCATATCGCGCTTCCGGCGCGGCGCCGGCGCTGGCCGTGGCAATGTCCGGGCCCGGCGCAGGCGGCGTGCGGAAGACCCGCCCAGAGGCGACGCTTCGCGTTGGCCCGAAGGCCCGTCCCCCGGCCGCGTGGCGCCGTGCGGAGGTCCGCGGCGCAGGGCCGGGCAGGGCCCGCGGGACCGCCCGCAGGGCGTGCGGCCTGCGCCCGATGCCGCGCGCGCCACGCATGGAAGTGTTGAACAGGACCCGGTATCTGATATTTGCATCGTGCAACCATGGGGAGGGGGAGATCCTTTGGTGAAGGTTTCGGAGGGAGCGAGTGGCGCAAGGGACACCCGGGCGCCCCACCTCCGGTCCGGGCGGAAGGGAGGCCGCCCGGACG
>NZ_JARRSA010000003.1 GCF_029624655.1 Roseicyclus salinarum
CGAGGGGCTGTCGGCGGTCGGGTTCGACGCCGGCGAGATCGAGGCGATCATGGGCGGAAACTGGCTGCGCTTCTTCGAGCGCGGCTTCGGCCCCGCGGAGCAGGCGAAAAGGCACGAGAACCTGAACGACCACGCCGCGGAATGACCGGCAAACGGAAATCTGGATTGACACAACGGGGACGGCGAACATGACTGACATACCAAAGAGCTCCGAAGACGTGTCCTCCCGGCTCGGCCGGGTGGACAAACCGCTCTTCGCGATCACGGGCGGCTTCATCCTTCTGTTCTGCTGCCTTGCGCTGATCAGCATCGACACGCTGTCGGCCATGGTGGACTGGGGCTTCAATTTCGCGGCGACATACTTTGGCCTTTACTGGCAGCTGCTCCTGCTGGGCACCTTCCTGATCGGGATCGTGATCTGCTTCCTTCCGGGCGCGCGCACCGTGATGGGCGCGCTCGACAAGCCTGAATTCTCGGCCTTCCAGTGGGGCTCCATGATCATGTGCACCCTCCTCGCGGGGGGCGGGGTGTTCTGGGCCGCGGGCGAGCCGATCGCGCATTACCTCTCCACGCCGCCCCTCTTCGGCGATCTTTCCGCCGACCCCGAGGCGCAGGCCGCCGCCGCGCTGGCGCAGTCCTACCTGCACTGGGGCTTTCTTGCATGGGCCATCCTCGGGTCGCTGACGACGGTGATGCTGATGCATTACCATTACGACAAGGGCCTTCCGCTGGCCCCGAGGACGCTGCTCTACCCGCTGTTCGGGGACCGCGCGATCAACGGGCCGATCGGCCTGATCGCGGATGCGTCGTGCATCATCGCCGTGGTCGCGGGCACCGTCGGGCCCATCGGCTTCCTGGGGCTGCAGATGTCCTACGGGCTCAACACGCTGTTCGGCATCCCCGACACCTTCGCCACGCAGGCCACCATGATCCTCGCGCTTGCGGGCATCTATACGGTTTCGGCGATCACGGGCCTTTCGAAGGGCATCCAGCTTCTGTCCAAGGCGAACGTGATCCTCGCCTTCTGCCTGCTGCTGTTCATGCTGGTGGCCGGGCCGACCGGCTTCATCCTCGGCGGGTTTTTCGAAGGCATGGGCGCCTATCTCGGCAACTTCTTCGAGCTTGCGCTCTATCGCGGCGACGCGGGCATCTTCGGCGCGCCCGGCTGGCTCGGCTGGTGGACCGTGTTCTTCTGGGGCTGGTTCCTCGGATACGGCCCGCTGATGGCGATCTTCATCGCCCGGGTGAGCCGGGGCCGCTCGATCCGGTCGATCATCGTGATGCTGTCCATCCTCGCTCCGATCATCACGAACTTCTGGTTCACGATCATCGGCGGGTCGGGCATCGCGTTCGAGCAGGTCACGCCCGGCGTGATCTCGGGGCCCTTCGAGGGCTTCAACCTGCCCGCCGGCCTCCTGGCGATCACGCAGGCCATGCCGATGGGGCTGATCCTGTCGTTCTTCTTCCTCGTCCTCACGATGATCTTCGTGGCGACCACCAGCGACTCCATGAGCTACGTGATCGCGACGGCGATGTCCGACGACAATCCCTCGGTCCTGCTGAGGGCGTTCTGGGGGCTTGCCATGGCGGTCATGGCGCTCATTCTGATCTGGACCGGGGCAGGCGGCATCGGCAAGCTGCAAAGCTTCATCGTGGTCACCGCCGTGCCCGTATCGCTGGTGCTTCTGCCGTCGCTGTGGGACGCGCTGCGGATCACGCTGAAGCTCGGCAAGGGCTGAAGACGACGTCGCGGGCGGCACCCGACCGCCGCCCGCGACGGCCCGACACTCGTTGAACGCGACGCGGGAGCGTATCGATGCACACGACCACGTCCACGGATCAGGCCGCCGCCGCGGTCGAACGACGCGCCCCCGAGCAGGTGATGCGCCTTGCGCGCATGGGCTCGGCGCATCCCACGCGCCTGTCGTTCCTGCGCATCCTTTTGCGTCGCGTGCGGGCCGAGGGCTGGCGGTTCGACCGGCCCGTCTGGGAGATCGACGCCAAGGGCGTGGGCCGGGCGGTCTATCGCGCGCGCGGCCCCGAACGGACCTACAGCCTCGTGGCCTTCGCGCATGACCTGCCGGCGCACATGCGCTCGGACCGGGTGATCGCCACGGCGTGGGACGCGACCTTCGCCCTGCATGACGGAACGCCCTCGGCGGCGGACCTCGACCGGCTCGCGGCGAACGTGCCCCTTCAGGAGGCGGGCCGCGTCGAGCCGTCGGAACTTTCGCTCAGCCGGGCCAACCGCTCGGTGCGACTTTGGCGGCACGTCGTGGACCGGCTCGCCGAAGGGCTGCAGCCCGACACGGCGGAAATCGACGCGGTCGGCTACCTCATGCGCACCACGGCGGTCTACGGGTCGGGCAAGTTCGGCGCGGCGGACCGTGCCGACATCGCCGCCCGGCCCGAGCTTGCCGCGCCGTTCCAGGTCGAGATGCTGGCGGTCTGGCTGATCCGGCAGTTCACCGTCGACATGGTCGAGCACGTGGCCGCCGCGCGCGGCGGCGACCGTGCCGCGCGTCTTGCGCCAGACATCCGGCGCCGCCTCGGCGTCGGAAATTCCACCGGCCTCGGCATGGCGCCCTTCATCGTGCGCCACCCCGTTCTTCTGAACAACTGGATGATGGCGAAGGAAGAGGCGCTGGTCCGCGTCCGCGCGCTTCCCGACGCCGACCCTGACGCGCGGGCCGCCCTGCGCGCCGCGTGGGAGGCCGCGCGCGACAACGCCGCGAACTGGCGCTCGGAGCATCCGTTGCAGGTGGAGAAGCTGCGCGACCTGCGCGCGGACCTCGAGCGGATCGGGGCGAGGATCGCGGATTTCCCCGGCACCTGCGACACGCCCTGGGACGCGCTCTGGCGCTGGGGCGAGGAGACGCTGACGCTCGAGGGGCAGGAACAGCTTTTCGCGCTGATGCTGGAGCCGCACGGCGCGCTGGTGGACGGGCTTGCGCAGTGCATGGACGCCGACGAGACGGCCGGCTTCGGGCTGGATGGCGCGATGCGCTGCGCCGAGCTGCGCGGCATTCTGGAGGCCCGTTACGACTGGGCGCTCGCCATCGATTTCGCGCAGCCCTCGGCCGCCGCGCGGTTCTGGTACGTGTCTGAGGAAAAGCTGGAGCCGAGGCTGGGCGACCGGCTGAGCGACGATGGCGCCGAGCGGGAGCAGCCCTTGTGCATCGCAAGGCTCGCACGCGAACTGCACGATGCGCTGGCCGGCTGTCGCGAGACCGAGACGTTGGCCGAATTCCTCCTGCGCGCGCCGGAACACCGCTTCATGGCGCGCCGCGCGCAACTGGCCGCGCGCCACCCCTATGCCGAGGTGCGCGACAACCTGATCGCCGCCGAGATGCTTCCGATCGACATGATGCGCTGCAAGCTCGCCTTCTTCGGGGCGAGCCATTTCGACCCGCGGTCGGACAAGTGGGTGCGCATCAGCCTGTTCCAGGGGGCGCCCTATCCTCTGGAGCAGGCGGGCGCGTGCGCGTGATGGTCCGGCCCCCGTCGACAGACGGCGCCTCCGGGCCCGCCCTCCGCGCGGCTCCCGCCGATCCGCTCCTGTCGCGCAGCGAGATCGAGGCGCTTTGCGCCAAGGCCGCGCGCGGGGCCGGCATGGCGTGGGGCCTGGCCGAGGAGGCGGGCTTTGCCGCAGGCTGGCTTTCCGCGCGCGGGATCGACGGGCCGCGGGCGCTGGCCGATCACCTGCACTGGGCGCAAGGCCTGCCCTGGCACGAGATCTGCCCGGCCGTGGCAAGGGGCATGTGGACCGCGCGCGGCGACGGGATGCTCTGTCCCGTCGCGCTTGGCGCGACGCTGAGCGATTTCTGCACCCTGCCCGAGGCCGCGCTGGACGACGAGGGCCTGACGCTTGGCCCGGTCAGCCGTCCGGTGATCCTGCTGCCGTTTCTCGCCGCCGTCGCGCGGCGGCTGGGGCATCCGGTCGAGGTCTCGTGGGCCGGGGGGCGCATCGCGATCTCGCCGGCGGGCGGGATGTCGGGGGCGCTTTGCGCCATCGGGGCTGTGGACTGCGCGCTACTCACGCTCTGCCGTGGGGCGGACGCGCCCGAGCCCGCGGCGCCCGGCGCGCGCAGGGGCTGCAGCAAAGACACGCTCGACAGTCTCGGCGCGCTTGCGCTGAAGACCACGGTGCCGCCGTCCGAGACATCGCGCGCCGATGCCGGGGCGGGGACCAGCGACAACGACTGAACGGCGCGCCTGTGGCGCGGCGGTGCAATGACGGGAAGGCAGGACCGACAGGATGGAAATCGAACTCGCCCGGATCGAGGACTTGAGCGCGCGGGCGCTCGCGGCCCACGGCGCCGGGCCGTTGCAGGCCGCATCCGTGGCACGGGCCATCGCCCGCGCCGAGGAGACCGGCAACGTGATCTGCGGCCTCTACTACCTCGAAAGCTATTGCCGCCAGCTTCGGACGGGCCGCGTCGATGGACGGGCCGAGCCCGCCGTTGCGACGCCCCGTCCGGGTGCGGTCACGGTCGATGCCCGCCAAGGATTCGCCCAGCCCGCTTTCCAGTGCGGCCTTCCCGCGGCGCTGGAGGCGGCCCGGTCCTGCGGGATCGCGACGCTTGCGATCCGCCATTCGCACACCTGCACGTCGCTGGGCTTCTTCACCGAACAGATCGCGCGCGAGGGGCTGATCGGCATCGGCTTCACCAATGCCTCGGCCATCGTCGCAGGGCCGGGCGGGCGGACGCCCGTTCTCGGCACGAACCCCATCGCCTTCACGCTGCCGGGGCCCGACGGCCCCTCGATGCACGCGGATTTCTCGACCGCCGCCGTGGCGCTGGGCAAGATCACCATGGCGAAGGCGGCCGGCGAGAAGATCCCGCTGGGCTGGGCCGTGGACAGCGAGGGCAGGCCCACGACCGATCCAGAGGCCGCGCTGTCGGGCGCCCTCGTCAGCGCGGCAAGCTACAAGGGCTGGGCGCTGGGCCTGCTGGTGGAGTTCATGGCGGCCGGGCTGACCGGGTCGCGCGGATCGCGCGAGGTGAAGGGGCTGAAGCTTCCCGACGGCCCGCCGCACGGTCTCGGGCAGAGCTACATCCTGATCGATCCCGCGGTTCATGGCGGCGACCTTTCGGCCAGCATCGCCCGCGTGACCGAGGCCATGGCCGGCGATCCCGAAGTCCGCATTCCCGGCGCGCACCGCGTGCTGCAAGACCCCGTCGAGGTGGCCCCCGCGATGTGGGAGCAACTATCCGCGCTGGCCGAGGGACGGAGCTAGGCTTTCCCCCGCGACGCCGGAATGGCCGCCCGGGCCCTCAGGCCGGTCCGCTCGGGGAGGCATGGCCCCTTGCGCGGACGGCGGTCGGCGCCATCCCGAAGCGGTCGCGGAACGCGCGCGCGAAATGCGGTCCGTTGGCGAAGCCCGTCGCCAGCGCCACCTCCAGCACCGGCAGTCCGGTCTGGCCCAGAAGGTCTCGCGCCTTGTCGAGGCGCATCGCGCGGTAGAAGCGCATGATCGGCACGCCCGCCCGCTCCTCGAAGCGCCGCTGAAGGTGGCGCGCGCTCATCCCCGACAGGATCGCCAGCTGCCCGACGCTGAGCGGATCGGCGAGGTGGCTTTCCATCAGGCTGACGACCGCCATGAGGGTCGGATCGTGGATGCCGTAACGCTCGGCCGTGCCGGCCTTCTGCGGGTCACCGGCCTCGCGGATGCGGGTGTGGATGAACCAGTCCGCCACGCGCCGCGCCAGCTCGATGCCGTGATGCGCGGTGATCAGTGCGTGCATCATGTCGAGCGGGGCGGCCCCCCCGGCGCAGGTGAAGCGATCGCGGTCGATCACGAAAAGCCTGCGTTCCATGAGGTGGTCCGGCGACAGCTCGCGCAGCGCGTCGAAATGCTGCCAGTGCACCGTGAAGCGCCGCCCCGACAGAAGCCCCGCCTTCGCAAGCACCACCGCCCCGCCCGAGATCCCGCCAAGCGCGACCCCCCGCCGGTCGAGCCCGCGCAGAAAGCCCGTGGCCCGCGGGCAATGCAGGCCGAGGGGATCGCCCCCCGCGACGACGAACACCGTGTCGAAGGTGCCCGCGACGGCATTCAGCGCGACGGTGTCGAACATGCCCCCGACCGACGCTACCGCCGGGCCGCCGCCCTCCGAGAGAAAGCACATCTCGTAAAGATCGCGGCCCGCCAGAAGGTTGGCGGCGCGCAACGGCTCGACTGCCGCGGCGCAGGACATCAGCGCGTAATCCTCGAGCAGCAGGAAACCGATCCGCCGGCGCATCGTGTCGCTCCCCCTTTTGGACGCGCTGTGACGTGTCTGGCACGAAAAGGCAAGAATGCGTCACTTTCGGAACGTCATGGCGCGCCGGAACGTGGCACTGAGACCAGGACGGGCAGCAAGGGGCGTCAGATGCGCTATTCGGGGTTCAGGGTGTTTCGCGAGGCGATCACCGGGCACAAGGGCTGGCGCCCTGTCTGGCGCGATCCCCAGCCGCAGCAGGCCTACGACATCGTCATCGTCGGCGGGGGCGGGCATGGGCTTGCCACCGCGCACTACCTCGCAAGCCGGTATGGCGCGCGGCGCGTCGCGGTGCTTGAGAAGGGCTGGATCGGCGGCGGCAATGTCGGGCGCAACACCACGATCGTCCGCTCGAACTACCTGCTCGACGGCAACGAGCCGTTCTACGAGATGTCGCTGAAGCTCTGGGAAGGGCTGGAGCAGGACCTGAACTACAACGCGATGGTCAGCCAGCGCGGCGTGCTGAACCTGTGCCATACCGATGCGCAGCGCGACGCCTACCGCCTGCGCGGCAACGCCATGATGCTGCACGGCGCCGACGCCGAGCTTCTGGACGCGGCGCAGGTGCGGGCGATGTATCCGTTCCTCAACTTCGAGAACGCGCGCTTTCCGATCAAGGGCGGCCTGCTGCAGCGGCGCGGCGGCACCGTGCGCCACGACGCGGTCGCCTGGGGCTTCGCGCGGGCCGCCGACAGCCGCGGCGTGGACATCATCCAGAACTGCGAGGTGACGGGCCTGCGCATCGAGAACGGCGCCATCCGCGGACTCGAGACCACGCGCGGTTTCATCGGCGCGGGCAAGGTGGGCGTCGCGGTCGCGGGCCATTCGGGGCAGGTGATGGCGATGGCGGGCCTGCGCCTGCCGATCGAAAGCCACGTCCTGCAGGCTTTCGTCAGCGAGGGGCTGAAGCCCGTGCTGGACGGCGTGATCACTTACGGCGCGGGGCATTTCTACGTCAGCCAGTCCGACAAGGGCGGCCTCGTCTTCGGCGGCGACATCGACGGCTACAACTCGTTCGCGCAGCGCGGAAACCTGCCCACCGTCGAGGATGTCTGCGAAAGCGGCATGTCGCTGATGCCGATGATCGGGCAGGCGCGTCTGCTGCGCATGTGGGGGGGCGTGATGGACATGAGCATGGACGGCTCGCCCATCATCGACCGCACACCGGTCGAGGGCCTCTATTTCAACGGCGGCTGGTGCTACGGCGGGTTCAAGGCGACCCCGGCCTCGGGGCTGGCCTTCGCGCATCTTCTGGCGACCGACACCCCCCACGAGACCGCCGCCGCCTACCGGCTGGACCGGTTCCGCACCGGCCGGATGATCGACGAAAAGGGCATGGGCGCCACGCCCAACCTGCATTGAGCGAGACGCGCACATGATCATTCCCCATCCCGTTCTCGGCCCGCGCGACGCGCAGGAATTCACCTATCTCGGCGACGCCGCGCTGATCGACCGGCCCGACGGCATGGCCGACGGCGCGCAGGACGCGCTGTTCGATTACCTCTACCTGCGCGACAACCCCGCCGGACTGCACCGCGAGCTGTGGTTCCATGAACAGGGCGACCGGTCCTGGCTGGTGGTCACGCGCGACACCCGCACCCACGCGATCACCAAGGTGGAACTGGCGCGCGACGTGGCGCTGGCGCGGGGGCGCGGCGCATGACCTCCGGCACGCAGCCCAACCGCCTGCCCGGCGGCCGGATCGACCGCAGCCGCACGGTCGATTTCTCCTTCGACGGGCGCCGCTTCACCGGCCATCCGGGCGACACGCTGGCCTCGGCGCTGATGGCCAACGACGTCGCGCTTCTGGGGCGCAGCTTCAAGTATCACCGCCCGCGCGGGCTGATTTCGGCCGGCTCGGAAGAACCGAACGCGCTGGTGACGCTGACGCGGGGACCCTCGCGCACGCCCAACACCCGCGCCACGGTGGTGGAACTGTCCGACGGGCTGACCGCCCACAGCCAGAACGCCTGGCCGTCGCTGCGCTTCGACGCGATGGCGGTGAACGACCTTTTGTCGCCGTTCCTGACCGCGGGCTTCTACTACAAGACCTTCATGTGGCCGCGCGCCTTCTGGGAAAGGCTTTACGAGCCCGCGATCCGCCGCGCGGCAGGGTTGGGGCGGCTGGCCACCGTTCCAGACCCCGACAGCTACGACCGCGGCTTCCTTCATTGCGACCTGCTGGTCGTGGGCGCGGGTCCCGCCGGCCTGATGGCGGCGCTGACCGCGGGCCGCGCAGGCGCGCGCGTGATCCTCGCCGACGAGGATTTCGCCGCGGGCGGGCGTCTGAACGCCGAGACCTTCGCCATCGACGAAGCGCCCGCCGCCGATTGGGCCGGGGCCGCGATGGCCGAGCTTGCGAGCCTGCCGAACGTCCGGGTCATGGCGCGCACGACCGTGTTCGGCGTCTTCGACCACGGCATCTACGGCGCCCTCGAGATGGCGGCGCCCGACCGGCCCGACCACGCGCCCCGCCAGACGCTCTGGCGGCTCTACACCAAGGCCTGCGTGGTCTGCGCCGGGGCCACCGAACGGCCCATCGCCTTCCCGGACAACGACCGGCCCGGTATCCTTCTGGCGGGGGCGGCGCGCGCCTACGCCAACCGCTGGGCCGCAACCCCCGCGCAGCGGATCGCGGTCTTCACCAACAACGACGACGGCCATCGGACGGCGACGGATCTTGCCGCGCAGGGCGTAGAGGTCGCGGCCGTCATCGACACGCGCGCCGACGCGCCCGACTGCCGGGCCGCCGAGACCTTCCGGGGCGCGCAGGTCACTGGCACCGCCGGCCGCCTGCGCCTGACCGGCATCACGGTGCGCCTTGCGGACGGGTCTTCGCGGCAGATCGCCTGCGGCGCGCTGGCCGTCTCGGGCGGGTGGAACCCCAACCTGCATCTGAGCGCGCAGCAGCGCACGCGCCCGGTCTGGGACGCCGGGATCGCGGCCTTCAGGCCGGCGCCGGGCGCCGTGCCGGGGCAGGTCCTGGCGGGTGCGGCGGCGGGTACCTTCTCGACCCACGGGGCCCTGGCGGAGGGCGCAGAGGCAGCGCGCGCGGCGCTGGCCGCGCTGGGCCTCGAGGCGCCGGCGGCCCCGCTGCCGAAAGCCGAGGACGCGCCGACCCGCATCGCCGCGTTCTGGCACGTGACGGGCGCCACGGGGCGGGCCTGGCTCGATTTCCAGAACGACGTGACGGTCAAGGACGTGGCGCTCGCCCAGCAGGAGGGCTTCCGCTCGGTCGAGCATGTGAAACGCTACACCACGCTTGGGATGGCGACCGATCAGGGCCGCACCGCCAACACCAGCGCCATCGGCGTGATGGCCGCGCTGACGGGGCAGGGCGTCGCCGAGACCGGCACCACGATGTTTCGCCCGCCTTATAACCCGGTGTCCATCGGCGCCTTCGCGGGGCGCGCGCGGGACGGTGAATTCCGCCCCACCCGCCGTACGCCCACCCATGCCTGGGCCGAGGCGCAGGGCGCGACCTTCGTGGAGGCCGGCCAATGGTTGCGGGCGCAATACTTCCCTCGGGAGGGCGAAACCCATTGGCGCGAGAGCGTCGACCGCGAGGTGCGCGCCGTCCGCACGGCCGTCGGGCTTTGCGACGTGACGACGCTGGGCAAGATCGACGTGCAGGGACGCGACGCCGCCGCCTTCCTCAACCGCATCTACTGCAACGGCATGGCGAAGCTGGCGGTCGGCCGCGTGCGCTACGGCCTGATGCTGCGCGAGGACGGCATCGCGATGGATGACGGCACCGCCGCGCGGCTGGCCGAGGATCACTTCGTCGTCACCACGACCACGGCGAATGCCGGCGCGGTCTACCGGCACATGGAATTCGCCCGCCAATGCCTGTGGCCGGGGATGGACGTGCAGCTGATCTCGACCACGGACGCGTGGGCGCAGATCGCCGTCGCGGGGCCCCATGCCCGCACCCTCCTGCAGCGTGTGGTGGACGCGGGCTGCGACCTGTCGAACGAGGCGTTTCCGTTCATGGCCTGTGCGCCGGTGACGGTCTGCGGCGGGTTGCGCGCCCGGCTGTTCCGCATCTCGTTCTCGGGCGAGCTGGCTTACGAGATCGCCGTGCCCGCCCGCTACGGAGACGCGCTGATGCGCGAGATGATGGCGCAGGGCGCCGACCTCGGCGTGACACCCTACGGCACCGAGGCGCTGGGCGTTCTGCGCATCGAGAAGGGCCACGCCGCCGGCAACGAGCTTAACGGCCGCACCACCGCCGCGATGCTGGGACTGGGGCGCATGGTCTCGGCCGCCAAGGACAGCATCGGCGCGGTCCTGTCGCGCCGCGAGGGGCTGGAGGCGGACGACAGGCGCCTTGTGGGCCTCGTGCCGTTGGACGGGTCGGCCCAGATCCCCGGCGGCGCGCACGTGATCGCCGAGGGCGCGGCGCTGACCGCAGCCAACGCGCTCGGCTGGGTCAGTTCGGCGGCCTTCTCGCCGACGCTGGGCAGTCCGATCGCGCTGGCCTTCGTGTCGCGCGGACAGGACCGCGAGGGCGAGACGCTGCGCGCGGTCAGCCCGCTCGAGGGCCTCGACATCGCCGTGCGGGTGGTGTCGCCGCATTTCGTCGATCCCGAAGGAGGGCGCCTGCGTGGCTGATCATCGTCTCGAACCTCTTTGCGCGACCGGCGGCGCGCGCCCGCGCAGCGCCCGGCACGGAGCCGTCTCCGTCGCCGAGACGCCGGACCTCGCCATCGCCTCGGTCGCGGAGCGCGCGGGCGGGGCCGAGGCGCTCGACGCTCTCGCGCAGGAGCTTGCCGGCGCGCCGCCGCCCGAGCCGCGGCGCGTCACCGGCAGGCCCGGCGGCGTTCAGCTGATGTGGACCGGGCCGGGCCAGTGGTTCGCGCTCGCGCCCTTCGATACGCACGAGGACATGGCCGACCGCCTCGCGGCGCGACTGGGGGGCGCGGCGTCGGTCACGGAACAGACCGACGGATGGGTCTGCTTCGTGCTCGAGGGCGAGGGGGCGACCGCGCTGCTGGAGCGGCTCTGCCGGCTCGACCTTGCGCGAATGCAGGCGGGCATGGCCGACCGCACCGGCATCGAGCACATGAACTGCTTCGTGATCTGCGACGCGCCGGGCCGGTCCTACCGCGTGCTCGGCGCGCGTTCCTCGGCGCTGTCGCTGTGGCACGCGCTGGAGACGGTGGCGCGCGGCCTTGCCTGAGGCGCGCGGGAATGCCGGGACCGCAGGGCCCCCCGCCGATCGTCGCGCCGGCGCTTGCGCAGCCGACCCGGACATGAAAACCGGGCATGGCCGGTGGCTCAGGCCCGGCGCGGCCCGACCGCCCGACTGACGCCCCGGCACCCAGAACGCACGCCACCCGCCCCGACACCCCGACAGAAGAAGGCACCCGACCCCGTGAGCAAATTCGCACTGACCATCAAATGCCGGTCCACCCGCGGGCTGGTGGCCGCCGTCGCAGGCTTCCTCGCCGAGAAGGGCTGCAACATCACCGACAGCGCGCAGTTCGACGACCTGGAGACCGGGACCTTCTTCATGCGCGTGAGCTTCACCGCCGAGACGGGCGCGGCGCTTGCCGATCTGGAGACGGCCTTCGCCGCGGTGTCCGAGCCCTTCGGGATGGAGTACGCCTTCCACGACGAGGCGGCCCGGATGAAGGTCGTCATCATGGTTTCGCGGTTCGGACACTGCCTGAACGACCTGCTCTATCGTTGGCGGATCGGGGCGCTGCCCATCGACATCGTCGCCGTGATCTCGAACCACATGGACTACCAGAAGGTGGTCGTGAACCACGACATCCCGTTCCACTGCATCCGCGTCACGAAGGACAACAAGCCCCAGGCCGAGGCGCGGCAGATGGAGATCATCGAGGAGACGGGGGCCGAGCTGATCGTTCTGGCGCGCTACATGCAGGTCCTGTCGGACGCGATGTGCCGCAAGATGTCGGGGCGCATCATCAACATCCACCATTCCTTCCTCCCCAGCTTCAAGGGCGCGAACCCCTACAAGCAGGCCTTCGAGCGGGGGGTGAAGCTGATCGGGGCGACGTCGCACTACGTCACGAGCGACCTCGACGAGGGGCCCATCATCGAGCAGGACACCGTCCGCGTGACCCACGCCCAGAGCGCCGAGGACTATGTCAGCCTCGGGCGCGACGTGGAAAGCGCGGTTCTGGCCCGCGCGGTCCACGCCCACATCCACAACCGCACCTTCCTGAACGGCGACAAGACCGTGGTCTTTCCCGCCAGCCCCGGAAGCTACGCGAGCGAACGGATGGGCTGACGAGGGCGGCCCCCGCCGGACCGGACGCGCCCCGCGTGGCGGTGCCAGGGGGCCGCGACATGTGCGCCAGCGCGCAAGTATCGCGCCATTCGGGCGTCTTGTGCGAAAAGTCGCGATGCCTTTCTATGGGCGTGCAACATGGAGCACGCACATGAGCTGGAACCCCGCCCTCGACCCGCATTGTCCGACCGGAGACCAGGTGGACGCCATCGACACCGTCATCGTGCCCCGCGCGCGCGACCTCGGCGGCTTCGAGGTGCGCCGCGCCTTGCCCGCGCCGCGCCGCCAGATGGTCGGCCCGTTCATCTTCTTCGACCAGATGGGGCCCGCCGAATTGCTGCCCTCGCGCGGGCTGGACGTTCGGCCGCATCCCCATATCGGGCTTGCCACGATCTCCTACCTGTTCAGCGGACGGATGCATCACCGCGACAGCCTCGGCACCGACGCCTGGATCGAGCCGGGCGCGGTGAACTGGATGGTGGCGGGCCGCGGCATCACCCATTCCGAGCGGACCGACGACGCGACGCAAACGGATCCGATGCCCTTCTTCGGCATCCAGACATGGGTCGCCCTGCCCAAGGACCACGAGGACCGGGCGCCGGACTTCGCCCACGCGCCCGCCAGCGCGCTTCCGCTGCTGGAGGGCGAGGGGAAGCGGGTGAGGCTGGTTCTCGGCAATGCGTGGGGCGAGCGGGCCCCGGTGCGGACGGCGTCCGAGATGTTCTACGCCGATGCCATCCTCGAGCCGGGCGCGGCGATCCCTCTGCCCGACGACCACGAGGACCGCGGCGTCTACGTCGTCAGCGGCGAGGTCACGGTGGCGGGCGAGACCTTCGAGGCGGGACGGATGATGGTGTTCCGCCCCGCCGACCGCGTGTCCCTCAGGGCCGGGGCAGGCGGCGCGCGGGTCATGCTTCTCGGCGGCGAGACGCTGGAGGGGCCGCGCTACATCTGGTGGAACTTCGTCGCTTCCTCGAAGGAGAGGATCGAGGAGGCCCGAGAGGCGTGGCGGGCCGGCGACTGGCGGAACGGACGCTTCCAGTTGCCGCCGGGCGACAGCGACGAGTTCATTCCGCTTCCCGAGCGCTAGGCCTCGCTCGCGCCGCCTTCGGGCGGCCGGGACGTCCCGCACGCCCCGGAAATCGCCCGAATCCCCGATGTGTGGCAGGCTCGGCGGCACGGGCGCTCGAGGATCGATCCGCCGTCGGATGCTCCGCTGCCCAAGGCCTGGGAGGAGCCGACGATGAGCCTGAGACCAGATCCAACTTTCCACGCGACCCCGAAACTCGCCATGGAAGCTCCGGTCGAGACGCTGGCCTTCATGCTCATGCTCAGTCCCGACGGGTCCCGGCCGGACGGCCTTGCCGTCGTCGATGTCGATCCGAAGTCGGACACCTGTGGCCGGATCGTCCACCAGCTTTTGATGCCCGACAAGGGCGACGAGTTCCACCATTTCGGCTGGAACGCCTGTTCCCCGGCGCCCCGAGAAGGCAGAAAACCTGCCGCCGCTGCTGCAGGGCTTCGAGGCGGTGCCGCCGCTTGTCACCGACATCGACCTCAGCCTCGACGACAGGTTCCTCCATCTCGCCTGCTGGGGGCTGGGCGGGATGCATCAATACGACGTCTCGGATCCGATGACCCCTGTGCTTGCGGCCAAGGTCGAGCTCGGCGGCATCGCGCGCGGCACGGCCCATCCCAACGGCAAGCCCTTCGCCTTCGGCCCGCAGATGGTCGAGATCAGCCGCGACGGCAAGCGCGTCTACTGGACCAACTCGCTCCCGTTCACCGCGCTCCTGGTCCTCGCGCAATGGGAGCGGGAGATCCGGATCGCAGTCGCCTGCCTCGTGATCGCGCTTGGCGTCTACCTCGTCTTCAATCGCCGCCATCCGCGCTGTCTCGCCCGCGTGCCGCCCTCGAGGCTTGCGCTTTGGTCCTTTCTCGCGGCCATGGCGCATGGTCTGGGCGCTGAGCCTGATCCTCGTGGGCGGGGTGTCGCTGGCGTTCGCGGGCTGATGCGGGCTTGTGCCGGACGGCGCGAATCGGCAGCCCGCGCGCTTCGGGCGGAGGCTGCCGAACCCCGCCCGAGGCTGCCGGGATGCCGCAAAGCCCCGAATTGACCCATGTTTGCAGGGATATGGCCGTCAGCCGGTGGTTGAATCCGGTATCCAGTTCAATTGCTTTTGCCTATAATGGCGGTGCGTTCCGTCAGGTTTTGGGAGGACGACATGATACGCTCGGAGCTGATTCAGAAGCTGTCCGATGAAAATCCGCACCTCTACCAACGGGACGTCGAGCGTATCGTCAACGCGATCTTCGAGGAGATCATAGAGGCGCTCGCCGGCGGAAACCGGGTCGAGTTGCGGGGCTTCGGCGCCTTCTCGGTCAAGAAGCGCGACGCCCGCGTGGGCCGCAATCCCCGCACCGGCGAAAGCGTCGAGGTCGACGAAAAGCATGTCCCTTTCTTCAAGGCGGGCAAGCTGCTACGTGACCGTCTGAACGAACAGGACGGCTGACCGCCGCCTGCCTCTGCCGACGGCAACTTCCGGGGGGATGCGATGAAGATCATCCGCGCCATCAAGTACCTTTTCCTGATCCTCGTCGCGATCGCGCTCACGATCCTCGCGCTCGCCAACCGCGGCCCCGTGACGCTGACGCTGCTGCCGCAGGAGCTGGCGCTTTGGTCGGGCGTCGATGTCGCGATCGAGCTGCCCCTGTTCCTCGTGATCCTCGGCGGTGTCGTGACCGGCGTGCTGGTCGGCTTCGTCTGGGAATGGCTTCGCGAGCATCGCTACCGCACGGCGGCGCGCACCAACCAGCGCGAAGCCCAGAAGCTGGAGCGCGAGGTGCAGTCGCTCAAGGGTCGCCAGAACGAGGGCCGCGACGAGATCCTCGCGCTGGTCGAGGACAGCGGCACGGCCCGCTGAGGGCGCATTCGCCATGACAGTCGCCATCAAGTTCTGCGGGCTGACCCGCGCCGAGGACGTGGCCGCCGCCGCGGCCTGCGGAGCGCGTTACGTCGGCTTCGTGTTCTTCCCCAGATCGCCGCGCAACGTCTCGTTGGAGCAGGCGCGCGCGCTGGCGCTCGAAGTGCCGCCGGGTGTGGCGAAGGTCGCGCTGACGGTCGATGCCGACGACGCGCAGATGGACGCGCTGGTCGAGACGGTGCCGCTCGACATGCTGCAGCTTCACGGCGAGGAGCCGCCCGAGCGGGTGGAGGCCCTGCGGTCGCGCCACGGCCTGCCGGTGATGAAGGCGCTGGGCGTCGCGGGTCCCGGCGACCTCGCCGCCATCGACCGCTACGCCGCGGTGGCCGACCAGCTCCTGATCGACGCGAAGCCCGTGGAGGGCGCCGACCTGCCGGGCGGCAACGGGCTGTCCTTCGACTGGCGGCTCCTGGCGGGCCGGAAATACTGGACGCGGCCGTGGATGCTGGCCGGCGGCCTGACGCCCGCGAACGTGGCGGAAGCCGTCCGGCTGACCGGCGCGCGGCAGGTCGACGTCTCCTCGGGCGTCGAGGCGGCGCGCGGCGTCAAGGACGCCGATCTCATGGCCGCTTTCGCCCGCGCGCTGCGCGACGGCTGACGCCGGCCCGAGCGGAAAGGGGAACCTTCCCCCCGCCTCGCTTCGTTGTGCCCGCAAGCGCACAGCAAAGGGAGAAGCCCATGATCCGCATCACCGCCTGCGCAGCCGCCGCCCTGCTTGCCGCGCCAGCCGCGCTTGCCCAGGACACGCAACCTGCCATCGGCGAGGCGCGTCACCAGGACGGCGGGATCGTCCTCGACAACGTCGTGGCCGAGACGCCCGGCTATATCGTCGTGACCGAGGACACCCCCGAAGGCGCGCCTGCAAGCGCGCCGGTCGCCATTGCCGAGGTCCCCGCAGGCGAGACCCGGGACGTGATCGTTCGCGGCGATTTCATGCCGGGCGGCCGTTACATTGTCATGCTCTACGAGGAAACCGGCGAGGAGGGGTTCCAGTACCGCGAGGGCATCGCGGATCTTCCCGTCTCGCGCGAGGGGGAGCACGTCCTGACCACGTTCGAGATGATGATGGAGGCGGGCGAGACCGGCAGCGACGGCTGATCCGCGACCGATCCGCCCGATCGCGCCCCCTGAGGGCCGCCCGTCCCCACGGCGGCCCTTTTTGCGTTGGCCCCCGCCCGGCGGGCGCGCTAGAACCACCGCAACACGCCAAATGGGAGCAGGCGCGATGCCCGACGACATCCTCAACAGCTTCATGACCGGCCCGGACGAAAAGGGGCGCTTCGGCGATTTCGGTGGGCGGTTCGTGTCGGAGACCCTCATGCCGCTGATCCTCGAGCTCGAGGCGCAGTACGAGAACGCCAAGACCGACCAGAGCTTCTGGGACGAGATGAACGATCTCTGGACGCATTACGTCGGCCGCCCCTCGCCGCTCTATTTCGCCGAGCGGCTGACCGAGCGCCTGGGCGGCGCGAAGATCTACTTCAAGCGCGACGAGCTGAACCACACCGGCGCGCACAAGATCAACAACGTCCTTGGCCAGATCATCCTCGCCCGCCGCATGGGCAAGACCCGGATCATCGCCGAGACTGGCGCGGGCCAGCATGGCGTGGCGACGGCGACGGTCTGCGCGAAGTTCGGGCTGAAGTGCATCGTCTACATGGGCGCGACCGACGTGGAGCGGCAGGCGCCGAACGTGTTCAGGATGAAGCTTCTGGGCGCCGAGGTGGTGCCGGTGACGAGCGGGCGCGGCACGCTCAAGGACGCCATGAACGACGCGCTGCGGGACTGGGTGACGAACGTGCGCGACACGTTCTACTGCATCGGCACCGTGGCCGGCCCGCATCCCTACCCGGCGATGGTCCGCGACTTCCAGTCGATCATCGGCAAGGAGACGAAGGAGCAGATGATGGCCGCCGAGGGCCGGCTGCCCGACACGCTCATCGCCGCGATCGGCGGCGGGTCGAACGCGATGGGCCTGTTCTATCCCTTCCTCGACGACAAGGAGGTGGCGATCATCGGCGTCGAGGCCGGCGGCCACGGCGTCAACGAGAAGATGGAGCATTGCGCCTCGTTGACCGGCGGGCGTCCGGGCGTCCTGCACGGCAACCGGACGTACCTGCTGCAGGACGAGGACGGGCAGATCCTCGAGGGGCATTCGATCTCGGCGGGCCTCGACTATCCGGGCATCGGGCCGGAACACGCGTGGCTCCACGATATCGGTCGTGCGCAATACGTCTCGATCACGGATGCCGAGGCGCTCGCGGCGTTCCAGCTGTCGTGCGAGACGGAGGGGATCATTCCCGCGCTGGAGCCGTCCCACGCGCTGGCGCACGTTACCAAGATCGCGCCCGACCTTCCGTCCGATCACCTGCTGGTGATGAACATGTGCGGCCGGGGCGACAAGGACATTTTCACGGTCGCGCGTGCGCTGGGATGGGACATGACGGGCTGAGCGCCCCCCCTAGTCCTTTGGTTTATCGCCGTCGAGCTTGCGTTTATGGTTTGCGGTCTAAACTCCGTGCCAATGTAGCAGCCGTGTCCGGCAGGGCAGGACCTTGCCGATGGCTGCCGCCGGTCGGGCGGCGTCGACGACGAAACGCAAGCCCCACGGAGCATGTTCATGCGAAAGACAAGACTTCTCACGTCCTCCGCCCTCGCGATCGCGGTGGTCGCCTCGGCCGCTTCCGCGCAATCGCAGGAGGTCATCGACCGCATCGTCGACGAACTCGTGGCGGACGGCTATGTCCGCATCGAGATCGACATCGAGCGTGACGGCACCTTCGAGGTCGAGGCCTATGGCGGCGGCCGCGAGGGCGACTTCTACTACGACGGGCAGGGCAATCTGCTGCGCTCGGAAGTGGAGGACGACGACGCCTACGGGCCCGGCTATACCGGCGAAGATCCCGACGACGACGATGATGATGATGACGACGATCGCGACGACGATGATGACGACGACGATCGCGACGACGACGATGATGACGACGATGATGATGACGACGACGACCGCGGCGACGATGACCGTGGCGGCGACGACGATGATGATGATGATGACGACGACGACTGAGGCGCCGCAAGGTGGTCTCGCGATCTGATGATCTGCCCCGCCGGCCAGTGTCCGGCGGGGTTCTGCGAGGGGTGACCGCGGGCATGGGCATGAACCGGCGCGCTTTCCTGATCGGCGTTTCCGCCGCCGTCCTCGCCGCGGGCCCCGCCGCGGCGCAGGAGGACCGTGCCACGCGGTCCGTCGTCCGTCAGTTGCGGCAGCAGGGGTTCGAGGTGACGATGGTGCGCCGGACGCTTCTTGGCCGGGTTCGCGTCCTGTCCCGCCGCGGCGATCTCGACCGGGAGATCGTGCTCGATCCCCGCAACGGCACGATCCTGCGCGACTACACCACGGACCGAAGCGGAGATCCCTCGATCGGGCCGTCGCCGGGAGACGACAGCGACGAGGACGACCGCATGTCGGGCCGCGATGACGACGGTCGCGACGACGACGACGACGATGATGATGACGACGACGATGACGACCGCGGCGGCGATGACGACGATGACGACGATGATGGTGGCGATGACGATGACGACTGATCCGGCCGGTCCCGGGCAGGGGGAATGCTGAACCAGCCCTGGATATTCGGGGCGATCCTCGTCGTGCAGTCGCTTTGCGGCTTCTTCTTCGTGTCCGACATCCTGCTGACGGTCGTGGGCGCGCCCATTGGCCCGATCCCGTGGGCCTACCGGGAGGTCATGGAGCTTGCCGCCGCGATCGGCCTCATCCTCGGCGTCGTTCTGGGTGCGCTTCTGCTCAGGGCGTCCCTGCGCAGGACCCGCTCGATGGAGCGCTCGCTGCGGGCGGCGTCGGGCGCGTTCATGGAGATCGTCGAGGAACGGTTCGCTGAATGGACTCTGACCCCGGCCGAGCGCGATGTCGCGCTTTTCGCGCTCAAGGGCATGTCCATCGCCGAAATCGCGAGCCTGCGGCAGACATCGCAGGGCACGGTCAAGGCGCAGACGAACGCGATCTACCGCAAGGCCGGCGTGACGGGCCGGCCGCAGCTTCTGTCGCTTTTCGTGGACGAACTTCTCGATGGCACGCCCGCGCCGCAGGCGCCCGCCGCGGTTCCCGTCGGGCGCGGCGCGGCGCCCGAGCCTCAGGACCCGTCGAGCGCGTAGGCCTCCAGCACCTCCAGAGGAACGACGTCGAGCGTGCGCTCGTGCGTGGCCGGCAGGTTCACGCGGGGCGCGACGCCCTCGTGATGCGCCTGCAGAAAGCGCGAGGCGCACAGGCACCACTGGTCGCCGGGCTTCAGGCCGTTGAAGGAGGATTCGGGCCGCGGCGTCGACAGGTCGTTGCCGACGTATTTCGAGAAGGCGAGGAATTCCTCGGTCATCACTGCGCAGACGGTATGAATGCCGCGGTCCTCCACACAGGTCTCGCAGCTTCCGGTTCGGAAGAAGCCGGTCATGGGATCGCGCGAACAGCTTTGCAGTGCCTGGCCCATAACGTTGATGGATGCATCCATCTCGAATGGCATGAGAACTTCCCCCGTTCGTACTTTACAGATGCGGAAGGCTAACAGCCCTGTCGTTAAGCGCAAATGTTAACCGCACCAATCGACCCAGCGGCCGTGAAAATCCGCACGCGCGAGCATCTGGGGCGCGGGCGCCTGTGGCCAGAGACGGACGCGCAACGCCGCCCCGTCACGGCGGCCGTCGCTTTCGAAGGCGACATGGGCGAGGGGCGATGCGGGGGTGGCGTCCCGGCCCGCCGCCTCCAGTGCGGCGGTGCAGGCGGTCTGGGTGTCGTGCGGGAAATACTGCCACGCGATGGTGCTGAAGACGACGTGAAGCCGCCCCGCCGCGCGGGATTTCAGCCGCGCGGCGAGCCAGCCGGCGGCGTCGCCCGCGTCGGGGCGCGTGGAGGCCAGCGCGATGGCGCCGCGCGTCAGCGTCATGCGCTCGGGCTGGTCGGGCCACAGGAACGACAGAAGCCTGAGCGCGTCCGCGGCATCCGCCGGGTCGAGCGGGTTCAGGTCGACGCCCGCGCGCTCCCCGACGGTGACGGGCCGGGGCGGCGGCGGCGCGCCGCGCCATTCGGGGCGCAGCGTGACCGGCGACCCCTCGGGCCCGGCGAGGCCGTGAGGCGTGACGATGGCGAAGCGGTCGAGCGACAGGTTCAGCCCCGCGCTTGCGCCAAGCTCGCCGAGCTCGATGGGCATCGCGCCGGTCCGCTCCAGAAGCCACCAGAGAGCGGGAAGAAGAACGCAGGCGCGCCGCACCTCGTTGGTCTGGGGCGCCTGGTCGAGCCATGTGCCGATGCGCCCCGCGTGCCGGCCGAGCGCGCCGTGCACGGCCCGCCAGAGCGTGTCGTCGTCGACCTCGGCGGGCGGGTAGGCGGCGGCGAGTTCGGCATCCACCCCCTCGAGCACCAGCGCATGAAGCGCGCCCGCTAGCCTGAGGGGAACCGACTGTCCCGCCGGCCCGACATCGCCCTCCCAGCCAAGGATGCGCGCGCCGGGCGCGGTATCGGGCGTCAGCCGCTCCGCCACGAGCGGCATCAGCCTGCCCATGAAGGGCGAGCCCAGCAGCGCGCAGCTTTTTCCCTGGCTGTGGAAGGCCGATCTGACGCGGCCTTCGGTTCCGGTCACCGGAACTTGTCCATGAGTTTCTGGATGGGCGATTTCGCCTCCGCGCCGGCCGGCGTCCCGTCGTCGGCCGGCGCGGGCTTTCCGGACGGCTTCGGGTCCGGTTTCGCGCCCTCGTTGCGCGCGGGCGCGGTGCGCCGCGCGACCGCGTTCAGGAACTTCGCGCCGTCCCCCGCCGCCAGGTCCGGCGCGCCGTCCGACACGCCGCGCAGCACGTCGTCGAGCCAGTCGCCGTCGGCCTTCGCGAAATCCGACAGGACGTAGCCCGCGACCCGGTCCTTGTGGCCGGGATGCCCGATGCCGAGGCGCACCCGCGCGTAGTCGGACCCGCAATGCTGATGGATCGAGCGCAGCCCGTTGTGGCCGGCATGGCCGCCGCCCTGCTTCAGCCGAACCTTGCCGGGTGCCAGGTCCAACTCGTCGTGGAACACGGTGAGATCGTCCGGCGTCAGCTTGTAGAAGCGCAGCGCCTCGCCGACCGACTGGCCGGACAGGTTCATGAAGGTCTCCGGTCGCAGGAGCAGGACCTTCTCTCCGCCCAGAACCCCCTCGCTCACGGAGCCCTGGAACTTCGACCGCCACGGCGCGAAGCCGTGATCCCCGGCGATGCGCTCCACCGCCATCCAGCCGATGTTGTGACGGTTGCCCGCGTATTTCGCGCCCGGATTGCCGAGGCCGACCCAGAGTTTCATGTCATGTCCTTCGTTGCGGGGCGTGATGCCAGCACGGGCGGCGTTTGCCAAGGCTCGATCCGGCATGGCAGGCTGGCGCAGGGCAGGCGACGCACGCCCGAGGAGACCCGCGATGACCGAGATACCCCAGACGATGCGCGCCCTCGTGGTGCCCGCGCCCGGCGCCGCCCCGCGCGTCGAGATCCGCCCGGTGCCGCGGCCCGGACATGGCGAGGTGCTGGTGCGCATCGCCGCCTCGCCGATCAATCCCTCCGACATGTCGACGATCGCGGGCGAGTACGGGATCGGCTGGCAATTCCCGCTTGTGCCTGGCCTCGAGGGATCGGGCCGGGTGGTGGCCGACGGCGGCGGGCTGCTGGCGCGCGCGCTGCGTGGACGCGCAGTGTCTTGCGTGGCGGACCGCCAGGGGCTGTGGGCGGAGTATGCCGTGACGCAGGCGGCGCGCTGCGTGGCGCTGCCGCGCGACACGGCCCTCGGGCCCGCGGCGATGAGCTTCGTCAACCCGCTGACGGCGATCGCGCTGGTCGGGATCGCGCGCAGGGGCGGGCACTGGTCGGCCGTCTCGACGGCGGCGGGCGGGGCGCTTGGCCGCATGATCCGCGCCCGCGCCCGCGCGCGAGGGCTGAAGATCATCGACGTCGTGCGCCGGGAGGATCAGGCCGAGGCGCTGAGGCGCGAGGGCGCGCGCCATGTCCTATCGACCGACCGCGACGATTTCGACGAGGCGCTTGCCGCCACCTGCCGCCAGCTTCGATGCAGGATGGCCTTCGACGCGGTCGGCGGCGGAATGACGTTCCGCCTCGGGGAGGCGCTGCGCGGGAAGGGGGAGATCGTGCTTTATGGCGGTCTCGCGCAGGAGGCGGCGCGCCTCCATCCCGGCACGATGATCTTCAAGGGCCTGACGGTGCGCGGCTTCTGGCTGTCGCGCTGGCTGGCCGGGCGCAGCCTTCCCGAACGGCTGTGGATGGCGCGGCAGGTGACGAAGGCGTTGCAGGGCGGCTTCGCGGAGAGCCGGGTGGCGGATGTCTGCGAGCTTGCGGACGCGCCCGAGGCGGTGGCCCGCCATGCCGCGCGGACGAGCGCCGGCAAGATCCTGATCGCGCCAGGGGCCGAGGACCTTGGCCTCGGCGGCGCAGGCGCGGCCCCTGAATGACCGGACCATAACGAAAGGACCGCCAGGCCGGATCGGCGTGGCGGTCCCTGAAGCTGGTGCGCGGCCGGTGGGCCGGTGGCCTTATTCCTCGGCCTCGCCTTCGCCTTCGGCCTCTTCGGCCGCGTTGTCGGCGCTCACCAGGCCCGAGGGCGCGGTGATGTTGGCGATGACGAAGTCACGATCGATCGTGGGCTTGGTGCCTTCGGGAAGCGGCACGTCCGAGATGTGGACCACGTCGCCGATGTTCAGGCCGCTGAGGTCCGCGACGATCTTCTCGGGGATATCGCCCGCGGTGACGAAAAGCTCGACTTCCGCGCGCACAACCGTCAGGACGCCGCCGCGCTTGAGGCCGGGCGACGCTTCGTGGTTCACGAACTCGACGGGGATGAAGAGGTTGACCTTCGAGGTGCGGCGCAGGCGCATCAGGTCGACATGCGTCGGCAGGTCCTTGACCACGTCGCGCTGCACGCCGCGGCAGATCACCCGCACGTCGTCCTGTCCCTCGACCTTCAGGTTGAAGAGCGTCGAGAGGAAGCGGCCGTCGCGCAGCCGCTTGATCAGGGCGTTGAAGGGGATCTGGATCGGAAGCGGATCGCCGCCGCCGCCATACACCACACCGGGCACCTTGCCTTCACGGCGAGCTTGACGGGCGGCCCCCTTGCCTGTCCCCGTCCGTGCCTCGGCGATAAGATCTGGAATCTCACCAGCCATTGCAATTCTCCATGTCTGAGGGGGCTGCCTCCAAGGGTGTCGGGCCCCGATGAAGCCGCGCGTATAGGCGAGATCGCCGCGAAAGAAAAGACGCAATGAGCGGGGGCGCGCGGCGCGTCCGCGTCAGGGCCGCACGGGGGGTAATAGAAGGCCGAACAGGGGCTGCGAGGACCCCGCGCGCCTGCGCTTGTGCACCCTTGCGGCCCGTGGCAGAGGCGTCCCATGGCCGTTCTCTCCGCTCTCCGCACCTCGCTGCGCCCGGTTCTGGGGTTCGTGGCGATGGGCCTCGTCTTCGGCAGCTTCGCCGCCGTCTTGCCGGTGCTGAAGGCCCGGATCGGCGCCGACGACGCGGTCTTTGGCCTCGTCCTTCTGGGCAGTCCGATCGGCCTTGTGCTGACGCTGTGGCTGGCGCCGGCCTTCGACCGCTGGCTCGCCGCGCTGTCGCTGCCCGCGGCGGCCGCCTTGACGGGGCTTTCGATGCTGGCCGTGGGCCTCGTCGGGGCGCCCGCGGCGTTCTTCGTGACGATGATCGTCGTCGGGCTGTGCTCGGGGACGCTCGACATCGTGTCGAACTCGCGCGTGTCCGAGCTCGAGGCGCGGCACCGCGCGCCCCTGATGAACGCCAACCACGCCATGTTCTCGGTCGCCTATGCCGCGAGCGCCGTCGCCACCGGCATCGCACGCGAGGCGGGGCTGGCCCCGGCCGCGATCTTCGCAGGCGTCGCCGCCGCTGTCGTCCTGCTGTCGCTGTGGATGCGCATGGAGGCCGCCGAGGTCGCCGAGACCGGCACCGTCCCCGCGGGCCTGCCGGGCGGCGCGGTCCTGCTGTGCGGGGGCATCGTCCTGATCGCCTACTTCGTCGAGGCGGTCGTCGAAAGCTGGTCGGCGCTGCACGTCGAGCGCACGCTTGCGGGCGGCGCGGCCGAGGGCGCGTTCGGGCCCGCCGTGCTGGGCCTGACGATGGCGGCGGGGCGTTTTGCTGGGCAGGTCGCGGCGGGGCGGTTCGCCGACGCCACCATCATCACCGCGGGGTCGGTCATGGCCTGCATCGGGGCCGGCCTCGCCGCCGCGGCGCAAGGCCCCGTGGTCGCCTATCTCGGCTTCGGGCTCATGGGCCTCGGCATGTCGGTGGTCGGTCCCATGGCGCTGGCGCTGGTCGGGCGGATCGTGCCGCCGTCCCGGCGCACCGCCGCCGTGGCGCGGGTCAACGTGATGGGTTTCGGCGCGTTTCTCATGGCCCCGGTCGTGATGGGGCAGGTGTCCGAAGCCTATGGCCTGCGCACGGCCTTCGCGGTGGTCGGCGCGCTTTCCCTGATCGCGCCGCTTCTGGCCCTCGTGCTGCGCGGGCGCTGGACACCGGGACCGGCCTGACGGCGTCTCAGGCGGTCTCGGCCTCGGTGTCCAGCCAGGCCTTGTGACGCTCCTCGTCGGCCAGCGCCTGGTCGAGGAACGGTCTTGCGTCCTCGGGGGCATGTGGGTTCCGCGAGGCCTTGAGGTAGGCCGTGACGGTGTCCGTCTCGTTCGCGCTCATCGCCTCGAGGATCGCGGCGTCGCCGCCCGTCAGGGATGCCATCCTGACCTTTCCGGTCGCCAGCAGCGACTTCATCGAGCCCTTGCCGGGATCGCGGGCGCGATGCGCCGCCGCAAGCCGGGCCAGTTCTTCCAGATGGCGCATGTGATCGTCGCGAAAGGCGCGCACCATCCGCGCGCGCGCCTTGTCCTGCAGCCTCTCGATGGCGACGTCGAAGGCTGCGATCGCGTCATGCTCGAGCCGGATCAGATGCTCCAGCAACGTCCTCGCGTCGCGTTCGCCGCCCTTCAGCGTCGCCATGTGCCGCGTCCTCCGGTTTCTTGCCGGGCAAACCCCGTACGGAGGTCGCGGGTTCCGCGCCTAGCGCCAGCGGGTCGTGAAATCCTCGGGCAGGAGCACGTTGTGCCGCCCGAGGTTCGCCACGTCCCGCTCGCCGCACAGCGCCATGGTGGTGTCGAGTTCCTTGTGGATGACCTCGAGCGCCTTGGTCACGCCCTTCTGGCCCATCGCGCCGAGGCCGTAGACGAAGGCCCGCCCGATCATGGTCCCCTTCGCGCCAAGCGCCAGCGCCTTCAGCACGTCCTGACCGGAGCGGATTCCGCTGTCGAGATGCACCTCTATCCTGTCGCCGACGGCGTCCATGATGCGCGGCAGCATCCGGATCGAGGACAGCGCCCCGTCAAGCTGCCGCCCGCCGTGGTTCGACACCACGATCGCGTCCGCGCCCACGTCGAGCGCCTTCTTCGCGTCCTCCTCGTCGAGGATGCCCTTCAGGATCACCGGCCCGTCCCACCACGAGCGGAACTCGCGGATCCTGTCCCAGTCGAGCGAGGGATCGAACGCCTCGGCCGTCCACGAGGCGAGCGAGGAGGGATCGGTCACGCCCTTGGCGTGGCCCACGATATTGCCGAAGAAGCGCCGGTGCGTGCCCAGCATCTCCAGCCCCCACGGCACTTTCGTGGCGAGGTTCAGCATCGTGGGGATCGTCAGCTTGGGCGGGGCCGAGAGGCCGTTCTTCACGTCGCGGTGGCGCTGGCCCATGATCTGGAGATCGACCGTGATGACGAGCGCCGAGCATTTCGCGTCCTTCGCGCGCGCGAAGAGCCGCTTCATGAAGTCGTCGTCCTTCAGCGTGTAGACTTGGAACCAGAACGGAGCGGAGGTGTTGCGCGCCACGTCCTCGATCGAGCAGATCGACATGGTGGAGAGCGTGAAGGGCACGTCGAACTTCTCGGCCGCGCGCGCGGCCTTGATCTCGCCGTCGGCCGACTGCATCCCGCACAGGCCCACGGGGGCGAGCGCGACGGGCATCGCGTAGTCCTGGCCGATCATCGTGGTCCGGGTCGTGCGTCCCGCCATGTCCACGGCGATACGCTGGCGCAGGCGGATCTCGTCGAAGTCCGAGGAATTCTCGCGGAACGTCTGTTCGGTCCAGCTGCCGGATTCCGCGTAATCGTAGAACATCCTCGGCACGCGGCGGCGATAGATGCGCCTGAGGTCCTCGATCTCGGTGATGACCGGCATGAAAGTCGTCTCCTCCGCGGTGGTCGGAATTTCGTAGCAATGGCGCGCGGGGACGTCCATGCGGCGAAATTGGTTTACAGTTAGTGCGATATCGTATTAAGTGATGCGAGATCGTATTAATGGAGCCTGCCATGACCCTTTCCCGCCGCAAGACCCTTGCCCTCCTCGGGGGCGGAACCATCCTCGCGGCCAGCGCCGTCGCGGGTTACACCCTCACCCGCCCCCTCGAGCGCGCGCTGGAGCCGTGGGAGGCCGCGGGCGGCTACCGGGATCCCCGCATGAGGGCGCTGAGCTGGGCGATCCTTGCGCCGAACCCGCACAACCGGCAGCCTTGGCTGATCGACCTGTCCCGGCCGGACACCGCGATCCTCCACGTCGACACGAACCGGCTTCTGCCGCACACCGATCCGTTCTCGCGCCAGATCGTCATCGGCCTTGGATGTTTCCTCGAGGTCATGCGCATGGCCGCGCTGCAGGACGGTTTCGCGGTGGACGCGGAGCTTTTCCCCGAGGGCGAGAGCGTCACGGAGCTGGACGGACGTCCGGTCGCAATCTGCCGTTTCCGGCCCACGAACGCCGCACCCGACCCCCTTTTCGCGGCCGTGCCGGACCGCCGTTCGCTGAAAGAGCCTTACGACACCGCCCGGCCCGTGCCGGCCTCGGCCATCGACACGCTGCGGGCCGCGGTGATCCATGGCACGCGCGCAGGTGGCACCGTCGCAGAGGCGGACGTGGCCGAGATGCGCAGCTTGAGCCACGAGGCGCTCCGCATCGAGATCGAGACCCCGCGCACCTACCGCGAAAGTGTCGATCTTTTCCGCATCGGCCGGCGCGAGGTCGAGGCGAACCCCGACGGGATCGACTTTTCCGGCCCGGCGTTCGAGGCGATGGCGCGCACCGGCCTTTTCTCCCGGGAGGTCGCCCTCGACACATCCTCGGTCGCATACCGGCAGGGCCTCGCCGCCGTCTTCGCCAACGCCGATACGGCGATGGGCTTCGTCTGGCTCGTGTCGGCGCAAAACACCCGCTCGGACCAGATCGCGGCGGGGCGCGACTGGGTCCGGGTGAACCTTGCCGCCACGATGCTCGGGATCGGGACGCAGCCCATGAGCCAGGCGTTGCAGGAGTATCCCGAAATGGCCGGGCTATATGCCGGGATCCATGACAGGCTGGCCCCCGACGGAGCGACCGTTCAAATGTGGGCCAGACTGGGCTACGGTCCGCAGGTGGGTCCCAGCCCGCGCTGGACACTGGAGGAGAAGCTTGTCGGGTGAGCCCGTCGATCCGCGCGATGTCTTCCGCGTCTTCAACGAGATCGCGATCATAGAACAACTCAGCCGCGCCCTGTTCGAGGCGCGGCTGCCGCATGGCGTGCTCGCCTCTCATTTCGGCGTTCTGAACCACCTCGTGCGGGTGGCCGACGGACGCACGCCGCTGGAGCTTGCCCGCGCCTTCCAGGTGCCGAAGACGACGCTCAGCCATACGCTGATGCTGCTGGAGCGGCGCGGCTGGATCTCGATGCGCGCTAACCCCGAAGACCGCAGGTCGAAACGGGTCTGGATCACGGAGGCGGGCCGCGCCTTTCGCGAGGACGCCATCGCCGCGCTCCTGCCGGACATCGAGGCGTTGCTTGGCCGCATCGACGGGACGGTTCTGGCCGAGCTTCTGCCGAGACTGGAAGAGGTGCGCCGCGTTCTCGACGACAGCCGGGACCTTGTCGGCGCCCGGCCGCGCGAGAAGCTCTAGCCCGCGCGGTGCGCGCCGTCGGCCAGGCCCCTCACGAAGGCCGCGATTTCGTCCACCGACTTGCCTGCCGCGATCTCGCCCACGATGGCCGAGCCGACGACGCAGCCATCCGCGACGCCGGCGATGGCCTCGGCGGCCTCGGGCGTCCTGATGCCGAAGCCCACGATCACCGGAAGGTCGGTCTGCGCCTTGATCCGCGCGACCTCGGGGCCGACGTCGGCGGCCTGCGCCTCGGCCGCTCCGGTGATGCCGGTGATCGAGACGTAGTAGACGAAGCCCGACGTGTTGGTCAGCACCTTGGGCAGGCGCTTGTCGTCGGTCGTGGGCGTGGCCAGCCGGATGAAGTTCAGCCCCGCCTTCTGCGCCGGGATGCACAATTCGTCATCCTCCTCGGGGGGCAGGTCCACCACGATCAGCCCGTCGATCCCGGCCTCCTTGGCGTCGGCGAGGAAACGGCCCACGCCGCGGGAATAGATCGGATTGTAGTAACCCATCATCACGATCGGCGTGGCGTCGTCTTCCTTGCGCAGCTCGCGCGCGATCTGCAGCGTCTTCTCCAGCGTCTGCCCGCCTTCCAGCGCACGCTGCCCTGCAAGCTGGATCGTCGCGCCGTCGGCCATGGGATCGGTGAAGGGCATCCCCAGCTCGATGATGTCGACGCCCGCGCGCGGCAGGGCCTTCACGATCTCCAGCGAGGTCTCGTAGTCGGGATCGCCCGCCATGACGTAGGCCACGAAGGCCTTGCGCCCCTCGTCCTTGAGCTTGGCGAAGGTGTCGTCGATCCGTGTCATGTCCTGCCCCGTCACGATGGTCCCGCGCGGGTTTGGGCCATGTGGCGCGGGAAATCAATGGCCGGCGGCGTCCGCGCGCCTTCAGGCCGCGCCGTCCTCGACCGACACCATCCAGCGCGTGCCGAAACGGTCGCGCACCGTGCCGAAGGCGGGGGTCCAGAACGTCGCGCCCATCGGCATCCCCACCGTGCCGCCCTCCGCGAAGACGTCGAACACGCGGTGCGCCTCGGCCACGTCGTCGAGCGCGAGGTGAAGCGACACGCCCTCCATGCCCGCGTCCTCGCCCGGCGGCGTGTCAGAGGCCATGACCTCGAAGGCGCCCTTTTTCAGGCCCGCGTTCATCACGGCGTCCGGGGGCATCCCGGCCATCTGCGCCTGGTCCTCGGGCGGCATGTCCTTCATCCGCACGAAATGCGGCGGGTCGGTCCCCAGCGTCTCGGCGTAGAACAGCATCGCCTCCTCGCAGGTGCCCGGAAAGAAGAGATAGGGGGTGACGTGCATCGCGCGCCTCCTTGTGCTGATACCGCCCCATCCTATCACGGTTGCGGTTGCCCCGCGCCCCCGCCCGCCTTAGAGATGCGGCGTCTTTTCGAAGGGGTGGTCTTCATGGGCTTCAAGGTCGGGATCGTCGGACTGCCGAACGTGGGCAAGTCCACGCTGTTCAACGCGCTGACCCGCACGGCGGCGGCGCAGGCGGCGAACTTTCCGTTCTGCACGATCGAGCCCAACGTGGGCGAGGTCGCGGTGCCCGACGCGCGGCTCGACCGGCTGGCCGCCATCGCGAAGTCGAAACAGGTGATCCCCGCGCGCATGACCTTCGTGGACATCGCGGGCCTCGTGAAGGGCGCGTCGAAGGGCGAGGGCCTCGGCAACCAGTTTCTCGCCAACATCCGCGAGACGGACGCCATCGCGCATGTCCTGCGCTGCTTCGAGGACGATGACGTGACGCATGTCGAGGGGCGGGTCGATCCTGTCGCCGACGCCGAGACCATCGAGACCGAGCTGATGCTGGCGGACCTCGAGTCGATCGAGAAGCGCCTCCAGAACATCGTCCGGAAGGTTCGTGGCGGCGACAAGGAGGCGATCCAGCAGGAGCGCCTGATGCAGCAGGCGAAGGCGATGCTCGAGCAGGGCAAGCCCGCCCGCCTCGTCGAGGTCGACGCCGAGGACGCGAAGGCCTGGCAGATGCTTCAGCTTCTGACGTCCAAGCCCATCCTCTACGTCTGCAACGTCGCCGAGGACGAGGCCGCCACCGGCAACGAGCAAAGCGCGCGCGTGGCCCGCATGGCCGAGGAGCAGGGGGCCGCCCACGTCGTCATCTCGGCCCGGATCGAGGAGGAGATCGCGCAGCTCGAGCCCGAGGAGGCGGGGATGTTCCTGTCGGAGCTCGGCCTCGAGGAGGCGGGCCTCGACCGGATGATCCGCGCGGGCTACGAGCTTCTGCGCCTCGAGACCTACTTCACCGTCGGCCCCAAGGAGGCGCGCGCCTGGACGATCCGCAAGGGCACGCACGCCCCGCAGGCGGCCGGCGTCATCCACGGCGACTTCGAGCGGGGCTTCATCCGCGCCGAGACGATCTCCTACGAGGATTTCGTGACGCTCGGCGGTGAGCAGGCCGCGAAGGATGCCGGCCGGATGCGCGTGGAAGGCAAGTCCTACGTCGTCAAGGACGGCGACGTGCTGCATTTCCTGTTCAACGCCTGAGCGACGAAGCCCGCCGCCACCCGCGCGCCGCGCGCGGCCCGAAGGCGGGCAATCATCCCTTGCGACCGACCGGACACTCGCCTAAACGGGTCGGCGGAGACGTGGCCGAGTGGTCGAAGGCGCTCCCCTGCTAAGGGAGTAGGCGGGAAACCGTCTCGAGGGTTCGAATCCCTTCGTCTCCGCCACCATACATAACGTGTTGTTATTGCGAGGCTTTTCCGGCGATGTCCAACGGCTTGTTGTCCAGCTTGGACCACAGAAAGGCCGAGAAAGACGACATGCGCTACCTCGTTCAGCCTCGCGGCCCCGGCAAGAGCTGGGTGTTCCGCATCGGGCCATCTCTATGGCGTCGCGGTCAGGGACGGTCCCCTCGTCTCGCGGCACCGCCCCTCGGTGGACGTCCTGTTCCGCTCGGTGGCGCAGGTCGCGGGGGCCAATGCCGTGGGCGTGATCATGACCGGAATGGGGGATGACAGCGCGACGGGCCTCCGCGAAATGCGCGATGCCGGGGCCGCGACCTTCGGTCAGGACGAGGCGAGTTGCGTGATCTACGGGATGCCGAAGGTCGCCTTCGACCGCGGCGCGGTCGAGAAGCAGGCGCCGCTGGACCGTCTGGCCGCCCTTGCCCTTGCGGCGGCGTCCTGAGCGATGGGGGCGCCGATCCACCGGCTTGCGTATCTTTCGGAAAGGCGCGTCGATGCGTCGGGCCTTGCCGCCATGCTGGACGCCGCGCGCGCCCGCAACCTCGCGGATGGCATAACCGGGATCCTCCTCGCCGATGCGAGCCATTTCGTGCAGGTGGTGGAGGGCGCGCGCGGAGCCGTCGCCGACCTTGCGCTGCGGCTTCTGAGCGATCCGCGGCACGCGGGCATCCGTGTCCTCGCCTCCGAAGAGGCCGAGCTGAAATGGTTCAGCGACTGGAAGATGCGCCTTGCGCTCGTGCCGTCACACTGCTTCGCGGTTTCGCGACGGGCGCCAACCGCCCGCCCGAGATCATGTTCGAGATGCTGATGCGCCACGCCGACGCGGCGATCGACCGGCAGCCCGGCGGCTGATCAGCGACCTGCAACGGCGCGAAAGCGGGTGCACAGGGTGCGGCAGGACCGGGCGGGCTGCGGCTGGGCGAGGGTCCGGCGGGCGGGTCGCGGACGGTGCGCATTGCGAACAGTGCGCGGCGCGGAGGGCGTGACGGCGCGGGCGCCGCGAGCAAGAGACGGGGAGGGTGACGAACGACGCGTGTCGCCGGGGGCCATGCGACGGACGGGGCGGGTGACGGCTGGTGCGGGGCGGGGCGGGTGAGGATTGACGCGTCTCGCCGACGGGCTCTTGGCGGGCCGGACGGGGCGCGTCACGGACGTTGCGGGTCGATGGCGGGCGTGCGGCGGACCGCATGGGCGGAAGACGGCGCGCGTCGAAGGCGGCGCGCGTCGAAGGCGGCCTGCGTCGCGAACGGTGGGCGGTGCCAGTCGCGGACAGGGCGGGCGCAGGCGCCGGTGCCCTTCATTTGCCGGGGGCACCTCTGACGATCTTCCGCGGCCGCGCGGTCCCCGATGCGTCGTGGGCTGATGCGGACCGGGCGCAGGGTCCGCGCCTCGCCACTGGCAACTGGGCGCTGCCGCTTCGGACATGCGCCCGCGCGTCCCGTGGCCCTTCCCCGCCCTTGGGCGCCCTGCCGCGTTCCGTGACGGGCGTGGGCATCCGCAGGGTTCCGCCACCTCCCATCGCCATGCGCGACGGCCGCCGGATGTCCGCGCTCGCGTCTCGGCGTCCAGTCGTCCAGGCCTTCCCGCGGACCTGAACCACGCAAGAAACCCGGCCCTGCGCAGCGCCGTCTCGGCCTCGTGGGGCGGGGTCTTCGCGCCGCACCGAGCCCCTTTTGAAACTTTCCCGAACTTTTTTTGAACGCTTCGGCCCCGGTCTCCGACCCATGGCTGTAACGCGGCGAGCCCGCATCAATCGAACCCGACGGAGACCAAATCATGACGCGCACGACCACCGGAACCGCAATCCTTCGCACCCTTGCCGCCGCCGGCACGCTCGGGCTTCTGCCGATGGCGAGCACCCCCGCGCAGGCCAGCGCCCTGTCCGACTGCTACGACTCGATCATGGTGCAGTGCCCCGAGTCGCTGACGCCCTACGAGCAGTGCATCGGCGAGGGCTTCGACCTTTGCGACAACCAGCACGAGCAACCGCTCGAGGCCGGCGCCCTCGACCTCGATTTCCTGCCCCCCGGACAGCGGCGCGTCGTGCGCGAGGTCCTGCGCGAGCGGGGCGTGCCCATCCTCGTCTACCGTGGCCCGAGCAATTCCGACCGCGGCGAGGACGACCGCAACGGTGGATCCCGCGGCAGCGACCGTGGCGGCGACAGCGGACGCGGCGACAGCGGACGCGACGACGCCGGGCGCGACAGCGGCGCCTCGGCGGCTCCGGGCCGATAGGACGGCGCAGCGGCCGGCCCCGATCGAAAGACCGGCGGGCCGGCCGTCACGCGATCGACCAATCCAACGAGGGATGACCTCATGGTTCGCTTCATTCATGCCGCCGCTTCCCCGCTGGCCGCGGGCCCCGCGCTGGCTGGGGAGGGGGCCCGCACCTGCCACAGCCGTCATGCCGGCCGTTTCGACATCCGACTGGACCGGCGGTCGTGCAGGCCTGCAATTCGGCCTCACCGACGGCGCCGCCGAAGGCGGCAGCCCGTTCGATGACCGGGGCGTGCTGCAGGCGGAACGCGCCCTCTTCCCACGCCGAAGGGTGTCCCTGCCTTCCCGGCCCGAGCGGCTGCGTCAGCTTTCGCGCAGGAGGGCGGCCATGACGGCCGAGCGGTTCAGCATCCCGGCCAGCTTGCCGTCCTCGAGCACGGGCAGCACGCGGTGGGGCAGCGACAGGAACACTTCGGCTGCGCGCACCATGTCCTCGGACGCCTCGATCGTGACCACGTTTCGCGAAAGGTGTTCGGACACGGTGCCCCGCCATTCCTGGTAGTAGCTCGCGTGGAGGACCGACCGGAAGCAGTCCTTCTCGGTCAGGATCCCGCACAAGGCTCCGTCCGCCTCGACGACCGGGGCGGCGCTTGCACCGCTTGCGACGAGCGCCGCGACGGCCTGCCGGATCGGATCGCCCGGCGACAGCCTGACGATGTCGGTTTCCATGCCCGCGCGGACCTTCAGGGCCTCGGTCATGGGTCCCGCTCCGCGTCCGCCTGCCTCTTGCGGGGGCAGGCGGCGCAGGCGTCGCCCGCCATGCAGGACGCGCCGCCGCAGCTGCCCCGCACCGGCCCGCGCCCCAGCGCCAGCCCAAGCCCGAGACCGCCGGCCGCAAGCACGAACACAAGGGTTGCAAGGATCATTTCCATCGGCAGCGCTCCGTTCCGTCGTCTTCGTTCATCGCAGGAAGCCCCCGATCGCGCCGGTTTCCTCCTGCACCAGCCGCCCGTCCCGCGCGATCAAGAAGAGGGCGGGAAGGTCCATCGCCCGGGCCAGCGCCGGCCCCGCCCCGGCGCCCGCCGCGAAGAGGGCCGTCGCCCAGGCATCGGCGCGCATCGCCTCCCGGTGCAGCACCGAGACCGAGCGGAGCGCGCCGGCGGCGGGCCGGTCGGTCAGTGGGTCGACGATGTGTCCATAGGTGCCGCCGCCGACCGCGTAGGATTGCCACGTCAGGCCCGAGGTCGCGACCGCCATGTCCGGAAGCTCCAGCACCGCGACGGTGCCGTCCGGGGCGGCGGGGTTTTCCACCGCGACCCGCCAGGGCCTGCCCGAGGGGTGGTCCCCGATGCCGCGCATCTCGCCGCCGAGATCCAGGAGGGCCCGCTCGTGCCCTGCTGCGCGCACGACCTCCGCCATCCGGTCGAGCGCCCATCCCTTCGCGATGCCGCAGAGATCGAGCGTGGATCCCGCCCGCGCCTTCTCGACCGCACGATCCCTGGCCGAAAGGTCGCGCCAGTCGCCCGCCGCGTCGCCCTCGATCGGGCCGAAGCCCCACCGCGCCACGAGCGGCCCGACCGTGGGATCGAAGCGCCCCGCGCTCGCCTCGGCGATCTCCAGCGCCACCCGGCAGACCGTGGCGGTGTCGGCCGATACCGCGTGACGTCCCGGCGGGGCCCGGTTCACGATCGCGATCTCGCTGTCGGGCCGCCACGGCGACATCTGCCGGTCGATCCCGGCGAGGAGCCTGTCGATCGCGGGCCGCAGCCGTTCCAGACCGGCGCCCGCGGGTGCGGTGACGGACCACGTCGTGGCGAAGGCGCGCCCCTCGATCCGCTCGATCGCCTCGGTCCCGCCGAGGGCGAGGCCCGGCATGGCGAGCGCGGCCGCGCTCATCCGCAGAAGGCCGCGCCGGTCGATCCCCTGTCGTGTCGCTGTCATGGCTCAGACTCCGAAATCGTCGTTGAAGATGTTGCGCGGCTCGACGCCCAGCCGGGTGAGCGTCGAGAGAACGGCCGAGATCATCACCGGCGGCCCGCAGAGGTAGTATTCGCAATCCTCGGGGGCGGGGTGCGCCTGCATCTCGCGCCAGAGCGTCTCGTGGATGAAGCCCGTGGCCCCGGTCCAGCGGTCGCCGGGCGCGGGATCGGACAGAGCGGGCGTGAAGCTGAAGTTGGGATGCGCCCGGCGAAGCGCGTCGAATTCTTCGGTGTAGAACAGGTCGACCGCCGAGCGCGCCCCGTAGAAGTAGCGGATGCGGCGGGTCGACCCGGCGCCGAGTTCCTGGTGGATCATCGCCCTGAGGGGCGCCATTCCGACACCGCCGCCGATGAAGACCATCTCGCGCCCGGTGTCCTGCACGCGGAAGTCGCCGAAGGGCCCCGAGACGTCCACCGGGTCGCCCTCCGCCACGGAAAACAGCCATGACGAGACGACGCCCGGCGGGATTTCGTCCTCGCGGCCGGGGGGCGGCACGGCGAGGCGGATGTTGAAGACGGCGGCGCGGGCATCCTCGGGGCGGTTTGCGACCGAGTAGGCGCGGGTCACGGCGCTGTCGGAGGCGATGCGCAGGCGGTTCCAGCCCGACATCTCCCAGACCTCTCGGAAGGCCTCGGGCAGGTCCAGCGTCGAGAAGTCGAGGCGGTAGGGCGGCGCGGTGATCTGCATGAACTCGCCCGCGCGGTAGTCGAAGGGCTGCCCCTCGGGCAGATCGAGCACGATCTCGCGGATGAGGGGCGCCAGCATCCGCGCCGTGTGGACGCGCGCGGTGAAGCCGCCGCCCGCGGCCATGACGTCCTGCGGCACCGTCACCGCGCAGTCGCCCCGCAGGCTCGTCTGGCAGGCGAGACGGACATGGTCGCGCCGCTCGCGCGCCGAGAGGATGCCGCGCTCGGTCGCCTGCGGCTCGCCCGCGCCCTCGCCGGTCACGGTGACGCGGCAGAGCCCGCAGGTCCCCGATCCGCCGCAGGCCGCCGGGATGCCGATGCCGCCGCCATGCAGAACGCCCAGAAGCTTTTCGCCGCGCTCGGCCTCAAGGCGCGTGGTGCCGTTCACCGTCACCTCGATCGCGCCTCCGGGAACAAGCTTCCGGCGCGCCGCCAGAAGCCCCAGGGTCAGGCCGGTGACGAGCAGGATCAGGACAAGGCTGCCGACGAGGATCTCGGTCATTGGACGGCCATCAGCGCGAAGGACGCGAAGCCCAGGGACATGAGCCCGGACAGGATGAAGGTGATGCCGAGGCCGCGCAGGCCCGCCGGCAGGTCGGCATAGGCCAGCCGCGAGCGGATCGCGCTCAGCATCACGACGGCGACCGCGAAGCCGAAGCCCGAGCCGAGGCCGAAGACGACCGATTGCGGCAGCGTGTAGCTTCGCTCGACCATGAAGAGGCTGCCGCCGAGGATCGCGCATTGCACGGTCAGAAGCGGCAGGAACACCCCGAAGGCCGCGTGGATCGCCGGGAAGAACCGGTCGAGCACCATTTCGAGCAATTGCACCGTGGCCGCGATCACGCCGATGAACGCGATCAGCGAGAGATGGGACAGGTCGAGCTCGGGCATCCCCGCCCAGGCCCATGCGCCGGGGGCGAGAAGCCCGTCGTAGATGACCTGGTTGAGGGGCACCGTGACGCCGAGGACGCCCGTGATGGCGACGCCCAGGCCCAGCGCCGCCTCGGGGCGGCGCGACAGCGCGATGAAGGTGCACAGGCCGAGGAACAGCGTCAGCGGCATGTTGGAGACGAAGCTCGCCTCGAGGAAAAGGGTCCAGAGCCCGCTCATTCCGCCGGCTCCCGCGCCCTTGGCGGTGCAAATTCGGGAGCCTCGGCCTGTTCGGTCCTGACCGAGCGGATCGCCCAGACGAGGATGCCGAGGAGGAAGAAGGCGCTGGGCGCGAGCAGCATGAGACTGAGCGGGGTGAACCATCCGCCGTCCTCGGCCAGCGGCAGGACGGTGCGGCCCATAAGCTGGCCCTGCCCGAAAAGCTCGCGCGTGGCGCCGATCACGATCAGGATCAGCGAATAGCCCAGCCCGTTGCCGAAGGCGTCCACCATGGCGGGGACGGGCGGGTTGTGGCGCGCGAAGGATTCCGTGCGCCCCAGCACGAGGCAGTTCGTCGTGATGAGCGCGACATAGACCGACAGCGCCTGGCTGATCTCGAAGAGGTAGGCCTGCAGCACCTGGTCGATGACGATGACGAGCGACGCGACGATGACGATCTGCACGATGAGGCGGATCGTGTCGGGGATGTGCCGGCGGATCACGCTGATGATGCCGGCCGACAGCGTCAGCACCACGGTCAGCGCCGCCGACATCGTCAGCGCGGTCGGCAGCGACGTCGTGACCGCCAGCGCCGAGCACAGCCCGAGGATCTGGAGCGTCACCGGGTTTTCGCGCACCAGCGGCGTGGTGAGGATGGTCCAGAGGTGCGGGCCGCGCGCCATGCCTAGAATTCCCCCCGCCGGACCGCATCGAGGAAGGGGCCGTAGCCCTCGGGGCCGAGCCAGAAGCGGATCATGCGCGTCATCGCGTTCGAGGTCCTCGTGGCGCCCGTGATCCCGTCCACCTCGTAGACGCTCGAGGCCTGCCCGCGCGCGACCGCGAAACGCAGGTTGCCCGCCTCGTCGCGGGTGCGGGTGCCGGGGAAGTCCGACAGCCACGCTGCCTCCTCGATCCGCGCGCCGAGGCCCGGCGTCTCGGATTGCCGCGTGATCGACAGCCCGGCGATGGTGCGCATGTCCCCGCCCAGCGCGAGGACGGCGTCGATGCGCCCGTTGTATCCCGACCCGGTGATCGGCAGCAGCACGACCGAGACCTCGCCCCCGTCGCGCAGCAGGTAGACCTGCGCGTAATCGGGGCGCTGGCCCAGTCCCGCAAGGTCCTCGCCGGGTTCGAGCGCGCTCCAGTTGGCGGGGTCGGACAGCGCGATCTCCAGCGTGTCGGTGGTGATCTCGGGGGCCGCGCGCCCGCGTTCGAGGTCGATCACCACGGTCCCCAGCGTGCCGCCCGACCGCTCCAGCAGGTCGGACATGCCCGGAATGCCGCGCACGAGGCTTTCGATGCGGGCCTGTTCCTCGGCAGCGCGGTTCGCCGCCTGGATCGGGCGCAGGTAGACGGTCGCCGCGCTGACGAGGACGGCACAGGCCGCCGATACGGCGAAGGCCATCGCGATGGTCTTGGCGCGGCTGTCGTTCGGCTGGGCGAGGAACCGCCGCCAGGGGCCCGCGCCCTCGCTCGTGCCGTCATGGTCCGCCATGGCGTCTCCTTCTTCGCATGACCCAGAGGGCGATCGCGATCTCGTCGAAAAGCGGCGCGGCGAGCGAGGCCAGAAGCGCCGCCGCCACGCAGATCTGCACCGGCGCCGACCCGTCCCAGCCGGTCGCGAACATCAGCACGAGCGCGCCGTAAAGCCCGCCGTGCAGCCATCGGCCGAGCGCGGTGTCGGGGCTGGCCACCGGATCTGCGACCATCAGCACGAGCGCGATCGCGGCGGCGGGCAGCACGGGCCCAACGGGCAGACCCGCCACCCATGACAGCCCCCCGACCAGCGTCGCGCCGGCGATGACGCCCAGCGGCATGACCCCGAGCGCCACCCCGATCGCTCCGGCCCCGATCGCGGCCCACGCGACCGGCAGGACGAAATCCGGCCAGCCGAAAGCGGGAAACCCGAAGCCCAGGAAGGCGAGCGTCACCGTGGCGGGGTTCACGACGTTGCGGCCCCAGCCGCCGAAGACCAGTTCGCCGAAGACGACCCCGAAGCTGATCCCGAGCGCGAGCCGGAACGCGCCGAGGTCCTCCGGCGCCAGCATCGCCACCGCAAGGGCGGTGATCGCGCCGGCCAGCGACGGCGGCTGCGCGCGGGCGAGCATGAAGACGACGTGCCACGCGCCCGCGACGACCAGCGCGAAGGCGAGCCGCGCGACCGCGTCGGACCCCTCGGACCAGAGCCACGCAAGGCCCATCGGCGCGAGCGCCGCGATCAGCAGGAGCGCCACCATCTCCCGGTCCCAGAGCCCGCGCATCATGGCGCGGCCTCGGCCTGCGCGCGGTCGAGAAAACCGCGCAGAAGATCGCTCGCGCTCGGCGCGCCGCCCACGACGTAATCTACAAGGGCGAGGTCCTCCTCCACGAGCGACAGCGCCCCGAGGCGTGTCGCCGTCTCGTCGTCTCCCGTGCTGAGCGCGCGAAGCATCGCCATCACCGGAAAGGCGCCGCCCGCCGCCTGCGACAGCGCCGCGGTGGGAATGAGGGGCTTGGGCCGCGACGACCGCGTAAGCGCCGACAGGAACCAGTGCGGCCGCGTTTCGCCGGGCGGCTCGGGCAGGACGCTGACCTGCCTGTCGCGCGGGCCCAGCCAGTGCGCGGCGCGGCCGTCGAGCGGCGAGCCCGCGAGGATCGCATGGGGGCCGGGCCTGACCGCGCCATAGCTCAGGCCGCGGGTGTCGGCGCCGATCTGGCAGCGCAGGAGGCGCGTCTCCGTCAGCGCGGGGCCCGCGACCGAGACGACCCGCGTCTGCGGCAGCACCCCCGTCCCGAGCAGTTCCCCCAGATCGGCCACGTCCCCAACGTGCAGGTCCCAGACCGGGCGCGCGTCGGTCGCGGGGCAGAGATCGTGAAGGCATATGCCCGCCAGCCCCTGCGGATGGCGCGGGCCGACGGCCACGCGGGTGACGCGCGGCCCGCCATCGCCCCGCGGCAGAAGCGGCCGGGCGCCGTCCTCGCACAGGAAGATCGGGCCGTCCGTCAGCAGGCCCAGGGCCGCGAGCCCGCGCACGAGGGCCTCTTCGCGGCCCGTCACCTCATGGCGCGGATCGGGGGCGAAGGGGCGCGTGTCGCGCGCCATGACGACGATCGCGGCGGGGCGCTCGGCCGGACCGGGCAGCCCGCCGTAGGGGCGGCGGCGCAGCCGCGGCCAGAAGCCCGCGCGCTGTGCGAGGGCCGCGAGCGCGTCGGCCGAGGACGCGGCGCCGGCGGTGTCGTGGCGCGATCGCTCGCCGCCCGCCTCGCGGAACAGCACGATCTCGCCCAGCCTTCGGCCGGGCAGCAGGCGGATGCGCGCGACCCGCGCGGGCATCGGCGCGACAAGCGTGACGTCCGGCGCATCCCGGAGCCGCGCGATAGGCGCGCCCTCGGCCAGCACCTCGTCCTCGGCCGCCACCATGTCGATGCGCATCTCGCAGCCACGCGGCGCGACGAGGGCCGCCTCCTCGGTGGGCGCGTCGACGGGCGCCGTGCCGCCGGCGAGGGGCGGCGTCTCCATCGACAGCACGAGGCCCCTGCCGTGCGCGATGCCGCGCCCGGTGCCGATCCCGGTGCCGATCCCGAGCAGGCTGACCATCCCTCCGGTTCCCGTGATGCCCATGCGTCAGATTCCGTTTTGCCCGCAAAGGTTGTAGGGTTAAGCTAATCCACACGCGCGATGACACTCAAGCACCGGGATAAAAAGACATGCGCATTCCTGCCCTTGCCGCCATCCTCGCCCTTGTTTCGCTCGCCGCGGGCATCGCCCTGACGTCGGGCCATGTCGGTCGCGCCCAGACCCCGGAGGGCAGCGGGGACGCGGATTCGACCGTGGCTGACCTCCCCTTCACCGGCGAGGATGCCGTCCTCCCCTTCGTGATCCCGGACTCCGGCCCCTTCAATCCCGAGCAGATCGAGATCGCCAACAATGCCGCCATCGCGGACTGGTTCCGCTCGGCCCATGCCGACGCGGCGGCGGAGGCGTTCCGCCACTGGGACGCCGACGAGGAAATCCGGCCGGTCTGCGCCGTCTGCCATTCCGGCGAGGGGTTCCGCAGTTTCCACGGCCTTGACGGCAGCGAGCCGGGCATCCCGGAGACGCCCGTGGATACCGGCGGCGTCGTGGACTGCGCGACATGCCACAATCCCGGCCTGTCGCGGATCACCGAGATCCGGATGCCGAGCGGCGTGATGCACCCCGTCAACGGCGTCGAGGCCTCGTGCATGACCTGTCACCAGGGGCGGACCGCCGGCGTCACGGTGTCCGAAGCCGTTGCCGGCCTGCCGGACGACCGTCCCGACGCCGCGATCCGCTTCGTCAATCCGCACTACGCCACGGCGGCCGCGACATGGCTCGGCGGCTATGGCGGCGCGGGCTACCATTACGAGGGCCGCGACTACGCCGGCCGCTTCTTCCACGCCCGGCCCATCGACAGCTGCGTGTCCTGCCACCAGCCGCACACGCTGGAGGTGCAGGTCGAAAGCTGCTCGACCTGCCACGAGAACGGCACGCCGGCCGAGATCCGCATCTCGCGCCACAGTTTCGACGGAAGCGGCGACACGAGCCAGGGCATCCGCGAGGACATCCACAACAACGCCGACCTGCTGCTGGAGATGGTCGGGCGCTACGGGGCGGAAGTCGCGGGCGCGCCGATCCTCTACGATGGCGGGCGCTATCCCTACTTCTTCGCGGACGGCAACGCCGACGGTGTGGCGGACACCGCCGACGGCCAGCCCGTCGCCTATTCCAGCTGGACGCCGCGGATGCTGCGGGCGGCCTACAACTGGAAGCTCGTGACGGCCGATCCCGGCGCCTACGCCCACAATCCGCACTACGCGCTGCAACTCCTGCACGACTCGGTGGCGGATCTTGCCGGTCCTCTCGGCGTCGACATGGACGACCTCGGCATCCTGCGCTGACGGGCGCGCTTGCCCGGAAGACCGGCCCTGGGCTGCATCCCGACGCTCGCGGAACGAACGCCGGGGAGGGGACGTCTATGGCGGCCCCCCTTCGGCGTCCCGCGCGTTGACTCCCTGACGCGATTGCGGTCCAAAGGGACCTGCAACGAAAAGGCCACCACCGGAGCGTCGATTTGGGTCTCGCTGCCTACCTGGACCCCAATGGATTGGTGTTCCTCGCATTCTGCCTGAGCGCGACAGGCTTCATGATCCGCGACGAGCTCGCGATGCGGGCTCTGCTGGCCTGCTGCTACCTGTGCTACATCGTCTTCTACTTCACCTTGAACGACACCCCGATCTGGGCCCCGATCGGCACGAACGGCACGCTCTTCACGATCAATCTCGTGCTGCTGGTCGTGATCGTGCGCGAGCGGACGCGGTTCGGGATGAGCGAGGAACACCTGAAGCTCTCGGCGAGCTTTCCGACCCTCAATCCAGGCCAGTTCCGCCGCGTCCTGAAGGCGGGGCGCATCATGACGGCGGACACGACCACCGTCCTGACCCGGAACGGTGACGAGGTGCCCGGCCTCTTCCTGATCGCTGACGGTCGGGTCGAGATGCAGCGCAACGGAACCGTCCACGAGATCCCCGAGGGGAGCTTCATCGGCGAGATCTCCTTTCTTATCGGAGGCCCCGCCTCGGCGACCGTGACGGCTCCCGTGGGGACACGCTACATCTTCTGGGATCGACGCGACCTGGAGCGGATCATGCGCCGGTCGCCCGCGCTATCGAACGCGCTGGGCGCGATGTTCAACCGCGACCTCGCGCGCAAGCTGTCCCTCAGCGCGCCGGAGGGCTCGGGCGACGGGACGGCGAGGCGCGAAGGGGGCGCCGAGGCCGATCGCCGTCGGGAGGCGGCCGGCTAGCCCTTCGCATCGCGGCGGCGCGACCGCGCAGGCCCCTGTCGCAAAGTCTTGCGGAGCGCAGCCTTCCTCCGTCCCCAAGCCCTGCGGAAGGCGGCCTTCCGCCGGATCTGGCCCCTGACAGAACGACGTCGTCCCGTGGCCCGGCGCGAAGCGCGCGAGCCATCAATAGGCGTCCGCCTAACCGATATTTCTTGACGGATCGGCGAAATATGGCCAAATTCGGGCAGTTTTGTGGCGAGAACTCGCGCAGCCTGATCCTCTACCGCGCCTCTCTCGTCAACCGCAGGTCCGTCGTGATCCAGAGCGTTGGGGGACGCAGTGATCCGTGCCTTGTTCCAGATGGCGTCCATCGCTGTCGCGCTTGCGGCAGCCGCACCGCTTGCGGCCCAGGCGATCGCCACGGCCGTCGAGGTCACGGGCCGCGCGGAGATGTCCGTCGGCGGGCAGCGCTTCATCATTCGCAGCGGCGCGCGGATCGACGACGGAACGCGCGTCTCGACGTCGGACGACGGCACCGTGCAGATCACCTTCGACGACGGAACGAACATGGTCGTCGGCAGGAATTCCTCGCTGGAGATCACCGAAGTCCTGATGACCTCTTCCAATCGCGCGAGCCGTTTCGCCGTCAACGCGGTCAGCGGGGGGTTCCGCTTCATCACAGGCAACAGCGACAAGGACGCCTACGAGATCACGACGCCGACGGCGACGATGGGCGTGCGCGGCACCTCCTTCGACCTCGCGGTGGCGCGGCGCGAGACCACGCTCGCGCTGTTCGACGGGTCGGTCCGGATGTGCCGCAGCAGCCGCCGCTGCGCGATCGTCAGCGGGTCCTGCGCGGTCGCGCGGACGGGCGGGTCGCGCGGGATCGAGGGCCTCACGGGACGCGCCGCGGCGGACGCCCTTTCCGGGGCGTTCTCCTTCGTGGCGCAGCAATCGCAGCTTCGGAGCGGGTTCCGCGCGGCCACCGGCGGCTGCGGACGCTACTTCCAGATCCGCTCGGACCGCAACCCGGTGCCCGCGCCCCCTGCCGCCGCGCCGCCACCGGCCGCACCGCCGCCACCCGCCCCCGAACCGCCGAGGCGCGAGCCTCCGCCGCCTGATCGGCCCGCGCCGCAGCCCTCGGGCAACTTCCCCGGCAACAGCGGCAGCGTCGGGCCCAGCGAAGGCAGGGGCGGCGGCGCCAGCAGCGGGCAGGACGGTTCGGGCCGGGGATCGGGGCAGGGTGCCGAGAACCGCAACGGCGGCGGCGGAAACACCGACGCCGGCGGGGGCGGCGGCACCGGGCGCGGCGGGAACGCGGATGCCGGAAACGGCAACCGCGGCGGCGGCAGCGGGAACGGGCGCGGGAACGGCAACGGCCGAGGTGGATCATCGGGTTGATGCGCGCACCGGTTTTCGCGCGCCCGTCCCGCCTGCATCGCTCCGGCGCGGGCCGTCGCCGTCCATGAGGCGCCGGCTGCAGCGTTCGGTCCTCGCGCTCGGGCTTGCGATCGTCGCGGTCCTCGTGGTGCTCAGGCTGTTCGATCCGCTTCCGCTTCAGGCCGTGCGAAACGCCTATTTCGACTATCTCCAGATCTTCGATCCTCGCGACTACCAGGACCTCCCCGTGGTGGTCGTTGACATCGACGAGCCGTCGCTGGCCGAGTTCGGCCAATGGCCCTGGCCGCGAAGCCTGATGGCGCGGATGCTGGACGAGCTGACGGCGGCGGGCGCGGCGGTCGTGGCCTTCGACGTCCTGTTCGCGGAACCCGACCGCCAGTCGCCCGCGCGTCTGCTGCAGGACCCCGAACTTGCGGGCCTGTTCCGCGAGGACCTTGCGCAGGACGCGATCGAAACGCTCGACAACGACCGCCGTTTCGCCGAGGCGATCTCGCGCTCGGCGGTCGTGCTGGGACTGGCGTCGGCGGCCTCGGGCGGCGTCGAGACCGGCGACCTTGCGCGGCCCGGCCTCGTGGAGATCGGCAATCGGCCCAGCGAGGGGCTTCACGTCTTCGGCCGCTCCACGACGCTGGTGCCCGGCCTCGCCGACGCGGCGCAGGGCCTCGGCAACATCAACACGAGCCCGCGCCTGAACGACGGGCGCATCAGGACCGTCCCTTTGCTGTGGGGCACCGAAACGGGCGCGGTCGCGACCCTCGGCATCGAGGCGCTTCGCGTCGCGCTGGGCGAGGACACCTTCATCCTGCGCGGCGTGGGCGACGTGCGCGGCGCGGTCGAAAGCGTCCAGATCGGCGGCTTCGTGATCCCCGCGACGTCCAGGGGCGAGATGTGGGTGCGCTACCGGCGGGACGATCCGCGCCTCTATGTCTCGGCGCGCGACGTCCTCGGCCGCGACGATCCCGCGTGGCTGCAATCGGCGGTGCAGGGGCGCATCGTGCTGGTCGGGACGTCCGCCGCGGGGCTTCTCGACATCAGGACCACCGCGCTTGGCGAGACGGTGCCGGGCGTTTCGATCCACGCCCAGCTGATCGAGCAGGTGCTTCTGGACGATCACCTCACGCGGAGCGATTTCGTGGCCGGGCTCGAGGTGGTGGCGCAGGCGCTTCTGGGGCTGATGGTCGCCTTCATGATGGCGCGCGCGGGACCGCAGCTTTCGCTGGTGGCCGGAGGGCTGGGGGCCGTCGCCGTCATCGGCGCGAGCTGGTGGATGTTCCAGCGCCACTCGGTCCTCGTGGACGCGACCTATCCGCTGTTGGGGGGCGCGCTGAACTTCGGCCTGCTGACCGCCTACCGCTTCGTCGTCACGGACCGCGAGCGCCGGATGATCCGGCGGTCGTTCTCGCAATACCTCGCGCCCTCGGTGCTGGGCGAGATCGAAAACCGGGGCTACCGGATCGAACTTGGCGGCGAGGTGCGTGAGCTGACCGTCATGTTCACCGATATCCGCAACTTCACGCCCCTCAGCGAAAGCATGGCGGCCGATGCGCTCGTGCCGCTTTTGAACGACCTGTTCACGGACCTGACGGAGGAGATCCTCGAACGCGACGGCACGATCGACAAGTTCATCGGCGACAGCGTCATGGCGTTCTGGAACGCGCCGCTGACGGTGACGGACCACGCTCGGCAGGGCGCGATGGCGGCCCTCGCCATGCGCGCCGCGCTGTCGCGCTTCCTCGCGCGGCGGCCGGATCTGGCGCAACCCATCGGGATCGGGATCGGCCTTCATTCGGGGGACGCCTGCGTGGGCAACATCGGCTCACGGCAGAGGTTCAACTACTCCGCCATCGGCGACGCCGTGAACCTCGCCGCGCGGGTCGAAGCGAGCTGCAAGGCCGTCGGCTTCGACATCGTGGCGACGGAGGCGGTGCGCGAGCGGGCGCCGGACCTCGCGTGGCTTCCGCTGGGGAGCCTCGCGTTGAAGGGGGTGGGCCGCAGGCAGACGCTCCTTGCGCTGGTGGGCGGGGCGGAGCTGGCGCAAAGCGAGGCGTTCACCCGGCTGGCGGCGCGCCATGACGCCCTCCTTGCGCGGATCGCGGAAAAGGACGACGTGGCGGACGAGCTGGAGGAGTGCCGGCGCATCGCGGGCGCCATCCTTCCGCAGCTCGACCAGCTTTACCTCGCGCTGCCGCAGCGGCTGGACGACCTCCGCGCGGCCCGGACCGCCGCCTGAGGACTACCGCGCGCGGCTTCCCGGGGGCGGGGCGGTTTCAGGCGTCGGCGACCCCGAGGTCCCGAAGGATCATCGTGACCGCGTGCCTGCGCCGCTCGCCAAGCCATGCGGGATCCGAAAAGTCCTCGCCGAATGTCGCCGAAAGCGTGTGGGCGTTGTTGAGGTGGTGCGCCGACAGGGCGACGATGCTGAGGTAAAGCTGCAGCGGATCGGGGCGGTGCCGGAACAGGCCCGCCTCGACGCCACGGTCGAGGATGCGCCCGATCGATTCGGTCAGCGGCTGCGACATCGAGCGGATCATCCGGGACCGGCGGATGAACTTCCCGCCGAGGATGTTCTCGTTTCGCGTGATGTTCAGGAACGCCTGGTTCTCGTGGAAATAGTCGAACGTGAACTCGACCAGCCGGCGCATGGATTCCAGCGGCGTGTCCTCCGACAGGTTCAGCGCGGCCTCGCGGTTCCTGATCGAGGCGTAGACGCTGTCGATCACCGCGACATAAAGCGGCTCCTTGCCGCCGAAGTAGTGGTAGATCATCCGCGTGTTGCAGCGCGCGGCCTTGGCGATCCGCACGATGCGGGCGCCGTGGTATCCGTGCTGCGCGAATTCCCGCACGGCGGCCTGCAGGATGCCGGCCTCGGTGCGTTCGGGGTCGCGCGTGCGGGGCGGCGCGCCCGCGCCGGTGTCATCGCGTCTGGGCATCCCGGTCCTCCGGTCCTTCGGGTGGCGGGCGGGATGCACCGGACATCGGGGCCGTGCAATCGGCAACGCGGCGCGTGTGCCGCGACCGGCGCCCGTCCCTGTGCCCGTCCCGGTGCCTGTGTGGCGGCACGCATCTCACGAAGTGGCCTCGTCGAGGCGCGTCACCTCGACCCGCGCGCCGAAGCCGCTTTGACCGACCGAGAAGGCGAAGGCCGACAGCGCCGCCTCGGGCAGCACCGCCGCGCCGTCGGTCAGCGCGTTGAACCCCGGCCAGCCGTCGCGCATCCAGAGGGTTCCGGCCGGGATCCTCGGCGTGACGCGGGCGCGGGCACGGAAGCGACCGCGCGCGTTCGCGACCTCCACCGCGTCGCCGTTGCGCACCGCGCGTGCGGCGGCGTCCTCGACCGCTATCCAGAGCTCCGGGGCGTCCTCGCGCGCCGCAAGCGTCGGAAGGGCGCGGCCGTGGTCGTAGAACGAATGGAAGTGCGCGAAGGTTCGCCCGTGGGCCAGGGTCAGGCCGGGCTCGGCGTCCTGCGCGGGCGCGACCGGCAGGGAAGGCAGGCCCATCGCGGCCGCCCGTTCGGAATGGAACTCGATCCTGCCTGAGGGGGTCGCGAAGCGGCGGTCGGGGTGGGCGACATGCGAGATGCGCAGCGCCTGCCGCCCGCCCGCCCGCCGCAGCGACGCGACCGAGGCGTGACCTGTCGCGGGATGGTCGAGCACGGCGTCCAGCGCCGCGTCCTGGTCGGCCCAGGGGTAGACGTCGTCCACCCCCAGCCGCGCCGCCAGACCCCTGTAGATCTCGAAGGAGGGCCTTGCGTGGCCAATGGGGGGCAGCACGCGCTCGGTCAGATGGACATGCGTGTTGGTGGACTTCGCGCCGATCTCCTCCAGCCAGATCGTTCCGGGAAGCACGATGTCGGCGGCCTCGCGGATGAACTGGTTCTCGAAGATGTCGTAGGCCACGACCAGCTCGGCCCGCGCGAGCGCGGCGCGCAGGCGGTTCGTGTCGGGGAACGACGACAGCATGTTCGAGCCGATGGAGACGAGGACCTTTACCGCACCGCTTTCGAGCGCCTCCAGAATGGCCTCCATCTGGTTCGGCACATGGCGGCCCGGCCGCCTCCGGTCGCCGGCGGAGATGTCTGCGAACCCCGCGCCGTGGCTGCGCCCGCCGTGGCGCGGTCCCAGGCCGCCCCCGGGGCGGCCATACTGGCCCGTCAGCGCGGGCAGGCACGAAACCGCCCGTGCGGCGTGCCAAGCGTTCGCCCCCTTGTGGATCGACGATCCGCCGAGAACGATCATCGCGGGCGCTGTCCGCGCGTAGTCCCGCGCGAGCGCCCCGATACGCTCGGCCGCGACGCCGGTCAGGGCCTCGGCCCATTCGGGCGTATGCCCCGAAAGGTGCGCTCGGAGCGCGTCGAAGCCCAGCGTGTGATCCGTCACGAAGGTCCTGTCCCAAAGGCCCTCGGCGACGATCACCTGCATCATCGCGAGCGCCAGCGCGGCGTCCGTGCCTGGCCTCACGAGGATCACCTCGTCGGCCAGCGCGCCCGCCTCGGTCCGGCGCACGTCGATCACCACGATCCGCGCGCCGCGCCGCTTCGCGCGTTCGACCTCGCGCAGCGTATGGGCCTGGCTCACGGTATTGGCGCCCCAAAGGATCACCATGGCCGAGTGATCGCCCATGTCCTCCTTCGTCGAGGTCTCGAGCGCGCCGGTCAGGCCCAGCCCGAACCCGCCGAGGCCCCAGCAGATCATCGCGGGGTTCCAGTGCTGGCAACCGTAGAGGTTCGCGAACCGCTCCATCTGACCGCGCTTCAGGCCGACGCCGTAATCGTTGGCCATGTTGCCGTGCCCCTGCCAGAAGCCGACGGCCTCGCGCCCGACCCGGCGCATGGCGTCGGCCATCCGGTCGAGCGCGCCGTCCCAGTCCGTCTCCTGCCAGTCGTCCGATCCACGCCTTTCGCGCAGACGCGGCGCGACAAGCCTCCGGTCGTTGCCGACGATCTCGTGCGCCGCGCGGCCGCGCATGCAGAGGAAGCCCTTGCTGTCGGGGTTCGTGGCGTCGCCTTCGATGGACACGCCCCCGTCGTCCGCGACCGTCACGGACATGCCGCAGAGCGTCGGGTGGCAGTTCATCGGACACATCGTGCGGACCGTGCGGGGCGCGTTCCGGGATGCGGCGTGCGGGTCTGGGGCTCCGGCGGCGGCCTGCGTCACGGGATCAGGTCCGGGATCTCGGTCCGGCAATGATCGTGGATGTCGCCGCTGCGGCAGAGCCAGACCGCGTCGCGATGCGCCGCGACATGGGTCAGGGCGCGGCGCAGGTGGCGCAGGCGGTAGGGCTGCCCGACAAGATAGGGATGCAGGGCGATCCCCATCACCAGCGGCTGGTGCCGCGACTGTTCGAGCATCTCGTCGAAGTTGTCGATGATCATGTCGGCGAAGTCGCGCGCGCCGTCCTTGCGCGCCACGATGGACGGGATGTCGTTGACCTCCTGCGGGTAGGGCACCGAAAGCAGCCGCCCCGCCGTCGTCTTCATCCATACCGGCTGATCGTCCATGCACCAGTTGAGCGTGTAGCCGTAGCCGGCCTCGGCCAGAAGCTCGGGGGTGTCGCGGGACTCGGCGATCCACGGAGAAAGCCAACCCTTGGGGGCGACGCCCTCGGCCTGTGAAAGGACCCGCGTCGCCTCCGCGATCAGCGCGGCCTCGCCGCCGCGGTCGAGGACGCCCTGGCGCTCGGAATTGGTGCGGCCGTGGCCCACGACCTCGTCCCCGCGGGCGCGGAACGCGGCCATGAGGCCGGGCGCGAGGTCATACATCGCGCTGTTGGCCAGCACGCTCACGGGCATGTCGAGCGTCTCGAACATCTCGAGCATCCGCCACGCGCCGACGCGGTTGCCATAGTCGCGCCAGGCATAGTTCAGGACGTCGGGCTGAGGGCCGCCCGGCGCAAGCTCGGCGCCCAGGCCTTCGCCGAACGCGAAATGCTCGAGGTTGAGACCGATGTAGACGGCAAGGCGGTGCCCGCCCGGCCAGCTGTAGTCGGGGCGGTCGGTGATCGCTCTGTAGGGGTAGCGCCCGTGATCGTTCAGCATGGCTCAGAGATCGGCTTCGGCAAGCCCGGCCTTGTGCAGCAGGATCTCGGCGCTGTCGTTCCACACGTCCGTGCTGACGATCTTGCCGTCGCGCACCACGAACTTGTCCATGTAGCGGTTGGTCTCGAAGCTCGTCCCATCGTGCCATTCCCCGTAGAGATAGCCGGTATTGTAGACGTGGACGTCGCCCGTGTCAGGGTCGAGCGCGGCGTCCGTCCGCACGAACCGCTTCTTCACCCAGGCGTAGCGGCGCGCGTTGAAGGCCGAGGCGTCGGCGGGGCGGCCGAACCGCCGGCCGCCGGTGAAGACGAGCTTGAAGTCGTCGGCGACATAGGCCGCCGCGCCTTCGGGGTCGGGGACCATCGAGCGTTCGAGGTAGGCCTCGACGATGGCTTTCGCTTCGGCGGTCGGTTCGAGATCGAGGGTCATGTCAAACCTTGCTGGACTGGGTCTGGCTTAAATCCCGCGCAACCGGGGCGATCCCGGATGCGCGGGCTGCGATGTGGTGTCGGCTCAGTTGATCACGACGTCGAGCATCCGCTCTTCCGCCGGCGCGAGGAAGGACCGGTCGAAGATTTCGGACGCCTCGGGCTGACGCTCGAGGTCGTAGCCTTCCGCGATCAGCGCGATGGAGCGCGTGAGCCGCTCGTCGACGAGGTCGCCGATGCCGGTCTCGGCCGTCTCGGGCGCGTTCATCAGCCGGGTCAGCGCGAATTCGAGGCGTGCGCGCTCGAGGTCGGGATCGACGAGATTGTCGAACGCCATGATCGCCTCGACCGCGATGTCCTGGTCCTGCATGACCTGCAGCGTCGCGCGCGTCACGGCCCGCACGAGGCCCGCGACGGCCTCGGGGTTCTCAGCCAGAAGCTCCTGCGAGACCATCATGCCGTTGGAGTAGAGGTCCATTCCGTAGTCCTCGTAATGGAACCAGTCGAAGTCGGTCTCGGGATCCTTGCCGTTGGCGATCAGGTTGAACCAGCTCGAGACGGTGAAGGTGTAGGCGCCGTCGATGTCGCCGCGGATCAGCATCGGCTCCTGCAGGTTGGGCGCGAGGCTTTCGTAGGCGACGGTGTCAACGTCGATGCCGTTCAGGCGTGCGAAGACCGGGAACAGGCGGGTGGTCGGCGTGCCCTGCGCGCCACCGAGGGTGCGCCCCTCGAAATCGGCCGGCGTCTCGATGCCCGAGCCCCGCGGCACCGCGATGGCGAAGGGCGGGCGGTTCCACATCTGGAACACCATGACGGGCGCCTCGCCGGGCCGCGCGGCCGCGTTCTGGATGATGGCGTTGATGTCGCCGAAGCCCGCGTCGTAGGCGCCGCCCATGATCCGCGTGACCGTCGCGGCCGAGCCTTCGCCCTGGTCGATGGTGACGTTCAGGCCTTCCTCCTCGAAGTAGCCCTCGTTGAGCGCCACGAGGAAGGGCGCGTCGCTGCCTTGGGTCTTCCAGCCAAGCGTGAACCGGATGTCCGTCATGTCCGCGAAGGCGGGGCTGATCCCTGCCACGACGGCGAGAGCCGCACTGAAGATGGTATGCTTCATGGTCTTGGTTCCTTGTTTCGTAGGGAGGGATGAGAGCGGAAGCTCAGGTGATCGCGATGTCGTTGCCGCGCGTGGCCCAGCCGGTGACGCGCCGCTCGAGCATGGAGAAGACGGCGTAGAGCATGACCCCGAGCACGGCGAGGATGATGAGGCCCGCGAAGACGAGGGAGACCTGGAAGTTCGAGGAGGCCGTCATCATGACGTTGCCGATCCCCATGTTGGAGGCCACCGTCTCGGACAGCACCGCTCCGACGAAGCTCAGCGTGATGGCAACCTTCAGGGAGGCGAAGAAGTAGGGCATGGCGCGGGGCAGGCCGACGTTCCACAGGATTTCGGTCTTGGACGCGCCGAGCGTCTTGAGAACGTCCTCGAGGTCGGGCTCCGTCGTCGCCAGCCCGGTGGCGATGTTGACCACGATGGGGAAGACGCAGATCACCATTGCCGTCAGGATCGCGGGCGTCGTGCCGGAGCCGAACCACAGCACGAAGATGGGAACGACCGCGACCTTGGGGATCGACGAGAAGCCCACCAGCAGGGGATAGGCGACCGAGTAGGCGATCTTCGAGGTGCCCACCAGCACTCCGAGGAAGACGCCGATCGACACGCCCAGCACGAAGCCAGTCAGCGTGGAATAGAGCGTCTGCAGGATGTGCGGCCAGAGGATCGGGAACTTCTCCCAGATCGTGAAGATGATTTCCGAAGGCCGCGGAAGCACGAGGTCCGAGACGTCGAGCAGCAGGCAGAGCACCTCCCACAGGAGGAAGAAGCCCACGATGAGCGACAGCGACAGGATCCGTGTGCGGGCGGCTTCAGACATCGGACGGCTCCTGTGTGCGGACCTGCGCGATCAGCTCTCGCAGGGATTGGGTCATTTCGACGAATTCGGGGTCGTAGATGATGCCGATGTCGCGCGGCTGGGGGATGTTCACCGGCTCGTCCGAGATGACGCGGCCGGGGCGCGCGCTCATCACGCAGATGCGCTTGGCGAGATAACCCGCCTCGCGGAGGTCGTGCGTCACCAGAAGGACGGTCGGCTTGCGGGTGAGGTAGAGGTCCTGAAGGATCTGCCACAGCTCCTCGCGGGTGAACTGGTCGAGCGCGCCGAACGGTTCGTCCAGCAGGAGCAGGTCCGGTTCGTGGATCAGCGCCCGGCAAAGGTTCGATCGCTGAAGCATCCCGCCCGAAAGCTGCCACGGATAATGCCCCGCGAAGTCCTTCAGGCCGACCTGCGCCAGAAGGTCGTGCACACGGTCGCGGAACGCGCCCTTGCGATCCTTGCGGAACGTGCGCTTGAACGGATCGACGATCTTGAGCGGCATCATCACGTTCTGCTCGATCGTCAGCCAGGGCAGCATCGTGGGGTTCTGGAACGCCATGCCGATGCGCAGCTCCTTGGCCGCTGGCTCCCGGCCGCCCAGAAGGACGACGCCCGACGAGGGTTTGATCAGGTTGCTGACGAGGCGCAGGATCGTCGACTTGCCGCAACCCGACGGCCCGACAAGCGCGATGAAGTCGCCGGGGGTCATCCTGAGGGTCGTCGGCGACAGCGCCGTCACGGCCTTTTCGCCAGTTCCGAACACCACGGACGCGTTCTGCAACTCGACGGCGAAGCGAAGGGAGCGGGGAGCGCTCGCTTGCTGGCCGTCTTCGGGCGGGAGGACTTCGGATGCAATGTTCATGGCAGGGGTCTTACGCAGCCCCGCAGCCGATGGCACAGTCATAAGTAAAAAGTTTTAGAATAATTTTCGCGTTGCACATTCGCAGGGCAATCCTGACGCGCCCCCGGTCAAAAAAGTTGCGTATGCGGAGGAATGCAGACGGCTTTCGGCCTGTCAGGAAGGAAAGGCAGCCGTCGAGGGGACCCGGTGCGGAACGCGGCGCGGCCGGCACGGGCCCGCGCTCATGCTGCTGATTGTAAACCCGATTTCCATTGCACTGCGCCGGGTCAAGGCCGTGCTGCGTCCGAGTCGGGCCTGGCGCTAGGTCAGGATCGCGATCGCGACCGGGTGCGCGAGGCCGGTCATGGCGATCGAGATGCCCATCGGGAAGGTGCCGCGCTGTTGCAGGCCGACCCAGGACGAACCGGCCAGCGCAGGAACCGTCCGCAACGCAAGCACGATACCGATCCCCGCCATCATCGCCGCCGAGAACCCGAGACCGAACAGCGTGTAGGTCTGCGACGGCACGAACAGCATCAGGGCCGCCATCATCTTCACGTCGCCGCCACCGAAGAGCCGCATCGCGAAAAGAACGAAGCCCACCGCCAGCACCGAGGCGCCCGCGGCGACCCTCGCGCCCAGTTCGGACCAGCCCAGCATCGGCGCGGTGACGACGAAAAGGGCGAGCGCCCCCATCACGAGCGCATTGGGGATCTTCATGTAGCGCAGGTCGCAGTAGGCCACGGCGACCAATGCGGGGGCGAGAAGCAGGAGCGGGGTCAGTTCCATCGCCGCCTCACGCTATGCCGCGCATCCGGACCGGGTCCTTCGCGTGGTCCGACAGTAGCAGGAACAGAAGCTCGGCCTGGCCGTGGGTTTCGGTCTTGGCGTAGATGCTTCTGAGGTGCGTCCGCAGCGTGGACTCGGAGATGCCGAGCTGGGTGCAGGCCCGTTTCGCGCTCAATCCGCGGCTGAGCAGCAGGCAGACCCGGAATTCCGCGCGGCTGAGACCGGCCGGGTTCTCGACGCTCAGGATCGAGGCCGCGGGCAGGGACGAGGGGCCGGTCCGGCTGCGTTCGAGGATAAGCTCGGTCATCAGTCCCGGCTTGCGGCGCGACCAGGTGTCGGCGAGCGTCGCGGCGCACATGTTGATCAGCGCGTGCTGCCCCGTGCCGCGATGCACCGAGAAATGCATCTCGAGGAACATCGTGGCCTTGTCCTCGACCGACAGCGGAACGACGGCAAGCTCGGTCAGGCGTCTTTGCCGGTGGAACCGCTCGAGCGCCGGGTCGGCCTCGGTTTCGGTCAGGGTCTTGAACCAGACCGATCCGGGCCGCGGCTGACGGACGTAGGGACCGAGGACGCACTGGACGAAGGAGCGGTCGAGGTGGGGACCCTTTCCGCCCTTCGCGGCGGTGTCGTGGAAGAACGAGCTCAGCCGGCCCGAGGGATCGCGGGATGCGCGCGTCAGGGCCATGGCCTCCACGCCCGCGCTTTCCGCCAGCATTTCGAGAGCCTGCTGAAGGGGCGCCCGCCCCTGGAGACATTCACACCACTGCGCGATGGCCGCGATCATTCCGATCTCGCCTGCGCGGTGGGAAGAATTGATGCTGGAAACGCCAATACCGTTCATAAAGGCATGCCTTGATAGGGCTGCCGATGCCGTAATCGGATCGAGCCTGAAAATGAGAATTCAAAAATATTCAAAACTTAATGTTTTCGACGTTAACGAAATCGAAATGTGTTTTCAAGTGGGCAGAATTGTGTCGAATGTCCGTGAACATTGATCTCAATGGATTGGTTATTGTTCACGTATCATTCGTAAATGAACGGATCTGACGCCTTTCAGCCGTAATTCTGCCGGAAAGTGGTCTCAATTTGGACAGCCTGACGGCGAATTCGAGGCCGCCCGTACGGTCTCAGCCCGCGAAGTAGCGCATGTAGCGAATCACGGTCGGGCCGATCGTCAGGATGATCAGGGCCGGCAGCATCAGCGATGCAAGGACGGCCGACATCTTCACCGGCAGCTTGTTCGCCATCTCCTGGGCCTTCGTTTCGCGGATTTCGCGCATCTCGCGGGCGTAGGCCTGAAGCGCCTCGCCCATGCTCGTGCCGAACTGCATGGATTGCTGCACCACGTTCGCGAAGGACCGGACGGTGTCCACGCCGGTCCGGTCCGCCATGTCGTGCAACGCCCTGTCGCGCGCCCTGCCGGCCTGCACCTGGCGCTGGACGCTGAGGAACTCGAAGGCGATGTCGGGGGAGACACGGACCAGCTCGTTGCCGACGCGCGTCATGGCGGTGTCGAACCCGAGGCCCGCCTCGACGGAGATCTGGAGCAGGTCGAGCGCGTTGGGGAACGCCTGCTCGATACGCTCCTGCCGTTCGCGCACCCGGTCGGCCAGCCACAGCACGGGGACGTAGTAGCCGAAGGCGGTGAGCGTCGCGAGGATGGTCATCAGGTGCAGGCTTTTCAGTTGCGACAGCACCGTGCCGAGGTCGAGGGGAAGCGCGACCCCCGGCATCCGCCCGACGACGACCAACCCGAGAAAGAGCGCCGGCAACACCAGCCCCAGAAGGATGCGCACCAGCGTGAAGGTCCAGATCGCGTCGGATCCGGCATGGCCGGCCTGCGCCAGCTTGCGCTGCAGCGCCGTGCGCTGCGCGCGATCGGTGGGAATGAAGCCCTTCATGATGCCCGTGGGATCGGCGTCGCCCAGAAGCAGCCCCCGGTCCTCGCGGTTGCGGCCGGGCCGCGCGCCGGCGCGCGCCATCCGCGCGGCTGCCGGGTTCCTGTCGCGCAGCATGGAGGCGGCGGCGAGGAACAGCAGCAGCGCGCCAAGGCCGAAGACGCCCGCCACCACCTTTTCCGGCGCGGCGGCGTAGAGGTCGGAAAACGCCGAGAGCATGTGGTCCATGACGGGAACTCCTCGAGATCAGATTTTGAAATTGACCAGCTTTCGCAGGATCAGGGCGTTGATCAACGTGAAGCCGACGACTGCGGCCGCCATCGGCAGGAACAGCGGATCGTCCGAGACGCCGCCGTAATAGTCGGGCGAGGACACGGTCATCATCACGAGGATGATCAGCGGAAGCGACGACAGGAACCACGCCGTGAGGCGGCCCTCGGCCGAGATCGCCTTGATCTTGCGGCGAAGGGCAATCCGGCTGCGGACCACCTGCGAGAGGATCTCGATGACATGCGCGAGGTCGCCGCCGGTGCCGTGCTGGATGCCGATGCTCGACGAGAGGTAGTTCACGTCTTCGAGGTCGACCCGCTCGGCGAATTCCTCGAATGCATCGGGCAGGTCGTCGCCATAGCTGACCTGGTCGAAGATCAGGCCGAATTCCGAGGCGATGGGGTCCTGCATCTCGCGCGCGATGGCCCCGATCGAGGTGTTCAGCGGATGACCCACGCGCAGGCCGCGCGCCAGCAGGTCGAGCGCGTCGGGCAACTGGTGGATCATCGCGAGGATGCGGCGCTTGCGGATGTGAAGCACGACGAGGGGGGGTATGACGTAGCCCGCCACGACGCCCGCAGCGATCGCCTGCGCGAGGGGCACGAACTGGTAGGCCAGCAAGCCGACGCTGGGAACCAGGAGCGTGCAAAGAAGCAGGAACTGCCGCACCCCGATCCCGAGGCCAGACTGCCTCAGAACCCGGGGAAGCGCGCCGACGAGGGGCAGCCGCGAGGCGCCCGCGGCCTCGTGCGGTTTCAGGACGGCCATCACCTCGGCCTGCGACGCCCCCTTGGCCAGCATCTTCATCCGCCGGTTGCGGGCGTCCGTCTGGCTTTCCCGCCGGCTCAGAAGCTGCGTGACGCCGGTGAAGGCGATGAAGACGCCGAGCGCGAGGAAGGCGAACAGGAAGAATACGGCGTCCTGGCTCCAGATCGTCGGGGGAATCTGCATGATCCTATTCCTTCACCATGAAATGCGTCTCGGCGAATTCGACGCCCGCCGCCGCGAGCGCCTCGGAGCAGCGGGGGCGGATGCCCGTCGCCGTGAACTCGCCCAGCACCTCGCCGTCGGGGCCCACCCCGCGGCGGCGGAAGACGAATATGTCCTGCATCGTGATGATGTCGCCTTCCATCGAGGTGATCTCGGAGATGGCCGTGACGCGCCGCTTTCCGTCGGACATCCGCGTGAGCTGAACCACGAAATGCAGCGCCGAGGCGATCTGGCTGCGGATCGCGGAAAGCGGCAGGTCCATGCCGTTCATCGTGACCATCTGTTCGATCCGCCCCAGCGCGTCGCGGGCGGAATTGGCGTGGACGGTGGTCATCGACCCATCGTGGCCGGTGTTCATCGCCTGCAGCATGTCGAAGGCCTCGGCGCCGCGGGCCTCGCCGACGATGATCCGGTCAGGCCGCATCCGCAGCGCGTTGCGCACCAGGTCGCGCTGCGTGACCACGCCGGTGCCCGAGGGGCTGGGCGGCCGCGTCTCAAGCCGCACGACATGGCTTTGCTGAAGTTGCAGTTCCGCCGCGTCCTCGATCGTCACGATCCGCTCGCGGTGGCTGATGCTGGCGGACATCGCGTTCAGAAGCGTCGTCTTGCCCGACCCGGTGCCCCCCGAGATCAGCAGGTTGAACCGCGCCGCGACCAGTCCGCGAAGAAGTCCCGCCGCCTCCTCGGTCAAGGCGCCGGTCTCGATCAGGCGCTCCATCGTGTAGGGCATCCGGGCGAACTTGCGGATCGAGATGGACGGCCCGTCGATGGCGCAGGGGCGGATGATGGCGTTCACGCGGCTGCCGTCCTCAAGGCGGGCGTCGACCCACGGCACGGACTCGTCCACCCGCCGTCCGATGCGCGACACGATCTTGTCGATGATCCGCAGAAGGTGCTTCTCGTCCCGGAAACGCGCCGGTGCGCGCTCCAGGATGCCGGATCGCTCGACGTAGACGTTGCGGTGGCCGTTCACGAGGATGTCGTTGACCGTCGGGTCCGCGAGCAGCGGCTCGAGGGGGCCGAGGCCGAGGACCTCGTGCATCAGGTCGTCCACGAGGCGCTGGAACTCGGGGCCGCGCATCGGCCGGTTCTCCTCGGCGAGCACCTCGTTGACGAGGCTCACGACCTCGCGCCGAAGCTCGTCCGGCAGGATCTTGTCGATGACCGAGAAATTCAGGCGATCGAGAAGCTTGTCGTGCAGCCGGCCCTTCAGCTCGAGCAACTCGATCAGCTCGCGATCCTCGGCCGCCGGTTCGGGCGCGGGGCTTTCGGTCCGCGCAGGGACGGCCTCGCGCGCCACGTTGAGCGGAACGATGTTTTCGCTTTCGTTTCCGGGGCGTCTGGAGAACTGCTTGAACATGGTGTCTTCCTCAATGGGCCGCGTGTCGGCCGTTGGTCCGGGTGTCCTGCAACGCGGTCGCCAGGTCGCGCGCGAGGCGGGACACGGCCCTGCGCAGACGCGAGCGCGGCGAGGTCTGGGACAGCGGGGCGCCGCGGTCCAACGCCTCGCGCGCGGCCGCCGGATCGTCCGGAACCCAGTGCCTGAACCGGCGCTCGAGCACCTTCTCGGCGGCGGCCTGATGCCTGCGCAGGAGCAGGGGCTTCGTCTCGTGATTGACGACGATCTCGATATTCAGACCGGGGTTCGCCTCGGCGAAAAAGTCCATCAGTCGGCGGGCCTGCCGGATCGACGGCACCGCGCAATCCGTCACCATCAGCGCCTGGTCGGCCTGTTCGATGATCGGGTCCATCCACTCCGAAAGGCCGCTCGGCAGGTCGAGGACGACGTAGTCGTGGGTGCTGCGCAGGATGTCGATGATCCGGGCGACCTGCGGTGCCTTGAGCGCGTCCATCGGCGCGAAACGGGCCGGCGCGGTCAGGACAGACAGGCCCGTGGGCAGAGTCGTCATCGCCTGCCGAAGGTAGGTCTCGTCGGGCGTCTTTCCGGTCACCGCAAGCTCGTAGAGCGCGTCGCTGGGGTCGACGTCGAGAAAGCTCGCGACGTCGCCGAGCTGCAGGTCGAGGTCCACGAGCGCGACCGTCTTGCCGCTCGTCTTGCGGAACCGCCCGCGGCGATCGAGGAGCGCATCGGCGAGATTGACCGCGACCGTCGTGGCCCCGACGCCGCCCCGCGCGCGGGTCACGGCGATGACGCGGCCGGGCTGCCGCGTGCCTTCCGCCGATGTCCCGCGTCGGGTGATCTCGGCGATCAGGTCCGCGAACTCCTCGGGCGCGATCGTGTCGGGCACGACCTCGGTGATGCCGGCGCGGGTCAGCCTGCGCACGTCGGCCAGGGACGTTGCGGCGCCGGTGATGGCGACGAGGGGGTGGCCTGGGCCCATCTTCTCGCGCATCTCGCGAATCGAGGCGATCTCTGCCTCGTCGAGGCGCGCGGCGCGGACGACCCGGACGCCCTTCGCGCGCGCCATCTCGATCTGGGCGTCGTCGATCGCTGCGGGCAGCGCCGCGGGCGCTCCCTCGGCGACGGGCGCGACGTTCCTTGGGCGCGCCGTGGCCGCTCCGGGCCTCGGTGCCTGCGGGATGGTCGCGTCGGATTTGGCTGTCATGGTCATGGTGCCGTCCTTTCGCCTCGCATTATCCGTTCGTTCCCTGCGCGAGGTCTTCGCCGGGCAGCGAAGCGCTCATCGTCGGGAAGGGGATGGTCAGTCCGTCCGCGAAGGTCGCGGTCGCCCCGGTCAGCGCGAGCAGGCTGCCGAGCGGATGGATGAATTCGAAGTCGAGGCCCTGAAGCTCGACCGTCACGATCGGCGTGTAGGGACCGCCGAGAAACCCGAGGTTGCGGTCGTAGTCGTACCTGAACTGAAGGTTCGCGATGTCGGCATCGGCGGGCAGAAGCGGCCGGACCCTGGTCCAGACCTCCACCGCGGTCGCGTTTGTCGCGTCGCCCGGGCAGACGAAGGTTCCGGGGTCGCGGCAGATGCCGTCGGCGTCGCGGCACGACGTGCCGAACCGGTAAGGTGGATCGGCTTCGGACGTGCCGCGGGAATTGAGATCGGGGACGCCGGGGCAGGCCGCAGGCCGCACGGTCGCCACGCGCGACGCGATCTGCATGGCCTTGTCGGCGACCACGAAGCGATAGGCGAGCCGTCCGAAATCCACCAGCGCGAACATCAGCACGAGGAAGATGACGAAGACGATGGCGAACTCGACCAGCGTCGTCCCGCTTTCGTCGCGCGCGAAGCTCCGGGCGCGGCGCGTCATGTCGGCGCGGAGCGTCATGTTCCGAACACCCTGTGCTGGTCCGTCACGGTGGCCGTGAGGCCCGGCAGCGCGCGGTTGCCGACGAGCGTGAACAGACGGCCGAAGGGAAAGTCTATCGTGATGCTTGCAGTGACCTCGACCACGCCGAAATGCAGGCCGGTATGGGTGCCCTGAACACAGCGCGGGAGGACCGAATTGACGGTGACGTCGCCCGGATAGACGGTCGCGCCGGAGATCGAGACCCTGACGATCCTTTCCAGATCCTGCGTGAAGCCGTCCACCGCCGTGGCGCTGGTGCAGGCATCGATCGGGGCGACCATGGCAAGGTAGCGCGACGCGTCGCGAACCCCCGAGGACGCGGCCTGGTAGGACCACATCATCCGGGCGCCCTCGACGGTCGTGCCGAAGAAGATCAGCATGATGGGTAGCACCATCGCGAATTCGACGAGGGCTGCGCCACGCTGGTCCCTGCGGAACCGGCGGATCGAGCGGGATACTGTGCGGATCATGCCCATCCCCTTCACCGGTAAAGCCGCACGACGTCGCGGATCTGTCCGCTGCCGCCGCTGCCCAGTTCGGCGCTGCCGATGATCTCGACGAAGACGTCCTTGGTGACGGTGTCGGCCGGACGCACGACGAAGGCGCGCACCCACTGGTCCACGGGAACGTCGTCGGTCTGGCCGTTGATGGCGTTCCCGACGCAGTCGATGCCCGCCACGATCAGCACCCGGCGCTCGGGGTCGCCGCGGCCGTGAGGATTGCAGACCGCCCCGCCCGTCTCCTGGCGGCCCGCCAGTTCGGGGATCGCGCCGTTCACCATCGCGCCGGTCTCGGCGATGTAGATGTCGTAGAGCGTCGTGGGCCAGTCCGGGAACCACGCGGGCGCAGTGCCGGGCGTCAGGCCGTAGTTCACGTCGAGATACTCCGCGTAATGGGCTGCCGAGATCTGCCGCTCGTCGCTGAAGCGCGCGAGCGAGCAGCCTCCGTCGGAGAAGAAACAGTCGTCCACCGGAAGCGGCATCGTGTAGGCGGGGTCCGTGGGGTCGGCCTCGTCAAGCTTGCATTGCCCGTTGCCCTGCCGCGTGACGGCGATTCCGTCGACGACGTTCGGCGCGGGCGCGAAGCGGGGATCGTTCCGGTAGCTGTTGAGCACGCCCGCGTAGATGTCGAAGCGGGTGTTCAGCGCGGCCGCGAAATTGCCCACGGCCTGCCCGGTCCGGGTGTCGACGCCGTCCTGCTCGAAACAGACCGTGGCCGGCGACTGCGCCGCGATGAAGCACCAGTCCGGCACCGGCCCGTTGAAGTTGTCGGCGCTGCACGCGCCGTCGGGATCCACGGCCGAAAGGCTGTCCTCGGGCAGCAGGAAGCCGAAGTTGCCGGGGGCCCAGGACCCGCCGCCCTGGCCGCCTGCGCGCAGCTGGATCACGCGCCCGCTTTCGGCGTTGGCGTCGAAGCCGGGCGGAAGGCACATCATCATCGTCGAGACGTCGCAGGCGAGCGTCGTGAACCCCGCCACCGCCGAGGCCGTGACCGAGACCGCGTCCTCGGGGCGTCCCAGAAGCGCGCGGAACGCGGCGCCGAAGGTGAGGCCGACGGTGTGGGCGGCGATGTCCACCCGCACGAAGCGGGCGCGCGCGGGGTCCGTGGTGACGAAGCCGTCCGTGCCGCTGCCGTCGTCGGCCGGCAGGCCCGACAGGAACGTGAGGGTGACGTCCGCTTCGGTCAGCGCCCGGTCGCCCCGTGCGAAGGTCTGGCGGTCGACCATGACGGACGCCGCCGCGCGGGCTTCGTCGAGGGCGTCGGCGCTTCCGTCCAGCTCACCGGCGGCCGCAAGCGCGGTGCTGTCGGCGTAGGATTGCAGGTCGGTCTGCGTGATGCCGACGCGGCCGAGGTCGAAGGACAGGGCGATCAGGCCCAGGAACACCGCCAGGCCGATGCCCCAGATCACGAGGAAGCTGCCGTCCTCGTCGTCCTTCAGCCTTGCGAGATGGGGAGCGGGGTTCATGGGTCCAGTTCCAGACGTTGGGGCGCCGGCGTCTCAGCTGCCGTTGCCGCGCGCGGCCACGGTTTCCACTTCGGTGCCGCGGCGGACGGTGATGGTGCGGCTGCGGACGACCTCCTCGGGCACGGGCGATTCCTCCAGCAGGACGTCAGACAGGCGAAGCGTGCGCATCGGCAGGTCGTCCTCGGTGCTGTAATCGCGCAGCATCAGGCTGAGCCGTCCCGCGCGTTGCGCCAGCGCCAGCGCCTGCCCCTGCTGGGGCGTCACGTCGACGGTGACGGTCCGCGAGACCTGCGGCGCGTCGGACCGCTCGTTGGCGTCCTGGTCCACGGCGATCACGCGGATGTTCTGAAGGATGGTGACGGCGCGCAGCGAGTCGCCGCTGCCTTGCGTCAGGATCACGTCGACATAGTCGCCGGGCGTGACGAAGCCGCCGGCGGCCGTCTCGGCGTTGACGGTGATCGCGACGGCGCGGCCATTCTCGCTCAGCGTCTCGACGATCGTGACCTTCTCGCCGAACCCCGACACCTGCGAGACAAGCACGGGCTGTCCGCGCACGATCGGGCTGCGGGCGCGCCGGGGATCCTGGCCGCTGCCGGCAAGGAGGGCGTCGGGCCGCGTGAACGCGCCGTCGGGAAGCGCCTCGCGCGGCCAGGGGCGCGCGGTCAGCATGTGGGCCTCGATGCTTTCGCCGAACGCGATGTCCTGCGCGGCGATCATGATCTCCACGAGTTCCGGGCGCTGTTCGGCGGCGACGCGGGTCGTGCGCGTCTCCATGAAATCGTATGCGATGAAGGCCGATCCGCCGGCGAACGACGTTCCGATTGCGGCCAGGAGAAGGGAAGTCAGTTTCATTGTCCGTGCTCCGTGATCGGGGCTGTGTTGTCGGGAACGTGTGCCGGGCTGGCGGCCTTCGGGGGCTTGGGCGGTCGGTGGCGGGCATGGGGGTGCCGCGCCACCGACCCCTTGGGAGCTGTCTTTCGAAAGCGCCCCTCAGGCTGGGGGGGTGCAGTCGACGGTTCCGTCGTCCGCGGTCACGCAGGCGGACGCATCCATCGAATCCGCCGCGTCGATGAGGTTGCCGTTGATGCCCGACCCCAGTGCGGTCAGCAGGGTGATGCCAACGACGACGGCCAGGGTGACGCCGACGCCGTATTCCACGAGGGTGACCCCGCGCTCGTCACGAACGAAACGGGAAAAGACTTTGCGAAGCATTGTTTGACTCCAGAAATTGAGGTGACGCCGGACGCCACGCTGAAGAAGGAAACAGGGCCCCAGTCGGAACCTTGTGACCCAAGCCTAGCGGGCGCGGCGAAGGGGGACGCCGTCGCTTCCTGCGGGAAATACAACCTTGAGTTGAAACTCTGCGCGCACGGCGCGGCGAACGGGCGGTCACGGTCAGCGGGACGCGTGGATCGCCGGATCGATTCGCGACGGCATGGCCCGCGCCTTGCACGGGATCATGCCGGGTGGCGCGCGGCGCGGCGCGCACGCGAGAAGGGGATCATTCGGGAAGGGGAGGGAAGCGGGGCGCCTGACGCGAAGCCGGGGCCGATGTCAGGGCGGCGGCCCGGATGGACCCGCTGGCCTGGCTCCGCCGCGGCCATCGGAGCGGGACCGCGCCGGACGGCGCGGCGCCGAAGCTCGGGCGGCGCGGAAAGGGATCTTCCCGCGCACGCCGAGAGGAAGAGAAGCCTCGGAAGGCTTCTTCTCAGGCCAGTCCGGCGGCCTTTCTGGCGATGCTTGGGATCTCGCTGCGGTGGAACCCGAGTTCCGCGAGGTTGCGGTCGCTGAGCGCGCTCAGCTCGTCGCGCGTCCGGCGGTAGATCGCGCGGCGGGCGGCCCGCTGTGCGAGGATGTCGCGGATCCGGCGAAAGCGCGCTTTCAGTCCGGTATTGTCGAGCCGTGCAAGGCCGATCTGCGCATAGGCCATGGTGGGTGTCCTTCCATCTGTTGACGCCGCATTGCGTCTTCAGACGTCAAGATAGGCCCATGCTGCACCTGCACAATCCGCAAGCCGGAATTGCTGCCATGCAGCAAAGGCAACGCTGAGGAGCCGCGTCTTCGCCCGTGCGGGGGCGTCTTCCGCGGCAACGTCACCCGCGCACGACGTAGACCGAGCATTCCGCATGCGTGACGACATGGCTGGCCGTGGTTCCCAGAAGATAATCCTGAACCTTGGGATTGGCCGATTCCATCACGATCAGATCGACATTTCGCTCGTCGGCCAGTTTCAGGATCTGGCGATGCACCGCGCCCTTTCGGACGACGGTTTCCATTTCGACGCCGTCCGCCGGATGGTCCTTCACGAACTTGTTCAATTGCTCGCGCCAATAGCCTTCTGAATCGCGGATGTTCAGATTGCGCTCCATTTCGGGCGCGACCGTCGCCACCAGAAGCTTCGCGTCACGCCTTCGTGCCATTCCGACGGCTTCCTCGTAGGCGCGGTAATCCATCTTCGCATGACGAAGATTGAGCGGGCAGAGGATCAGCTTGGTGTCGCGGGGCATCGGTCGGCCCTCCATGTCTCGGCTTCGGTTTCGGCTGTCCCATTCGGCGCGCAGGCCGGAACAGCGGGTCATGCCTAGCACATTCCGCAATGCTCCGGCCATCGCGGTCCCCAATCGCGATCGATCGCGCCCGATATCCCTTTCGAAATGGGAATCATGCTTTTCGCGAACGATCCGATCCCGTCGAAAATGCCTCCGGCAGCCCATTCATCGCGTCGTTCGCATCGAACGGGGTTGAGGACCGGGCATGACCGCCCCCGGTCGGCTGTTCGCCGCGGGCTTTTCGGCTCGCCCGGGTCCTGCGCGCTAGCGCACGGTCACGACCGTCACAGGCGACAAGTGCTGGACCTTGTGAGAGACGCTGCCGAACACCGCGGACTTCAGGTCGGACAGGCCCCGCGCGCCGGTCACGATCATGTCCGCCCCGGTTTCTTCCGCCGCCTCCACGATGCGGCGCGCAGGATCGCCGTCGTCCGTCACGCGCTCCACGTCGCGCACGCCGTGCTCGTGCGCCGCCCGTTCCGCGGCATCGAGCACGCTGCGGGCCACCGCCGACAGGACGCGGTCCTCGCTCGTTGCGTGCTCGGGCAGGAGATCGGCCTGTGGGAACCGCGCGTGGGGCAGCGAGGAGAGGGCCGCAAACAGGCGATTGCCCCCCTCGGCTGCGTCGTATTCGACCTCGGCCATGTGGCGCAGGCCCTCCGACAGGTGATCTCGAAGGTAGACGTGAACCAGGACGACCGGGACCCCTGACTTCGCGGCGAGGTCGGCCCCGACATCCACCGCGCGCATGGCCGTGTCCGAACCGTCCGTCGCGATGAGCACTTTCCTGACCATGTCCTTCCTCCCTTGACGTGGCCCCCAGCATTCCAGCGCGTCGGGACGGCGGCATTGACCGGCGTCAACGCCCAACCCGTGAACGGGCGAAGGCGCCCGCCACCGGCGGGTCGTGCGGCGCGCCGCCCTGTCCCGACACGCCGTGGCCGCAGGGACGCAGGCATGCCGCCGCGCGCGGTGCAGGTCGCAGGGCCGCCCGTCCTCGCGACGGTGTTCCGCACCGTGCGCGGGCGGAACGAGCAGTCGCAGGGCGCAAGCGGGCTGAACGCGGGCGGATCGTCCTGTCGCTGCCGCCCGGAGGTTGCGGGTCGCCATGTGGCGCAGGCTGGTCGATGGACCGGGCGGCGCTCGCCACCTCCAGGCACCGACCTGCTGCCGCCGCGCAGAGGTCGCGGAGCGCCATAAGGCTCGGGCCGGTCAGGAACGGGTGGACCGGGCCACCTCGCGTCCCACCGTCGACCGTCCTGTCACGACCTCTCGGGGTCGCCTGGTGCCATAAGGCCCAGCCGACGTCGTGCCCGGCGGGCTGGGCACAGCCGGGTCGGACCGCCGAGACCCCTTCGAGCGCCTAGGTGTCGCTGCTGCGCGAAGGTTGCCGACCGTCAATTGGCCGAGCAGGGCCGGGCCGGGCGCGGACGGACCGGGCCACCTCGCTTACCGCAGAGGACCGTCCGGTTGCGGCCGGTCGGCGGGCGCGAAACGCCGTCGCGATGGCGCGAGGCCCGCATCGCGCGGGCCCTGGATCCGTCGCGCGGGTAGCCTGCGTGCGGGATGCCCGCCTTCCCACCGCGACCCTGGCGGCGGGGCGATCGCGCAGGCGGGCCTTGCGCCGGGGGCCTGGCCCGCGCCTCAGCCCGCCATCTGCGCGCGAGGGATCTCGACGACGCGCCAGAATCTCTCCAGCAGGCCGGCCAGTTCGAGAACGTCCCCGCCCGCGCTCTGCTTGACGACGTAGCCAGCGACATGCGCGTCGTAGGCGGCTTCGATATCCGCCTGCGCGCGCGACGTCGTGAGCATGAAGACGATAAGGCGTCGAAGCTTGGGGTCGGCCCGGATCTCCCTCACGAAGGCGTGGCCGTCGAGACGTGGCATGTTGATGTCCACGAGGAGGATGCGGCCCTCCAGGCCGGGCGCCTCGGCCGTGCGCGCAGGATCGCGCAGGTATTCCAGCGCCGCGACGCCGTCGACCGCCCGTACGATGGCGCTGGCGACCCCGGCCTTGTCGAACGCGCGCCGGACCGCCTTGGCATCGCCGTCGTCGTCCTCCACGAGCAGGATCCTGACCGGGTCCGTCGCGGGCGGGGGACGGGGCTTCGGGGCGCTCACGGAGGGGGCCGCGCGTCGGGCGGACCGGGTGGCTTCGGCCATGTGAAGCGGAACGCGCAGCCCTTCCCGTCCGCTGACGTCAGGGTCAGCGATCCGCCGACGCTTTCCACGGTCTTTCGCACGAAGGCGAGGCCCATGCCGCTTCCCTCGACCACGTCGCGCGGCTTGAGGACCTGGAACATGCCGAACACCTTCTCGTGGTATTCGGCGGGGATGCCCGGGCCGTCGTCCTCCACGCAGAATGCGTAGTCCCCGCCCGTGTCCTCAACGGTCACGCGCAAGCGCCCATCGAGGCGGTCATGGTGCTTGATGGCGTTGGAGACGAGGTTCAGAAGGACGCTGCTGATCGGCGCGCTCGGCAGGGCGATTTTGTCGAAACCCGGCCCGATCTCGATGCGGAACGCAGTGGGCGGCGAGGCCAGCGCGATCACTTCCTGCAAGATGCGTTCGCCACAGACCGTTTCGCCGCAATGGGTGTCGCGCCCGACCCGGGAATAGGCGAGCAGATCGTCAAGAAGCCGGTCCATCCGCCGCACCCGGCTTCTGAGAAGGTCCATGCTTTCGCGCGTGTCCTCCGTCAGGTGCCCCTCGAGGTCCTCGGACAGCCAGCGGGATGCGTTGTCGATCACCCGCAAGGGCGCTTTCAGGTCGTGGGAGGCGATGTAGGCGAACTGGTCGAGCTCGCCGTTGGAGCGTTCCAGCTCGCGTTTCGAGGCTTCCAGCTCCCGCAGGAGACAGGCCATCCTGTCCTCCGCGGCATGACGCTCGGAGACGTCCTGCAAGATGCCGATGACCGTCTTGCGCGCGCCTGCGTCGACGCTGCCCAGCGCCACCGAAAGCGGGAACCGCGTGCCGTCCCGGCGCAGCCCCGCGACGTTGCGGTCGGCGCTCATGTCGGACTTGTGGTTCTCGAACGCGGCCAGGCGGCTTGCATGGCCGTGGCGGTATTCGGCAGGCATCAGGATGTCGAGCGACCGGCCCAGCGCCCCGCCCGAGCCGAAGCCGAACATGGCCTCGGCCTTGGGGTTCATGTCGACGATCCGGCCCGCCACGTCGCACGACACGATGCCGACCGGCGCATTCCGGTAGATCGTCTCGATCCGGGCCGTGCTTTCGAAGAGATCCGTCCCGAGCGCGTGGAAGGCGCGCGCGATCACCCCGATTTCGCCGGGTGCGCCGAGATGCAGCGCGACCGCGCCCCCGACGCCGGGCCGGCCGGAGAGCGACGCCGCAAGGTCCGCCAGCGGCGCGGCCAGGCGTGCGGCGCACAGACCCGCGAGGGCGGCCAGGACGACGGTCGTCCCCGCACCGAGGAACCCGACGGAACCTGGCGGCGCATCTCGCACGAGGTCGGCGAGCGGAGCGGCTTCGCCGACGCGGCCCTCGAGCCGGCCAACGAGGTCCAGAGCCGCCGCGGTGATCAGCACCGATGCCGCCGCCATCAGGGTCATCCTTGTTCTGAACGTCGGGACCCTGCCTCGCATCGCGCGCTTTCATATTGAACCTGCGGTCGCATCGGGGCGCGCCGTCCCTGACCATAACGCGTGGCGCGTTAAGGAATGATTGCCGAAGGGCGACAGGGCGGATCCGCCAGCGTTCACGTTTCCTTAGGTGATGCGTGTCATGTTCCGACATCGGGCAGCTTGGCGTGGTGGCCGCTATCAGTCGTAGGGAGACCAAGGCATGAAAAACCGGGCACCGCTTCCCCCGGGCCGCGAGGCCGGGCGCGACGCGCCCCTCTCGCTGAACGTCCTGATCCTCGACGATGTCGAGACCGACCGCCTGCGGCTGCGCCGGCTGCTGCGCGAGGCCGGTCTGGACTTCACCCTGTACGAGGCCGCCGACCTCGCGGGCTTTGCCGCCCGCCTGGACGGCGCGTCCATGGACCTCGTGTTCCTCGACTATCACCTCGAGATGGACACGGGCCTCGACGCGCTGAGGATCCTGTCGGCGCGGGAGGATCAGGCCGGCGCGCTGCCGATCATGGTCACGAGCGTCGGCAACTGCGACGTGGCGGTGGAGGCGATGCGCTCGGGCTGTGCGGACTACCTCGTCAAGGAGCAGCTCAGCGTCGAGGCGATCCGCAAATCCGTGACCTCCGCCTTCGAGCGACGGCTTCTGTTCGCGGCCTTCGCCGAGGCGAAGCGGACGCGCGACGCCTTGTCGGGTCTCGCAAGGCGCTTCGCCTTCACCTCCGGCCCCGAGATCAGGTCCGTTCTGTCGGCGACCCTGCGCCACGCCCGGTCGCTGCGCGGGCACGAGGCGATCACGCCCCCCTTCGCCGAGAAGTTGGGCGCGCTCGAGGACGATTGCCACGAGATATTCGCCTTCCTTTCCGGCGTCGCCGACATCCTGGACGGCGTCGAGGGCTCGCCGGCGCGCGCCTTGCCGCGAGCAGCGCGGGAATGAGCCCGGAGGCGACGCCCGCGCTCGGCTCCGTGCTGGATCCCGGCCCTGCGCCAGGGCCGGCCCGGTTCGGCATGGTGCCGCTTTCCGTGCTGGTGATCGACGACGACCTCGGCGACCGCAAGCTGGTGCGGCGCCTCGTGACGGCGGTCCGCGCCGATGCGGAGGTCTCGGAGGCGGCCTCCATCGAGCAGGCGGGCGCGTTCCGCGACATCGCGTTCGACGCGATCCTTCTCGACAACATCCTTCCCGGTCGCACCGGCCTCGAATGCCTCGCCGCGCTCAGGGCAGGCTGGCCGCGCGCGGCGATCGTCCTGATGACGTCCTGCGGCGACGAGACCGTGGCGAAGTGCGCGATCCAGAACGGTGCATGGGACTACATCGCCAAAAGCGCGCTTTGCCCGACCTCCGTGGAGCGCATGCTGACGATCGGCGTGCAGGCCGCGCGCAGCGCATGGAAGCTTCAGGAGGTCCACCGCGACCTTGAGGTGTTCTCGGAGGTGCTCGTTCACGATTTTCGAGCGCCCGCGCGCGCGATGGCCCATCTCAGCGAGCAGCTTGGCGCGGACCTGTCCGGGGGCGCGATGGAGGACGTGCGGGACGGCGTCCGGCTCCTGCGAAAGACCTCCAGGCAGATGCTGGACCTGATCGCGAGCCTGGCCGAGCATATCCGCTTCGACCACGAGGAGCAGCATCGCGCCGTCGCACCCGCCGACCTCGTCGATCGCGCCCTGACCGCTCTCGCCTCGGATGTCGCGCACAGCGGCGCACGGGTCCGGCTCGATCTCGGGACCGCGCCGCCGCTCGTCCACTGCGATCCGCCCCAGATCGCCCAGGTCCTTCAGAACCTCGTCGCGAACGCGATCAGGTACGCCGGCGCCGGGCCTCCGGACGTCACGATATCGGTGTGCCGCGGAGAAGTGGGTGGCGTCCTCTTCAAGGTGAGCGACCGCGGCATCGGCGTTCCCGAAGCATACCGCGAGCGGATCTTCGAGCCGTTCCGCAGGGTGCCGGGCGGGGCATCGGCGGGCACGGGCCTCGGGCTTGCAACCTGCAGGAAGATCGTCGGGCGTCACGGCGGAAGGATCTGGTGCGACGCCTCCCGGACCGAGGGGGCGCTGTTCGGCTTTCTGCTGCCGCGCGGCGATGCCGGGCGTACGGGGGCCGCGATGTAAGTCTGGGGGAGTGCGGGACCGTTACGGCGGCATATGGCTTGGCAGGGTCCAGGCACGTGCGCTTCGCGTCAGAATGCGCGGCGGCGATGCGCCGCGCCGGGGCCCAGTTGCGAGGTCGGCGCGGCCGTGCGGGGAGACCTCAGTGGGTCCTGATCGAGCTGACCTCGTGCAGGCCTGCGCGAAGCTCTGGCAGGACCTTGAGGATGTGGAAGGCCGAAAAGACGAGGATGCCGTGCTCCGCCCGCAGGCCGGTTTCGACGCCGGTCAGCACTTCCCACGCGGCGGTGAAAAGCAGCACCAGTCCCGCGCAGAGTTTCAGGTAGGCGTTCTCGGCGACCCGCTCCAAGGTATTCATCTCGATCCTCGCATGTCTGTTCGACGTGGACCTCGACATGCAGCACGTTTGTGGTGCGGGTTGGGCGGACCCGGCATGGTTTTGCCAGACTTTCCCCACAACGCCGGCCCCGGTGCGCGGAAGGGTGTCTTCACAGTCCAGCGGTGGCCATGTCCGTCCGCCGTGAACGGCATGACGCACGCGATCGCAAGGGAGGCCAAGCGCGCCCGGCAGCCGGGGGCCCTCGAACAAACGCCGGAGGATCGCCGCGTCGATCCCGAGGTGGGAGCCATGACGCGCATGGAGCCGCCATGTCGACGGGCAGGCGGAAAGGCGGTCCGCGCCCCTCGGCCCGGCCTTCGATCTGCGCCGCGCGGGCGGATGGACGAAGCTTGGAGAGCGGGACCCCGGCCGCGTGGTCGCGGCCGGGCTGCCCTTTGCCCTGCCCCATGAAGCCCCCGGATTGGCTCGGCCTGCGCCGAAGGTCCAGACGCCGGTCGGGCGTGTTGCCGGCGCGCGATGCGCCCGGACCATGGTCACTCCGCCGGTGTCCTCGGCGCGGTTGCGCCCTGGCAGCTCTCGCGGGACGTGCTTCCGGCCGCTCTCGACCCATCGCGCGGCCCTGCCGGACGGCTCCGTGAAGGACGGGCGTCTGCGGGATGGACGCGTGGTCGCTCAGGACCCGCGCGCGCCGTGCCTCGTCTCGCCAAGCGTGATGACGGTCCCCCCGGCGGCCTCGGCGTCGGCGGGATCGTGCGTGACCATCAGCGCGGGGATGTCGCGCTGGCGGATGTGCTCGAACGTGAAGGCCCGGATCTCGGCCTTGAGTTCGGCGTCGAGCCTCGAGAAGGGCTCGTCGAGCAGAAGCGCGCGCGGCTCGGCCAGAAGCGTGCGCATCAGCGCGGCGCGCGCGCGCTGTCCACCCGACAGCGTCTCGGGGTCGCGGCGCCCGAGGCCCGAAAGCCCCGCAAGCGCCAGTGCCTCGTCGACCGCGGCGCGACGCGCGGCCCGCCCGCGCACGGACCGCGATAGCCCGAAGGCGAGGTTGTCCGCGACCGAAAGGTGCGGAAAGAGGACCGCATCCTGGAACACGAGCCCGATGCGCCTCGCCTCGGGCGGAAGCGACGAGACGTCCGCGCCGTTGAGCATGATCCGCCCCGCCATCGAGAAGCCGGGGGCGAGGTGCCCGCCGAGCGCGTCGAGCAGCGTCGACTTGCCGACGCCGGAGGGGCCCATGACGGTCGCGACACGGCCCGGTTCGACCTCGAGCGAGAGGGGCGGAAACAGCGGTGGGGCCCCGGCAAGGCGTATGTCCACGTCGATCAGGCTCAGCGTCATGCCGCGGCCTCGCCGGACAGGGCGCGCCTGTTGCGATGCACAAGCGCGGGGATGGCGAAGGCGGCGGCGTAGGCGGCGAAGGGCAGCCCCGCCTGCAGGGTCGCGTAGACGCCCACGATGCGCCGGTCCGAGGACGAGGCAAGCGTCACCGCCTCGGTCGTCAGCGTGGCGACCCGGCCCCCGCCCATGAACAGCGTCGGCAGGTATTGCGCCACCGAGACGGCCACCCCGATGGCCGCCGCGGTCAGGATCGGCGTCAGGAGGACCGGCAGCTTCACCCGGAACAGCCGCCGCCACGGCCCTGCGCCCAGCGATCCCGCCGCGCGGGCAAGGCGCGGGTCCTGCGCGCGCCAGGGGTCCGACAACGCGATCATGACGTAGGGAAAGACGAAAAGGGCGTGCGCCCAGATCACCGCGAAGGACCCGCCGGACACCCCCAGCCGCAGGAACACGACGTTCAGCCCGTAGAGGAACGCGATCTGCGGCACGAGAAGCGGCAGGTAGATCAGGGCCTCGGCCCAGCGGGCGCGGGTGCGCCGCGCGCGGTCCTCGCCCTCGAGCCAGGCCAGCGCCAGAACGAGGGCGGCGCCCGTGCTGGCCGCGGCCAGGCCCGTCGTCGCCACGAGCGCGTCGCGCCATCCCGCCCCCGGACTGCCCCAGGCGCGCAGGGACCATGTCTCGGGCAGGAGGTCCGGCCAGGGCCATCGCCACGCGAGCGACCACAGCACCAGCGAGGCCATCGCAAGCGCCCCCAGTGCCATCAGGGCCGTGGTCGCCGCCGTCGCCAGCGCCAGCCCCGGCTCGGCCGAAAGCCCGCGCCCGCCGCGGCGGATCCACCACAGCCCGACCGCGCGGCCCGCGCGCTCCAGCGCCAGAAGCCCGGCGAAGGCGGCGGCCACCAACGCGCCCTGCAAGAGCGCGCCCGCCGAAGCCGGCAGGAGCAGGGCCGTGTCGGGCGCCGAGAACAGCCGCAGCAGCATGACCGCCAGCGTGGGCGGGTTCGACGGCCCCAGGATCAGCGCCATGTCCACGACCGACAGCGAATAGGCCAGCACGACCATGACCGGCAGCCGGATCAGCGGCCAGACCTGCGGCATGATCACCTTGATCCACACGATGCCGCGCCCGTAGCCAAGCGAGCGTCCCGCCGTCAGGTGCGCGCGCACCGGGACCTGGCTGAGCGCGGACAGGATCACGAGCAGCAGGAACGGCACCTCCTTGACCGTCAGCGCCACGATCAGCGCGAGACCCCAGGGGTCGTTCACGGTGGCCAGCGCGGGCGGGCGGTCGAGGCCAGCCAAGGGCGCGAGGGCGCGCGCGATCCATCCAGACGGCGAAAGCAGGAAGGCAAGTCCGATCGCCATGGCCGCATGCGGCGCGGCGAGGAAGGGCGTCAGGACGCGGCCCGACGCCCGGCGGCTGAGGCGGCCATGCACACCGGCACAGAAACCAACGGCGAGCAGGAGCGACAGCGCAGTCGCGCCGATGCCCGTCACAAGCGTCAGCCGAAGGCTCGTGGCCATGCCCGGCAGGCCGGCCAGCGCCGACCATGGCGCCAGCGAGGGCTTCGTCGCGCCGATGGCGGGCAGCAGGCCGAAGGCCGCACATGCGGTTTCCCAAAGCCCCGCAAGGATCGGCGCAAGCACGCCCGCCACCACCGCGACAAGGACCGCGACCCGCAGCGCGCGGCCGTCCTTCGAGGTCGCGATCACCGCGTGTAGCGCCGCGCCCAGTCCTCGGTCAGCCGCGTCATCCAGCTGGGATGCGGCTCGGGCAGGGTCGGACCGAGCTCCTCCAGCGTCGGCAGCGCGGGTGCGGCCGGCAGCGCGTCGAAGGCCGCGCGCGCCTCGGCGTCGAGGCGTTCGGGGTCGAGTACCGAGAACGATCCCATCACCTCGATGTCCTGCATCCTCGCCTGGACCTCGGGGGCCAGCAGGAAGTTCGCCACGACCTGCGCACCTTCGGCGCTGGCGGCGTTGTAGGGGATCGCGACGAAACTGACGTTGCCGATGGTCCCGCCCTCGGGCACGAAGACGCGCGCGGTCGGCGGCAGAAGGCCCTGCGCGATGGCCGCAGCGGTCGAGGCCGGGTCGAAGGACATGGCGATATCCACCTCGCCGTCGTTCAGAAGCTGCTGCTGGACGCTTTCGTTCTCGGGGAAGGCCTCGCCTCCGCGCCACATGTTGGGGCGCAGCGCGTCATACCACGCCCAGAGCGGCGCGGTCTGTTCCGCGAAGGCCGCGTCGGTGACGGGCTCGAGCAGGGCGGCAGGGTCGGGCGCAAGCTCGATCAGGGCCTGCTTGAGGAAGGTGGCCCCCATGAAGTTCGACGGGTCTGGATGCGTGACGCGGCCCGGGTTGGCCTCGGCCCAGTCCACGAAGCTCGCCATGTCGCGCGGCGGGGCCTCCACGCGGGCGCTGTCGTAGGAGAACACGAACTTGGCAAGCCGCCACGGGCTTTCCATGCCCTCGACCGGCACGGTGAAGTCCATCGCCGCGGGCGCGCCCGGCGAAAGGTCGAGGTAGCGCGCGTTCGGCAGGTCCGCGACGAAGGGCCCGAACAGGAGGTCCTGTTCCTTCATGGCGAGGAAGTTGGGCCCGTTGATCCAGATGAGATCGACCGATCCGTCCGCGTCCCGCCCCGCCGCGCGTTCCGAGATCACGCGCGTGACGGCCTCGGCCGTGTCGGTCAGTCGGACATGCTCGACCGCCACGCCGTACCGCGCCTCGGTCTGCTCGCCGACCCAGTCGATGAAGGCGTTGGTGCGCGCGTCCCCGCCCCAGGCGTTCCAGTAGACTGTCTGGCCCCGCGCCGCCGCAAGCGTGTCCTCCCAATCGGCGAGGGCGGGCTGCGCGAGAAGGGCGGCGATAAGGGTGATCGTGGCGGTCGGTCGCATCGTGGTTTCCTGCCTGGCGTTCGGGCCGCGAAGGACCGCGTGCGCCGCCGCCCCTGCATCGCCCCGGATAATGTGGCGCGAAGCGCGGGCGGTCCACCCCGGGCGCGAAAACGTGACCGGGCGCTGGGGGGGCAACGGCCCGCGCCGGTTGCCCGCCGACCCTCAGCCCTTCGCGTCCTCGGGGCCGAGGCGGCGCTCCGCGAGGCCGGACAGCATGTCGAGGCAGCGAGACAGCTGCGCCACCTCGAGGTATTCGTCCGCCTTGTGCGCCTGCTCGATCGATCCCGGCCCGCAGACGACCACGTCCATCCCGAGCGCCTGGAAAAGCCCCGCCTCGGTGCCGAAGGGCACGCAATCCGCCCCGTTCGCGCCGGTCAACTCGGCCACGATCCGCCGCGCGAGGTTGGCGTCGGTGGGCACGAGGCCCGCGACCTCGCCGATCACTTCGGTCTCGATGCTCGCCTCGGGCCAGACCGCGCGCATCTCGGGCAGAAGGCGCTGGCTGCAATAAAGCGCGAGCTGCGTCTTGACGTAGTCTGCATCCGCCTCGGCCGCCGGGCGCATCTCCCAGTCGACATGGGCGCGGCCGGCGATCACGTTGTGCGCCGAGCCGCCCTGCAGGGCGCCGACGTTCACGGTGGTCCACGGCGGGTCGAAGCGGCTGCCCTCAGGCGCGCTGCGGCGCAGCTCGTCCTTCAGCTCCAGCAGCCGCGCGACGTAGCGCACCGCGAATTCCACCGCGTTGACGCCGCGCTCGGGCGCCGAACCGTGGCCCGCCAGCCCCTCGAAGCGGGTCGTGTATTCGTAGCAGCCCTTGTGGCCCTCGATGATGCGCATCTCCGTCGGTTCGCCGATGATGGCGATCGCGGGACGGTAGGGCTTGTCCTCCAGAAGCCGCATCAGCGCCCGCGCCCCGAGGCATCCGACCTCCTCGTCGTAGGTGAAGGCGAAGTGGATCGGCCGGGCCCGGTCGGCGGAGGCGAACTCGGGTGCCATGGCGAGGGCGGCCGCGATGAAGCCCTTCATGTCGCACGCGCCCCGCCCGTAGAGCCGTCCGTCGCGCTCGGTCATGGCGAAGGGATCGAGGGTCCACGGCTGTTCCGCCACCGGCACCACGTCGCTATGGCCCGACAGCACGACGCCGCCGCTTACCTCGGGCCCGAGCGTGGCGAAAAGGTTGGCCTTGTGGCCGGTGTCGTCGCGCTGAAGCTCCACATGCGCGCCCGCCTGCCCGAGAAGATCGGCGAGGTAGGCGATCATCTCGAGGTTGGGATCGGCGGACACGGTGGGGAACGCGATGAGATCGCCAAGGATCGCCTTGGTCCGGGCCAGTCTGTCCAACGTGTCCCACCCCTCGCATCGACGCCTGCCTTCGCGGGTAGCCGCGCCCGGCCCGCGGGTCAATGCGGATGCGCGCGAAGGCCCGGCGAAACCCGCGCCGGCCCGTTGCGCGGCGCCCCCGCGCGCGCATTGCCCGGAGATTGCGCGGAATGCGCCGCCCGGTGCCGTCAGCCGGGCAGCGGCGCGTCCTCGGCCAGAAGGCCCCTCGATCGCAGCGCCTGCCAGAACTCCGCCGGGATGGCCGTGCCGAACCAGTCGAGGATCTGGTCCAGCTCTGCCTTGCTGCGCGGTCCGGGAATGACCGACGTGACCAGGTCGTGGCCCAGCGGGAACTGCAGGGCGGCCGCGGGCAGGGGGACGCCGAAATCGTCCGCCGCCGAGCCGAGCGCGCGGGCCCGGTCGACCACCTCCGCCGGGGCCTTGGCGTAGTTCCACGTAGCGCGCCCCACCAGGATGCCGGAATTGAACGGCCCGCCGCAGATGATCGTGGTGCCCGCCTCGCGGCAGGCCGGGAACAGCTCCGACAGCGGCGTCTGCTCCAGTAGCGTGTAGCGCCCCGCCAGCAGGAACACGTCCCAGTCGCCGATGCCAAGGGCGTCGAGGCAGACCTTGTTCTCGTTCACGCCAAGGCCGATCGCCCGCACGGCGCCGCTGCGGCGCAGCTCGTCCATCGCGCGGTATCCCCCCTCGGCGAGGTCGGCGAAGTGGCGTGCGTTCTCCGGTCCGTGCTGCATCTCGCCGATGTCGTGGGCGAGCAGGATGTCGATGCGGTCCAGGCCGAGGCGCTGGAGGTCGTCCTCGTAGGCGCGCATGATGCCGTCATAGCCGTAGTCGTAGACCACGGTGAACGGCAGCGGGTCGATCATGCCGAAGTCCATCGGGTTCTCGACCGCGCCGGGCCGCAGAAGCCGCCCGACCTTGTCCGACAGGATGTAGTCGTGGCCGCGCAGCATGTCGCCGATCACCCGTTCCGAGCGGCCGAACCCATACCACGGCGCGGTGTCGAAATAGCCGATCCCCGCCTCGCGCGCGGCCCTGACCAGTTCGGCCGCCTGCGCGTAGTCGAGATCGGCGAAGTTGCCGCCCAGCGGCGCGCCGCCCAATCCCAGCACGTCGATCTTCAGGCCGGTCCGGCCCACCTCGCGCTTTTCCATCTTCGCTCCTCCGGTTGCCGTCCCTGCGCCCCGAGGATACCGCGCCCGGGACGAAGCGAAAGGGGCTTGGCCGCGCGGCGCGGCGGCGCAACGCAAAAGGCCCCGGTCCTCGACCGGGGCCCATCCGCGCGTGCCGGCGGTGGATCAGCGCCGCGCGACCGCGCCGCCGAAAGACGCCGAGCCTGCGCCGCCGCCCTGGCTGCCGCCGCCGTTGCCGCCGCCCTGGCTGCCGCCGCCGCCGTTGCTGCCACCGTTGCTGCCGCCATCGCCGCGGCCGTTGCGGTCACCGTCCCCGCCGCGGTCTCCGTCGTCGTCGCCCTGCGACGGTGCGGGGCGCGCGCTGGTCAGGACGCGGAGACGGGCGACCGGATCGCCCGGCGTGACCAGCAGGACGGCGCGCGCGTCGGCGCGGTCGCCGAAGACCTCGTCGCAGGCGTCGAGGCCGCTGGAGCTGCCGCATTCCGACGCGTGTTCGGGGAAGGTCTCGGTGCACCAGGTGATGACGGTGTTGTAGCATTCTTCGAGCGAGGACATCGGTTCGGCCGCGGCAGGCGCCGAGACGGCGGAGCCGAGGGACAGGGCGAAGGCGGTGGTGGTGAGGATGCGTTTCATGGTGTGGTCCTTTCCGGGATCCGAGCGAGATGGAGTGCGGCAGCGCCGCGTTGCATCCATGGGTCGCGCGACCGGGCGAAACCGTTCAAGAAAAGGTGCGCCGGGGCGCAACTTTCTTGCAAATCACTGAAAATGAAAGGGAAATCAGCAGTCCGGCGCGCGCGGAAGGCCCCAGCCGGTTTCCGTGTCACGTCCCGGAACGCCAAGATCGCGGCTTGACGCCCGCAGCGCGGCGCGGATCGCCTCCGTCGACCGCGTGCCCTCGGCGACCAGCCGCGCCGCCATCGCCGCGACGATTGGGGCGGCGAAGCTGGTGCCGCTGGCGTAGCGCCCGCCGGCCGCGTCCGCGACGTAGAGGTCCACGCCGGGCGCGGCGAACTCGATATGCGTCCCCGTGCCGGCGCTGCGGAACCGGCGCAGGCCCGCATCGACCGCCGTCACCGCGATGACCTGCGGCAGTCCGGCGGGATGGCGGATGTCGGCGTCACGCCGGTTGCCGGCCGCCGCGACCATGACCGCGCCGGTCGCCGCGACGTCCTCGACAAGGCTTGAGAGCACGCGGTTCGCGGGGCCTGCGAAACTCATGTTGATCACGTCCGCCCGCGTCCGCGCCAGCGCGTCCAGCGCGCCCGCGATGCGGTCGACGTCGGCGCCGGGCGAACGCCCCTCTCGCGCGAAGGCGCCGACCGCGACGACACGCAGGCCGGGCGCGAAGCCGCCAAGGCCGCCCGAGGGGTCCTCGCCCGCGATCAGCGCCGCGACCGCCGTGCCGTGGTCGGCGTCCACCGGCACGTCGCCCGGCAGCAGCGCCGAGACCGCCGTCAGATCCGCGCCCCGGAGCGCGGGGTGGCCCGCCGCGACGGGGCCGTCGACGATGCCCAGGGTCACCGAGGGCGGAAGGCGGCACGCGGCCTCCGCGCCGATCGCGCTTGCGGCGTAGACGCGCGGGGGGGCGGCCTGGGCGTAGCGGTAGATGGCGTTCGCGTCGAATGCGGCACCGGGTGCTTCGGCGCCCAGCAGCGTGCGCGCCGTCGCGGGTTCGAGGCGGCGGCCAAGGTCGTAGACGCGCATCTCGCGCGACAGGCCGGGCAGCGGGCGGATGCGAAGAAGCGTCGCGCCCGCGCCCACCAGCGCAGCGTTCCCCGCGGCGACTGAGGCGGGCGTGCCGTGCAGGACGAATTCCGGGCGGCCCTCGAACCGCGCGACCTCGTCGCGGGCCATGGCGGCCGCGTCCCGGCGACCGGGATCGCCCTCGTCCCGCGTGGTGCCGCGCGATCCGCCTCCGGGCGTCCCGCCCGGCCCCGCGCCCGCCCCCGGCCCCGCTCCGGGTGCCGGGGCGGCGCCCGTTTGCGCGGCGGCCGGGCTGCCTGCGAGGCCGACGAGGGCGGCAAGCGCCGCGGCGAGGCCGATCATGCGGAATGCGCTCATGTATCCCTCATTCGGCCGCTGCCCCCTGTACGCTTTCCACCGCGGCGGCTTGGCGGAGCATGCGCTCGGCCTCGGCCGGGTCGACGCCCTCGAGCGGCGCGAGATCGTATAGTCCGATCGACGACGGACCGTCCACGATCGTCACCCCGGCCTCCAGCAGGGCGGCGCGGATCGCGGCCTCGGTCGCGTCGGGGTCGAAGGTCACACGGAACACCGCCTCGTCGGCCCCGGCGAGGCGAAAGCCATCGTCGCCGCCCCGGTCGAGCAGGAAAAGACCTTGCACCAGAGCGACCGCCAGCAGGACGGCGGCCGCGATCTGCCACATCCGGGGCGGCGCGGGGCGGTTCGCGGGCTCGGCCCGGTCGACCGCCCGCATCAGCCGCTCGAGGCCCGCCGCGCCGGGGCTTCCCACGGGCTCGCCCTGCATCCGCGACCTCAGCGCGGCGAGGGCGTCGGCCTCGGCCCTGACGCCCTCGTCCGTGTCCAGCCAGACGGCAAGCTCCGCGGCCTCGGCGGGATCCAGCGTGCCGTTGACGTGGAACGGCAGGCGTTCGAGTGCTTCGTCGCGGGTCATGCCGGCCTCCCCATGCGTCCTTCGAGGCAACGCATCAGCAGCCGCTTGGCGTGATGCAGCCGCGAGCGCACGGTGCCTTCCGGCGCGTCGATCACGCGCGAGATCTCGGGCGCGCTCATGTCGTCGTAGAAGGTCAGGGACACGACCGCGCGGTGGTCGTCCGACAGCGTGCCGAGGCAGTGGCGGACATGGCCCGCCTCTTCGGCCGCGACGAGGCAGGTGGCCATGTCGGGTCCGTCGTCCGCCTCATCGGGCATGGTGTCGGTCAGGTCGATCCGTCCCTTGCGCCGAAGCGCGTCGATCGTCTTGCGGTGGGCGATGCCGAAAACCCAGGTCTGCACTTTCGCTCTCCCTTCGAAGCGGGCGGCTGCCCGCCAGATGTCGATGAACACGTCCTGCAGTATGTCGGCGGCCTCGTGCGGATCGTTCAATCTGGAGAGGATGAAGCGGTAGACGGGTCGCTCCAGCGCCCGGTAGAGGTCGGCCAGCGCGCCCTTGTCGCCCTTGGCGATGCGGTCGATGAGGGCGGCGTTCGGGTCGGACATCGGGCGAGCTACCGGGAACAATGCGTCTGCGCGCGCCATTGGGGCCACCCCGGCGGTCCGCGTCAAGTCGCGCTTGCCGCGGCGGGGCTTCTCGTGTCCACACTCGCGCCATGACCGGACCGAGCGACACCCCTTCCGCGAGCGCCGCGCCAAGCGTGCGCATCAGGCTGGTCTTCGGTCCCGGAGGGATGCTGGGCCCGGGCAAGGCCGAGCTGCTTGAGCGCATCGGGCGCACCGGCTCCATCGCGGCGGCGGGGCGCGAGATGGGCATGAGCTACAAGCGCGCCTGGCAACTCGTCGAGACGCTGAACGCGATGTTCCGCGACCCCGTCGTGGAAAGCACGCGGGGGGGCGCGCGGGGCGGCGGGGCGCGGGTGACGCCGACCGGCGAGGCGGTGCTTGACGCCTATCGCGCCCTCGAGGCCGAGACCCGGCGCGCGGGCGAGGCGCATATCGGGCGGCTGGCGGCGCTCCTGCGCGATATTCCCGAATGAAGATAACGCTTGCCGGCGCGCCTCGAATGGCTCGATATTCCCGCGTGAACATATCGATTGCAGAGGAGTCGCTCCCGTGACCGCCGGTTTCCCCCGTTTGCGCCGCCTCGCGCTCGTGACGCTCGTCGTGTCGGGCGCGGCATTCGCCCCGGCGCTTGCGCGGGCCGAGCGTGTGGTGGTCTTCGCCGCCGCCAGCTTGACCGACGCCATGGCCGAGATCGAGACGCGCTTCGAGGATGCGACGGGCCATGACCTCGTCGTGTCGCTTGCCGGGTCCTCGGCGCTCGCGCGGCAGATCCAGCAGGGCGCGCCGGCCGACGTCTTCATCTCCGCCAGCCCCGACTGGATGGACGCGCTGGAGGCGGGTGGGCTTCTGGCGGAGGGCACGCGCTTCGATCTTCTGCGCAACGCCATCGTCCTCGTGGCGCACAAGACGCATGGCGCGGGCGCGCAAGCCGTCGAGATCGGGCCCGACCTCGACCTCGACGCCCTGCTGGAGGGGGGGCGTCTTGCCATGGCGCTCGTCGATGCGGTGCCCGCCGGGATCTACGGGAAGGCCGCGCTCGAGAGCCTCGGGCTGTGGGACGGCGTGCGGGCGCGCGTCGCGCAGGCCGACAACGTGCGCGCGGCGCTGGCCTTCGTTGCGGCGGGCGAGGCTCCGCTCGGCATCGTCTACGCGACCGACGCCGTGGCCGAGGACCGCGTCACCGTCATCGGCACCTTCCCGGCCGGGACCCATCCGCCCATCGTCTATCCCGCGGCCGCCATCCGCGCCGGGAAGACCGAGGCCGCGGCGCAGTTCCTCGACTTCCTGCGAGGCCCCCGCGCGCGCGAGGCCTTCGAGCGGCAGGGCTTCGTCATGGCGGCGGGGTAGGGCGCGGGCATGGACTGGCTCGGACCCCAGGAATGGCAGGCGGTTGCGCTGTCCCTGCGTGTGGCGCTCTGGGCCACGATCGTCAGCCTGCCGCCCGGCATCGTCGTGGCCCATGCGCTCGCGCGGCGGGAGTTTCCGGGCAAGCAGCTTCTGAACGGGGTCGTGCATCTGCCCCTGATCCTGCCGCCGGTGGTGACGGGCTACCTTCTTCTGCTGACCTTCGGCACGCAGGGGCCGGTGGGCGGCCTTCTCGCCGAGGCGGGCATCGTCGTGGCCTTCCGCTGGACCGGCGCGGCGCTGGCGGCGGGGATCATGGCCTTTCCGCTGATGGTGCGCGCGATACGGCTGTCGATCGAGGCGACGGACCCGAAGCTGGAGCAGGCGGGCGCCACGCTGGGCGCGTCGCCCCTCTGGGTGTTCGTGACCGTGACGCTGCCGATGGCGCTGCCGGGGATCGTGGCGGGCGCGATCCTCGCCTTCGCCAAGGCGATGGGCGAGTTCGGCGCGACGATCACCTTCGTCTCGAACATTCCCGGCGAGACACGCACGATCCCGTCGGCGATCTACGCCTTCCTGCAGGTGCCGGGCGGCCAGGGACCCGCGATGAAGCTGGTGCTGGTCTCGGTCGCGGTGGCGATGGCCGCACTGCTGCTGTCCGAGGTCGTCGGGCGGCGCGTGGCCGCGCGGGTCGGGGGGCGCTGATGCTGGAGGTGTCCCTGCGCCATGGCTTCGGCGACTTCACGCTCGACGCCTCCTTCGCCGCGCCGCCCGGGGTCACGGTCCTGTTCGGGCGCTCGGGCTCGGGCAAGACGACGATCGTGAACGCGGTCGCGGGCCTGCTCTCGCCGCGCGAGGGGCGGATCGCCTCGGGCGACTGGGTGCTTCTGGACACGGCGCGGAACATTCGCCTCCCGCCGCACCGCAGGCGCGTGGGCTACATCTTCCAGGAGGGACGGCTGTTCCCGCACCTGACCGTGCGCCAGAACCTCGCCTATGGCGCGTGGTTCGCGCCGAGGGGCGCCCCGCGCGAGGATCAGGGCCACGTCGTCGAGCTTCTGGGGATCGGCCATCTGCTGGACCGGCGTCCGGGCGCGCTGTCGGGCGGCGAGAAGAGCCGCGTCGCCATAGGCCGCGCGCTTCTGTCCGCGCCGCGCCTGATCCTCGCGGACGAGCCGCTGGCGGCCCTCGACGAGACGCGCAAGGCCGAGATCCTGCCCTATTTCGAGCGGCTGCGGGACGAGGTGGCGGTGCCGATCCTTTATGTGAGCCACGCCGCCTCCGAAGTCGCGCGGCTGGCGACCACGGTCGTCGCGCTCGATAACGGCCGGGTGATCGCGCAGGGTCCCGCCGCCGATGTGCTGGGCGACCCTGCGGTGCTTCCGGCCGGCGCGCGCGAGGCGGGCGCCGTCCTGACCGCGCGCGTGGTCGCGCATCACGACGACGGCCTGACCGAGCTGGAGGCGGGCGGCGTGCCGCTGTTTCTGCCGCGCGTCCCGCAGGGTCCCGGCGCACGCCTGCGCCTGCGCATCGCGGCCCATGACGTGATCCTGTCGCGCGCCCGCCCCGAGGGGCTTTCGGCGCTGAACATCCTGCCCGGCACGGTGCGCGGGATCCGGTCCGGCGAGGGCCCCGGCGTCATCGTCGCGCTCGAGACGCCTGCGGGCCGCGTGCTGGCGCGCGTCACCCGCCGCTCGGCTGCGGCGCTGGGCCTTGCCGAGGGGGGCGCCGTCCATGCCATCGTCAAGACGGTCTCGGTCGCGCCCTCCGACATCGGCGGGCTACCGGCGGCCGGCGCGTAGCCTCAGAAGCCACGGTAGCACCAGCGGCGTCAGGTACATGGGGATCTGGTAGCACCCGATCACCAGCATCAGCTCGTCGATCAGCGGCGCTGGCAGAACGCCGAGGAACAGCGCGACGTTGCGGTTTCCCGCGACCACGGCCATCGGCGCGGCGGCCTCGGGCGTTCGCCACAGGCGCGCGGTCAGCGCCTGAAGCCCGAAGGCCACCGCCGAGACGAGGGCGAGCGTGCCGAACAGCGCGCTGGGCGCCTCGCGCAGCGCCGAGGCCGCGCCCGACATCAGGCCCACCACGACGATGCCCAGCAGGACCGCCGACAGGGCATCGAGCACGGTCGCGCTGCCGGGGGTATCGGGGACAACGCCGTTGGTGCGCAGCATGAACGCGGCCCCGCCCGCCAGCGCGATCACCCCCAGAAGCCTCAGGGCCGTGCCGAAGACGGCGCCCGCATCGCCGAATGCCGGCGCCAGCGCGAAGACGGGCAACACCGTGAGCGGCAGAAGGACGGTGCCGATCACGGTCTGGCGGAGGGCCGGGGCCGGATCGCCGCCGGCCATCGCCGCGATCGGCGCCGCGCCCGTGATCGGCGCCGCCGCGAGGATCAGCACCGTGCCAAGGGCCAGCGGGCCGGACAGAAGGCCGGCTCCCAGCAGCACGAGGGCCGCCGCGCAGGGCAGCGCCAACTGGAACGCGAGCGCCGTTCCCGCAGCCCGGCCAAGCGCCGCGCGCCCGATGCGCAGCCCGGCGGGCCCGATGCGCAGGAAGGCGAGAAAGAGGACGGCGATGACGAGCAGTCCCACGAAGGGCCGCACGGCGACCGCCGCCGACGGCGAGCCAAGGCCCACGGCCAGCCCCGCGATCAGCGCCCAGCGACCGCGCGCCGCGATCGCGGCGGAGACGGCGAGCATCACAGCGCCGCGGCCGCGCGCGCCGCCTGATCGTAGCTTCCGGACAGCGCGCGCAGAAGCGCCGCGACCCGGCTGATGTCGTCGGGGTCGCGCCCGAGCTGGCGCGCTGCGCGCACCAGAAGCGCCTCGCGGACCTCCTTGTAGCGCGCGCAGAGCTTCGCGCCCTCCGCGGTGATCTGGATCGTCTTTTCCTTGCCCTTGCGACCCGGCTCGACCAGTCCCGCCTGCGTCAGCTTGCGGATCGCGTAATTGGCGAGGTGCGTGTCCTCGATGTTGAGGATCAGGCAGACCTCGGCCAGCGTCTTGGAGCGGTCCCTGTGATGCACGAGATGCAGGATCAGGACCTCCAGCGGCGACATCGCGGGCCCGCCCGCCGCGGTCATGCAGCGCACCATCCAGCGGTGGTAGGCGTTGTTCATCATGGTCACCGCGAACTCGACCTCGGACAGCGCCGGAAGCGCGCTCTGGGCGAGATGGGCGGAGGAGACGACCGGACCGACATCGGGCAGGGCGCGTTTCTCGTCACTCATCGCGGATCACCTGTTGGACATCGTCGAGGGCAGCCACAGCGCGATCTCGGGGAAGATCGTCAGGATCGCAGTCGCCAGCACGAGGAGCAGGAAGAAGGGCAGCGCGTAGCGCGCGACCGTGAAGATGTCCCGCCCGGTGATGGATTGCAGCACGAAGAGGTTGAAGCCCACGGGCGGGGTGATCTGGCTCATCTCCACGACGAGCACGAGGAAGACGCCGAACCAGATCGGGTCGATCCCCGCCGCCAGCACCATCGGCAGGATCACCGACACGGTCAGCACCACGATGGAGATGCCATCGAGGAAGAAGCCCAGCACGATGAAGAACACCAGGAGCGCGGCGAGCAGCGCGTACTGGTTCAGGCCCTGCTCGCCGATCCAAGCGGCGAGGCTGCGCGGGATGCCGGTATAGCCCATCGCCCCCGTCAGGAAGGCCGCGCCCGCGAGGATGAACGCGATCATGCAGGTCGTGATGACCGCGCCCTTCAGGCTGTCCCACGCGCCCTGCCGGTCGATCCCGCCCGAGAGGCCAGAGATCACCAGCGCGCCGACGACGCCGACGACGGCGGCCTCGGTAGGCGAGGCGAGGCCCGCGTAGATCGAGCCGATGACGGCCACGATCAGCAGAAGCGTCGGCAGGAGCAGGGCCGCCGCGCGCAGCTTCTCGAGGAAGGGGACGGGCGGTTCGGGATCGGGCATCCGGTCGCGGTTGAGCCACGCCCAGAGCATCGTGTAGCCGCCGAACAGCGCCGCCAGCATCAGCCCCGGAAGGACGCCCGCAAGGAACAGGCGCGCGATCGACTGCTCGGTGGCCGCGCCGTAGACGATCAGGATGATCGACGGCGGGATGAGAAAGCCGAAGGTGCCCGATCCCGCCAGCGTGCCGATGGCCATGCGGTCGTCGTAGCCGCGCTTGCGCAGTTCCGGCAGCGACATGCGGCCCACGGTCGCCGTGGTCGCGGCCGAGGATCCCGAGACCGCCGCAAAAAGCGCGCAGCCCATGATGTTGACGTGCAGAAGCCCGCCGGGAAGCCGCCGCGTGAGGGGCGAGAGGCCCCGGAACATGTCCGAGGACAATCGCGACCGGAACAGGATCTCGCCCATCCAGATGAACATCGGCAGCGCCGTGAGGTCCCAGATGTTGAGCGAGGCCCAGGCCTTGGTCGCGAAGACCGCGCCGACGGGGGCGGGCGTGGCGAGCGTCATGCCCACGAGGCCCACGACGATCAGCGAGAAGCCGACCCACAGCCCCAGCGCGAGGCACAGGAACAGGACGGCGACGAGGATGAGGGAAAGCGTCAGAAGGTCCATTTCAGTGCCCCGCGTCGTCGATGGATTTCGCGCCCTCGGCGGCGATGAAGGCGGGCGTGCGTCCTGCGAGCGCGGCCAGAAGCTCGTCCAGAAGCGCCACCGCGAAGATGCCGAGGCCGAGGGTCATCGCGCCCTGCGGGATCCACAGCGGGATCGGGATCATTCCGAAGGAGACCGAGTCGAACTGCCAGCTGTCGAGGGCCTGCAGCCACGAATGCCACGTTGCGAAGCCCGCGAGCCCGAGCCCGGCGGCGAGCACGGCGACGGTGAGGGCCCTCGCGCCCGCGTCAGGCAGGGCCCGGGCGAGCATCGTCACCCGCACATGGCCCGCCGCGCGCAGCGTCGCTGGAAGCGCGAGGAACGCGGCCGCGACGAAGAGGAAGCCGCCGATCTCGGCGAGCGAGGGCACCTGAAGGCCCACCGTCTCCATCCCCGCCGCGAGGAGTGCGCGGTCGAGGATGCGCCCGGCGATCTGGATGAAGACGAGGGCCGCAATCGACACCAGCCCGCAGGCCGACGCGACGAGTGCCGAAGCATAGATGAGGTCGAGCGCGCGTCGCATGAGGCGGCCTCCGGAATTGAGATGCGTGTGCGGATGGAGAAAGGGCCGGGCGATCTGCTCGCCCGGCCCCGAGGAACGATCAGCGTGCGGCCTGATAGGCCTCGACGATCGCGGCGCCCGCGTCGCCGGCGCGCTCCAGCCATTCGCTGGTCATGGTCTCGCCTGCCGCGGCCAGCGCCGCGGCCAGTTCGGGCGAGGGCTGGGTCACGGTCATGCCGTTCTCTTCCAGCGTCGCGATCTGCGTCGCGGTCTCGGCCTCCGACATCGCCCAGCCGCGCGCCTCGGCCTCCATGGCGGCCTCCATCAGCGCGGTCTGCTGATCCTCGGGCAGCGCATTGAACGCGTCGGTGTTCACGAAGACGACGTTCTTGGGAAGCCACGCGTTCACGTCGACATAGACGTTGGTGAAGTCCCATGCCTGCGACGAGACGCCGGTGGAGGGCGAGGTCATCATCGCCGAGACGCGGCCCGTGGCGAAGGCGGTGGGGATGTCGCCGGCCTCGACCTGCGTCGGCGTCATGTCGAGAAGGTCGGCAAGGCGCTCGGTCGCGGTGTTGTAGGCGCGGAAGCTGACGCCGGCCAGCTGGGCCGGGTCGGTGACCTCCTCGGTCAGGTAGAGCGACTGGCCCGGCCACGGCACGGCATAGAGAAGGGTCAGGCCCTGCTCGGCCAGAAGCTCTTCGACGGCGGGCCGGGAGGCGCCCCAGAGCGCCTGCGCGTCGGGATAGCTGTCGGCGAGGAAGGGGATGGAATCGGCCTCGAAGACCGGGTTCTCGTTGGCGAGGCGCGACAGGAGGATCTCGCCGATGGGCGCGAGGCCGCGGCGCACGGCGTCCTTGATCTCGGGGTGGCCGAAGAGCGAGCCGGCGGAGTGCACCGTGATGTCGAGCGCCCCGTCCGTGCCTTCGCGCACGTCGTCGGCGAATTCCATGATGTTCTGCGTGTGGAACACCGCGTCGCCATAGGGCGTCGGCATGTCCCACGCGGTCTGGGCCGCCGCCGGAAGGGCGAGGGCGAGGGCCGTGGTGGCAAGGGCTGCGCTGCGAAGCGTCAGGGTCATGTCTGGTATCTCCCGTGTTGGGTGGCCTGACCGTCGCGGCCGGGCCGGAGGGGCTGTCCGGGCTCTTGATTGACCCGGCGTAAATGAAGCTTGACCCTACACCTACAATTTGTCAACAAAATGTGATTGATTGGTGAAGGCGGGCGCATGGCGCTCTTTCGCACTGCCCGGAAAATGGGCGGCGAGCCACAGGGGAGGCCGGAATGGCAGACGCGAACGCGGCGCAGCGATGGGATTTCTGGATCGACCGTGGCGGCACCTTCACCGACGTCGTGGGCCGCGCCCCCGGCGGCGAGATGCGCCCGCTCAAGCTTCTGTCCGAGAACCCCGAGGCCTACGAGGACGCCGCCATCGAGGGCATCCGCAGGCTTCTGGGCGGCGAGATAGATCCCGCGCTGATCGGCACGGTCAAGATGGGCACCACGGTCGCGACCAACGCGCTTCTGGAGCGCAAGGGCGACCGGACGCTGCTCGTCATCACAAAGGGGTTCCGCGACGCGCTGCGCATCGCCTACCAGGCCCGGCCCGACATCTTCGCCAAGGAGATCGTCCTGCCCGAGCAGCTCTATGATCGCGTCATCGAGGTCGACGAGCGCCTGCGCGCCGACGGCACCGTGGAACGCGCGCCAGATCCCGAAGCGGTGCGCGGCGCGCTGGAGCGGGCGAAGGCCGACGGCATCGACGCGGTCGCCATCGTCCTGATGCATGCATGGAAGAACCCCGCGCACGAGACGGCGCTTGCCGGCCTCGTCCGGTCGATGGGTTTCTCGCAGGTCTCGGTCAGCCACGAGGTCAGCCCGCTGGTCAAGCTGGTGGGGCGCGGCGACACGACGGTGGTGGACGCCTACCTGTCCCCGATCCTCGGCCGCTACGTCGCCCGCGTCGCGGACGCGCTGGGCGCGACGCCGGCGGGCGAGGCGGGGCCGACGCTTCAGTTCATGATGTCATCGGGCGGCATGACCGCGGCCGAGAAGTTCCAGGGGAAGGACGCGATCCTGTCGGGCCCGGCCGGCGGCGTCGTCGGCATGGTCGAGACGGCCTCGGACGCGGGCTTCGCCAAGGTCATCGGCTTCGACATGGGCGGCACCTCGACGGATGTCGCGCACTACGCGGGCGATTACGAGCGCGCCTTCGACACCGAGGTGGCGGGCGTGCGCATTCGCGCGCCGATGATGCGCATCCACACGGTCGCGGCGGGCGGCGGCTCGATCCTGCACGCCGATCCGGGCCGCTTCCGCGCCGGCCCCGACAGCGCGGGCGCCAATCCTGGCCCCGCCTGCTACCGCCGGGGCGGTCCCCTGACGGTGACGGACGCGAACGTCATGCTGGGCAAGCTGCGCCCCGAGTTCTTCCCCCGCGTCTTCGGCCCCGGGCAGGACGAGGCGCTGGACGACGCGGTGGTGCGCGCGAAATTCGCCGAGATCGCCGATGCGGAAGGCAAGTCGCCCGAGGAGGTCGCCGAGGGTTTCCTGACCATCGCCGTCGAGAACATGGCCAACGCGATCAAGAAGATCTCCGTCCAGCGCGGCTATGACGTCACGAAGTATCTGCTGAACGCGTTCGGCGGCGCGGCCGGGCAGCACGCCTGCCTGGTGGCCGACGCGCTGGGCATGGAGGCGGTGCTGATCCATCCGCTTTCGGGGCTCTTGTCGGCCTACGGCATCGGGCGGGCGACCGTCTCCGCCAGCCGCCAGCAGGCGCTGGTGCGCGAGCTTGGGCCCGACAGCGTCGAGGCGGTGAACCGCCTGACCGCCGACCTCGAAAGGGCCGTCTCCGCCGAGCTGGCCGAGCAGGGCGTGGACGTCGGCGCGGCCTCGGCCGTCTCGCGCCTGCACCTGCGATATGCGGGAACCGACACCGCGCTGCCGGTGACGTGGGATGGCGATCCGAAGGCCGCCCGAGCCGCCTTCGAGGCCGCGCACAAGGCGCAGTTCGGCTTCGTGAGCGAGGACAAGCCCGTGACCGTGGAGGCCGTGGAGGTCGAGATGACCGAGGCCGCCCGCGAGGCCGGCGCGGCCCGGACGGCCGAGGCCGTGGCGCGCGACGCGTCCTCGGACCGGACGGTTCCGATCTTCTCGGGCGGGGCCCATGTGGAGGCCGCGGTCTTCACCCGCGAGGGGCTTTCGGCCGGCGATAGGGTCAAGGGCCCCGCGCTGATCATCGAGCCGAACCAGACTGTCGTGATCGAGCCCGGCTGGACCGCCGAGCTGACGGCGCGCGACGACATCCTCATGCGCCGCCACGAGAGGATGGCCCGCACCTCGGCCGCAGGCACGACCGAGGCCGACCCGATCCTCCTTGAGGTGTTCAACAACCTCTTCATGAACATCGCCGAGCAGATGGGCGTGGCGCTTCAGAACACCGCGCATTCCGTCAACATCAAGGAACGGCTCGACTTCTCCTGCGCCGTGTTCGACCGCGACGGCGCGCTGGTCGCGAACGCGCCGCACATGCCAGTGCACCTCGGCTCGATGGATCGCAGCGTGGAGACGGTGATCCGCCTCAACGCGGGCCACATCCGGCCCGGCGACGTCTTCGCGCTGAACGCGCCCTACAACGGCGGAACGCACCTGCCCGACATCACCGTGGTCTCGCCCGTCTTCGACGACGATGGCGCCGAGATCCTGTTCTGGGTCGCCTCGCGCGGGCATCACGCCGATGTCGGCGGCACGGCGCCGGGATCGATGACGCCGCTGGCGAAGACCGTGGACGAGGAGGGGGTCCTGTTCGACAACTTCGTCCTCGTGGAGCGCGGCAGCTTCCGCGAGGACGCGCTGCGCACCCTCTTGACCGACCATCCCTATCCGGCGCGCAATCCCGACCAGAACATCGCCGACCTCAAGGCGCAGATCGCCGCCAACGAGCGCGGCGCGGCCGAGCTGAAGCGCATGGTGGCCGAGTTCGGCCTCGACACCGTGCGCGCCTACATGGGCCATGTGCAGGACAACGCCGCCGAGGAGGTGCGCAGGCTTCTTGGGCGGCTCGAGGATTGCGACTACCAATATCCGACCGACACGGGCCAGGTGATCCGCGTGAAGATCACCGTGGACCGCGACGCGCGCGAGGCGACGGTGGATTTCACCGGCACGTCCGAGGCCACCGACAACAACTTCAACGCGCCCGAGCCGGTGACACGGGCCGCCGTCCTCTACTGTTTCCGCGTCATGGTCGAAGCGCCGATCCCGATGAACGCAGGCTGCCTGCGCCCCATCCGCATCGTCATCCCCGAGGGCTCCATGCTGAAGCCGGCATATCCGCGCGCCGTGGTGGCGGGCAACGTCGAGACCTCGCAGCATGTCACCAACTGCATCTTCGGCGCGCTGGGGGCCATCGCCAACAGCCAGGGCACGATGAACAACCTGACCTTCGGCAACGACACCTACCAGTACTACGAGACGATCTGCTCGGGCTCGCCCGCAGGCGTGATGAATTCGGGGCGCGGGTTCGGGGGCACCTCGGGCGTCCACGTCCACATGACGAATTCGCGCCTGACCGATCCCGAGGTGCTCGAGATGCGCTTTCCGGTGCTCTTGGAGCATTTCGGCCTGCGCGAGGGGTCGGGCGGCAAGGGCGCCTTCCCCGCGGGCGACGGGACCGAGCGGCGCATCCGCTTCCTCGAGCGCATGGACTGCGCGATCCTGTCCTCGCACCGCGCCGCTCCGCCCAACGGCATCGCGGGCGGCGGTCCGGGCGAGGTCGGGCGCACCGAGGTCGGGCGCGCCGATGGCCGTGTCGAGGTCTTGAACGCCTGCGACCAGACGGTGCTGGACGCGGGCGAGACGATCACGGTGATCACGCCGACCGCGGGCGGCTACGGAAAGACCTAGGGGGCCCGCGCCCCCGGACGTCAGGCCGGGGGGGCGCGGCCGCCGGGTCAGCCCTCTTCGGCGATCACGCCGTTGCGCAGCGTGCCGACGCCGGTGATCTCGACCTCGACCGTCATGCCGGGCTCGAGGAACAGCTGCGGCTTGCGGTGCGCGCCGACGCCGCCGGGGGTGCCGGTGGCGATCACGTCGCCGGGCTTCAGCGTCGTGACGGTCGAGGCGTAGGCGATCAGCTCGGGGATGCCGATCGCCATGTCGCTGATCGGCGTCTCCTGCTCGACATTGCCGTTGACGCGGGTCCGCATCGTCTGGCCGAGGATGTCGCCGACCTCGTCAGGCGTCACCATCCACGGTCCGAAAGACCCCGATTTCTCGAAGTTCTTGCCGGGCCAGAACTGCGTCGTGTGGTTCTGGTAATCGCGGATCGAGCCGTCGTTGAAGCAGGAATAGCCCGCGATGTGATCCCAGGCGTCGGCCTCGGCGATGTGGCGGCCGGGCTTGCCGATGATGATCGCAAGCTCGCCCTCGTAGTCGTGCTTGGGGCTCGCCGAAGGGCGCACGATCGCCTCGCCGTGACCCACGAGCGAGTCCGGGTAGCGCGTGAAGATCGTGGGCTTCTCGGGCTTCGCGCGCCCCGTCTCGAGGATGTGCGGCAGGTAGTTCAACCCGATGCACAGGATCTTCTCCGGTGTCGTTACCGGCGGCAGGAGCGTCACGTCGGCCAGGGGCAACGCCTCGCCCAGCCCCTCCAGCTCGCCGATGGCGTCCGCCGCGATCACCTCGACGAGGTCGCGGTAGCGCGACCCCAGCGCCGCCGCCGCGTCCAGGACGTGCGTGCCGTCCGTCGTTCCGTAGCCCGCGCTTCCGTCGGGGCGCGTGAAAGATACCAGCCGCATCTCGTCTCCTCGTCTAGCGGTGTCCCGGCTCATGTCTCACCCCAGCCGGCGGCGGATTGCAATGCGTCTCTCGCGCCGGGGGCGACGCCACCCGGACACAGGAGCTGTGCGCCGATGGACAGGACAAACGCCGCCCGGCACGTTATGTTCGCCGCCAGAGGTTCGGGGAGGTGCAGACATGCCACAGAACGACATCCGCAAGATCCAGACCCAGGGTGTGCATCACATCACCCTGATCGGCGCGGACCGCCAGACGTCCATCGACTTCTGGGAGGGCGTGCTGGGCATGCCCTTCATCTTCGACCAGCCCAATCTCGACGACCCCGGTCAAGGGCATCTCTACTTCGATCCGGGCGATGGCCGGTTGATCACGATCTTCACCGACGAGGAGCGCAAACCCGACGCCACCGCGGTTCCCGAGGCCACGGGATCGCTGCACCACCTCGCCCTGAACGTCAGCCAGGCGACGTTCTGGCAGATCGCCGAGCGGCTGGACGCGAGGGGCGTGGCGCATTCCGGGCCGAAGGACCGCGGCTTCATGGATTCGATCTATTTCCGCGACCCGCTCGGCCTCAGGATCGAGCTTGCCTCCTACCGGTTCGAGCCGCCCGAGGGCTGCCGCCATGCAGACGTCATGATCGAGGCGCATCGCATCCGTGTCGCGCGCGGCGACCACCACATCGACAAGGTGCACCTCGCCGACGCGATCGAGGCCCTGGTGGAACGCCGCCAGCAATCGCTTTCCCCCGACCGGACTGCGCGCAACCCCTACTGAGGCGCGCACCGGGCGGGACCGTTCCGCCGCCGCTTGCCGGTCAGGCCGCCGCCTCGGCGGGCTTCCTGCAGCAGCAGGACGCGCGAATCGGCACGGTCGCGCGCGCCGTCGCCTGCTCGAGTTGCCGCGCGATGTGGTGCGCCTCGGTGCGTTCGCCGCGACGCACGAGGCATTCGTGCAGCCCGTGCAGGCTCCAGACGTTGCGCGGGTGCTGGCAGGGCCGGGCGAGCGTTTCGTCCAGACCCAGATCGGCCCGGTAGACGGCCTCGGCCTCGTCGTGGTGTCCGGCCTCCATCAGAAGCGCGCCGAGCGCGTGGCGCGCGGGCTGCATCCAGCCCCACGGTTCGTCGTAGAGCAGGTCGTCGTCCAGCGCGACCGAGCGGCGCAGGTGGTCGAGGCCTTCCTCGATCCGTCCCGCCTTGAACGCGATCTCGCCGTCCATCATCGCCTCGCCGACGGCGAGCACGTCGATGGCGGTGTTGTTGAACACCATCCAGTCCTCAGGCAGCGCGGCGCGCGCGGCGACGGACTTCTCCCGCTCCGGCAGCGCCTCGTCGTGACGGCCGAGGTTCGCCAGCGCCACGGCGCGCGCCTGGTGCATCGCGCAGGTCGTGTAGCGGTAGAGGCCGGGATCGGCGGGCATCGGCAGGTCGAGGATCTCCCGCCACATGCCGAAGCGGATCATGACGTGCACCTTCTTGCCGTGGAAGCTTTCGAACAGCTCGGGCATGTAGGCCGTCACGTCGTCGGGCAGCATCTCGATCAGCCGGTCCGAAGCCGCCAGCGCCGCCTCGGGCTGGCCAAGAAACATCGCGCCGTAGGCTTCGAAATGCACGTTGTGGATGCGGTAGACGGTGTAGAAGTTCTTCGCCCCCTTCAGCGCCTCGTACTTGCGGTCGATCCGGGCGGCCTTGCGGTTGCGCGAGACGACGTTGTGGTAGTCGCCGCACAGCACGTCGATATGCGTGGCCATGTGCACGAGGTGCCCGCTGTCGGGCACCAGGTCCGTCAGGCGGTCGCCGTGCAGAAGCGCCTTCTCGGGGGTCGGCGACATCTCCATGAGGTGGATGTACATGTGCAGCAGGCCCGGATGGTCCCACGCGGCCGGGAAGGTGTCGAACGCGCGCTCCAGCGCCGCCTGCGCCTCGAGCGTCGAGGCGCCTTCCGCCGGACCGTCGGTCCTGAGATCCCACAGAAGCCATGGCGTCCGGTTCATCAGGGCCTCGGCGAAGATGGCGATGACGTCCAGATCGTCGGGATGCGCCGCGTAGACCTTGCGCATCCCGTCGCAGAAGGCGTCGTTCCACGGAGCGTAATCCTCGATCTCGGGGTCGGTCGGGTAGCGCGCCGCGAGGGCCTCGATCAGGTCGTTCTCGACCGGGGACAGACTGCCCTTCAGGGCCCGCGCGGCGTCGAGCGTGCGATGCGCGCGGGCCAGCGTTTCGACGCGCTCCTCCGGCGCGAAGAACTCCCACGGCCTGTTGTAGTTGGGGCCGATCGCGTAGGCGAGGCCCCAGCACGCGGCGCCGCAGCCGGGGTCGGCCTCCAGCGCCTCGGCGAAGGCCTCGGCCGCCGCCTCGTGATTGTAGCCGTAAAGCCAGACGAGCCCCCGGTCGAACGCCGCCTGGGCGATGTCGGAAGATGTCGTGACGGGGCGCGCGTGGCGCCCGAGATCGAATGTGCTGTCCATCGTGGCGTTGCCCCCATCCCCGCCGCCGCGATGCCGCGGCACGAAATATCCTAGCACACCCGCAGGTCGGTCGGGACAGATTCGGCGCGCGTCCGGTTTCCCCTGTGGACACCGCCCTGCGCGCTGTTACTTTCTGCCACCGGTCAGACAGCGGAGGGCACGATGGCGAAACTGGCATTCCTGGGCTTGGGCGTGATGGGCTACCCGATGGCGGGACACCTGAAGGCGGCGGGCCACGAGGTCACCGTCTACAACCGCACCGCGTCCAAGGCCGAGGCCTGGGCGGACGAGCATGGCGGGTCGCACGCGCCCACCCCGCGCGAGGCGGTCGCGGGGGCTGAGTTCGTCATGGCCTGCGTGGGCAACGACGATGACCTTCGCTCGGTCGTGCTGGGCGAGGACGGCGCGCTTGCCGGCATGGGCGAGGGCGCGGTCTTCGTCGACCACACCACCGTGTCCGCGATCGTGACGCGCGAACTGGCCGCCGAGGCCGCCAAGGCGGGCATCGGCTGGGTCGACGCGCCCGTCTCGGGCGGACAGGCCGGGGCCGAGAACGGACAGCTCGTCGTCATGTGCGGCGGAGACGAGGCGCATTTCGCCGCCGCCGCGCCCGTGATCGACGCCTATTCCAAGATGACCGAACGCTTCGGCGACGTCGGCGCGGGCCAGATCACGAAGATGGTCAACCAGATCTGCATCGTGGGCGCGGTCCAGTCGATCTCGGAGGGGCTGTGGTTCGCGCGGACCGCCGGGCTCGACGCCAAGAAGGTCGCCAAGCTCGTGTCGCAGGGGGCGGGCGGATCCTGGCAGCTTGCGAACCGCGCCGACACGATGATCGACAACCATTTCGAGCACGGCTTCGCGGTCGACTGGATGCGCAAGGACCTCGGCATCGCGCTGCAGCAGGGCAAGGAGATGGGCCTGAGCCTTCCGGTCACGGCGCTGGTCGACCAGTTCTACGCCGAGGTGCAGCAGCTTGGCGGCGGGCGCTGGGACACGTCGAGCCTGATCCAGCGGTTCCGCAGGATGCACGGCGAAGAGGTCTGAGACGCGCTTGCCGTTCGTCCTCACAGATAGCGCCGCGCTGAGGCAGGCGGAGTTCGACACGATCATCGACGTGCGCTCTCCGTCCGAGTTCGCCGAGGATCACGTTCCGGGCGCGGTCTCCATGCCGGTGCTCAGCGACGCCGAGCGCGCCGAGGTCGGCACGATCTACACGCAGGACAGCCCCTTCCGCGCCCGCAAGATCGGCGCGGCGATGGTTGCCCGCAATGCCGCCCGCCACATCGAGGAGGGCCTGATGGACCGCGACGGCGGCTGGCGGCCGCTGGTCTATTGCTGGCGCGGCGGGCAGCGTTCGGGCTCGTTCGCGGCGATCCTGGGCCAGATCGGCTGGCGCGTGCAGACGCTGGAGGGCGGCTATCGCAGCTGGCGGCGGCTGGTGGTCGGGCGGCTCTACGATGTCGACCTGAAGCTGAGGGTCGTCCGCCTCGACGGCTATACCGGCACCGCCAAGACGGCCCTTCTGGCCGAGATCGCGGCGCTGGGCGGGCAGGTGATCGACCTCGAGGGTCTGGCGCGGCACCGCGGCTCGATCCTGGGCGATGTCGATGGCGAGCAGCCCGCGCAGAAGGGGTTCGAGACGGCCCTCGTGCAGGCCCTCGACGCCATGGACCCCGCGCGTCCCGTGCTGGTGGAGGCCGAGAGCGCGCGGATCGGACGGCTGCGCATTCCGCCCGCGCTGTGGGTCGCGATGCGGGGCAGCCCGAGGATCGTCGTGGAGGCGCCCGTCGAGGCGCGCGCGCGATTCCTCGCGGGGGAATACGCCGGCCTCGCCGCCGACGCGCCGGCCCTGACCGCGCGGCTGGACGGCCTGCGCGCCATCGCCGGTCACGAGACGGTGGATGGCTGGCTCGCGATGCTGGGAGAGGGACGGCTCGAGGACCTTTCGGAGGCGCTGATCCGGCAGCACTACGATCCGGCCTATGGTCGGCTGCGCCGGAGCGACGAGGGCCGCGTCGTGGCGCGCGTGGAGTTGGAGGCGCTCGATGCCGGGGCCCGCGCAGCGGCGGCCCGGCGCATCATGGAGCACCTGTCGGGCATGGCCCGCAACGCGGCCTGAGGCCGGTCGCAGCCTTGCTTCGGGCAGGGCCGCCGGGCGTTTCGCGTATCCGCGCCCCGGGGGCGTCGGGGGGGCGCGTATCGGGGAAGCCGCCGATCAGATGGGCGCGATGCGGTTGCCCGGCGCCAGCGCGGGGCGCAGAATGGCGGCACGTCATGGGGCGCGTCATGCGGCCCGCGCGGGGAGCGGAGAGGCCTTTCCGTCCTTGTCGCCTCTTGGCCTTTCCGCGCGGCTTCGGTAGGTCGTCCCTGACCCGAGAGATGAGGCGCGAGACGCATGGAAAAGACCTTCAACGCCGCAGAGGCCGAGGCGCGGATCTATTCGGAATGGGAGCGGGCGGGCTGTTTCAAGGCCGGCGCCAACGCAGCGCCGGGGGCCGAACCGTTTTCGATCATGATCCCGCCGCCGAACGTCACCGGTGTCCTGCATGTCGGCCACGCCTTCAACAACACGCTTCAGGATGTGCTGACGCGCTGGCACCGGATGCGCGGCTTCGACACGCTCTGGCAGCCGGGCACGGACCACGCGGGCATCGCCACGCAGATGGTCGTGGAGCGCGAGCTGGCGAAGGAGGGCAAGTCCCGCCGCGACATGACCCGCGAGGAATTCCTCGAGCATGTCTGGGCGTGGAAGCAGAAGTCCGGCGGCACGATCCGCCAGCAGCTCAAGCGCCTCGGCGCCTCGTGCGACTGGAGCCGCGAGGCCTTCACGATGTCCGGCGCGCCGGGCGCGCCCGCGGGCGAGGACGGCAACTTCCACGACGCCGTGATCAAGGTCTTCGTGGACATGCACGAGAAGGGCTACATCTACCGCGGCAAGCGGCTGGTGAACTGGGACCCCCATTTCGAGACGGCGATTTCCGATCTCGAGGTCGAGAACGTCGACGTCGAGGGCGCGATGTGGCACTTCCGGTATCCGCTCGCCGGCGGCGCGACATACACGTATTTGGAGAAAGATGAAGACGGGAACGTGATCCTCGAGGAGGAGCGCGACTACATCTCCATCGCGACGACCCGCCCCGAGACGATGCTGGGCGACGGCGCGGTGGCGGTGCATCCCTCCGACGCGCGCTATGCGCCGATCGTGGGGATGCTGTGCGAGATCCCCGTCGGGCCGAAGGAGCACCGCAGGCTCATCCCGATCATCACCGACGAGTATCCCGATCCCGACTTCGGCTCGGGCGCGGTGAAGATCACCGGCGCCCACGATTTCAACGACTACGGCGTTGCGAAGCGCAACTCCATTCCGTGCTACCGGCTGATGGACACCAAGGCGCACATGCGCGAGGACGGGCTGCCCTATGCCGAGGCCGCCGCCGTGGCGCGCGAGGTGGCCGAGGGCCGGCGCACGCTGTCCGAGGCGGAGGCCGACCTTCTGAACCTCGTGCCCGACCACCTGCGCGGGCTCGACCGGTTCGAGGCGCGCGACCGCGTGATCGAGGAGATCACCGCCGAGGGCCTCGCGGTGATGACGGAGTGCGACGATCCCCGTCTTGGCAGGGCCGCCGTGGCGAAGGGCACCGAGGGCGCGGACCCGGTCGTGCCGCTGGTCGAGGAGAAGATCGTCACGCAGCCCTTCGGCGACCGATCGAAGGTGGTGATCGAACCGATGCTGACCGACCAGTGGTTCGTCGACACCGCGAAGATCGTGGGGCCCGCGCTGGAGGCCGTGCGCGACGGGCGGACCACCATCGTCCCCGAGCAGCACCGCAAGGTCTATTTCCACTGGCTGGAGAACATCGAGCCCTGGACGATCTCGCGCCAGCTGTGGTGGGGGCACCAGATCCCGGTCTGGTACGGCTTCGACCTGGAGCGGCAGGGGTTCCGTGACGACGAGGGGGACGGCGCGCTCGACGAGGTCGAGATGCTGCGGCTTCTCAACGCGCAGACGTTGCTGGAGGGCGAGGACCGCCACCATTGCGCCGCCGATTTCGAGGCGGTCTCGGGGCAGTTCGCCGACGTGCTGGGCCGCCTGCCGACGCCCCTGAACCATGCCCGCGTGGTCGAGGCCGCAGACCGCCACGAGGCGGCGCACATGCTGGGCGCGAGCCTTGCGCAATACGAGATCGACCAGGACCCGACGAAGCTCGTCTACCCGGTCTGGCGCGATCCCGACGTGCTCGACACGTGGTTCTCGTCCGGCCTCTGGCCCATCGGAACGCTGGGCTGGCCCGAGAAGACGCCCGAACTGGAGCGTTACTTTCCCACGTCGGTCCTGATCTCGGGCTTCGACATCATCTTCTTCTGGGTGGCCAGGATGATGATGATGCAGCTTGCCGTCGTGGGCGAGGTGCCGTTCCGCGACGTCTACGTCCACGCGCTGGTGCGCGACGAGAAGGGACGGAAGATGTCGAAGTCGGTGGGCAACGTCCTCGACCCGCTGGAGCTGATCGACGAGTTCGGCGCGGATGCGCTGCGCTTCACGCTGACCTCGATGGCGGCCATGGGGCGCGACCTGAAGCTGTCGAAGGACCGCATCCAGGGCTACCGCAACTTCGGCACGAAGCTGTGGAACGCCGCGCGCTTCGCCGAGATGAACGAGTGCAGGCCGGTGGCGGGCTTCGAGCCCGCATCAGTCACCCAGACCGTCAACAAGTGGATCGTGGGCGAGACGGCGCGCGCGCGGCTCGCGCATGACGAGGCGCTGTCGCAATACCGTTTCAACGACGCCGCGAACGGGCTTTACGCCTTCGTCTGGCACAAGGTCTGCGACTGGTATCTGGAATTCGCCAAGCCCCTGTTCGCCTCGGGCGACGAGGCCGTGATCGCCGAGACCCGCGCGACGATGGCCTGGGTCATCGACCAGTGCCTGATCCTTCTGCATCCCACGATGCCCTTCATCACGGAGGAGCTGTGGGGCGCGATCGGCCGGCGCGGCACGATGCTCGTCCATGCGGACTGGCCGGGCTACGGCGAGGAGCTGGTGGACGAGGCGGCGGACCGCGAGATGTCGTGGGTCATCGGGCTGATCGAGGAGGTCCGCTCGATCCGGGCGCAGATGCACGTCCCGGCGGGCCTGAAGGTGCAACTGATGCAGGCCGAGCTGGACGCGGCCGGGCAGGGGGCCTTCGAGCGGAACCGCGCGATGATCGACCGCCTCGCGCGGCTGTCGGAGGTGACGAAGGTGGACGCCCTGCCCAAGGGCGCCGTGACGGTGGCCGTCGAGGGGGGTGTCTTCGGCCTGCCCATCGCGGATCTGATCGACGTGGGCGAGGAAAAGGCGCGGCTGGAGAAGACGCTCCAGAAGCTCGGCAAGGAGATCGGGGGCCTCAAGGGTCGGCTGTCGAACCCGAAATTCGTCGAGAGCGCGCCCGAGGAGGTCGTGGACGAGACCCGCGAGAACCTCGCGCAGCGCGAGGAGGAGGAAGGCAAGCTGAAGGCCGCCCTCGCGCGGCTTCAGGAAATCGCCTGACGCCATCGCCGGCAGGGCGGGAAGCGCGCGCGTTCCGCCCCGCGCCGTGATAGGCTTGCGGCCATGACGAACCGCTGGGACAGGCTGGCCGAGCGTCGGATGCGAAAGGCGCTGGCCGAGGGGAAGCTCTCGGGCCTTGCGGGCGAGGGCCGGCCCTTGCCCGAGCGGCCCGAGGACGCCTTCGTCGATCCCGGCGAGGCGGTCGGCTACCGGATCATGCACGAGCACGGCGCGCTGCCCGAGGAGATCGCGCTGAGGAAGGCGGTGCGGGTGTCGCTGGGCGTCGGATAGAGCGACAGGCCCACCGCCGAGCTCAGCCCGTGCGCGAGGACGGAGGCCACGATCACGAGGCTTGCGGCGTGCCAGATCGCGACCTCGCCGGTCAGCTCGGTAAGGTGCAGGGCGTAATAGAGGGCGGCGACGCCGACGGGGCCGAACCAGCCGAGAAAGATCCTGTCGGCCCGCGTGATCCCCGGCCCCAGAAACGGCCCGCAGACCATCAGCGCGACCGGACGGCGCAGGGCGAGCATCAGGATGGCCAGCGCGACCCCCTGCCAGCCGAGCGCCACCCATCCGCCCACCGGAAGCGCCGCGCCGAGGATGACGAAGACGGGCAGGTTGAACAGCTTCGAGATCGCCTCCTGCACGTTTTCCTCCTCGCGTTCGTGCCGGCGGCTCGCGGTCATGTTGAAGGCCGCGCCGGCCGCGAAGGCGGCGAGGATGCCGTCCGATCCCAGAAGCTTCACCGCCGCCAGCACGGTGAGCGACAGCGCGACGGTCATGCTGAGCTGCGAGTGCTTCTCGGCCCATCGCCGCCGTGCTGCCGTCTCCAGCGCAAGCGCCGAGAGCCATCCGAGCACGGCCCCCGCGGCGACCGCCGCGAGGACGCCGATCACGAGGGTGTCCACGAACCAGGCCTCCCACGCGCGTGCCGGGTCGTGGCGCGTGAACTGCACCGGCAGCAGCACGAGGAGGTAGCCGAGGCCGTCGTTCGCCCCCGATTCCAGCGACAGCGTGCTGCGCAGGCGATCGGGAAGCGCGCGCTCGGCCATCTTGCCCGTGACGATGGAGGAGGCGACGACCGGGTCGGTCGGCGCCAGCGCCGCCCCGAGGGCCATCGCGGCCAGCGGCGGCAGTCCCAGCAGCGCCCAGCCGAGGGCGCCCGACACAGCCCACATCGTGACCATGCCGAGGCTCAGCAGCACCGCCACGGGCCGCACGAGGCGGCGGTAGCTCTGCACCGGCGTCCTCATCGCGATACCGAAGACGGAGATCGCGAGCGTGAAGCGCGCGGCCTCCTTCAGGACGGTCTCGGAATTCGGCCAGCTTGCGGGCATGATCCAGCCCGCCCCGAAGGGCCCGCACAGGATCCCGATCACGAGCGCGACCAGCGGCGCGGACATCGATGCGCGGTCTATCCTCGTGGACAGAAGCCCGAGGCAGAGGACCACGGCCCCGGTGATCGCGACGGTGACGTTGAGCTGTTCCATGATGCCATCGGCGAACGGCAGCGGAGAGGGATTGTTCCCGCCCGTGCACGCGGCCTCTTGCGCGATGGCGCAGGATCGGACATTTCGCCCGCATGATGACGCCACGTTACACAGACATCGTCGCGGGCCTGCCCGCCACCGTGCCCTTCGTCGGCCCCGAGACGCAGGAACGCGCCCGCGGTTCTGGCTTCGCCGCCCGCCTCGGCGCGAACGAAAGCGTCTTCGGACCCAGCCCGCGAGCCGTCTCGGCGATGGCCGAGGCCGCCTCGCAGGCGTGGATGTACGGCGACCCCGAGGTGCACGATCTTCGTCACGCGCTTGCCGCCCATCACGGTGTGGAGGCCGGGAACATCGTCGTGGGCGAGGGGATCGACGGCCTTCTGGGCTACCTCGTCCGGCTGCTGGTCGCGCCCGGAGATGCGGTGGTGACGTCGGACGGGGCCTATCCCACGTTCAACTACCATGTCTCGGGGTTCGGTGGCGCGTTGCACAAGGTGCCCTATGCCGGCGACCGCGAAGACCCCGAGGCGCTTGTCGCCAGGGCGGCCGAGGTCGATGCCAAGCTGGTCTACTTCGCCAATCCCGACAACCCGATGGGAAGCTGGCACGACGCCGCGACCGTGCAGGCGATGATCGACGCCCTGCCCGAGGGCGCGGTGCTCGCGCTCGACGAGGCCTATGCCGACACCGCGCCCGCGGGTGCCGTCCCCGCGATCGACGTCGCGCATCCGCGCGTGATCCGGCTGAGGACCTTCTCGAAGGCCTACGGGCTTGCGGGCCTGCGCGTGGGCTACGGGATCGCCACGCCCGACTTCGCGGCCGCGTTCAACCGCATCCGCAATCACTTCGGCGTGGGCCGCGTCGCGCAGGCCGGCGCGCTGGCCGCCCTTGCCGACCAGGAGCACCTGGTGCGGACCGTGGACGCGATCGCCGCCTCGCGCGTGCGGATCGGCGAGATCGCGCGCGACAACGGCCTGATCCCGCTGCCGTCGGCGACGAACTTCGTCACGATCGACTGCGGTGCGGACGGCGCCTTCGCGCGCGGGGTCCTGAACGGCCTCGTGGCGCGCGGGATCTTCGTCAGGATGCCGTTCACGCCGCCGCAGGACCGTTGCATCCGCGTGTCTTGCGGGACGCCGGACGACATGGCGCTTCTGGCCGCGGCGCTGCCCGGCGCGCTGGACGACGCGCGCGGGCGGCAGGCGGGCTGAGCCCGGCCGTCAGCCTTCGGCGATCACCTTCATCGCCGCTTCCATCCCCGTCGCGCCATGCGGGATTCCGAGGGCGAACATGCCCGCCTGCAGGCTCCCCAGCACGCCCAGAACCATGTGCGCGTTGACATGCCCCATGTGGCCGATGCGCAGGTAATCATCGGCGTTGCCGCCGGGACCCTCAACGCCGCCCAGCGGGATGCCCAGCGTGACGCCCGCCTCGGCGGTCATCCAGTCGCGCATCCGCTTGCCGTTGCCGGGGCCGAAATTCACGGTCGTCACCGAATGGCTCCGCTTGTTGCGGTCGGCGATGTTGGGACGCACCGGCCCCGCCTGTCCCCAGACCTCCAGCGCCGCCCATACGGAACGGGCGAGGACCGCGTGGCGGTGCCAGACGTTCTCGAGGCCTTCCTCGTGGAGGATCATGTCGAGCGCGGTGCGCAGGCCGTAAAGGTGATGCGTCGGCGCCGTGCCGTTGAAGTAGCGGTAGAATTCCTGCGGGTTCGCGCGCGGGCGCCAGTCCCAGTAGGGCGTCACGAGGTCGGCGCCATTGCGTGCGGCGTCGGCGCGGTCGTTGAAGAAGACGAAAGCCATGCCGGGCGGCGTCATCAGGCCCTTCTGGCTTCCCGTGACCATCACGTCGACGCCCCATGCGTCCATGTGGAACTCGTCCACCGCGAGGCAGGCGATGTTGTCCGAGAAGAGAAGCGCGGGATGGCCTGCCGCGTCGAGCGCGCCACGCAGCGCGGCGATGTCGTTCCTTACGCTCGTCGAGGTGTCCACCTGCACCGCGAGGACGGCCCTGATCCTGTGCTCGCGGTCGGCCTCGAGCGTCTCGGCCACCTGCGCCACGTCGACGTCGCTGCGCTGTCCGAAGTCGATCACCTGCACGTCGATCCCCAGCGCCTTCGCCATCTCGCCCCAGCCGAGGCAGAAGCGGCCCGTCCCCAGGACGAGGATGCGGTCGCCCCTGCTCAGGGTGTTGGTCAGCGCCGCTTCCCACGCGCCGTGGCCGTTGGCGATGTACATGGCGACGTTGTGCTCGGTGCGCGCGACCGCCTTGAGGTCCGGCGCGATGCTGGCCACCATGTCGACCAGTTCGCCCGTGTAGATGTTCGGCGCGGGGCGGTGCATCGCCTGCAGCACGCGGTCCGGCACGACGGAGGGGCCGGGGATGGCAAGGTAGTGGCGGCCGTTGGCAAGGCTCATCTCGGGGGGGCTCCTCTCACGGGACCATCGCGAGTTAGAACGACGCCCGAGGAAGGTCAATCTCGCGGACCTTCTTGGCGGTGGGCGGATCCATGATTAATTGTGGAGCAATGGTTTCTTGGAGGTGAACATGGACGGCGAACGGGCGGAGGGCCGCACGGTTCTGAGCATCTCGGGGAGCGCGCGGGAGAAGTTTCTGCACGGGCTCGTCACGCGCGACGTGGGCCCCGCCGGGACCGGCCTGGCATGGTCGGCGATGCTGACGCCGCAGGGCAAGTATCTTGCCGATTTCTTCCTGCTCAACCGGGGCGAGGACATCCTGCTCGACGTGAAGTCCGATCTCGCGCAGGGGCTGGCGCAGCGGCTGGCGATGTACAGGCTTCGTGCCGACGTGACGATCGAGGACAGCGGCCTGCCCGTCGCACGCGGTCTAGGCGATGCGCCCGAGGGCGCGTGGCCCGACCCGCGGCATCCCGCGCTCGGCTGGCGCGGCTACGGGATCGAGGGCGGCGAGCCCCGCATCGACTGGGACGCGATCCGCATCGCGGCCTGCATTCCCGAGACGGGGCAGGAGCTGATCCCCAACGACAGTTTCATCCTCGAGATGGGGTTCGACCGCCTGCACGGCGTCGATCATCGCAAGGGCTGTTACGTCGGGCAGGAGGTGACGGCGCGGATGAAGCACAAGACCGAGCTTCGAAAGGGCCTCGTCACCGTGACGGTGGCGGGCGACGCCGCGCCCGGAACCGCGATCGAGGACGAGGGCGGGCGCATCGTCGGCACGCTTCACACGCGCTCGGGCGGCCTTGCGCTGGCCTACCTGCGGTTCGACCGGGCGGGCGGAGCCCTGCGCGCGGGCGATGCGGTCGTGACGTGGAGCGGGGCTGTCCCGGCCTGAGCGCGGGGCGTCGTGCCGGCCTGTCAGCGCGCGAGGCAGAGCCTGATCGGGCCCCGCGTTCGCACCGCATCCACGCGCCGGCCCCCTTGCGTGGCCGCCAGCGGAAGCGAAGCGGCGACGCGGCGGATCGCGGGCATCAGGGGGCGCCAGTCGTCCGACAACGCCCGCGCCGCCTCGGAGGGGCAGAAGCTTTTGCTCACGCCCCTCCGCTCGGCCATGTCCATCAGGACCTCGGCGATCCGCGCGTCGTCCGGGATCACTCGGCCGCCTGCACCTTGTCCTGCGTCTTCGTCTCGAAGTCGCTCGCGTCGTGGCGTTCCCACAGCTGATTGGCCGGGTCGCCATAGGTGCGGTTGACCATGCGCCCGCGCTTCACGGCGGGCCGGTCGAAGAACCGCTCGGCCCAGGCGATGACGTTGGTGTATTCATGCACGGACAGGAACTCGCCCGCGTTGTAGCCCTCGCCCATCACCATGCGGCCATACCATGGACAGATCGCGATGTCGGCGATCGTCATCTCGTCGCCCACCATCCATGTCCGCCCCTCGAGATGCCGGTTCAGCACGTCGAGCTGGCGCTTGGTCTCCATCGCGAAGCGGTTGATCGGGTATTCCATCTTCTCGGGGGCGTAGGCGTAGAAATGGCCGAAGCCGCCGCCGAGATAGGGCGCGGCGCCCATCTGCCACATCAGCCATGACAGAAGCTCGGGCCGGTCCCCGGGGCGGCCGAGGAACGCGCCGAACTTCTCGGCGAGGTGCAGCAGGATCGCGCCCGATTCGAACACCCGGACCTGCCGGTCGCCGCTACGGTCCAGAAGGGCGGGGATCTTGGAGTTGGGGTTGAGCTTCACGAAGCCCGATCCGAACTGGTCGCCGTCCGCGATCCGTATCAGCCACGCGTCGTATTCCGCGTCGTGGCCTGCGGCGAGCAGCTCTTCGAACATCACCGTGACCTTCACGCCGTTCGGCGTCGCGAGGCTGTAGAGCTGGAAGGGATGCCGACCCACCGGCAGCTCCTTCTCGTGCGTCGGCCCGGCGATGGGGCGATTGAGGCTGCCCCAGGTGCCCCCCTCGTCCTTCTCCCACGTCCAGACCCTGGGGGGCGTGTAGTCACCGTTTCCGCTCATGACGATACTCCGTTCTGTCCGCTTGGCCTTTCACCTAGGGCGCCGCCCGGCAAATCCCAAGGCGGCGCACCTGTTCGCCAGCGCACAGGGCAGGGGCCGTGGGCACACCCGCCCCGGCCTGCCGCGCCGGTCAGACCCCGATCACGGCGCCCGCAAGCGCGATCCAGAGCGGGATCGACAGGATCGCCACGGGCGTTCCCAGGCCCGTCGAGGTCCCCACATAGGCCGAGGGGTTCGCCTCGGGCAGGGCGCCGCGCAGGGTGGGCGGGCCCGAGATGTCCGAGCTCGACGCCGCCATCACCGACAGCAGGACCACGCCGCCCGCGGAGAAGCCGGTGAGGTGATGGGCCACCATCCCCGCGCCGAAGCCGATCAGCCCGTGCACCAGCGGCGCCGCGATGCCGTAGAGGACATAGGCGTGGGCGACCTTCCGCAGCTCGGACAGCCGCTGCCATGCCTCGATGCCCATCACCAGCATCAGGACGGACAGAAGCCCCCGGAACAGCGGTTCGTAGAAGCCCGCGTAGACGCTTTCGGGCCGTCCGAGTATGCCGATGGCAAGCCCGAGAAGCAGCGCCGAGATCGCCGGGCTGCGCGCAGTGTCCACGAGGATCGTCTTCACGAGGTCCCCGTCGAGGCCGCCGCCGCCCGCGTCCCGCCCGCCGCCAAGCGTCATCGTCGCGGCGCCGCCGCCCTGGACGGTCCTGGCGGCCCTGCGCTCGGCCGACATCCGCGCGAGCACGATCGCGGTGACGAGCGCGGCGATGTCCATGAACGGGTAGAGCGCGCCGATGAACCCCTCGTATGCGATCCCCTCGGCGTCGAGCATCGCCATGCCGGCCGCCAGCGTCGAGGCCGAGACGGCGCCGAAAAGGCCCGCTGTGGCCATGCCGTCCATCTCCGACACCCCGCGCCACCGCGCCAGCGTCGCCCGCCCGCCGAGGACGATGACCACGCCCACGATCGCGGCGAGGACGGCGGGCACGGCCAGCGCGGCGAGGTCGGCCTCGCGCACCGAGATGCCGGCGCCGAGGCCGACCTTCAGGAGAAGAAGCATGACGATGAACTTGTAGACCGGCTCGGGCACCTCGATCCGGCTGCCGAGCGCGGCCAGCATCATGCCCCCGATCAGGAAGGCCAGCGTCGGTTTCTGAAGCTGGGCCACGATCGTCGTGGCGATTTCGGTCGCGAATTCCATGGCGCGCGCTCCTCTGGCTGCTCTGCCGGAGGATCTGGCTTATCTGTGGACCGAAGAAAAATAGAAGTTTTGCAGGTTTTCGTTCCTTTAAACAGAACGTCTCTTGACCTCGGCGCGGGCCGTCGCGCGCCCGCCCGAACGGGGCGGGCGAGGCGCGCGCGCCGATCGCCGGCGCGCGCCTTGTCGTTCAGCCGTCAAGCGCCTCGTCGCAGCGCTTGCAGACGCCGGGATGCGCATGGCTTCCCACGTCGGGCAGGATCTTCCAGCAGCGCTGGCACTTCTCGCCATCCGCGCGATGGAATACCATTCCTATGCCCGGATCGTCGAGGCGGAAGGCGTCGTCCTGCGGCTCGCCCTCCATGATGGTGAGGTCCGAGGTGATGCAGATGTCGTCCATCGCGACACCCTTGAGGATCTCCGCCAGTTCGGGGTCCGCGACCTGCAGGAGCGGTGCCGCCTCGAGCGAGGCGCCGATGACCTTTTCGCGACGCTGGACCTCCAGCGCCGCGGTCACGACGCGCCGGGCCGTGCGAACCCGCGCCCATTTCGCCGCCAGCGCCTCGTCGCGCCATTCCGCGGGCGTCTGGGGGATGTCCTGAAGATGGACGGAGGACGCATCGCCGGGAAACCGCTCCAGCCAGACCTCTTCCATCGTGAAGACGAGGATCGGCGCAAGCCATGTCGTCAGCCGGTGGAACAGAAGGTCGAGCACGGTGCGCGCCGCGCGCCTCCGGGCCGTGTCGCCGTCGCAATAGAGCACGTCCTTGCGCACGTCGAAGTAGAAGGCCGACAGGTCCGTGGTCGCGAACTGGAACACGGCCTGGAACACGCCCTGGAAATCGAAGGTGCGGTAGCCCTCGCGCACATGCGCGTCCAGCTCGGCGAGGCGATGCAGGACCCAGCGTTCCAGCTCGGGCATCTCCGCAGGCTCGACCCGGTCGGCCTCGGTGAAGTCCGACAGCGACCCCAGCATGAAGCGCATCGTGTTGCGCAGACGGCGGTAGCTGTCGGCGGTGCCCTTCAGGATCTCGGGACCGATCCGCTGGTCGGCGGTATAATCCGCCTGCGCCACCCACAGCCGCAGGATGTCCGCGCCATACTGGTCCACGACCTCCTGGGGGACGACCGTGTTGCCGATCGACTTGGACATCTTCATGCCCTTCTCGTCGAGCGTGAAGCCGTGCGTCACCACGTTGCGGTAGGGTGCCCGCCCGATGGTCCCGCAGGCCTGCAGGAGAGACGAGTGGAACCAGCCGCGATGCTGGTCGGTGCCTTCCATGTAGACATCCGCGATGCCGTCCTCGGTGCCGTCGGGGCGGTCCCGCAGGACGAAGGCGTGGGTCGATCCGCTATCGAACCAGACGTCGAGGATGTCGAAGACCTGCTCGTAGGCCTCGGGGTCGTGGTCGTTTGCGAGGAACCGCGCCTTGGCGCCTTGCTTGTACCACGCATCCGCGCCCTCGGCCTCGAAGGCCTCGAGGATGCGTGCGTTGACGGCGGGGTCGCGCAGGAGGAAGTCCGCGTCGCCCGGCTTCGCGCCGATCTTCACGAAGCAGGTGAGGGGCACGCCCCACGCGCGCTGGCGCGACAGCACCCAGTCGGGCCGCGTCTCCATCATCGAGCGCAGGCGGTTCTGGCCGGAGACGGGCGTGAACTTCACCAGTTCGTTGATCGACTTGAGCGCGCGCTCGCGGATCGTGCGCCCGTGCGCGTCCTGCCCGTCGCCGAGGGGGACGTCGATCGCCGCGAACCATTGCGGGCGGTTCAGGCGGATCACCGGGGCCTTCGAGCGCCAGGAATGCGCGTCGGAGATGGTGATGCGGCGGCGCGCCAGCAGCTCGCCAAGCTCGACCAGCTTGTCGATCACCGCCTTGTTGGCGTTTCCGGGCTTGCCGTTCTCGCGGATGATCCGCTCGCCCGCGAAGAAGGGCAGGCCCTCGCGGAAGGACGAGTCGTCGAGGATGTTGTGGGTCATCGGCAGGCCGTGCTTGCGCCCGATCTCGTAGTCGTCGTCGCCGTGGGACGGCGCGGTGTGGACGAAGCCCGTGCCCGCGTCGTCGGTGACGTGATCGCCCGGGAAGAGCGGCACGTCGTAGTCCCACTCGGCCCCTGCGCCCTCGGCGCCGCGAAGAGGATGGGCGCAGGTCAGCGCGGCAAGCTCGTCGGGCGTCACGTCGCGAAGGCGGCGGTACATCGACGGCTCCAGCCGCATCGCGCCGAACGCCTCGTCGGCCAGCGCGTCGGCGATGAGGTAGCGGTCGCCCTTCGCGGCCCAGCACTCGTCCGGCGTGTCCGTGACCTCGTAGAGACCGTAGGCGATGCCGGGGCCGAAGCAGATCGCGCGGTTCTGGGGCAGCGTCCACGGGGTGGTCGTCCAGATGACGACCCTGGCGTCTTCCAAGTCGCCGGATGCGCCCGCGACCACATCGAACGGCACCCACACGGCGTCGGTCTGCCGGTCGTGGTATTCCACCTCCGCCTCGGCGAGCGCGGTCTTCTCGACCGGCGACCACATCACCGGCTTCGAGCCCTGGTAGAGCGAGCCGTTCATGAGGAACTTCATGAATTCCTCGGCGATCACCCGCTCGGCGTGGAAGTCCATCGTGAGGTAGGGATCGGCCCAGTTGCCGGTGATGCCGAGGCGCTTGAACTCCTCGCGCTGGACGTCGATCCAGTGCTCGGCGAAGCGGCGGCATTCCTGGCGGAACTCGACGACGTCGACGGCGTCCTTGTCCTGCCCCTTCTCGCGATACTGCTGCTCGATCTTCCACTCGATCGGCAGGCCGTGGCAGTCCCAGCCGGGAACGTAGCGCGCGTCATGGCCCATCATCTGGTGCGAGCGCACGATGATGTCCTTGATCGTCTTGTTCAGCGCATGGCCGATGTGGAGGTTGCCGTTCGCATAGGGAGGGCCGTCATGCAGCGTGAAGGGCGCCCTGGCCTTTTCGGCCGCGCCGGCCTTCTCGCGCAGGCGGTCGTAGACGCCGATCTCCTCCCAGCGGGCGAGCCACTCGGGCTCGCGCTTGGGCAGGCCCGCGCGCATCGGGAAGTCGGTCTTGGGAAGGTTCAGCGTGTCCTTGTAGTCCACGCTCGCGGTCTCGTCGGCGCACATGGTTCGTGCTCCCTGGCTCGTCTCGTTGAATGCCCGTGTCGGGCGGGGGAATATCAGGGCGGTGCGAATGCTCAAGCACCTTGTCCCGGCGTCCGATGGATCAGGGCGCCGGGCAGATAATTCGAATGACGATGGCGAAGCTGCGCGTCATGGGGCGAGGGTATAGGCGCGGGGTGGCGCGGGGTAAAGGCCCTCAGACCGCGAAGAAGGTGCCCACGGCATAGGCCACGGCGGCCGCCGAACCGCCGATCGCCAGCGTCTCGAGGCCCGATCGCCACCATGCGCTGAGCGACCAGAGCGACTTGGCCGCGCCGATGAGGAAGAACGTCACCCCGGTCATGACCGCCGACAGGCGGAAGGCGTCCTGCACGCCGAACAGGAACGGCAGAAGCGGCACGAAGCCCGCGACGAGGAAGGCCGCGAAGGTGGCCAGCGCACCGCGCAGCGGGCTCGGCTCCAGCGGCGCGAGGCCGTATTCGTCGGTCAGCATCAGCCGCACAGCCGCCTCGCGTTTGACCGCGATCTGGTCCGTCGCCTCCTCCAGCACCGTGCCCTCGAGGCCCTTCTGGCGCAGGATCTCCCGGATCTCGCGCCGCTCGCCGTCCGGGTCCACGTCGAGGTGGCGCCGCTCCACCTCCGCCAGGCGCCGGGCGTCGTCGCGTTCGGCCTTGGTGCCGGAATAGTTGCTTGCGGCCATCGACAGGCCGTCGGCCAGCACGTTGGCGATGCCGAGCGCGAGCACGACGAAGGGCGACAGGCCCGCGCCAGCCACGCCCGCCACGATGGCGAAGGTCGTCACCGCCCCGTCGATCGCGCCGTAGACCGTGTCGCGCAGGTAGCCGTGGCCGTTGGGCGCGCCGATCCGCGCCTCGACCTCGGATTGGCTGTGCCCGTGCTCGGGCGTGGCTGGGGCGTCGTTCATGGCGCGAGACTGCGCCGGATGGGCCGGTCTCCGCCTTGCGTCAGATCAAGCGCGGGATCACGCCGCCGGCGGCGCAGCGCGCGAGATCGCCCGCTCGCGCACCACGATGTAGAGGCCCGCGGCGATGGTCACGACGATGCCCGCCGCCGCCAGCCCGTCGGGCAGGTCGCCGAAGACGGCGAAGCCCACGAGGGTGGCGATGGGGATCTCGAGATACTGCATCGGCGCGAGCGTTGCGGAGGGCGCGAAGCGCAGCGCCCAGGTCATCAGGAGATGCGCGGCCGATCCCGTGAGGCCGAGCGCCACGAAAAGCGCGATGTCCGCCCCCGAAGGCGCCACCCACCCCACGAGCGCCAGCTCTCCGCCGGCGGGCAGGAAGATCAGCGGCACGAGAATGGGCAGGGCCACGACCGACATCGCGCCCTGCAGCGCCACGGGGTCGATCTCGCGCGCGATCTGGCGCGTCACCAGCATGAAGAGCGCGAAGATCACCGCGACGCCCAGAGGCAGGAGGGCGGGCAGCCCCACCTCGGCGAAGCTCGGCTGGACGACCATGAGCGTGCCCACGAAACCCACCGCGCAGGCGCCGAGACGGCGCGGCCCGACCTCCTCGCCGAGGTAGAACCAGCCCAGCAGAAGCATGATGAAGGGCATGACGAAAGCGATGGCCACGGCCTCGGCCAGCGGCAGGTAGCGCAGGGCCGCGAACATCAGGCCGATGCCCGCCATCTGCAGGAAGGTGCGGATCACGGTCAGCCGCGCGATGCGCGCGCTGGGGAACAGCGGCTGGCGCAGCCAGAGGGCCAGCGGCAGAAGCACGATCGCCTGCGTGGCGAAGCGCACGAGGATGAGCTGCATGAGCGGGTAGCCCTCGCCGAGTATCTTCGCCAGCGCGTCGGCGAAGGGCACCGTGGTGCAGAAGCCAAGCATCAGCACGATCCCCAGAAGCGGGCGATCGACATGGATGCGGAGTGCGGCGGGGCGGCTCATGGCGGATGCTGTCGCACGGATCACGGGCGATGTCAGGGGGAAACGCGGCCGGAACGGACCCGGCGCGCGGCCCGCGCGTCAGGCCCGCGCGATCTCGGCCTCGGCCTCGGCCAGAAGCGCGTCGAGGTCGGGGTCGGGGATCGCCATCTCGTGCAGGTGTGAGACGACGTTGCGCAGATAGTCCGCGCTGGTGCCCAGAAACCCCTCGCCCGTCGCCAGGTAGCGGATCTGTTCGGCCCGCGTGATCCCCGGCTCCATCATGGGATCGTCGTGGTCGGCGAGGAAGGTCAGCGCGGGGCCTTCCTGGCCGTCCGCGATCACCGGCACGAAGCGCGGCAGGTAGCCCGGCCCGATCATCTCGCGCCGGAACAGGATCTCGGTTTCGGCCTCGACCTTCGCGGCCTCGATGCGGAAGACGAGGCCGTCGCAGCCGTCGCCGTCGTCGAGCGCGGCCATGAGGCCCGGAGCGGCCTCCGTGCCGCGCCCGCCGTATCTGTCCACCAGAATGAACCGCCGCGCGTGATGCGGCGCGCGGGCGCGGCGCACCTCGGCGAAGTCGAGCGCCGGATCCCAGATCAGCGACCCGTAGGCGAAGACCAGAAGGTCGCCCTCGTGGCCCGCCAGCGCCTCGGCCCGGATCGCCTCGCGCGTTTCGTCGGAATGGAAGGGAAACGTAATCGGAATGCCCCGCGCGGTCATGGTCTCGCAGACCTTCGCGGTGCTGATCGTGCGGAAGAACGAGGTCTCGAAGGGTTTGACCTTCTCGCGCAGGTTGGGGTGGTGCCGGAATGGATCAGGCCTCATCTACGTTCCTTCCGAAAAGCCCGGTCAGCGACCGGCGCACGAGCGATGTCACGGAGGGCCGCCGTCCCGGTCCGAAGGGCAGCGGACGGCATACCTCCATGGCCGCCACGCCGACCCTCGCGGTCAGCGCGCCGTTCACGATACCCTCGCCGAAGCGGCGGGACACCCGCGACAGGACGGAGCCGCCGGCGACCGAGCCGATCAGGTCGTCACCCACCGCCACCGCGCCCGTGGCGACGAGGTGCGTCATCACCGCGCGCGTCAGCCGCCATGCCCCCAGCGCGCCCGACCTGCCGCCGTAGATCTCGGCGATGCGGCGGATCATGCGCAGGTTCGCAGTCAGCGCCGCGATGACGTCCGCGAAGGCGAGCGGCACCAGCGCCGTGACCGTCGCCACCTGCCGCGCCGCCGCCTCGACCTCGCGCGTGGCCGCCCGGTCGAGCGGCGCGAGCAACCGCGCCTCGGTCAGCGCGAAGAGGCCCTCGGCGTCGAACAGCTCGTCGCGGCGCCGCGACAGCTCCTCCTGCGCCAGCCGCAGCTCGGGACGCTCCCGGTAGAGCGCGCCGATGCGCTCCACGACGCCGCGCGCGGCCCCGAGATCCTCGGCGCTCAGCGCGGCCTGCGCGTCGCGGTGGATGGCATCGAGGCGGCCCAGCCGCGAAAACGCCGCCAGCTCCCGCAGCGCGACGGCCAGGAGCGTGACGAGAACCAGCCCGATCAGCCCCGTCGCGATCCAGCCAAGAACCGGGCGGGCGGCCAGAAGGCCCGTCGCGAAGTCCCACGCCGCGAGCGACAGAACGAACCCCAGAAGCGCCAGCAGCGCGCCCCAGAACCATCTCACGAGGCCCGAGCCGCGCCGCTTGCGGCCAAGCGTGGCGACCACCTGCATGGCGTGGCCCTCGGGCCCGGGACCACGGTCGTCCACGGGCGGCGCGGCGGAGGGCGACGGCCCCTCGTCCGCCGCCTCGTCTATCTCGATCAGGACGGGTCCCTTGCGGCCGCTCATGGCCGCCTCCCGCGCGCGCCGCGCGTCATGGCGCCGAGGACCGTCACAGCCTGTCTCCGAAGAGGAATTCGGCGGCGCGGTCGAGGCGGATATGCGGCGGCCCGTCGCCCGAACGCAGCGACATGGGCGAGGGCGCGAAGCGCATGACGCCGAAGTCGCCCGACAGCCATTTCTCCGCGCCCTCCCGCGCGGGCGCGAGCAGGACCGAGGGATCCTCGGGCAGGTCGCCCGGATGCAGCGCAGCCTGCCGGCCGTCCTCGAGGAGCCTGCCGCGCACGAGGCCCACGTCCGCCCCGTGGACGTGCCGCGTCTCCTCCACCGTGGCGCGCAGGCTGGCGATGGCCATGGCGCGGGTCGTGGCGCCGTGGAAGTCGGCCTTGCGCCGCGCCTCGCCCAGGAGCGCCTCGATCACGGCCTGAAGCCGTCCGTGCTGTTCGTGATGCAGGTGGTCGGCCTTCGTCGCGGCGAAGAGGATGCGGTCCACGCGGCGGCCGAGGATCGCGCTCAGAAAGGTGTTCCGCCCCGGCCGGAAGGCGCCGAGGATCGCGGCCATCGCCTGGCGGAGGTCCTCCAGCGCCTGCGGGCCCGCATGGATCGCGCCGAGCGCGTCGACCAGGACCACCTGCCGGTCGACCCGGGCGAAATGCGCGCGGAAGAAGGGTTTGACGACCTGTGCCTTGTAGGCCTCGTAGCGGCGGGCGAATTCGCGGCCGAGCGAGCCGCGCGGCGCGGGGCCGGGCGGCAGCGGCGCGAAGGTCAGCGCGGGGGAGCCCTCGAGGTCTCCGGGAAGCAGGAAGCGGCCGGGCGTGCAATCGCTCAGGCCCGCCTCGCGCGCCGCGGCGAGATAGGCGGTCCAGCCGCGGGCGAGCGCCGCGGCAGCGGGCTCGTCGAGCTTCGCCCCTGGGTCTGTGCCGGCGAGCGCTGCGAAGAACGGCGCGGCGATCCCGTCGCGTCGCGTTTCGGCCCGCGCGAGGGCCTTGCGCGACCACGCCTCGAAGTCCTGGTCGAGCAGCGCGAGGTCCAGAAGCCACTCGCCAGGGTAGTCCACGATGTCGAGATGCACGGTGCGCGGGCCCGAGACGCTGCCCAGAAGCCCCGAGGGCCGCACCCGGAGCGACAGGCGAAGCTCGGACACGGCGCGGGTGCTTTCGGGCCAGCGCGGGTCGGGTCCGGTCATGGCGGCAAGGTGATCCTCGAACGCGAAGCGCGGAACCGTGTCGTCGGGCTGCGGCTGGAGGAAGGCGCCCTCGATCCGGCCCGAGCGCGCGGCCTCGAGCCCCGGCATCCGGCCGCGTTCGAGCAGGTTGGCCACGAGCGAGGTGATGAAGACGGTCTTGCCCGACCGCGCGAGCCCGGTGACGCCGAGGCGCAAGACGGGTTCGAGGAACGCCTCGCCGAAGGAGGACGCCACGCTCTCGACCCCGCGCCCCAGCCTGTCCGCAATCCTGTCGATGACCAAGCGCCGGCGCCCTTTTCCTGCCTCGGGCCGACGTCCGGCCTTGCGCCAGAGCATAGGCACTCCGGACGGCGCTCGCCAGACCCGGAGATGTTGCGCCGGCTGCGCCGCCGCCCGGCGAGGCGCCGTCTGCGGGGTCCACGGACCCCTTGACGGCGCCGGTGCGCTCCGCGCGGGAGTTTTTTGCAAGGATGAAGGAGGGGCGGGTGAGTTGGGGTGGCGCATTGCTCCGCCCGCGTTCATCGGGTAGCCGGACACCATGCCGCGCTATGCCCTGACGCTCGAATATGACGGACGCCCCTTCGCCGGGTGGCAGCGGCAGGCCGACCAGCCATCCGTACAGGGGGCGCTGGAGGCCGCGCTGGGCGCGCTGGAGGCGGGGGTGCCCTCGGTCGCGGCGGCGGGTCGGACCGACGCGGGCGTGCACGCGACCGGGCAGGTGGCGCAGGCCGACCTCGCGCGGGACTGGGAGCCGTTCCGCCTGGCCGAGGCGTTGAACTGGCACCTCAAGCCCGCGCCCGTCGCCGTCGTCGCCTGCGCGCGGGTGGAGGGCGACTGGCACGCGCGCTTCTCGGCGGTCGAGCGGCGCTACACCTATCGCGTGATCTGCCGCCGCGCGCCCCTCGTCCTGCGGGCCGGACAGGCGTGGCACGTCCGGGGCGCGCTCGATGCGGGGGCGATGCGCGAGGCGGCGGCGCATCTCCTGGGGCGGCACGACTTCACCACGTTCCGCGCCTCGATCTGTCAGGCGAAGAGCCCTGTGAAGACGCTTGATCGGCTGGAGGTCGAGACGGCGCCGCTTCCGCATGGCACCGAGATCCTGTTCCACCTCGCCGCGCGGTCCTTCCTGCACAACCAGGTCCGTTCGATCGTGGGCACGCTGGAGCGGGTCGGCGCGGGGGCCTGGCCGCCCGGCCGCGTCGCCGAGGCGCTCGCCGCACGAGACCGCGCCGCCTGCGGGCCGGTCGCCCCGCCTGACGGGCTGTGCCTGACCGGCGTGGGCTATCCGCGGGACCCGTTCGAGCATGGATGGAGCGGGACATGATGCAGGAGGCGGGATCCGCGGCCCCGATCGTGCGGGAGGTTCTGCTGGTGGGCGGCGGGCACGCGCACGCGCTCTTGCTGCGGCGCTGGGGGATGCGGCCGGTGCCCGGCGCGCGTCTCACGCTGGTCAACCCCGGGCCGACCGCGCCCTATACGGGGATGCTTCCGGGCTTCATCGCGGGGCACTACCGGCGGGAGGAGCTGGACATCGACCTGGTGCGGCTGGCGCGGTTCGCGGGCGCGCGCTTCGTCGAGGGAAGGGCCGTGGCCCTCGACCGCGAGGCGCGGGCGGTGACGCTCGCCTCGGGCCGCAGGCTGGCCTACGACATCGTGTCGCTCGACGTCGGGATCACGTCCGACATGCCCGCGCTGCCGGGGTTCGCCGCGCATGGGCTGGCCGCGAAGCCGCTGGGGCGCTTCGCGGACCTCTGGGCCGAGGTCGCGCGCGGCGCCGGGCCGCTGGCGGTGGCCGTGCTGGGCGGCGGCGTGGCGGGGGCCGAGCTTGCCATGGCCTGCGCGCACCGGCTGCGCGGGCTGGGCCGGGAGGCGGGGATCACGCTGGTCGACCGCGATCGCGTCCTTGGCGGCGTGTCGCCGGCGGCGCGGCGGCGGCTTCTGGCGGCGCTGGAGGCGTGGGGCGTCGCAATGGTCGAGGGCGACCCGCCGGCGGAGGTCACGCGCGACGCGGTCCTGCTCGAAAGCGGGCGCCGCGTCGCCGCCGACGTGACGATCGGCGCGGCGGGCGCGCGGGCGCAGGGCTGGCTGGAGGAGACCGGGCTGGAGACCGAGGGCGGGCACGTCGTCACCGACAGTCACCTGCGTTCGGTCACGGACGCGCGCGTCTACGCCGTCGGCGACTGCGCGCATTTCCGGCCGGCCCCGCATGCCAAGGCCGGGGTCTACGCGGTGCGGGCCGCGCCGGTTCTTGCCTACAACATCGCGGCCGACCTGACGGGACGCCAGCGCAAGGCCTTCCGCCCGCAGCGCGACTTCCTCAAGCTGGTGTCCACGGGCGGCAGGGCTGCGGTGGCCGAGAAGGCGGGGCTTGCGCTGTCGGGCCCGGCGCTCTGGCGCTTGAAGGATGCGATCGACGCGCGGTTCATGGAGCGGCTGCGCGACCTTCCGGCGATGGAGCGCCCGTCCCTGCCGCGGAACGCCGCGGAGGGCGTCGCGGCCGAGCTGTCGGGTCCCGCGCCCTGCGGGGGCTGCGGGGCGAAGCTGGGCGCGGGGGCGTTGTCGGGCGTGATCGCGGGGGCGCCGGGCGCGGTCCGCGACGACGCGGAACGCCTGCCCGGCGACGACGCCGCCGTCCTGCGCTTCGGCGCGACGCGGCAGGTCGTGTCGACGGACCATCTGCGCGCCTTCGCCCTTGACCCCGCGCTGGTGGCGCGAGTGTCGGCGATCCATGCGCTGGGCGACGTCTGGGCGATGGGCGCCGCGCCGCAATCGGCGCTTGCGACGGTGATCCTGCCGCGCATGGCCGCGCGCCTGCAGGGGCCGTGGCTGGAGGAGGTCATGACCGCGGCGGCCGATGTCTTCGAGGCCGAGGGCGCGGCGGTGCTGGGCGGCCATTCGTCCATGGGGGCCGAGCTGACGGTGGGCTTCGCGGTGACGGGCCTTGCGGGCGCGTCGCCGGTGACGCTGAAGGGCGCGCGGCCCGGCGATGCGCTGATCGTGACGAAGGCGCTTGGATCGGGGGTGATCCTTGCGGCCGAGATGCAGGGCAGGGCGCGCGGCGGGGACGTGGTCGCCTGCTGGGAGGCGATGTCGACGCCGCAGGGGACGGCGGCGCGCGCGCTGGCGGGCGAGGCGCGCGCGATGACGGACGTGACGGGCTTCGGGCTGGCGGGGCATCTGTGGAACATCTGCGCGGCCTCCGGCGCGGGCGCCGAGGTCTCGCTGGCGGCGCTGCCGCTTCTGTCGGGAGCGGAGGATCTGGCCGCGCGCGGGATCCGCTCGACGCTGTCCGCGCAGAACCGCGCGGCGCTCGAGGCGGTCGTCTCGGCGCCGGCGACGCCGCGGGGCGATCTGGTGTTCGACCCGCAGACGGCGGGCGGGCTTCTGGCGGCGGTTCCGTCCGGGCGCGCCGGGGCGCTGGTCGGCGCGCTGCGCGGCCTTGGCTTTCCCGCCGTGCGGATCGGCACCGTCACGGACCGGCCTGGACGGCTGGAATTCCTGCAGAACGGCGCCTAGAGCGTCCGGTCGAGTTTCGTCGAGAGGTGGATGAGGCTTTCCGAGCCCTTCACGCCGTCGATCCCCCCGATCCGGTCGAGGACCGCATCGAGGGCCGCCGTCGTCTCGGCTGCGACCTCCAGCAACAGGTCGACGCGGCCCGAGGTGGTGTTGATGCGCTCGACCGCCTCGATGGCGCGCAGGCGGCCGAGGACGCCGGGCTGGGCGCGCGGCTCGATCGTCAGGAGCACCGAGGCGCGGATGCGCCCCGCCCGCGCAGACTGGCCCAGCCGGACGGTGTAGCCCTCGATCACGCCGGTGGCCTCCAGCCGCTCGAGGCGGGCCTGAAGCGTCGATCGTGCAAGCCCCAGCCGCCGGGCCATGACCGAGACCGACATCCGCGCGTCGCCGGCCAGAAGCCTCAGGATGTCGCGATCCGTGTCGTCCATGATCACCTTGCTCGTTATTTCGTCATTTTAACCAAACAATACCGCAATTCATCCAAAGTGACCAATGAAACCGCCGGAACAGCGCGGCATCCTGATCTTCAGAGCAGGCTCAACCGGAGAACAGCGCGCATGACGATTGCCCGGCCGTTTCACCCCACGCCACTCGCCTTCCTTCAGGCCGAGGTGCCCGACGACCCGGTCCTGTTTTTGTCGCCCGAGGTGCTGCACGCCACGGCGCGGGCGTTCATCGAGGGGTTTCCCGGTCTCGTCACCTACGCGGTCAAGGCCAACCCATCGGAGGCGGTGCTCGAAAACCTCGCACGCGCGGGCGTCACCGCCTTTGACGTCGCGTCGCCGGCCGAGATCGCGCTGGTGCGCGGTCTTCTGGGCGAGGCCGCGCTGCACTACAACAACCCCGTCCGCTCCACCGCCGAGATCGCCATGGCGCGGGAACACGGCGTCGCCAGCTTTTCGGTGGACGACCCGGACGAGCTGGACAAGCTGATCGCCGCGGGCCTGCCGCGGGGCACGGAGGTTGCGGTCCGCTTCAAGCTGCCTGTGGCGGGCGCGGCCTACGACTTCGGCGCGAAGTTCGGCGCGCCGCCCGAGGCCGCCTCGGTCCTTCTGGCGCAGGCGGCGGCGGCGGGCTTCGTGCCCTCGCTGACCTTCCACCCCGGCACGCAATGCACCGATCCCGAGGCATGGGCCGCCTATGTCGCCGCGGCCGCGCGCATCGCCCGCGCCTCGGGCGTGACGCTGGCGCGGCTGAACGTGGGCGGCGGATTTCCCTCGCGGCGGATGAAGGGCGACCGCCCGGGCCTCGGCGCGATATTCGACGCCATCTCGGGCGCCGTCCGCGCGGCCTTCGGCACCTCGGCCCCGGCGCTACTGTGCGAGCCCGGGCGCGCCATGGTGGCCGAGGCGGTCTCGCTTGCCGTGCGGGTCAAGTCCATCCGGAACGGCACCCACGTCTATCTCAACGACGGCATCTACGGCGCGCTGGCCGAACAGCCGCTGATGGGCATGACCGACCGCATCGACGTCGTCTCGCCGAAGGGCGCTCCGCGCAGCGGGGCGCCGGTGGCGCGCACGCTCTGGGGGCCGACCTGCGACAGCCTCGACCGGATACCGGGGGCCGTGCCGCTTCCCTCGGACCTCGCGCCGGACGACTACCTTCTGCTGCACGGCATGGGCGCGTATTCCACCGCGACCGTCACGCGCTTCAACGGCTATGGCGGATTGCGCCTCGCCACCGTCCGCAGCCTTGGTGAGGACCATGTTCGCACTGGACACCGCCGCAGCCGCGCCTAAGGTCCGCACGACAGGATCTTCGTGCAGACAGGGATGCGGGACATGACGAAATTCGGCTCCAGCCAACCGGTGAAGCGGCTCGAGGACACGCGCTTTCTGACCGGCCACGGCCGCTATATCGACGACCAGGCGCCGCAGGGCAGCCTTCGCGCCTACGTTCTGCGCAGCACGATGGCGCATGGCGAGATCACCACGCTCGACGCCGACGAGGCGCGGGACGCGCCGGGCGTGGTCGCGGTCTACACCGCCGCCGATCTCGCGGAGAAGGGCATGAAGAACTCGATGAAGGGCTCGATCGTGCCGAACCGAGACGGCACCAAGGGCGCGGCGCCGGTGCGCCCGATCCTCGCCGAGGGGCGCGTGCGCCACGTCGGCGAACCCGTGGCCTTCGTCGTGGCCGAGACGCTGGAGCAGGCGCGCGACGCCGCCGAGCTGATCGAGGTCGAGATCGACGATCTTGCCGTGAAGCTGGACATCGCGCCCGGCGGCGCGACCGTCCACGCCGAGGCTCCCGACAACGTGGCCTACGAGTGGGCGCACGGCGACGAAGAGGCGACGGACGCGGCGCTGAAGGGCTCGGCCCATGTCGTCACGCTGACGACGCACGACAACCGCATCATCGTCAACAGCCTCGAGCCGCGGGGCTGCTTCGCCGAGCTGGAGGACGGGCGGCTGCACGTCGCGATCAACGGGCAGGGCGTCTGGGGTCACAAGGACGACCTCGTGGCGTGGTTCGGGCTGGGCGAGGACGATGTGCGCGTGACCAATCCCGACGTCGGTGGCGGCTTCGGCATGAAGTCGATGCGCTACCCCGAGCATTTCCTCGTGGCGCTCGCCGCGCGCGAGCTGGACCGGCCCGTGCACTGGATGGGCGACCGGTCTGAATCGATGCTGTCGGACAATGCCGGCCGCGACCTCGACGTGACCTGCACGCTGGGCTTCGACGCAGACTACAGGCTGACGGCCTATCACGTCGACAGCCTGTCCAACCTCGGGGCCTACAACTCGCAGTTCGGGCAGAACATACAGTCGGCGCTCTTCGCCAAGGTCCTGACCGGCACCTACGACGTGCAGAACGTCTTCTTCCGCAACCGCGGCGTCTACACCAACACCACGCAGGTCGACGCCTACCGCGGCGCTGGCCGCCCCGAGGCGATCTACGCGCTGGAGCGCGCCATCGACTTCGCCGCGCGGGAGCTGGGCGTCGACCCGGTGGAGCTGCGGCGCAAGAACTTCATCAAGCCCGAGCAGTTTCCCTACAAGTCCGCCACGGGCGAGCTTTACGACGTGGGCAACTTCCCCAAGCTGCTCGACCGCGCCGTCGTCGAGGCCGACATCGCCGGGTTCGAGGACCGGCGCGCCGGATCCTTCGCGCAGGGTCGGCTGCGGGGGCTGGGCATCTGCTATTACATCGAGTCGATCCTCGGCTCGCCCGACGAGACGGCGACGATCGAGCTGACCGGGGACGGCGCGAAGGTTTATGTCGGCACCCAGTCGAACGGGCAGGGCCACGAGACGGTCTTTGCCCAGCTCCTGAACGACCAGACGGGTCTTCCGCTCGACAAGATCGAGGTGGTGCAGGGCGACAGCGACCTGATCAAGACGGGGGGCGGCACCGGCGGCTCTCGCTCGGTCACGGTTCAGGGCACGGCCATGCGCGCCACCGGCGACGCGCTGATCGGCGGGCTGACCGAGTTCCTGTCGGACGACCTCGATGCGCGCGACGTGTCCTTCGACGCGGAGGAGGGCGTGTTCCGCGCCCCCGGCTCCAACGTCGTCGTCACGCTGCTGGAGGCTGCCGAAAAGGCCCGCGCGGCCGGCAAGGCGGAACTCACCAAGGTGACAAGGACCACGACGCTGCCCGGCCGGTCCTATCCCAACGGCTGTCACGTCGCCGAGGTCGAGATCGACCGCGACACCGGCGAGACGCGGGTGGTGCGCTACACGGTGGTGGACGACTTCGGAAACCTCATGAACCCGATGCTGGCCGAGGGGCAGGTCCATGGCGGTGTCGCGCAGGGCATCGGGCAGGCCATCTCGGAGCGCGTGGTCTACGACGAGACCGGGCAGCTTCTGACGGCGAGCTTCATGGATTACGGAATGCCCCGTGCAACCGATACGCCCTTCGTCGCGTTCTACACCGAGCCCGTGCCGTCGATCATGAACCCGCTCGGCATGAAGGGCTGCGGAGAGGCCGGGACTGTCGGCGCGCTCGCCGCCGTGGCGAATGCCGTGCAGGACGCGCTGTGGGACCTTGGCATCCGCCAGGTCGACATGCCCTTCACGCCGTCGCGCGTCTGGGCGATGCTGAACGAGGGAGAGCGGAGGGTTGCGGCGGAGTAGGGGCCTCTGGACACGGATCGCGGGGTACCGGTCGCGGACCCCGTGCCTGCCGCAGGTTCGCCCGACGCATACCCATGTCGTTCTTCTCGACGGCACGATGTCCTCGCTCCTGCGGGGGCGCGAGACAAACATCGGCCTGACCTACAGGCTGCTGTCCGAGCTGCCGGCAAGCGCGCAGCTGACCCTCTATTACGAGCCGGGCATCCAGTGGCGCGGCCTCAGGCGCGCCCATGAGGTGATCGCGGGGATCGGTCTGAACCGGCAGATCCGCCGGGCCTACCTGTTCCTCGCGCGGAACTATGCGCCGGGCGACCGCATCGTGCTGATGGGCTATTCGCGCGGCGCCTACGCCGTGCGCTCCCTCGCCGGGCTGATCGACAGGATGGGCCTGCTGCGGCCCGCGCAGATCGACGAGGAGACGCTCGACCGGGTCTACAGGCTCTACCGCGAGGCGCCCGACAGCGTGGAAGCGCGGGCGCTGAAGGCCGCGCGCTGCCACATGCAGGTTCCCGTGGACTTCCTCGGGGCCTATGACACGGTGCGCGCGCTTGGCGTCAGGTGGCCGGTCCTCTGGCGCTTCATGCCGCTGCCGCACCCCTACCATTCCGACGCGCTGGGGCCCTCGACCCGCGTGGCGCGCCACGCGCTCGCCCTCGACGAGCGCCGCGACGTCTACGCGCCGCTTCTGTGGAACGTCCCCGACGAGGCGGCTTCGTCGCGCGCGGTCCAGCAGATGTGGTTCCGCGGATCGCATGGCGACGTCGGCGGGCAGCTCGAAGGCTTCAACGCGGCCCGTCCGCTGGCGAACATCCCGCTGGTCTGGATGCTGGGCGAGGCCGAGGCGGCGGGGCTGCCGCTGCCGCCGCTGTGGCGGATGCGCTACATCACCGATCCCGGCGCGCCGTCCGTCGGCACGACCCACGGCATGGGGCGGATGTTCGTCTTCCGCCATGCCCGCAAGGTCGGGCGCGATCCCTCCGAGCTGATCCACCCGACCGCGCGCGGCGTCGCGGCGGCGCGCGGCATCAGGCTTCCGGCGCCACGTCCCGCCGCGCATCCGGCAGCACCCGCCTGACGCGGTCGGGGCTGGCGGGGTCAGGCGCCCCGCGGCTTCGCGCGGAGAGTGGGATCGGCCTGCGTGGGGTCCTCGGGCCAGGGATGCCTGGGGTAGCGCGCCCGCATCTCCTTGCGCACCTCGGCGTAGGAGCCGGCCCAGAAGCCGGGCAGGTCGGTCGTCACCTGGATCGGGCGCTGCGCGGGCGACAGCAGGACAAGGCGGATCGCAAGGCGGTCGCGGCCGATGACCGGATGCGTCGTCTCGCCGAGGACTTCCTGCAGGCGCACCGAGATTTCCGGCGTCTCGCCGCCGTAGTCGATGGCCAGCCGCCTGCCCAGCGGGGTCTCCCAGTGTTCAGGCGCGAGGCGGTCGACCTCCTGCATCCCGTCCCAGCCGGCATGTGCCCTAAGCGCGTCGTGCGGGTCGAAGCGGGACAGGCCGCCCGCGTCGCGGATGCCTTCCAGGAAGGGCAGCGCCCAGTCCTCCAGCGTGCCGAGAAGCGCCTCGTCCGACATATCGGCGACGCCCGCGAAGGCGATGCGCCTGCGCAGGAGGCGCGCCCGCCTGCTCCAGCCGAGGGCGTCCAGACCGAGGTCGCGGATGCCCTCGGCCAGCGCGGCGCCCACGGCCTCGCCCGGTGGATCGCTCCAGCGGCGGTCGGCAAGGACGAGCGCGCCGAACGTCTCCTGCTCGCGCGCCTCGACGCGGGCGGCGCGGCGCGACCAGCGGCAGGTCCTGCGCCACGCGATCCGGTCGGAGAACAGCGCGCGCAGGTCGGCCTCGTCGAGGCGCGCGGCGATGCGCACCCGCGCCTCGCGCCGGTCGCCGTCGAGGTCGGTCGCCACCAGAAGCCGCTCCTGCGCCAGCGGGTCGCCTTCGGGCAGGATCGCGCCGCTGCCGCCCGACAGCAGGTAGCGTGGCGCGTCGCCGGGCCGGCGCAGCGCCACCCGGTCGGGATAGGCAAGCGCGGCCCGCCCGCCCACGGAAAGCGGCGTGCCCGCCTCGTGGCGCGACAGGCGCCGCGTTTCCTCGCGGATGCGGGCCACGATGCCCGGATCGGCGCCGTGGCGCGTCGGGTCGTCCAGCGCCGCGAGCCTCTGGCCGAGGTCCGCGCCCGCGCCGCGCAGGGGGTCGCGTTCGGCCAGAAGGGCCGCGAGGCGCGCCGCCCCCGGCCCGCCGCGCCGCAGGAGGTGGCCAAGGCGCGGATGCAGCGGCAGGCGCACGAGGTCGCGGCCATGCGCGGTGATCCGCCCCGCGCCGTCAAGCGCGCCAAGCTCGGCCAGAAGCGTCCGCGCTTCGGCCAGCGCGCCCTCGGGCGGCGGCGTGAGGAAGCGCAACCCCTCCGCACCGTCGCCGGGACCGCCCCACTGGGCCAGCTCAAGCGCGAGCGAGGCAAGGTCCGCCGCCTCGATCTCGGCGGGCGGGAAGGCGGGCAGGGCCCCCTCCTGCCCGCGCGCCCAGAGCCGGTAGCACACCCCTGGCGCGACGCGCCCCGCGCGGCCACGGCGCTGGTCGGCCTCGGCGCGGCTGACCGGTTCGGTAACGAGCCGGCTCATCCCCGTGCCGGGATCGAAACGCGCGCGCCGGGCGCGGCCCGCATCGACGACGATGCGCACATCCTCGATCGTCAGCGACGTCTCGGCGATGGAGGTCGCGAGCACCAGCTTGCGTCCCTGCGCCTCGGGACGGATGGCGGCGCGCTGTTCCCGGAACGGCATCGCGCCATAGAGCGTGCGCAGGTGGATGCCCTCGGGCAGGCGCGGGGCGAGGCGCGCGGCGATCCGCCGGATCTCTCCCTCGCCCGGCAGGAAGCAGAGGCATCCGCCCTCGGCCTCGGTGACGGCGCGCAGCACGAGGTCCGCCATCGCGTCCTCCCAGCGCGCGCCGGGCGGCAGCGCGCGGTCGAGCCATCGCGTCTCGACCGGCCAGGCGCGGCCGTCCGACGAGATCAACGGCGCGTCGTCGAGCATCGCGGCCACGGGCGCGGCGTCGAGCGTCGCGGACATCACGAGAATGCGCAGATCGGGCCTGAGCGCGCCGCGCGCCTCCCACGCCAGCGCGAGGCCGAGGTCGGCGTTCAGCGCGCGTTCGTGGAATTCGTCGAAGATGACGGTGCCGACACCCGGCAGGTCGGGCGCGTCCTGCAGCATTCGGGTCAGGATGCCTTCGGTCACGACCTCGATGCGGGTGCCCTTCGACACGCGCGCCTCGCCGCGGATGCGGTAGCCCACGGTCTGCCCGCAGTCCTCGCCCAGCGTCTCGGCCATGCGCTCGGCCGCCGCTCGGGCGGCGAGGCGGCGCGGCTCGAGGACGAGGATGCGGCCCTCCGCGCCCGCCTCGAGCAGGGCGAGCGGAACGCGCGTCGTCTTGCCCGCGCCCGGCGGGGCCTGCAGCACGGCGCGCCCCTCCGCGTCCATCGCCCCGATCAGGCGGGGCAGGACCTCTTCGATCGGCAGCGCCAAGGCTCGGTCCCGTCTGTTGCTTCGCACCGCGCATAGATCGACGCCGCACAGGGCCCCGTCAACCGCCAAAGCCCGCCTGCGGACGCCCGGCGTGCGCGGTCGAACGCGGGGCCGGGGTGGACAGGCGGGGCGGCATGCGGTCAAACACGTCGGACAGTAGGGTTCCGACGCCGAGGCGACCGGCACGGACGCCCCCGGCGGCAAAGACGAAGGTTCCATGACCGAGACCGAAACGCTCGCAGACCGGATCCTCGCGGGCGACAGGCGCGCGCTGGCCCGCGCCGTGACGCTGGTCGAAAGCACGCGCGCCGATCACCGGGCCGAGGCGACCGCGCTGATGGAGGCTCTGCGCGGCGCGGGGCGCGAGGCGCTTCGGATCGGTCTTTCGGGCACGCCCGGCGTCGGCAAGTCCACCTTCATCGAGGCCTTCGGGATGATGCTGACGGCGGGGGGCCTGCGCGTCGCCGTCCTTGCGGTGGATCCGTCCTCGGCGCGGTCCGGCGGGTCGATCCTGGGCGACAAGACCCGCATGGAACGGCTGAGCCGCGAGAAGGGCGCCTTCATCCGGCCTTCGCCCGCGGCATCGCAGCTTGGCGGCGTGGCGCGCCGGACCCGCGAGGCGGTGGCGCTGTGCGAGGCGGCGGGGTTCGACGTGGTGCTGATCGAGACGGTCGGCGTCGGCCAGTCCGAGACGATGGTGGCGCAGATGTGCGACCTCTTCGTGTTGCTTCTGGCGCCCGCGGGGGGCGACGAATTGCAGGGCGTGAAGCGCGGCATAATGGAGATGGCGGACCTGATCCTCGTCAACAAGGCGGACGGCGATCTGAGGGCGAGCGCGACGCGGACCGTGGCCGACTACGCGGGCGCGCTGCGGCTTCTGCGCAAGCGCCCGCAGGACCCCGAGGGCTTTCCCAAGGCGTTGCCGGTCTCGGCGGCGACCGGCGCGGGGCTGGAGGCGGCATGGGACGAGATGCGCGCGCTGGCCGCGTGGCGAAAGGCCGAGGGCTGGTGGGACCGGACGCGCGCCGGGCAGGCGGCGCACTGGTTCGAGGAAGAGGTGCGCGCGGGCCTTCTGCGGCCGCTGGCCGAGGCGGCGGTCCGCGCCGAGATGGCCGCGCGGGGCCGCGACGTCGCCGAGGGACGGATGACGGCGGCCGCGGCGGCGGAGGAGATGGTGGCGAAGCTTCGCGGCGCCACGTCCTGAGGCGTTTCAAAAGGGCTGGCCAAAGGGACAGGCGCGCGTGGCGCAGGCGGCGATCGCCCCGTCCGTGGCGGTTCCTGCTTCGCCGGGCGGGCGGAAAGGGCCGCCGCGCCTAGCGGAACAACGCCTCGCCCTGCTCGTCGATGACCTGGCGGGCCTTGAGGAGCGAGAAATGCTCGGCCTCCTCGGCGCCCTGGATGATGTCGGCGCGCAGAAGCTGGTGGACCTTCGTCTCTCCGTCCACATCCTTCTCGATCCGCGCCCCGATCCGGAAGCCGCCGGGGGCGGATTGCGGTTGGGGAAAGATGCGGAAGTCCTTGTAGACCTCGGGCTCCTTGCCCGGTTTCGAACCGCCGCCGAAGAGCTTTCCGAAGATCGACATGCCTCGCCCCGTTTTGCGTTACCGGCGGATCCTAGCGGGATATCGGCCTGCCGGAAACCCATCGCGCCCGTCCGGGCGCGCTTTCACGCCGCGTCCGGGCGCTGTATGGCGGTGCCGGGACGCCCTGGGGCGATCTGCATTGCGCGGGGATCCGGCGATGGCGTGGCTGGAACAGTTCATCGACACCTACGGCACGATCGCGGTCTTCGTGGGGACCGCGATCGAGGGCGAGACGGTCGCGATCCTCGGGGGCGTGATGGCGCACCAGCAGCATGTCGCCTTCTGGGAGGCGGCGCTTGCGGCCGCGGCGGGGGGTATCTGTCGGACATCGTGATTTACGCGATGGGTCGCCGTTACCAGGACCGCGCGCGGGTGCGGCGGGTGCTGGAACACAGGCATGTCTCGAGGATCGTGGCGCGGCTCTCCCGGAACCTTACGCTATTGGCGCTGGCCTTCCGGTTCATTCCCGGCCTCAGGACCGCAGGGCCCCTGTCGCTGGCGGCAGCGGGCATGAAAACCGTGCCCTATGCCGCGCTTACGGCCATTTCGGCGCTCGTCTGGGGCGTGGCCAGTGTTGCACTCGGCTACCTGCTGGGACAGGCGGTCGTGCTGCTTCTGGGCGATCTGCACCGTATCGAACATGCCCTGATCGCGCCGGCGCTTGTCGGCGTGGCCCTCGTGGCGGCGCGCATCCTGTGGCGGAGGCATCGGAGAAAGCGCGACGAGACCGAGCGCGCCGAGTGACCGGGGCCGAAGCGCGGTCTTGGCCCCTGACACGAGAACCGGCCCCGCAGATCTCTCTGGGGGCCGGACAGGACATTCCGAACATGACGACAGGCCCGCTGCCTACTGGTCGAGGAAACTCCGCAGCTTGCGCGAGCGGCTGGGGTGCTTCAGCTTGCGCAGCGCCTTCGCCTCGATCTGGCGGATGCGCTCGCGGGTGACGCTGAACTGCTGGCCGACTTCCTCGAGCGTGTGGTCGGTGTTCATGCCGATCCCGAACCGCATCCGCAGCACGCGCTCCTCGCGCGGCGTCAGCGACGACAGGACGCGCGTCGTCGTCTCCTTCAGGTTTTCCTGAATGGCGCTGTCGAGCGGCAGGACCGCGTTCTTGTCCTCGATGAAATCGCCGAGCTGGCTGTCTTCCTCGTCGCCGATGGGCGTCTCGAGCGAGATCGGCTCCTTGGCGATCTTCATCACCTTGCGGACCTTTTCGAGCGGCATCTGCAGCTTTTCGGCCAGCTCCTCGGGCGTAGGCTCGCGGCCGATCTCGTGGAGCATCTGGCGCCCGGTCCGCACCAGCTTGTTGATCGTCTCGATCATGTGCACCGGGATGCGGATCGTGCGCGCCTGGTCGGCGATGGAGCGGGTGATCGCCTGCCGGATCCACCATGTGGCGTATGTCGAGAACTTGTAACCCCGGCGATACTCGAACTTGTCCACCGCCTTCATGAGGCCGATGTTCCCCTCCTGGATGAGGTCGAGAAACTGCAAGCCGCGGTTGGTGTATTTCTTGGCGATGGAGATCACGAGACGCAGGTTTGCCTCGACCATTTCCTTCTTGGCCTGGCGCGCTTCCTTCTCGCCCTTCTGGACCTGCGCGACGATGCGGCGGAATTCGGAGATGTCGAGGCCGACATACTGGCCCACCTGCGCCATGTCGGCGCGAAGCTCCTCGACCTTGTCGCGGTTCTTTTCCATCAGCGACTGCCAGCCGCGCCCCGCCTTGTCGGACATCCGCTCGCACCACGTCGGGTCGAGCTCGTAGCCGCGGTACTCGTCGATGAACTCGCGGCGGTTGATGCGCGCCTGGTCGGCAAGCTTCACCATGCCGCTGTCGATGGACATGATCCGGCGGTTGATCCCGTAGAGCTGGTCGATCAGCGCCTCGATCCGGTTGTTGTGCAGGTGAAGCTCGTTCACCAGCTCGACGATCTCGGAGCGGAGCTTCTGGTAGACCTGCTCGTCCGTCTTGGAAAAGCTGTCGTCTTCGTTCAGCGTGGCGGAGATGCGGCTGTCCTGCATCTCGGAAAGCTTGACGTAGTCGTCCGCGATGCGGTCGAGGATGTCGAGCACGCGCGGCTTCAGCGCCGCCTCCATGGCCGCGAGGCTCATGTTCGCCTGATCGTCCTCGTCCTCGTCGTCGTCCTTTGCGATCGGATTGCCGTCGGCGTCGAGTTCCGGCTCGCCGTCACTGGACCGGCCTGCGGGCTCGGCGTTGGAGTTCGCGACAGGGGCCACGACGGGCTCGTCGTCGTCCTCGCCCATGGAGCGGCCGAACGTGGCGTCGAGGTCGATCACGTCGCGCAGCAGGATTTCCTCGTCGAGAAGTTCCTCGCGCCAGATCGTGATGGCCTGGAAGGTCAGCGGGCTTTCGCAGAGGCCCGCGATCATCGTGTTGCGGCCGGCCTCGATGCGCTTTGCGATGGCGATCTCGCCCTCGCGCGACAGAAGCTCGACCGAACCCATTTCGCGCAGGTACATCCGCACCGGGTCATCGGTGCGGTCGAGCTTCTCGGTCTCGCTCGCGGCGACGGCGACTTCGCGGCTCGACGACGTCTCGACGACTTCGGTCGAGCCCTTCTGGTCGCCGTCCTCTTCGGCCTCGTCGTCCTCGATCACGTTGATGCCCATTTCGCTGAGCATCGACATGACGTCCTCGATCTGCTCCGAGCTGACCTGCTCGGGCGGAAGAACGTTGTTCAGCTGGTCGTAGGTTATGTAGCCTCGCGCCTTGGCTTCGGCGATCATCTTCTTGACGGCGGCCTGGCTCATGTCGAGCCCGATCTCCGGCTCGTCACCTTCCGTCTTGCGATCGTCGGTGTCTTTGGCCATGGGCGTTGTCCTTTCGTGCTGGGCCCGGCTCGCGGTCCGAACGGCCGGCCCTTGCATCTGCAATCACATGTAGCGCGAATCACTGATTCGCCTAGGGCTACGCTCAGCTTTTCTTCGCTTGACCGGCGCTGTTTAGCAACTCGTGGAAAGCAGCGCGGGCTTCGGGTGTGTCCCCAAACTGCTCGGCCGGACGGTCATCGCCCGGAGTCAGGGCCGCATGCTTGCCGCGAACAGCCTGTCTCAACCGGAATGCCAGCGTGCTGTCCTCTTCGATGGCTGCCTCCGCCAGGTCGTGTGCCGCCTCGCTCAACTCGTTCTCGAGCGCGCGCGCGGCGGCGTGTTTCGCGAATTCCTCCTGCAGGCAGGTCCGGGCGGCTGCCGGATCGTCTCGGCCGGAAAGGAATGGCGTGATGCGCAGATGGCCCGTCCCCTCGAGGCTTTCAAGGGTCTCGAGGTGTCCGGACGCCGAAAGCGCCTCGCGGAGTTGCTCGCGGTCCCGCTCGGGCGTGCAGACGAGGAACCACGCAAGCCGCGCGGCGCGGTCGTCCTGCGGCTCGAGCCGTTCCAGACGCTCGCTGAATTCGTCGATCAGCGCCGGATAGCGGCACAGCGCGGCGAGGATGAGCGCGCAGCGCAGGCTTTCTCCGCTGAGCTGTCCCGCCGCGGTCCGGGTCTGCGACAGCGGGGCGACGGCGGCCTCCGCGAAGCCCCGCCCGCGCCATGTCCCGCGCCCGAAGGTCCTCGGCGGCGGCCGGAACAGCGCGCGGCGCATCTCGTTCAGGGCCTCGCCATAGTGGCGTTTCAGCGACGGGTCGGCGATGCGCGAGATCGCCTCGCGCAGGCGGCGGTCTAGGCCCGCGCGCCGCTCTGGCGTGTCGAAGGCCTGTCCCTCGGTCTCGCGCCGCCACAGCAGTTTCACCAGCGGCTCGGCCGCGTCGATCGCCTGCTGCATCGCCTGCGGCCCGCGCGCGCGGATCAGGTCGTCGGGGTCCTGCCCCTCGGGAAGGATGCAGAAGCTGAGCGAGCGGTCCGGGCCAAGATGCGGCAGCGCGAGGTCCACGAGGCGCATCGCGGCGCGCAGCCCCGCCTTGTCGCCATCGAGCGCGATCACGGGCTCTGGCGCGATGCGCCACAGCATCTGGAGCTGTTCCTCGGTGATCGCCGTCCCGAGGGGGGCGACGGCCGCCTCGAAGCCCGCGGCGACGAGGGCCACGACGTCCATGTAGCCTTCGGCCACGACCAGCCTCTGGCCCTTGCCGGCGGCGGCGCGGGCCGGCCCGTGGTTGTAGAGGGCGCGCCCCTTGTCGAACAGCGGCGTCTCGCGCGAATTGAGGTATTTCGCCCGCGCGTCGGGATCCATCGCGCGCCCGCCGAAGCCGATGCAGCGCCCGCGCGCGTCACGGATCGGAAAGACGATGCGGTCGCGGAAGGCGTCGTATGGCGCGCCGCCGTCGTCGGGCCGCGTGGCGATGCCGGCCTCCAGCGTGTCGCGCTCGGGGATGCCCTTGCCGGTCAGCGCCTGAAGCGTGGCATTGCGCGACGCGGGCGCGTAGCCGATCTCGAAGCGGTCCAGCGTATCTTGCGACAAGCCCCGGCGCTGCAGGTAGGCGCGCGCCTCGGTCGCGGCCTGCGTCTTGAGCTGGAGGCGGAAGAAGGCCACCGCGGCCTCCGTCGCGCGGGCAAGCTCTCCGGCGCGGTCCGCTTTCTCTGCGGCCTTGGGGTCGCGCGCAGGCATCGTCATCCCCGCGTCCCGCGCCAGAAGCTCGATCGCCTCCATGAAGCCCACGTTCTCAGTCTCCTGCACGAAGCTGACGATGTCGCCCTTCGCGTGGCAGCCGAAGCAGTAGTAGAACCCCTTGCGGTCCTCGACGTGGAAGCTGGCCGTCTTTTCCTGGTGGAAGGGGCAGGGGGCCCACATGTCGCCCTTGGCCTGATTCGACTTGCGGCGGTCCCACAGCACCTTCCGCCCGGCCACCTGGGCCAGCGAAACACGGGTCTTCAGCTCGTCGAGGAAACCGGGGGGCAGGCTCATGACGGGCAATATCGGCGTCCGCGCGGGCGCTGTCCAGCGGTCAGCGCGTGAACGGCGCGTGTCGCATCCTGACCGGAAGTGGTCGCCAAGCGTGTATTGCCAGGGCGACGTTCCCGCCTAGGTCTTGCGGAAGTACGGTAACGAGCATGTGAGTACGGGCCGCACCGTCAGTCCCGCGCAGGCACGCCCGGCGTCGTCTGCCGCGGATAGGCGGTGCGGTTCATGTGCACCGCGGGTCCCGGTCCTGGTCCTGGTCGCGAGGGCGACTTCAGACCATTCGGCGCGCGGCGACCATGCGGATCGCGCGCTTCAGATCGTGCGCGGCGCCCGCCATCGAGCCGAAGACCATCGTTTCAAAGCGCGTGTCGCCCACCTGCATCAGGGCGCAGTTCATGTGGCCCGGCACGGTCCGCGCGGCGTGGCCGGTGACGAAGATGCCCGGCCGGAGGTTGATCGGCACGAGCCGCGCGAGCACCGCCGCCGCAAGGCGGCCCCCGGCAACGGACCGGCCCGCGCGTTCAGCACGAAGCACTGGTCGATGCCGGTGCAGACCGCGCGGACCGGACCTGCCTTCAGCAAGCGCCCCGGCGCGGGGAAGGGGACGCCCGCCCAATGCGCAAGCGCGTCCGAGGCCCTGGGCCAGCACATGCAGGCGGGAATGGCGCATTGCGGTCCCCTTGGAACCGTCGGCGGCGGAGTGGCCGCCGCGCTCGCGCCTTTATCGGACCTCTGGCCCCGGTCCGAGAGCCTGTCCGCGACAACGCATCGCCGCGGGGCACCGCATCCGCGCGATCAGCTTGCGGGCGGCGTGCCTGTCGCGCTGAACGGCACCTGCCCTGCGTAGCGCGGCCGGACGAAGGTGAAGTTGTTGAAATCCGTCACCGTCAGGCCGACGTTGAACGGCATCTCGTAGTCCACGAAGGTCTCCACCAGGATGATCCGCTCGCCGTTCGGCATGTTGGGCAGGCGATCCTGGATGGCGGGGATGTTGCTGTCGAAGATGCGCGCGGCCCCGTTCACGCCGTGCGACCATTCGACCGTGAAGGCGTCGTTGATCCGGGCGACCTGGCTGACCCGCATCTCGATGTTGCCCGCGCCGCGGACGATGCTCTGGGCGACGTTGGCCATGCCGGAGATGTCGTGGCCATACACGGTGTCGGTCTGCCGTGAGATCATGTCGGCGACCATGTAGGTCGTCTTCACCGAGGTGTTGTAGACGCGGTAGGCGTCGAAGAAGATGAAGCTCGCGACGAAGGCCCATATCAGCAGCGGGGTGATGATCACCGTCTCGAGGGCGACGGCGGCGCGCGTGTCGCCGAGGAAGTTGCGCAGTCGTGCGGTCATGTGGCCGTCTCCCTCAGGTGTCGTCCGGCTCGTTCACGAAGACGGAGCCCGCCATCATGTGAAGGCCGCCGGAATCGTCGCGCGTCAGGTTCAGTCCGTATCCCGAGAACGGGAAGATGCGGTCCACGATCATGCAGGCGCGCACCAGCATCAGGTCGTTGTCCGCCCCCACGGTGAACTGGTTCTGAGGCGTGGCCGAGGCGTCCGCCCGCTCGATGCACAGGTCCTGGTTGCCCGGCACCGTGTAGGTGAGACGGTCGACGCGCTGCAGGTCGATGGTCAGCAGGTTCGCGCAGTCGGGCAGCATGGAGGTGTTGTCGCAGATCGCCGTCCGGATATCGGCCGCGCTGACGGTGAGGCCGTTGGCCAGGCGCAGGATGCGCACCGCCTGGTCCAGTGTCCGCTCGAGCATGACCTGCCGCGTCATGATCATGGCGGTCTCGAAGGCGCCGATGAACAGGATCATGATCACCGGGAAGGTGATGACGAACTCCATCGTCGCGGTGGCGTCCTCGCGGCGGACGAAGTCGCGGATATGGTGCGTGAGGTTGCGCATCGGATTACTGGATCAGCCGCAGCTGGTTGATGGCGCCCGCGATCGACTGGAACGCCGCGTCAAGCTCGGAGCCGCGCACGTCGTAGTAATGCGCGGGCGACGAGGCGCAGTTGCGCATCTCGGTCTCGCCGTTGCTGCCGGCGTCGAAGGCGATGGTGAAGACGATGATGTCGTTGGCCCGTGCCGTGTCGCAGGCCGCATAGAAGTTCTGAAGGTTCTGGTTGCGGTAGGAGCTGGTGGTGCGGCACCCCTGTCCGTTGCAGTCGCCCGAGCTGCTCTGATGCGCCAGTTCCTCGGTGTGGTTGAGGAAGATGTCGCCGGTGTCCGTGGCACTGATCGGCGCCTGCGTCCGGTCGATGAAGTTCGGACGGATCTGGTCGGTGATGTTGCCGTCGGTCATCAGGACGACGACCTTGAGCGTCTCGGGATCGTCGTAGGTCGCGGGGCGGTCGTTGAACTCGGCGGGCACGATGCCGGCCGACGAAAGCTGCTGCACCGCCCAGTTGCTGCCGGGATCGAGCAGCCACATCCCCCAGAGCATCCCGTAATGGGTGCCGGTGCCGTCGTGCAGGCGCATCCTGTCGATGTAGTTGTGCAGGACCGTCTCGCTGTTGGACAGGTAGTAGATGGCCGAGGAGTTCTCGCCCACGCTGCTGTCGCCTTCCAGCGGGCACCAGCCCCAGTCCATCGTGGGGTTGTCTATGGCCCAGTTGTGGAAATGCGGAACCTGCGCGAAACTTCCGCCCTGCGGAATGGCGGGCGACGAGAAGTCGGAGGTGTCGAGTTCGATGCAGCTGGAGCGCGGGTGGTCGCGCAGCTCGGTGACGGTGTTTCCGTCAGCGTCCTGGTATTCGACATACATGCGCGTGCCGCCGGCGCTGTTGAAGATCGCGCTGCCGGGGTTCACCTGCCCCGCGTAGGGAACGATGGAGATTGTCGTCGTCTCGAAACGGTCGCCCTCGAGCACGCGGGTCACGAAGCTGCGCGCGGCCGGGCGCAGGCGGTCGATGCGCGGCATCCCGTCCTCGTCGTTGAAGCGCATCGAGCCCGACACGTCGAGCACGAGCGAGACCTCGACGTTGGGAATGATCTCCTCGGCTGCGCCCTCGGCCGGCGATGTCAGCACGCGCACGCCGAACATGTGCATGAACAGCGTGTTGATCTCGAGCTCGGCATAGGCGTTCACGCGGCGGTAGTTCACGCCCTGATCGACATTGACGTTGAGACGGTAGTTCTGCAGGCCGGAGACGTCGAAGTAGTTCTCGACGACATCGACGGGGTTCAGCGGCTGCGTCACCGAGGCGGCGGCGAGCACGGCGCGGTCGAGCGTGTATTGCAGCTGCGCGCGCTGCGTCTCGTAGCGCATGATGTCGACCGCGATGCCGCCGACGGCGACCATCAGCACGAAGATGAGCAGTGCGAATGTGGTGATCGTGCCGTCTTCGCGGTGGACGAAGCTTTTCATGAGGTTCGGTCCGCGCAGGACCCTGGGGAATCGGTTGCCGATGTTGAACGCGTCCAGGCGCATCGCGCCCTCCTGTTTACTGCCGGGGTGCTACAAAGACCGCACCGCTGGAGCCGCGACTGTCCGATGGAACCGCGGCAAAATTTTGTCCGCGCCGGGCTTGAAAATGGGTCCTTCGCGGCGGATTGCGGGCCGTCCCCGCAGGCGGGTTCCGGGCGAAAAGGCGGAATTTCGGGTTGTGTCCCGCGCCATGCTCGTGCGTTTCATGGGGCAAGGCCCGGCAGCGCCGCCCCGAGGGCGGGTTCAGGCAGGTACGGGCGGGAACGGGAGGAGGGACCCATGTCCATGCCGACGAACGAGCCGAGCTTCCGGCAGTCAGTCGATCTGATGTTCAACCGCGCCGCGGCGCTTCTGGACCTGCCGCCGGGGCTGGAGGAGAAGATCCGCGTCTGCAACGCCACCTATACCGTGCGCTTCGGCGTGCGCCTCAGGGGCGAGATTCGGACCTTCACCGGCTACCGGTCCGTTCACTCCGAGCACATGGAGCCGGTCAAGGGCGGCATCCGCTACGCGCCCACCGTCAACCAGGACGAGGTCGAGGCGCTGGCGGCCCTGATGACCTACAAGTGCGCCCTGGTCGAAACGCCCTTCGGCGGCTCCAAGGGCGGGCTGTGCATCGACCCGCGCCACTACGAGCCGGACGAGATCGAGAAGATCACCCGCCGCTTCGCCTACGAGCTGATCAAGCGCGACATGATCAACCCGGCCCAGAACGTGCCCGCGCCCGACATGGGCACCAGCGAGCGCGAGATGGCCGTCATCGCCGACCAGTACAACCGGATGAACACCACCGACATCAATGCGCGCGCCTGCGTGACCGGCAAGCCGATCCACGCCGGCGGCATCCAGGGCCGGGTCGAGGCGACGGGCCGCGGCGTTCAATACGCCCTGCAGGAGTTCTTCCGCCACCCCGAGGACGTGAAGCGCGCGGGCCTTTCGGGCAGCCTGGACGGCAAGCGCGTGATCGTCCAGGGGCTCGGCAACGTGGGCTACCATGCCGCGCTGTTCCTCAGCCAGGAGGACGGATGCAGGATCACCCATGTCATCGAGCGCGACGGCGCCATCGAGAACTCCGACGGCATCGACATTCCCGCGCTGCGAGACTGGATCACCCGCCACGGCGGATTGAAGGACTTTCCCTTCGGCACCTACCACGCGGAGGGCCAGAGGGTTCTGGAGGCCGACTGCGACATCCTCATCCCGGCCGCGCTGGAGGGCGTCATCAACATGCACAACGCCGCCGCGATCCAGGCGCCGCTGATCATCGAGGCCGCCAACGGCCCGATCACCGCCGGGGCCGACGAGGTCCTCAGCCACCGCGGCAAGGTCATCATCCCCGATCTCTACGCGAACGCGGGCGGCGTCACGGTGTCCTATTTCGAATGGGTCAAGAACCTCAGCCACATCCGCTTCGGCCGGATGCAGCGCCGCCAGGAGGAATCGCGCCACCAGCTCATCGTCAACGAACTGGAGCGGCTTTCGGCGGATACCGGGATCGGCTGGCAGCTGACGCCGGACTTCAAGGAGAAGTACCTGAAGGGCGCGGGCGAGCTGGAGCTGGTGCGCTCGGGTCTCGACGACACCATGCGCGGCGCCTACCAGTCGATGCGCGAGATCTGGTGGGAACGCGACGACGTGAAGGACCTGCGGACCGCCGGGTTCCTCGTTGCCATCGAGCGTGTCGCCAAGGGCTACCAGGAAAAGGGGATCTAGCGGCCGCCCCCCTCGCGTTCGGCCAGCATCACCTTGATCAGTTCCGCCACCGCCTTGCCTTCGCCGCGTGCGGTGGCGCCGCCGACCGCGACGCGGCGTCCCGCACGCCACCACAGGCCGGGGGCGTAGGCGCGGCCCGCGGGCTCCTTCAGGTGCACGAGGAACCCCGCCGCGGGCTTGAAGGCGAAGGCGCTGTTGTCCACGCGGTCAACGTTGTCGATGGCGCAGAGCTGCCGTCCGCCTTCCTCGCGCAGCTCGCGCCGCGTGAGCTGGAGGACCACGCCCGTCGCCTGCCAGACGCGCCACGACCACCACAGGCTGAGGGCGCCCAGAAGCACGAGAAAGGCAAGCCACACGAGGTCGGCCGGCGGATGGGCGGCGGCGAGGTAGACGAGGATCAGGCCGAGGATGCCGGTCACGCCCGCCGCGAAGACCCGGCGCGCGGGCTTCGGCGTGATGCTCACGAGAACTTCGTCCGGATCGGTCTTGCGGTTGCGGTTCGCCATGCGCCGCCCCTTAGCCTGTCCCGCGCGGCTTGACGAGGGGCAAGGCGCCGATCCCTCCACCGCCGCACAGGTCCGGTTCGCCGGTGCCGGATTGCCGCGCGGCGCGCGACCGCCTATCTGCGTCGCATCGCATATCATCGCCGCATCCGGGAGGCGCGCCATGTCCATCAGACCGATCCTCGAGACCCGCCGCGCGCAGCCGACGATGGAGGGCGCGGGCGTCCACCTGCACCGCGCCTTCGGCTTCCAGGACCCGACCGAGCTGGACCCCTTCCTCCTGTTCGACGATTTCCGCAACGATGACCCGTCGCGCTACCGCCAGGGGTTCCCGTGGCACCCGCATCGCGGCATCGAGACGATCACCTACGTCCTGGAAGGCACGGTCGAGCATTCCGACAGCCTCGGCAACACCGGGCGGCTCGGGGCTGGATCGGTCCAGTGGATGACGGCGGGCTCGGGCATCCTCCACCAGGAGATGCCTCTGGGCAACGCGAAGGGGCAGATGCACGGCTTCCAGCTGTGGGGCAACCTGCCCGGCGCGATGAAGATGACCGCGCCGCGATACCAGGACATCCAGGGCGCCGAGATCCCCGAGGTGACGGACGACGACGGCACCCATGTGCGCGTCATCACCGGCGAGTTCTGGGGCAAGCGCGGCCCGGTGGACGGGATCGCGGCCGATCCGCAATACCTCGACGTCACCGTGCCCGCGGGCGTGCGCAAGACCTTCCGCATCGATACCTACCGCCGCGCCTTCGCCTATGTCTTCCAGGGGGCGGGGGTGTTTTCGGACGCCTCGGCGCCGTCGGGCGTGCTGCTCGAGAAGGAGGTGATGGGCCGCGAGGTGAACATCCGCGACCTCTCGGGCGACCGGACGCTGGTCCGCTTCGGCACGGGCGACGAGGTGACGGTGCAGGCGGGCCCCGAAGGCGTGCGCTTCCTCCTGATCTCGGGCGCGCCGATCGAGGAGCCCGTGGCGTGGCACGGCCCCATCGTGATGAACACGCAGGCCGAGCTGCAGCAGGCGATGCGCGACCTGCGCAACGGCACGTTCATCCAGCCGGCGCATTGATAGCGGCGGCTCTGGCCCCGCGCGCGCGGGGCCGCTAGAAGGCGTGCCATGCTGAACACCGTCATCCACGGCGCCGACGGGGCGCTGCCGCCGCTGCTGATCGCCCATGGTCTTTTCGGGTCGGCCCGGAACTGGGGCGTGATCGCGCGGCGTCTCGCCGAGGGCCGCAAGGTCATCGCGGTCGACATGCGTAACCACGGCGACAGCCCGTGGTCGGACCGCCACCGCTATCCCGACCTCGCTGCCGACCTCGCCGAGGTGATCGCGGCGCATGGCGGACGCGCCGATGTGGTGGGCCACTCGATGGGCGGCAAGGCCGCGATGGCGCTGGCGCTGGCGCATCCGCAGACGGTCCGCCGCCTCGTCGTGGCCGACATCGCACCGGTCGCCTACGGCCATTCCCAGCAGCCCATGATCGACGCGATGCGCGCGGTCGACCTCGGCGCGGTCCACTCCCGCAGGGACGCCGACGCGCAGCTTGCGGCCCTCGTGCCAGAGGAGGGGGTGCGCGCCTTCCTGCTGCAATCGCTCGACGTGGCGGGCAAGCGCTGGCGGCTTAACCTCGACGCGCTGTCGGCCGAGATGCCCGCGATCGTCGGCTGGCCCGACATCGCCGGCACGTTCGAGGGGCCCGCGCTGTTCCTGTCGGGCGCGGCATCCGACTATGTCAGGCCCCAGGACCGCGAGGCGATCAAGGCGCTGTTTCCCGGCGCGAGGTTCGCGAAGATCCCCGGCGCGGGCCATTGGCTTCATGCCGAGAAACCGCGGGAATTCGAGGCGACGCTGCGCGCCTTCCTCGGTCCCTGAGCCGGCGGCCCTCCTGCGCCCCCCGCAGCGGCGCGGCCCGGTCCGGGTGCGCCGACCCGCCCAGGATGTGGCATCTTTGCCAAGATGCGGCAGCGGCCGGTTGCATTTTACGCAATATCTGGTTGTCCGCCCCATGTCTGGCGGTGTATCCGGGCCTTGGTGCTAGGACGCGGATGCATCGACTGACGAACGGGGTTCCGGCCATGCCGGGCCCCGTTTTCCGTTCTCGGGTGTCGATGGTCGTGCCTGCATGCCCGGCGGAGGGCATCCGCGACAGCAGGCATTCGCGGCGGGCGACGCCGAAACGGGAAAAGGCGCCAGGTGCTTGGACGCGGTCCTTGCATCGCCTGACGCCTTCCCGAACTGTCGCTGACGGATGCAGGATCCGTGCCGCCCAGCCCGTAGGAGCCACCACCTCGCGGCGGAAACCCCCCGACCCTTCGACCGTCGCCAGTCTCGGGCCGTCCGATTCGCCCTTTTTCGGTTCGGCACGGCGCGCAGACCCTGAAGCCCCGCCTTCGTCCCTGACCGATCCTCGGGCCCGTTCGGTTCGGTCCGGGTCAGACCCGTTCCGTCCCGCCGATCGCCCCCGGAAGGCCTCTCGAACCCCGCGACCTGTCCGAAAACCGTCGCGGTAAGAAGACATTCGCCAGTGCGGCCGCCCACGGCAAGCGCGGAGCAGTGCAGCATGAAACTTTCCTGTGCATGGAACGGGGGGCAACCATGTGAGCGACCGCTTGGCGCACCGCTTTTGTGACGCCCGGCCAGAGCCTTGGCGCTCCGGTGGATAAGCCCCTGTTCAGGCGACGTTTTTCTGCGCCTGCAAAGGGCGCGCGAGGGGTCCGGCACCCTTCGCGCCCCGAATCGGTGGCCGCGACGGACCTGTCAGACCTCGGGCTCGCCGGGGCGGGGCGTCCTGTCCGTCCGCTCGACGCGCGTCTCGTCCCAGTTCGGGTCGTTCTTCTTGGTCATCCGCGAGATCGCGTAGGCCGCCGGCCAGCCGAGACCGAAGCCGATGACGGCCGCCACGAAGATCGTGACCCATCCGTAATAGCCGAGCGTGAAGGCGATGATGACGATCGTGCCGGTCAGAACTGCGCCGGTCATGAGCGTAAGAAGATTGCTGAGACGGTCCATCGTGTCCTCCTTTGACAGGACAACGTGGAGCGGTCGGGCAGGGTTCCGCCGCGCGCGGGGGGCGGAGGGCGTGCGGCCGCCCCTCAGCCGTCCATCTTCAGCGCGTTGATGAAGGCCGATTGCGGGATCTCGACCTTGCCGAACTGGCGCATCTTCTTCTTGCCGGCCTTCTGCTTGTCCAGAAGCTTGCGCTTGCGGGTCGCGTCGCCGCCGTAGCACTTGGCGGTCACGTCCTTGCGCAGCGCCGCGAGCGTCTCGCGCGCGATGACACGGCCGCCGATCGCCGCCTGGATCGGGATCTTGAACATGTGGCGCGGGATCAGCTCTTTCAGCTTTTCACACATCGCCCGGCCGCGCATCTCGGCGCGGTCGCGGTGGACCATCATCGACAGGGCGTCCACTGGCTCGTCGTTCACGAGGATCTGCATCTTCACCAGATTGTCCTGCCGGTAGCCGATCATCTGGTAGTCGAAGCTGGCATAGCCCTTCGTCACCGACTTCAGCCGATCGTAGAAGTCGAAGACCACCTCGTTCAGCGGCAGGTCGTAGACGACCATCGCCCGCGTGCCGGCATAGGTCAGGTCCAGTTGCTCGCCCCGCCGGTCCTGGCAGAGCTTCAGCACGTCGCCGAGGTAGTCGTCCGGCACGAGGATCGTGGCCTTGATGCGCGGCTCCTCGACATGATCGACGGTGGCGGGGTCGGGCATGTCGGCGGGGTTGTGCAATTCCACCATGCTCCCGTCGCGCATGTGGACGTGGTAGACCACCGAGGGCGCCGTCGTGATCAGCTCGATGTCGTATTCGCGCTCCAGCCGGTCGCGCACGACCTCCAGGTGCAGAAGCCCCAGGAACCCGCAGCGGAAGCCGAAGCCGAGCGCGGCCGACGTCTCCATCTCGTAGGTGAAGGAGGCGTCGTTCAGCGCGAGCTTCTCGATCGCGTCGCGCATGTCATCGAAGTCGTTGGTGTCGACCGGGAAGAGGCCGCAGAAGACGACCGGCACGGAGGGCTTGAAACCCGGCAGAGCCTCGGCGCAGGGCTTGCGCTCGTGGGTGATCGTGTCGCCGACCCGCGTGTCGCGCACCTGCTTGATCGAGGCGTTGAGATAGCCGATCTCGCCCGGTCCCAGTTCCTGCACGGCGGTCATCGCGGGGCGGTAGACGCCCACGTCGTCCACGTCGTAGGTGCCGCCCGTCTTCATCATGCGGATGCGGTCGCCCTTCTTCAGGGTGCCGTCGATGATGCGCACGATACAGATGACGCCGAGATACTGGTCGTATTTGGAATCGACCAGCATCGCCTTCAGCGGAGCGTTCCGGTCGCCGTCCTTCGGCGGAGGCAGGCGGGTGACGATGGCCTCCAGCACGTCGGGAATGCCGAGACCGGTCTTGGCCGAGATTTCCACGGCGTCATGCGCCTCGATTCCGATGACATCCTCGATCTGCTCCTTCACGCGGTCGGGCTCGGCGGCGGGAAGGTCGATCTTGTTGAGGACGGGCACGATCTCGTGGTCGGCGTCGATGGCCTGGTAGACGTTGGCGAGCGTCTGCGCCTCGACGCCTTGCGATGCGTCGACGACCAGAAGCGAACCCTCGACCGCCTGCATCGAGCGCGAGACCTCGTAGGCGAAGTCGACGTGGCCGGGCGTGTCGATGAGGTTCAGGATATAGGTGTGGCCGTCCTTCGCGGGATACTCGATGCGGACGGTGTTGGCCTTGATGGTGATCCCGCGCTCTCGCTCGATGTCCATCGCGTCGAGCAGCTGCTCCTTCATGTCGCGCTCGGCGACGGTGCCGGTCAGCTGGATCAGCCGGTCGGCCAGCGTGGACTTCCCGTGGTCGATATGGGCCACGATGGAGAAGTTGCGGATGCGGGAGAGCTCGGTCATGGACGGCGCCTGCAAGGGTCGGTTGCAGGGGAGATAGCGGAGAGGCCGGTCGGAGGGAAGGGGACGGACGTCTCTATCGCCGGCTCAGAAATTCCCGCGAAACACCGTCCGCGTCTGCGCCTGCTCCCCCAGCGCCGCGACGAGCGCGAGGCCATCCGTCGTCGGCCGCCCCTCGGCGTCGATCCAGTCGCGGCGGCGCGCGATGGTCTCGGCATCGCTCGCCGTGCTGCGCCCGACATGGGCCGCGAACGCAAGAATTCGGCTGCGGATGTCCTGCTCGGTCTCGGTCATGGTCGCTCTACCCGTGTGGCTCGCCATCTGGCGTGCGAGAAAGGGTAGCGCGGCGGCGCCGGGGTCAAGTCCGCGCGACATGCCTGACAAGAACAGACTGTCATCCCTTGGGGCGAGGCGGAGGGTGTGCTCGCAGCCCCGCACGCCCGCGTCGAGGGTGGCGCCCGGTCTGCACGACGCCACGATCAGGATCGTCGGCGCGCCTCATGCCTCGGGCGAGACGCAGGAGGCGGCCGCGAACTGGTCGTGGTCGACAGGCTGGAGGACCGGCGCGTCCGGCTGCGCATGCGGGCGGAACGAGGCGCGCCAGGCGCGTCATTCGACAGGTGGCAGGACATCGCGCGAAACCATCGTCCTGAGCGAGAAGCTGGAGCGCGTGGCGCGGATGCCGGGGACATGGACCAGATCGTCCTCGAGAAACCGGTCGAAGGCGCGCAGGTCGGGCGCCACCACCTTCAGCAGGATGTCCCGCGTGCCGGTCATCAGGTGGCACTCGACCACCTCGTCGAAGCGGCGGATCGCCGTCTCGAAGGCGCGCAGGGTCTCGTGGCTCTGCCGCTCGAGCTCGACGAAGATGAAGACCGTCAGCGGATAGCCCAGCTTGGTCGCGTCCACCCGCGCCCCGTAGCCGGTGATCACGCCGTCCTCCTCCAGTCTGCGGAGGCGCCGGGCGCAGGGCGTGGGCGTCAGGCCGACGCGCTCGGCCAGCTCCGTGACCGACAGGCGGCCGTCCCGCTGCAATTGGGTGATGATCCGGGTGTCGATGCGGTCCATTGGCGGATTCCCCCACGATTTCACAACATCATAGCGGAAAGCGGTCGCCTCGGCGACTGCGGGAGCGCGTTTTTGGCGAAACGCGCTGCGCGCTCGGGCGTAGCATCGGGGCATCGAGCGAAACCGGCAGGAGGTGCCCCATGCAGATCGAAGAGATTTCCGTTCCGACCCACGAGACCGTGCTGCGGGTCCGCGACGCGGATGCGGGCCTTCGCGGCTTCATCGCGCTGCACTCCACCGCGCGCGGGCCCGCCGCGGGGGGCCTGCGGATGCGCGCCTACGCCAGCGAGGACGCGGCGCTGGCCGACGTGCTCGCGCTGAGCCGGGGCATGACGCTGAAGAACGCGGCGGCGGACCTGCCGCTGGGGGGCGGCAAGGCGGTGATCCTCGGCGATCCGGCCGGGCGGACCGAGGCGCAGCTTCGCGCCATGGGCCGGGCCATCGCCACGCTCGAGGGACGCTACTGGACTGCCGAGGACATGGGGATGTCGCCCGCCGACATGGCCGTGATCCGCGAGGAGACGCGCTTTGTCGCGGGGCTTCCGGACGGGCCCTTCGCCTCGGGCGACCCCTCGCCCCGGACGGCGCGGGGCGTGTTCTACGCGATGCGCGTCGCCGCCGAGCGGCGGCTGGGAAGCCGCGTGCTCGAGGGACGGCGCGTCGCCGTGCAGGGGCTCGGCCATGTCGGCTGGCACCTCGCCAAGCAGCTGCGCGCTGCGGGCGCGGACCTCGTGGTGGCGGACGCCGATCCTGCGCGGGCGGCACAGGCGGCGCAGACTTTCGCGGCCGAAACCGTCGCGCCCGACGCCATCCTGACCGCGCCCGCCGACATCCTCGCGCCCTGCGCGGTCGGCGGCATCATCGACGAGGAGACGGCGCACACGCTTGCCGCCAGCGTCGTCTGCGGCGCGGCCAACACGCAGCTCGCCTCGGACGCCGCCGGAGACATCCTGCATCGTCGCGGCGTCCTCTTCGTGCCGGACTACATCGCGAATGCCGGCGGGATCGTGAACGTCGCCGCCGAGATCCTGCAGATCCCCGACCGGGTGCATTTCGTCACCGGCAAGCTCGCCGCGCTGGAGGACATGACCGGCCTCATCCTGCACCGCGCGGCCGACGAGGGCGTGGGGCCCCACCGCGTCGCCGACAGGATCGTTGCAGCGCGGCTGCAGGCGGCGAAAAGGGTCGCCTGAGGTCCCCGGTCTCCGTTGCCTGGCGCAGTCGTCTCTGGCATTTTGCGCGCGCGATGCGGACGGAAGATCCGCGCGCGCGTGCAGTTCTTGTCGAGGCAAAAGATACATGCGGACCACCCTTTTCAGGGCCGCCATCGCGGCCGTCTTCTTGGCGGGATCGGGCGTCGTCGCGCCCGCCGCCTACGCAAACCCCATCGAACGCGCCTGCATCCAGTCCGACAGGCCCGGCGTGTCGCTCACGCTCTGCCGCTGTATCGGCGACGCGGCGGGCATGACCCTGTCGCGGTCGGACATGCGCATCGGCGCGCAGTTCTTCCGCGATCCCGGCCGCGCACAGGAGGTGCAGCTGTCGGACACCCGCCGGAACGACGATTTCTGGCGCCGCTGGCAGCAGTTCGGATCGACCGCCGAGGCGCTCTGCAGCTAGGCGAGGCGTCGCGCCCATGCGGCCGACGCGGCCTCGATCAGGTCGAGCGCGCCCTCGAAGTCGTGCGTGTAGTAGGGGTCGGGCACATCGCCGCCGCCCAGGGGCTCGAGGAACAGGGCAAGCTGCGCGCCACCCGAGGCCGGCGCCATCGCGGCGAGGTCATCGAGGTTGCGCGCGTCCATGGCGAGGATCAGGTCGAACCGCGGGAAATCCTCGGGCGCGACCTGGCGCGCGCGCTGTCCCGACAGGTCGTAGCCGCGCGCCCGCGCCGCCGCGATTGCAGGGCCATGGGGCGGCGCGCCGACATGCCAGCCGCCCGTGCCTGCGCTGTCGATCCGCGCATCGGGCAGACGCGCGCGCAACACCGCCTCCGCCGTGGGCGAGCGGCAGATGTTGCCAAGGCAGACGCAGAGGATACGCTGGGCCGGGGTCATGGCCGCGAGGCTCGCAGGTTCGAAAGGCAGGCGCAATGAGACAAGGGACCGGGGGACGGCGTTGAGGCGGATCGTGATCCTGACGGGCGCGGGCGTCTCGGCCGAAAGCGGCCTCGGGACGTTTCGCGACAAGGGTGGGCTCTGGACGCGCCATGACCTTTCGCAGGTCGCCACGCCCGAGGGCTTCGCGGCCAATCCCGCGCTGGTCCACGACTTCTACAACGCAAGGCGCGCCAATGCGCTCGACGCCGCGCCGAACGCGGCGCACGCCGCGCTCGCACGGCTCGTCCGCGACCATCCCCGCGACGTGACGCTCGTGACGCAGAACATCGACGACCTGCATGAACGCGCGGGCACGCCCGGCGTGATCCACATGCACGGGCAGATCATGCGCGCGCTCTGCGCCGCCTGCGGAGCGCGCTGGGACGCCCCGCGCGCGATGGCGCCTGGCGATCCCTGCCCGGCCTGTGCCGCGCCGCGGACGCGCCCCGATATCGTCTGGTTCGGCGAGATGCCCTATCACATGGAGCGCATCGTCGAGGCGCTGGAGGCCGCGGATCTCTTCGTGGCCATCGGCACCTCGGGCGAGGTCTATCCGGCGGCGGGCTTCGTCGACATCGCAGCCGCGGCGGGGGCCGAGACGCTGGAGATCAACCTCGAGCCGACGCCGGTTCCCGGCCGCTTCGACCGCACGATCTCGGGGCCCGCGACGCAGGCCGTGCCCGGTTGGGTGGCGGAGCTTGGCGCCGGGGCTTGACCCGGCGGCGCACCGTCCGCGCCGCCGGAAAGGGACCGGTTGCCGGTCTGCCGCCGTCCGACGCCCGCAGCCTCGCTACCGCGCGTTGTCCACGGGGACGGTCACGGTCATCTCGCCCGCGCCTGCGAAGGTCAGGGTCAATTCGATTTCGTCGCCCTGCGCCAGCGACCGGGTCAGGCCCAGGAACATGACGTGCATGCCCCCGCGCTGGAGCGCGGTCGCCCCGCCGGCGGGAACGGCGAAGCCCTCCTCGACATGGACCATCCGCATGATGTCGCCGTCCATGACATGGGTGTGCAGCTCCACGCGCTCGGCCACGTCCGAGGCGGCGGCGAGCAGTCGGTCGTCGGTCGCGCCGTCATTGACGATCCGCATGAAGGCCGCGCCCGATCGCGCGGCGGGGCCCGCGGCGCGGGCGTAGGGGTCCTCGACCGTGACCTGCGCCGCGGCCAGAGTGGGAAGAACAAGGGCGCAGGCGCCCGCGAGCATGGCGGTTTTCAGGGACATGTCTCTCTCCGTGTGTCCGTGATGTCTGGAAGGTTGGCGGGATCAGGCCGCGGCGGGCGGTCCGCGTCCATGCCCGCCCATGCGCCATGACGACGCGGCGGAGAGAGAGGGGAGAAAAGGCGACAGAACGCCCCCGGCCGAGCGTATGTCGCGTGGCATCGCGAGGTCCGGGGCCGGCGCGGCGGCGCCCAGCGTGCAGTCGAGGCAGGGCGGCTTGCGCGCCTCGACCGGGTCGCCGGCGCCGTCGAAAAGGGGCAGGCCATCCGCGGCAAGGACCACGGGCGCGGCGTCCGCCCCGCAGAACGACCCCTGCGCCGCCATCTGCCCGCGCGCCGAGGCCGCGCCGATGCCTGTCACGGTCATCAGGAGCGTCAGCAGGATCAGAAATGACGCGCGAAGGACTGCCATGACGGTCCAGATATGCCGCGCCGCGCCGGGGCGCGCTGCGGCAAATGGGCTCCCGCACAAAGCGAAGCGCCCCGCTGGGCGGACCTGCGGGGCGCGTGATCGCATCGTCTTTGAGCGGGCCTCAGGCCTGCGCGGCGGTCTCGGCCTGCGCGGCCTGCGCCTTCTCGATGTCGCGCTTGATCTTCATCGCCTTGGGCGACAGTTCGCGCTGCTTGGCGCGGGTCAGGAAGGCGTCGAGGCCGCCACGGTGGTCGACCGAGCGGAGGGCTGCGTTCGAGATCCGCAGCTTGAAGCGGCGGCCCAGGATGTCCGAGCCAAGCGTCACCTCGGTGAGGTTGGGCAGGAAGCGGCGCCTCGTCTTGTTGTTGGCGTGGCTGACATTGTTGCCAACCATGGGGCCCTTGCCGGTCAGTTCGCAGACACGCGACATGATCTTGTCCTCGTCGTTGCGGGGGCGGCGGAAAGGCCGCGGCCACCGGAAACCAAAAGGGCGCGGAGGGAGGCTCCACGCCCGGAAATCTGCGCGGGGGATAAGCGGGGGGCGTGATGGTGTCAAGGCGGGAATCGTCTCGCGGCCCCTGCATTTGCCCGTCCGCGCGAATGCGGGCAGAGTGCAGCGAAAGACCCCCGTGCAGGGCGACAGGGCAGGCCATGGGCAGCAAGATCACCGAGACGGAGCTCTATCCGCCCGTCAAGTCCTTCCTCGAATCCCTCGGCTACGAGGTGAAGGCCGAGATCGGCCCGGCCGACGTCATGGCCGTCCGCGACGGCGCGCCGCCCGTCATCGTCGAGCTCAAGACCGGCTTTTCGCTGACGCTGTTCCACCAGGGGATCGCCCGGCTGTCGGTCTGCGATGACGTCTATCTCGCCGTGCCGCGCGGATCCGGGCGGCGGTTTCTCAGGGCGCTCTCGGAGAACGTGCGGCTGGCGCGGCGGCTGGGCCTCGGCCTTCTGACCGTGCGTCTGGAGACCGGCCTCGTGGAGGTGCATTGCGATCCCGGTCCCTACGCGCCACGGAAATCGGCGCGGCGGGCGCACGCGCTTCTGGGCGAGTTCGCGCGGCGGCGCGGCGACCCCAACCTTGGCGGCGCGCGGGGCGGGCGTGTCACCGCCTACCGGCAGGACGCGCTGGCCTGCGCCGCGCATCTTGCCGCACGCGGCGCATCGAAGGGCGCGGCGGTGCGCGACGCCACCGGCGTCACGCGGGCGACGGCGATCATGCGCGACAATCATTACGGCTGGTTCGTGCGGATCGGGACGGGCATCTACACGTTGTCCGAGGCCGGCACGGAGGCCGTCGATGCAGACTGAGTTCGAGATCGAGACGCGGGGCCCCGGCCTGACCGAGGTCACGCGGCCTGTCGCGCGATGGGTCGCGGGGCAGGGCGACGGCCTTCTGACACTGATGGTGATGCACACCTCCGCCAGCCTTCTGATCCAGGAAAATGCCGACCCCGACGTGCGCCGCGACCTTCTGGAATTCCTGCGGCGCCTCGTGCCCGCCGGCGACGATCCCTCGATGCGCTGGCTGACGCATGTCCTCGAGGGGCCCGACGACATGCCCGCACATATCAAGGCGGCGCTTCTGCCCGTCTCGCTGCAGGTGCCGGTGGCGGGCGGGCGCCTGCGTCTTGGGACCTGGCAGGGGATCTACCTCGTCGAACACCGCGCGGCCCCGCATGTCAGGCGCGTCGCCGCGCATTTCCTGCCGGATGGGGGTGGCAGGTGAGTCCGATTGGCCACCCCTCATCTGGTGGCCGTCTTTTCCCGCTACCCAACGTTTGCCCCCATCCCTATAGTGACGGTGCTGAAGTGGCCGAATGGCCCAATAACCGTGGCAGGCGCCGCGTTGTCCGCGGCGGGAACGACTAGGAAAGGGGACGCCGATGCGCTGCCCGTTTTGCGGAAACGTGGACACCCAGGTGAAGGATTCGCGGCCCGCGGAGGATCATGTCGCGATCCGCAGGCGCCGCTTCTGCCCGGCCTGCGGGGGGCGTTTCACGACCTACGAGCGGGTGCAGCTTCGCGATCTCGTCGTCATCAAGTCGACGGGCAAGCGCGAGGATTTCGATCGCGACAAGCTGGAGCGTTCGGTGCGCATCGCCCTGCAGAAGCGCCCCGTGGAGCCCGAGCGCGTGGATCAGATGGTCTCGGGCATCGTGCGCCGCCTCGAAAGCATGGGCGAGACCGACATTCCGTCCAAGACGATCGGCGAGATCGTAATGGAGCGTCTGGCGGCGATCGACAGCGTCGCCTACGTCAGATTCGCGAGTGTCTACAAGAACTTCCAGGCAACCGACGATTTCGAGGACTTCCTCGCCGAGCTGCGCCCCCCGATCCCGCCCGGCGGCTGAGCCATGCCTGCCGAGGACGACCGGCGCTGGATGCGGCTGGCGCTTTCGCTCGGTCGGCGGGGGCTGGGCAACGTCTGGCCGAACCCGGCGGTGGGCTGCGTCATCGTACGGGACGGCCGCGTCCTTGGGCGGGGCTGGACCCGGCCTGGCGGGCGGCCCCATGCCGAGCGCGTGGCGTTGAACGAGGCGGGGCCAGCCGCCGCCGGGGCTACGGCCTATGTCTCGCTCGAACCCTGCAACCACACGGGCCTGACGCCGCCATGCAGCGAGGCGCTGGTCGCCGCCGGCCTCGCGAGGGTCGTTGTGGCCGTCGCCGACCCCGACCCCCGGACTGCCGGCGGCGGGATCGCACGCCTCGAGGCCGCCGGCATCGACGTGGAATGCGGCCTGCTGGCGGAGGAGGCGCTGCGCGACCACGCGGGCTTTTTCGCGCGCATCGTGACAGGCCGTCCGTATCTTGCCCTCAAGCTCGCCTCGACACTCGACGGGCGCATCGCCACGGCCACGGGCGAGAGCCGCTGGATCACCGGTCCGATGGCGCGCCACTGGGTCCACGGGCAGCGCCTTGCGTATGACGCGGTGATGGTGGGCGCGGGGACGGCGCGGCAGGACGACCCGATGCTGACGGTCCGCGGCTACGGCGAGGTGCCGCAGCCGGTGCGCATCGTCCTGTCGCGGCGGCTGGACCTGCCGCGGGCGGGCAGACTGGCCGCGAGCGCGCGGGACGTGCCGCTCTGGCTGCTCCACGGGCGCGAGGCTCCCGAGGCCGCGCGCGCCGCGTGGCGGGACACCGGCGCGCGCCTGATCGAGGTGCCGTCCGTGGCCGAGGGGCAGGTGGACCTCGCCGCGGCGCTGGCCGCGCTGGGGAAGGCGGGATTGACGCGCGTTTTCTGCGAAGGCGGCGGCACGCTGGCGGCGGCGCTTCTTGCAAGCGACCTCGCGGACGAACTGTCCGTCGTGACGGCCGGCGCCGCGATCGGCGCCGAAGGCGTGCCGGGCGTCGGCGCGATGGGCGTGGCGTCGCTGTCGGAGGCGCCGCGCTTCCGGCTGGCGGAGACGCGCAGTCTTGGCGGGGACGTCCTGAGCCGGTGGACGCGGCGCTGACGCCGGATTTGCTAGCTACCGGTAAAATGTCCGAAAAACGCAATTAATCTGTGGATACAATTGTATAACCCAAGCTACGCATGGGATAAATGCTATCGCCGCCACGCCCATGACTGCCCCGAGAACCAGCCCTGCAGCTTCGCCAGCAGCTTGAGCCGGGGTTCCTGCGCAAGACCTGCGCCGGTTTGCAGACGCTCCACCGCGACCTCCACCGGGCAGGGCAGGCCCGTCGCGGGGTCGTGGTAGCGCGGGTAGGCGATGAGGGTCGCATGGACAAGCGCCGCCAGCGACGGGCGCGCCCTGCGCCGCGCGGGAACCGGGCCCAGGTCGGTGCTGAGACCCCAGCCCGCATAGAACGGCGCGCCGAGCGTGGTGACGGGAACGCCCCGCACGAGCGCCTCGAAGCCGAGGCCCGAGGTCATCGTCACGACCCGGTCCGCGCGCTCCAGCAGGGCCGCGGGATCGGTGCCGTTCGCGACGTGGTCGGCGATGCCCACGAGCGCCTCGATCGGGACCGCCCCCTTGCGCAGGCCCGCCTCGACGTCGGGATGCGGCTTGTAGACGAGGTAGCCCTGCGGATGCAGCCGCCGCGCCGTGCGCAGAAGTTCGAGGTTGGTCGCGACCTCGCCTGCGCCGGTCAGGATCGAGGCGTCGTCCTCGACCTGGCCGGGCACGAGGATCAGCGGCCGCCCCTCCGGCGCTTCGGGAAGGGGTCCGTCGGCGGGCAGGTTGTACTTGGTGATCCGCCCGCGCCTGAGCGCCGCGATCAGCCTTTCCGCGCGCAGAAGCCGCGCCTGTGGGCGCTCGGCCGCCTCTGCGATCAGTCGCTCCAGCCGGCTTTCGCGCGTCGGATCGTAGTAGATGCCGAGGTCGTCCTGCACGAGCGACAGCGGCGGCACGAGGCTGGCGCCAAGCCCGCGCGAGCGCAGGAAGCCGTCCTCGACCCGCAAGAGCGGCCTTTCGGCGCGGGCACAGGCGCGGCGCAGTTCCTCGCTTTCGCGGCCGGCCCAGACCTGCACGGGCCGCTCGGCCTCGGCAGCCTTCGCGACGTCCTCGAAATGGGTGATCCTGCCACCCGCGCCGCCGAAGAACGCGCCGTGATGCGGCCGTTTCCACGCCCTCATGCCCACCGCGGCGTAGCCGTCGCGGTCCTCGCGCCATGCCCGGGCCGCGGCCTCGAGCATCCCCAGCGCGTCCTCGACCGTGCAGAGCCGGTCGCGGCAGGGATCGTACCAGACCGGGTAGAGGACCAGCGCCGCGGCGGCGAGTTGCGCCCGCGTCAGCCTGCGGCCGCGCCGTTCCGGCACGGGACGGCGATCGTCGGTCAGGCCCCAGCCCGCGTAGAAGGGGACGCCGAAGGTGACGGGCCTGTGTCCGGCGAGGATCGCCTCGAAGCCCAGCTGGCTCGAGACGGTGTAGACGGCGCGCGCGTGTTCGAAGAGCCGCGATGGCGAGACCGGCCGCGTGTCGATCTCGACGCCGTGCGGAAGGTTCGCGGGATCGAAATGGCCGGGCCTGTGGCCCGCGACCGTTTCGGGATGCGCCTTGATGACGATCCTTGCGTCGGGGTGGTCCTGCCGCGCCCATGTCAGCATCTCGGCGAAGCTGAGGTCGTTGGCCTGTCCGAGCGGGATCGAGGCGTCCCCGCGCGTCTGGTCCACCACAAGCACGAAGCCCGGTTCGGGCGGGTCGAGGCCGGGATCGACGGCGGCGTATTTCGTCAGGTGCCCTTCCTGCATCCGCGCAACGGCCTCGCGCGCCCGGTCGAGGAGAACGGTGTTGTCCAGCGGGTGCCGCGCGAGGATCGTCTCGAGGTCGGAGGGGCGTGTCGCGTCGAAATGCGTGCCGGTCCTGTCGATCACGAGCCCGAGGGGCGCATCGCCGCTGCGGCCGGGATGCAGCGAGCGCAGGAACGCGTCCTCGACCCGCACGAGGTGCGCGCCGGTCGCCTTCGCGGCCGCCTCGCCGCGCGCGGCATGGGGCGAATGGCCCCAGACGAGGACGTCATCCTCGCCGCCGGGCTTGCCCAGCCGCAGGTCGTAGCCCGCGAGCTTGAGGATGCGCCGGACGCGGGCATCGGTGAGGAAGCCCGCGTTGAAGTGGTATGCCACGCGCCGGGAGGCGGGCGCGCGGCCGTCCTCCTCGCCGAGGCCGTCCGGGCGGGCCGGGGGCGGAACGGCGCCGTCGGTCGTGTCGATTGGCCGGTCCGCCGATGGCATCCGCCTAGTCGGAAGCGCTGGAGATCGAGTTGGCAAGCCCCGCGGTGCTCGAGAGCGTGCCGGTCAGCGAGCTGATGGCGTTGTTCCACTGGCTGATCGGCGCGGCGGTGACGTAGACCGTGTCCTCGTCCCGGATCAGGAAATCGCGCGCTTCGAACATGCCCGTCGGCGCCGTCAGGTCGAGGACGTAGACGAAGCGCTGCGGCCCGACGAGGTCGGCGCGCCCGAGGATCGCGTTGGCCATCTCCGCCGGTTCGTAGCGCAGCACGAAGACCCCCGCGGGGTCCGCGAGGCGCGGGTTGAGGCCACCGACCGACGCGATCGCCTCGAGCGCCGAGATGCTCTGCTGCTGGAATTCGACGATGTTCTGCTGGCCCGTCGCCCCGAGCGCGATGAACGAACGGCTGTCGTTCTCCACGAAGATGCGGTCGCCGGCGCGAAGCGCGATGTCGGCGGCGTTCGAGCGGAAGATGTCCTCGTACCAGACGGTGGCCGAATGGCCGCCGCGCACGATCGTGACCTGTGCGGTCTCGGGTTCGATGGCGACGCCGCCGGCGGCGGCCAGCATCCCAGACAGCCGGGCCGTGGGCCGCTGGATGGGGTAGATGCCCTGCGAATTCACCGATCCCGACACCGAGACGGTCGCGCCATCGCCGGCTTCGCGGCGGACCACGACCTGCGGATCAGGCGTCTGCTGGTCGAGGTTGCGCGTGATCGTCTCGCGCAATTGCTCGACCGTGTTGCCCGCGGCGCGGATGCGCCCCGCGTAGGGAATGAAGATGAAGCCCGATCCGTCGACCTGCACCGCGTCGATCAGGGCCGCGTCGCCGTCCTGTCCGGTCAGAAGGCCGTCGCTCACGTTCTCGTAGATCGTCAGCGCCAGCCGGTCGCCGGGGCGGATCACCTCGGTGTCGGGCGAGCTTGCGTTCGCCAGCGTCGCGGGAAAGCCGAGCGCGGGCACGGCGGCCGTGATCGAGTTCACGCGGCGGTTCACCTCCACCACGAAGGCGTCGCCCTCGTTCTGGACGGAGCCTGCGAAGATCTCGTTTCGGGTGGGGCCGGACCGCGGCAGCAGCGCACAGGACGACGCCGCCGAAACGACGATGAATAGTGCGGCCATGCGGCCGGCACGTGAGACCAGCGATGTCACGGAGTTCGCTCCTCGTCTGCCTGAAACTGCCTCGAAGTCTTTTTATTGACGCCACCCTAGCCACAAAGGGCTTGTCGGGGAAGACCTTGCTTACCTGACGGCCTGCAGGTGTTGCCTTGGTGCAGGCCGTCCTTCGTCCAGCGCGTCGTAGGCGTCCTCGGGGGACAGCATCAGGTCCACGACCTGCCGCAGAAGCTGCCGCCGCCCGCGCGCCGAATAGAAGCTGCCCGTGATCTGCGAGGTCTCGAGGAGGTAGTGGCGGAAATCGCGGTAGGCGCGGCTGTCGGGACGGACCGGATCGCGGAAGAACGCGGCGAGCGGCTGGTCCGAGACGAACTCGGGCTTGCGGTAGACGGCCTGCCCGAAGCACTTCAGCGGCAGGCCCCGCCAGAGCGCCTGCTGTCCCGCTGTGGAATTGACGGTCACGGCCGAGCGCGCGTCGTCGAGAAGGCCGGCAAGCTTGCCGCCGCGCACGAAATGCACGCGGTCGCCAACGCCCTGCGCCTTCGCGATGCGGCGGATGTCGGACTGCACCGGGACGCGGCCGTCCTCCAGCGGGTGGGCCTTGAAGACGAGGTGGTGATGACCGGGCGCGCCCTCGGCGAAGCCGCGGATGACGGCCTCCACGAAATCGGCCTGCGTGCCGAACGGCCCGTGGTCGCGGAAGCTCGCGTCATGCTCCAGCTGGAGGAGCGCGAGGTGATAGGGGAACCCGCCGGTCTTGACGGCGCGCGTGGCCAGGACCCGGTCGAGCCAGTGCAGCGGCATCAGGGCGAGGCGGCGCAGGTAAAGGCGGAACTCGGCGGCGACGGTCAGGCTGCGGTGCGGGCGGACGGCGGCATAGCGGCGGTTCGCGACAAGCACGAGCCAGTGATAGAGCGCGCCGTAGAAGATGTGGTGGCGCAGTTCGCCCCAGCGCGCGGGCGCCTCGGGCAGGTCGAGGTCGAGACCTTCAAGCGCGCGGCGCATGTCCGCCACGGACCGTTCCATGACGCGGGAATGGCCATTCGCGCCACCGCGCTCGTAGGTGATCCACCAAGGCCTCAGATAGCCCTCCTCGAAGACGTGCACGGTGATGTCGCGGTCCCGCGCCGCCCGGATGGCCGCGGCATGGATCGGCCGCGTGTCGCCGTAAAGGACAAGGTCCGTGACGGCGTTCGCCTCCAGCAGCGCCGCGATCCGGTCCGGCCAGCCCTCCAGCGGCGCGGTCTGCGCGATGTAGCTCGCGCGGTCGGGCCAGAACGCATCGTCGCCCCGGTTGAAGCCGACCCGAAGCGTGCGCGCCCCGGCCGCCTTCAGCTGCCGCGAGAGGCGGTGGAAGAACGGACCGTGCGGCCCTTGCAGGAACAGGAAGACGCGTGTGTCGTGGCGCTGGGCCATCGCCCCTCTCGTGCCCCTCTCGTCGGTGGAACGGGGCGAGTTAAGCCCACGGCGGCGCGAAAACCAAGCGCGCTGGCGACATGAGGCGCGTTCAAGGCGTGTCCATGGCCCTTGCCTGCGGGGGTGGGGCGGCGCTAGGTGATCGCACGACGACCCATTCCACCGGCAGCGGAGGCCGAATGTTCACCGGAATCATCACCGATGTCGGAAAGATCCGCTCGCTCGACCATCGCGGCGACCTTCATGCGCGCATCGCGACCGGCTACGACACGAGCGGCATCGAGATCGGCGCCTCGATCGCCTGCGACGGCGTGTGCCTGACGGTGACGGCGACTGGTGGCGACTGGTTCGACGTCGACATCTCCGCCGAGACCCTGTCGAAATCGACGCTGGGCGACTGGGCCGAGGGCGACGACGTGAACCTCGAACGCGCCCTGAAGGTGGGCGACGAACTGGGCGGGCACATCGTCTCGGGTCATGTGGACGGCGTGGCCGAGGTGGTGGCGACGCGGGACGAGGGCGCATCGACGCGCTTCACCTTCCGCGCCCCCTCGGCGCTGGCGCGCTACATCGCGCCCAAGGGGTCGGTCGCGCTGGACGGCACGTCGCTGACGGTCAACGAGGTGGACGGCGCGGAATTCGGTGTGAACATCATCCCGCACACCAAGGAGATGACGACCTGGGGACGGGTGAAGGCGGGCGACCGGGTGAACCTCGAGATCGACACGCTCGCGCGTTACGTCGCGCGGCTTCAGGACTGGCCGGGGGAATGATCGCGAAGGCCGCGGGCGCGCGCTCCGTCGAGGGGCCCCGCGGATAGAGGACGCATGAGCGGGATCGGACATAACGGCGGGCCCACGATCGAGCCCGGATACGGCTTCAGGAAGGTCGCGTGGACGAAGGCGCGCCGCGCCCTGATGCCTGCGCTGCCGCTGGAGGTCGTGCGCATCCACGTCGCGCGCGCCAAGCGCCTTGGCCTGCCCTACAAGACCTATGCCACGATCCGCGCGACGTCCGGCAGGGACATCGTGGCCTTTCTCTTCTCCGGCAACGCGCTGGCGCTTGCGCCGGCACGGCCCCTGCCGCCGCCGGACCGGGCCGAGCGCCTGATCGCGCTGGAGGGCGCCTCGGACCGTCTCGCCGCCGTCTACGCGCCCCTGTCGCCCGTCATGGTCCTGCAGGCCTGCGAGGGGATCGACGCGGCCTCGCGCGCGCCCGACATCACGACGCCCTGGCGCGAGACGCGGGCGCGTCTGCGCGGCCTGATGCGCGAGCGGCGGCTGCCGCCGGACGGGGTTGTCCTTGTCTCCGCGACGGCGCTCGAGCGGGAATGGTGCGCGGCGGCGGGCCTTGCGGGCAACGTCGGGGCCGAGGCGTTCTTCGCACGGGCCGAGTAGCGCACCCGCCTTTTCACCGTGGCGGCGATGGTCTATCTGCGCCTCCTGAGACGCGCGAAAGGACGGCCATGACCGAGCAGTTCGAAAATCCGGGACCCGTGGAACGGAACTGGTCCGATGCCATTTCCTCGGTCGAGGAGATCATCGAGGACGCCCGGAACGGCCGCATGTTCATCCTCGTGGATCACGAGGACCGCGAGAACGAGGGCGACCTCGTGATCCCCGCGCAATGGGCGACGCCGGACGCGATAAACTTCATGGCGACGCACGGGCGCGGCCTGATCTGCCTGTCGCTGACGACCGAGCGCATCGACCAGCTTGGCTTGCCGCTGATGTCGACGAACAACTCGTCGCGCCACGAGACGGCGTTCACGACCTCGATCGAGGCGCGCGAGGGCGTGACGACGGGCATCTCGGCGGCGGACCGCGCGCGCACCGTGCAGGTGGCGATCGACGCCTCCAAGGGGGCCGCGGACATCGCGACGCCGGGCCATGTCTTCCCGCTGCGCGCAAGGACGGGCGGCGTGCTGGTGCGCGCGGGCCATACCGAGGCCGCCGTGGACATCTCGCGGCTTGCGGGCCTGAACCCCTCGGGCGTGATCTGCGAGATCATGAACGAGGACGGCACGATGGCGCGTCTTCCCGACCTCATCGCCTTCGCGCAGCGTCACAACCTGAAGATCGGCACGATCTCGGACCTGATCTCGTACCGGCGCCGCCACGACAACCTCGTGAAGGTCCGGCAGGAGACCCAGATCGAAAGCGAGTTCGGCGGGACATGGACGCTGCGGATCTACACCGACGAGACGCAAGGCGCCGAGCATATCGTGCTGGTGAAGGGTGACATCTCGGGGCCGGAACCCGTCCTGGTGCGGATGCACGCGATGGATCCGCTTCTGGACATCGTGGGCACCGGGCCGAGGGGGCGCGCGGACGAGTTCGCCGACGCCATGCGCCTGATCGCCGCCGAGGGGCGGGGCGTCGTCGTCCTGCTGCGAGACCTGACGATGAAGCTCGCCCCGGGAGACGAAGTCTCGCCACAGACGCTGCGGCAATACGGCCTCGGCGCGCAGATCCTGTCCTCGCTCGGGCTTTCGGACATGATCCTTCTGACGAACTCGCCGAAGCCCAAGGTGGTGGGCCTCGAGGCCTACGGCCTTTCGATCACCGGAACCCGCAAGATATCGGAGCTTGGATGATGGCCGGACATTCCGACAACGACCTCGGGCTTCCCGAATTCGACAAGCCGGTGAAGGTCGCCATCGTGATCGCGCCCTACTACACGGCGATTTCGCAGGCGCAGCTCGCCGCCGCGCGCGCCGTGCTCGAGAAGGCCGGCGCGACCCACGAGACCATCGAGGTGCCCGGCTCGCTCGAGATCGCCACGGCCATCGGCATCGCCCACCGGCTGTCGAACTTCGACGGCTACGTGGCGCTCGGCTGCGTGATCCGGGGGGCGACCTCGCATTACGACGTCGTGGTGAACGAAAGCGCGCGGGCGCTGACGATGCTGGGCCTGCAGGGCATGTGCATCGGCAACGGCATCATCACCGTTGAGAACCGCGAACAGGCTGAGGAGCGGGCCGATGGCAGTCGCCTGAACACCGCCGGCGGGGCGGCCGAGGCGGCGCTCCACCTGATCGCGTTGACGCGCCGGTTCGGACGGCCTAAGGGCGGCATCGGTTTCAAGACCCGCCCCGACGCGATCGAGGTGGCGGGCGACAGCGAAGGCCCCTCGACCGCATGAGCGAACCCGCAGATCCCGTTCCGCGCCCCAAAGGCCCGAGCCGGGAGGAAAAGCGCCAGATGAAGTCCGCAGCACGGCTTTTCGCCGTGCAGGCCCTGTTCCAGATGGAAGCGTCCGGGCAGACAATCGACGCCGTCCGCCGCGAATTCGAGACCCATCGCTTCGGCGCGGTCTACGACGGCGAGGAGATGGCCGAGGGCGATCCCGACCTCTTCGCCAAGACGATCGGCGACGCAGTGAACTGGCAGGCGAAGATCGACCAGATGACCGACCGCGCGCTGGTGGAGAAATGGCCGATCAACCGTATCGACCCGACGTTGCGCGCGCTGTTTCGTGCGGCCGGGGCTGAACTGGTCGAGGGCGACGCCCCGCCCAAGGTCGTGATCAGCGAATACGTCGATGTCGCGCGCGCCTTCTTTCCCGAGGGCCGCGAGCCGAAATTCGTGAACGCCGTTCTCGACCATATGGCCCGGGAGGCGAAGCCCGAGGCGTTCTGATGCGCGCGTCCCGGTACAGCGCCCTATGACCGCCGAAGCCCCCGTGATCACCACGCGGCGGCTGTGCCTGCGCGGCCATGACGTCGGCGATCTGCCTGCGATGGCCGCGATGTGGAGCGACCCCCTGGTGGTCCGCCACATCGGGGGGCAGCCCTCGGACCGCGCGCGGACCGAGGCCCGCCTCGGCCGCTACCTCGCGATGTGGCCCGGCCACGGGCATGGCTACTGGGCGCTCGAGGATCGCGAGACCGCGGACTTCCTTGGCGAGATCGGGTTCGCGCGATTCGGCCGGGGCCTCGGGCCGGACTTCGACGACTGGCCCGAGGCCGGTTGGGTGCTGGCGCGGGGGGCGCAGGGGCGGGGTCTTGCGTCCGAGGCGCTGTCTGCGGTGCTGGATTGGGCAGACGGGACGCTGCCCGCGCGGCGCACCGTGTGCATGATCGCGCCCGGCAACGCGGCGTCGCTGAGGCTTGCGGCGCGGTTCGGGTTCGCGGCCTTCGACGAGCGAGCGCATCCGGGCGGCCGGGTCCGCCTCATGGCCCGCCCGCGCGGCGAAATCCCGCCGCGCGGCTGAGGCGCACCACAATCGGCGGCGGAGGCCCTTGCGCGCGGCGATCCCGGCCCCACCTCCACGCCATCCGGCAAGGGCGCGCGCACGCCCCGCGACGGGCCCGGAAATCGAGGGGATCATGGACGTCATTTTCGTTGCTGCGGGCCTCGGCCTTCTTCTGGGCGGGGGCGAGGGGTTGGTGCGGGGCGCGGTGGCCTTCGCCACGCGGATGCGCCTGCCCATGGCGGTGGTAGGCGCGATCGTGCTGGGCTTCGGCACCTCCATGCCCGAACTCCTGACCTCGCTTTCGGCCGCGCTGTCGGGGGCGCCGGGCATCGCCATCGGCAACGTGCTGGGGTCCAACATCGCCAACATCCTGCTGATCCTGGGCATGGCCGCGCTGGTCGCGCCGATCGGCGCTGGCGCGGCTCCGGCCGAGGATCGCCTGTGGCTGACCGTCGCGACCGCGCTCGGCGTCGGCGTGATCGTGGTCGGGACGCATGTCGGCCGCGTCGAGGGCGCCCTCCTGCTTGTGGCGCTCGTCGTCTACATCTGGCGCGCGCTGGCCCGCGACGCCGCCGCCGAGCCGGTGCCCGCGATCGAGGGCATGGGGGCCGTGCGGATCGCGCTGTACCTCGCGGGCGGGCTTGGCGCGCTGATCGCGGGCGCGTGGCTTCTGGTCGAGGGCGCGACGGGCATCGCCACGGCCTTCGGGATCAGCGAGACGGTGATCGGCCTGACGGTCGTGGCCGTGGGCACGTCGCTGCCCGAGCTGGCGACAAGCCTTTCGGCCGCGCGGCGCGGCGAGGCGGAACTGGCGCTGGGCAACGTGCTGGGGTCGAACGTCTTCAACATCTTCGCGATCCTCGGGGTTACGGCGGCGCTGGTGCCGATCCCGGTGCCCGAGGGGCTGTCGGTCACCGACCTCGTGGCCGTGGCGGCCGCCGCGCTGGCGCTGCTGGTCGTGCTGGCCGCCGGCCGGATCGGGCGGGGCGCGGGGGCGGCATTCGTTCTGGCCTATGCCGCCTACGTCGCATGGCTCGCGCTGTTCGCGGCCTAGGGCGCGGCGCCTGTTTATTGTGCGTTTTCCGCTCAATCGGTGCGGCATTACGGCATGGCCCTTGCGGGTGGGTGCAGGACCGCTACCTATAGGAGCAGGACAGCAAGGGAGGTCCGCCATGCCCGATCACATCAGGTTCCTGTTGCGCCACGCCGCCTACGGCGCGGTACTCGCCGCGGTTTTCGTGGGCGCGCTCCTCTACCTCGACATCGGCAACATCTGGCACCTCGTGACCCACACGTCCGAGGGTCCGATCGCGCTGGCAATCCTTTACGTCTTTTTCACGATCACGCTCGGCTCGGCGCAGATCGGCTACAAGATCATGACGCTCGGCGACGACGACGAGCCGCGCGGCGGCCGGCGCGAGCCGATCCGCGCCTACGAGCCGATCCCCGTGCGGGTGCGGACGGACGACCGCCGCTGAGCGCCCACGTTCGGGCCGCTGGAGGCGAGGTTGCGAAAAGCCGGCGCTGGAGCGCCGGCTTTCTTCGTTTCCGGGAATGTGACGGGACCGCGCCAACCGTGGAGGCGTTAATTCCCGAGAGCCTGTATGTACAGGTGGGCGCCAGGTAACCGAACCACGGTCCGGCCAGAGCCAGCCCCCTCGGAAATGTTTAAGGCCACTGGAATTTGCCACAGGCACGCGAAGGGCAGAACCCGCCACACACCAGAGGTAGGGCGCCCGCGGGCGCCGAGCAAGGGGTTGCGAACTGGTCCCGGCGAAGAATGGCCCGTTGCACATGTTCCGCTAATGTTCCAAACTTCTCCCATGTCCGGTCCCGACCTTCCGTCCCTCATGCCCGGCCAGCTTCTGGCGCGGGGCGTCTGCCGCCATCTCGCCAGCCACGGCTTCGCGACGCTCGAGGAATTCACCCCCGAACGCGGCAAGCGGCTGGACGTCATGGCGATGGGGCCCAAGGGCGAGTTCTGGATCGTCGAGTGCAAGTCGAGCCGCGCGGACTTCACCTCGGACGCCAAGTGGGGCGGCTATCTTGACTGGGGCGACCGCTATTTCTGGGCCGTTGACGCCGAGTTCCCGGTCGAGCTTCTGCCCGAGGACACCGGCCTGATCCTCGCCGATGCCTGGGACGCCGAAATCCTGCGCATGGGCCCCGAGACGAAGCTTGCCGGGGCGCGTCGCAAGGCGGTGACGCAGCGTTTCGCGCGGGTGGCGGCGCAGCGGCTTCAGGTGATGCGGGATCCCGGCGCGACGCTCTGAGCCCTCACGCGGGCCAGCGCCATCATCGTGGCGGGCGGGCCGATCAGCTCGAAGACGACCGTGGTGCCGACCGTCAGCGTGATGATCGTCTCGCGCCAGCCGGGAAACGCCTCGCCCGCGACGAGGGCCATGCCGACCGCCACGCCCGCCTGCGGCAGAAGCGCGGGGCCCATCCACCGGCGTTCCTCGGTCGGCAGTTTCGCCAGCGTCCCGCCCAGCCAGCATCCGGCCAGCCGCGCGGCGGTGCGCAGGGCCACGAAGGCCAGCCCGATCAGGCCAAGCTCCGGCAGGCGGTCAACCTCCAGCGAGGCGCCGGCGAGGATGAAGAACAGGAGCATGAAGGGCCATTCCACATGCTCGATCTCGTGGAAGGCGCGTTCGTGATGACGTGCGAGGTTCGCGACCACGGCCCCCGCCGTGATCCCCGCAAGAAGCGGCGACACGTCGAGCCAGATCGCGAGGCCGGCGGTCAGGAACACCGTCCCGAGGGCCTCGGACTGCTGCGGCTCGCCGGGGGACAGGCGCCCCGTCAGGAAGGCGGCAGGCAGCCCCGTGGCGAAGCCCACGAGGATCGCGCCGCCAAGGTCGCGGGCGGCATTCCAGATCGGCGCGGGCGCGGCCTCGGCGCCATTGCCGCCCATCGCGCTGACGATGACGAGGACGAGGCTGAAGACGATGATCCCCCATGCGTCGTCCACCGCCACGATGCCCCGGATGCGGTCCGCGAAGGGCCCCGAGGCCCGCGCCTGCGCAAGGACGTCCACCGTCGCCGCGGGCGCAGTGGCGGTGCCGATCGCGGCAAGCAGCAGGGCAAGCCCCGGCGCGAGGCCCATCGCGCTCAGGCCCAGCGTCATGAAGGCAAGCGTCGCGGCCACCAACGTCCACGTCACGATAAGGATCTCGCGCCCGTGCTCGGCCAGCTTCTCGACCGTGAGCGCGTTGCCTAGCAGGAACGCGACAAGCGCCAGCGCGGCCGTCGAGGCAAGCTCGAACCAGGCGTCCGAATCGTGGCTGATGAGCCCGAGGCCGAAGGGCCCCGCCGCGACGCCGATGATCAGAAGCAGGGTCACGCGCGGAAGGCGGGTGCGCCGCCCCAACGTGTCGGCGGCGAGACCGGCGAGAAGCAGCCCGCCGAGCGTCACGAAAAGGAGCGCGATGTTGTCCATTGCGGCCAGAGTGCAGACCCGTGCCCTGCGCCGCCTTGATCGGGATCAACCCCGGGTTGTCGCGGCCTCAGCCCTTCCGGGCCATCTTGCGTGCGGCGGCGGCCGCGGCGCGCAGTTCCTCGGCGATTTCCTCCGCCTCTTCCGGCTCGAAGTCGAGCGGAAGGTCAACGCCCTCGGCCTCGACGAAGATCCGCACCATCCCGAGCGTCGTCGGCCCGATCTGCAGATTGGCCGCGATCTCGCTTTCGCTGTTGATGCCCATGGGCCATGCCTCCAAAACTGAAGCGGGAGGTAGCGGCAGATGCGACGTTCCGCAAGCGATGTGACACCCGGCGACGTCGTTCTGGACGACCTTGCGGTAGGCGACGCAGGCTGGCTGATCATGCGCCACGCCGAGGCCTATGCCGAGGACGAGGGCTTCGACGCCTCGTTCGAGCCGCTGGTGGCGCGCATCCTCGCCGATTTCATCGACGCCCATGATCCGGCGCGCGAGCGGGGCTGGATCGCGCGGGCGGGCAACCGGCGCCTCGGCTCGATCTTCTGCGTGCAGGGCCCCGAGCCCGATACGGCGAAGCTGCGCCTGTTCTTCCTCGAGCGCGAGGCGCGCGGCCTGGGGCTGGGGCGGAGGCTTCTGGAGGCCTGCCTGGGCTTCGCGAGGGATGCCGGATACGCGCGCATGACGCTCTGGACCCATGAAAGCCACGCGGCGGCCTGCGCGCTTTACGCCCGCGCGGGCTTCACCTGCGTCAGTTCGCGGCCCGTGCGCTCGTTCGGCCGCGACCTGATCGAGCAGGAATGGACCCGCGACCTCGGCCCCTGAGCCTCTTGCAATCGAACCGCGACGGCGCTATCCCGCCCGCCAGTGCCGCCTTAGCTCAGTTGGTTAGAGCGCTGGATTGTGGATCCAGAGGTCCCCCGTTCAAGCCGGGGAGGCGGTACCATCCCCCTCAGCGCGGAAGATCGATTTCCTGCAGGAGCGCGCGGCTTTCGCTGTCGTAGACGCGGATCACGCCGTCGTCACCGGTGATCACGGTGTGTCCCCGCACCACGCTGATGCCAAGCGTCGCGACGCCTGCGGGCATGGCGAACATGCCGGGGTCGACGACGACCTGCGGCGCGGGCGCGTTCAGGCGGATGACAAGAAGCGCGACGATCGTTATCACCCCGCCGATCATCACGACGGTCAGGACCGTGACCAGCGCCTTCAGGAACCGCAGGTCGCGGGGCAGGGCCTCGGTCCCGTCCGCGCCGTTCTCGTTCCTCGGAGCTTCGCTCATGCCGTTCACCCGCCTCGTTTCCTTCCGGATCGGCCCCGATCCGGCGCCGCGCCTTGATAAGGCACTGGGCCGGGACGTGCCAGAGGAGGAGGCGTTGAGCCGGTCGCGCCTTGCGCGGCTGATCGAGGCCGGCTCGGTCCGCGTGAACGGCGCGGTGGCGACGGACGTGCGCGCCAAGCTTGCCGAGGGTGACGAGATCGAGATCGCCGTCGAGGAGGCGGCCGAGGTCGAGACGGCGGCACAGGACATCCCGCTCGTGATCGTGCACGAGGACGCGGATCTGATCGTGATCGACAAGCCCGCCGGAATGGTCGTGCACCCCGCGCCGGGCTCGCCCGAGGGCACGCTCGTGAACGCGCTCCTGCATCATTTCGGGGACGAGCTGTCGGGCATCGGCGGCGAGCGGCGGCCGGGCATCGTGCACCGGATCGACAAGGACACCTCGGGCCTGCTGGTCGTGGCCAAGTCCGACCGCGCGCATCACGGCCTTGCCGCGCAATTCGCCGACCACAGCATCGAACGCGAATACCAGGCGCTCTGCCACGGCGTGCCGGACGTCGCGGACCCCAGGCTGCGCGGCGTGCGCGGCGTGCATGTGACCCCCGACGGGACCATCCGCGTCACGACCCAGCTCGCCCGCCACAAGACCGACCGGCAGCGGCAGGCCGTGCTGTTCCAGGGCGGGCGCCACGCCGTGACGCATCTGCGCATGGAGGAAAGTTTCACCGGGGCCGTGGCCCGCATCTCGTGCCGCCTCGAGACGGGGCGCACGCACCAGATCCGGGTGCATCTTGCGCATCTGGGTCACGGCCTTGTCGGGGACCGCGTCTATGGCGGGCGCAGGAAGGTCTCGGAGAAGGCCCTGGGGCCCGCCGCCTCGGAGGTGATGGGCTTTCCGCGCCAGGCGCTTCATGCGGCGACGCTCGGCTTCGTGCATCCGGTCACGGGCGAGACGCTCCGGTTCACCGCCCCGCTGCCGCCGGACATGGCCGGACTCCTCGCCTCGCTGCGCGCCGCGGCCCTGTAACATGTGCGCACTTGCACGTTACTGGGCTGAAATGCCGATTGATACGCGCATTTGGATAGTGCATAAGACTGAACCGAACGGTCCAGTCAGGATCTTGACGAAAAGTTAATCAGTTTTACATGAAACCTGAACATGCCGTGAAGCGTAGACGAATCAACACAAGGGGGGTGAAGACATGAGCACCTACGCCAATCTTCCCGCGCCGTCCCCGGAACAGGGTCTGAACCGCTACCTGCAGGAAATCCGCAAGTTTCCGATGCTGGAGCCCGAGCAGGAATACATGCTCGCCAAGCGGTGGGTCGAGGATCAGGACACCGAGGCCGCGCACCAGCTTGTCACCAGCCACCTGCGGCTGGCGGCCAAGATCGCCATGGGCTACCGCGGATACGGCCTGCCGCAGGCCGAGGTCATCTCGGAGGCGAACGTCGGCCTCATGCAGGCCGTGAAGCGTTTCGATCCCGAGAAGGGCTTTCGCCTCGCCACCTACGCGATGTGGTGGATCCGCGCCGCGATCCAGGAATACATCCTGCGCTCGTGGTCGCTGGTGAAGCTCGGCACGACCTCTGCGCAGAAGAAGCTGTTCTTCAACCTGCGCAAAGCAAAGGCCCGCATCGGCGCGCTGGAGGAGGGGGACCTTCGCCCCGAGAACGTCGCGCGCATCGCCAACGACCTCGGCGTGACGGAGGAGGAGGTCATCTCGATGAACCGCCGCCTCTCGGGCGGCGACGCCTCGCTCAACGCGACCGTCGGCACCGAGGACGACAGCTCGACCCAGTGGCAGGACTGGCTGGAGGACGAAGGCGCGGACCAGGCCGAGGATTATGCCGAGCGTGACGAATACACCCAGCGCCTCGCCATGATGGAAGAGGCGATGGACGTCCTCAACGAGCGCGAGCGCGACATCCTCACCCAGCGCCGTCTGCAGGACAATCCGGTCACGCTGGAGGATCTTTCGGGCGTCTACAACGTCAGCCGCGAGCGGATCCGCCAGATCGAGGTCCGCGCCTTCGAGAAGCTGCAGAAGCGGATGCGCGAGCTTGCCAGGGAACACGGGATGATGGCCCGCGCCTGACCCTCCCCATCCGAACGCGATTCGACCGGCCGCGCCCGTTTCCCGGACGCGGCCGGTTCGCGTTCGGGCCCCCGTGACGGGGCTTCCGCGCCGCGATGCCCCGCGCTATGCCTTGTGCCATGAAACAGGACATCGTGAATTGGGGCGTCCTCGGCGCCTCCGGCTTCGCCCGCAAGATCATGGCCCCCGCTATCCACGAGGCCCGGCGCTCGCGCCTTGCCGCGGTCGCGACGCGCGACCCGGCGAGGGCTGCGCCGTTCGCGGACTTCTCGCCCGGGATCGTCGTGCATGACAGCTACGAGGCGCTGCTGGCCGATCCGGGCATCGACGCCGTCTACATTCCCCTGCCGAATGCGCTGCACGTCGAATGGACGGAAAAGGCCGCGCGCGCTGGCAAGGCCGTCCTGTGCGAGAAGCCCATCGGCCTCACGGCGGGCGACGTGGACCGGCTGATCGCGCTTCGCGAGGAAACGGGCGTCTTCATCGCCGAGGCGTGGATGCCGGCGCATCACCCGCAATGGCTGCGCGCCCGCGAGATCGTGACGGGCGGCGGCATCGGGCGGCTGCACACCGTGACGGGCGTGTTCACCTACGGCCTGAACGAGCCCGGCAACGTCCGCAACAGCGCCGACCTTGCCGGCGGCGCGACGCGCGACATCGGCGTCTATCCCATCGGCGCCTTCCGCTTCGCGACGGGGCTGGAGCCCGACGTGACCTCGGCCGAGGCCATCTGGGAGAACGGCATCGACGCCTCGACATGGGTGCGCGCCCGGGCGGGCGACGTGCGGTTTTCCTTCCACGTCTCGATGCGGACCACCAAGCGTCAGGAAATGGTCTTCGAGGGCGACGAGGGCTGGCTGGTGGTCGAGGCGCCCTTCAACGCTGGCCAGTATGGTCAGGCGGACCTGCGTTTGCGCCGCGAGGGCGGGCCGGACCAGATCCACCGCTTTCCGGACGCCCGCCAATACGTCAACCAGGTCGAGGCGGTGGCCGCCACCCTTCTCGATGGCGCGCCCTACGCGATGCCGCTGGAACAGTCGCGCGGAACGCACGCGGCCGTCGACGCCGTGTTCGACAGGCTGGGGCCGCCGAAGTAGGATTTGCGTGAAGCGTAGCGTGGGGGGTGGATGATGTCCCGGAACGACGACGACAACATCGAGGGGCGCGTGAACGGCGAGCAGGCCGCGGCGCCCGAGAAGGACAACCTCGGGATGCGGCTGATCTACATGCTGCTGATCGCCTTCATGCTGTCGATCTCGCAGACCGTTCTGACCGTGCTGACCGTTGTGCAGTTCATCATCATGCTGGTGAACACCGGCGAGCGGAATGCGCGGCTCGCGGACTTCGGAACCGACCTCGGGATCTGGATGGCGAAGGCCGCGCGCTACCAGTCCGCGGCGTCGGACGTGAAGCCGTGGCCCTGGACGGACCTCGACTGAGGCGCGACGGATCGACCGGGCGGAAACGTCGGGTTTGACATTTCCGACTGAAATAGTCACCTTATGCCGGCAACTCAGCGCGGAGCGGGCGCCCATGGCCGTCGTATCCTTCTCGATCGATTTCGCACCCCCGGCGGGCGTCCCTGGGGGCGGAGCATGATCGTCTGTCACTGCGCCAACATCAGCGATCACGACATCCGCTCGGCCATCGACTGGATGCGGGCCGCCGATCCCGACACCATCATCACGCCCGGCAAGGTCTATCGCGCGCTTGGCAAGAAGGCCGACTGCGGAGGATGCCTTCGGCTTTTCACGGCGACGATGGCCGAAAGCCCCGGTCTCGGCGTTCCCTCGGAACTGCGCAACCTGCGCAGCCGCCGCACGAGGGGCGCCTGAAGCGGCCTGCGCCACGGGCCGTCGCCTCGGGCGGCGGGTGCCCCGGGCGGTCCGCAGGGCATGGAATACACCTGCCTGTCGCGTTCGACAGGACCAACCGGCTTGGCGCACAGCGCGCCGAACCCGTCCCGACCAGAAGGAGAACCGGACGATGAAGGGCGACGAAAAGGTCATCGAATACCTCAATGCCGCGCTGCGAAGCGAGCTGACTGCGGTCAACCAGTACTGGCTGCATTACCGCCTGCAGGAGGATTGGGGCTTCGGCCGCATCGCGGCCAAGTCGCGCGAGGAAAGCATCGAGGAGATGCACCACGCCGACAAGCTGATCGCGCGGATCATCTTTCTCGAGGGCCATCCCAACCTGCAGAAGCTTGACGCGCTGCGGATCGGCCAGACCCTCAAGGAGACGCTCGAGGCCGATCTCGCCGCCGAGCACGACGCTCGCAGCCTCTACATCGAGGCGAGGGATCATTGCGACAGCGTGGGCGACTACGTCAGCAAGAACCTCTTCGAGGAGCTGATCGCAGACGAGGAAGGCCACATCGACTACCTCGAGACGCAGATCGACCTCCACGGACGGATCGGCGAGGGCAACTACGCGCTTCTGCAGGCCAAGCCCGCTGACGAGGCGGAATGAGGGACGGCACGCAAGGGGCGGCGTCGCGCGCCGCCTCTCGGCCCGGGACCGACCGTGGCGGGATGGCCCCTCAGGGCCGGGTCGCGGCCTCCGCGCCCCAGCCGCCCGCGGCGGAGGGCGCATCCACGTCGCTGAACGCGTAGAAGAGGTAAAGGCCCAGCATCCCCCCGACGAAAACCGCAAGGACAGCCGTGCTCAGGAAATCGGCGAAGGCGGACGTGGACCGGGCGGGCCGCTCTCTCTTGCGGCTCGCGGTCGTGGGCGCGGTCCTGCGCTCGGCCACGCGCGGCGGCGCTGTCGGGGTCGCGGGCCGTGTCGGCGCAGGGGCCGGCATCGCGGCCCGCTCGGTGCGCTCGTGCGCCCTGAGCATCCGGCGCGCCTCGCTCACGATCGAGGCATAGTCCGCGGGAAGCGTCGGCGACGACTTCACGATATACTGCGCCGCACCGATGCGGAACTGGCGGGCCTCGTCCTCGTCCTCGCAGAGGTTGAGCATCAGCGACATGACGTAGAGCGTGAATTCCTCGGCTCCGAAACTGTCCTTCGCTTCCGAGAAACGGTCGAACGCGTCGTCCAGAAGGCTCAGCATCGGGGCGCAGGGGCCGGTGATCAGCGTGTCGCTGACATGCTCCGTCATCGCGCGAAGCGCTTCACCGTAGTAGACGATGCGGAAAAGGGCGTCGGGTCCCGAAAACGGACCGAAGGCAAGGCCCTCCGGCTCTGAGATACTTGATCCGTCCATTTACACCACCCGCCCGGTCAAGTTGGCGCCGGGTCTCAGGACGGGTATCCACCGATCCCGTCACGTTGTTCTGCCTTCGAACAACATACATTAAGCGTTTCTCTTGTGATACGAAAATCTGCCGGTGCCAACCATCTCTGGTGGGGACAGTTGCCGCGCAGTCTAATTGTTGCGGTTGCGCAGCCATTTCACAAAGGGCTTCACGTCCAGCGCCGCGATCGCGAAGCCGAGCGGGATCATCCACAGGCCGAGGACGGGGAGAAACGCGAACACTCCCCCAAGCATGAGCAACAGGCCCAGCACGAGGCGCGCGCCCGGCGGCACACGCTGCTTGATGCGCACCAGGGCCCGCTTGTAGCGCCGCGTGGCGTTGCGCCAATCCTCCTCCGAGACGAATTTCGCAAGGAATGCGGGACGCGTTATGTCAGTGCTCCATCGCTTCGAGCTGGTCGATGAGGCCCTCGATCATCGAAAGCCCCTTGTCCCAGAAGGCGGGATCGGTCGCGTCGAGTCCGAAGGGCGCCAGAAGCTCCTTGTGGTGCTTCGATCCGCCGGCCTTCAGCATCTCGAAATACTTCTCCTGAAAGCCCGGCGCGCCCTCTTCGTAGACGGCATAGAGCGCGTTCACGAGGCCGTCACCGAAGGCGTAGGCATAGACGTAGAAGGGCGAGTGGACGAAATGCGGAATGTAGGCCCAGAAGGTCTCGTAGCCCTCCATGAATTCGAAGACCGGCCCGAGGCTTTCGCCCTGCACGCTCATCCAGAGCGCGTTGATGTCGTCGGGCGTCAACTCGCCCCCGCGCCGGGCCTCGTGCAGCTTGCACTCGAAGTCGTAGAACGCGATCTGGCGCACGACCGTGTTGATCATGTCCTCGACCTTGCCGGCCAGCAGAACCTTGCGCTGCGCGTCGTCGGCGGCCTCCGACAGCATCTTGCGGAAGGTCAGCATCTCGCCGAAGACGCTTGCCGTCTCGGCCAGCGTCAGTGGCGTCGAGGACAGAAGCTCGCCCTGGCCCGCCGCGAGGCGCTGGTGGACGCCGTGGCCAAGCTCGTGGGCCAGCGTCATCACGTCCCGCGGTTTGCCGAGGTAGTTCAGCATGACGTAGGGGTGAACGTCCGAGACGGTCGGGTGCGCGAAGGCGCCGGGCGCCTTGCCCTCCTTCACGCCCGCATCGATCCAGCCGTCGGTGAAGAACGGCTCGGCCAGTTCCGCCATCTTCGGGTCGAAGCCCGCGTAGGCGTCCGACACGATCTTGCGCGCGTCGTCCCAGCCGACGATCCGCGTCTCCTCCATGGGAAGCGGCGCGTTGCGGTCCCAGACCTGCAGCTTGTCGAGGCCGAGCCACTTGGCCTTCAGCGCGTAGTAGCGGTGGCTGAGGCGCGGATAGGCCGCGACGACCGCGTTCCTCAGCGCCTCGACGACCTCGGGCTCGACGTGGTTCGCAAGGTGGCGCGACATCTGCGGCGAGGGCAGCTTGCGCCAGCGGTCGGTTATTTCCTTCTCCTTGGTCAGCGTGTTGTGCACGCGTGCGAAGAGGGGCAGGCGGTCCTCGAACGTCTCGGCCAGCGCGCGTGCGCCCGCCTCGCGTTTTGCGCGGTCCTGCTCGGTCAGAAGGTTCAGCGTCCCCTCGATGCCGAGCGTCTCGCCGTCCACCTCGAAGGACAGGCCCGCGATGGTCTCGTCGAAAAGCTTGTTCCATGCGCTTGCGCCGACGACGGAGGTGTCGTGCAGGAAGCGCTCCAGCTCGTCCGAAAGCTGGTAGGGCTTCATCGCGCGCATCCGGTCCAGCACGGGCTTGTAGCGCGCGAGGTCGGCGTTGCCTTCCATGAGCGCGTCGTAGCGGTCGTCGGGGATGCGGTTGAACTCCAGTCCGAAGAAGACGAGCGGCGTGGTGAAGGTCGTGATCCTGTCCTGCATGTCGGACATGAACTTGGCCCGCTCGGGGTTCGTGGTCTGCTGGTAGTATCGCAGGCCGGCGTAGGACATGACGCGGCCCGCCTTTATGTCGATCGTCTCGTAGCGCCGGATGCAGGCCAGCAGATCCTCCGCCGACAGCTCGGCCAGCTTGCCTTCGTAGTCCCCGGCGAAGGAGGCGCATTCGGTCTCGAGCCACGCGAGGTCGCGTTCGAGTTCGGGCGCGTCCGGTGCGGCATAGAGATCGCTCAGGTCCCAATCCGGCAGCTCGCCCAGCGGCGCGCCTCCCGCCTCGGCTGCGGCGTCCTTGAGGGGCGTGGGGGCGGGGGCGGGAAAGGGCAGGCGCATGGAAACCTCGCTGGGAAACATCGTTCGCCCAGATATGCGCCTGCCCGGCGCGGGTCTCAACCCTTGCGGGGATCATGACGTCGTGTTCCACGCCGACCGTCTCCGCGCGGCGCGGGGCCGGCGGGTGCGGCTGGACACGGCGGCGTAGGCCGCCATACAGTCGCGCATGGCGCTTCGCCCTGTCCGACCGAGGCGTCCGGACACATCTGCATGGAGGCCGCGATGACCCGTCTCGAAAAGGCCGACTGGCTCGACTTCGCGCTGGGGCAACTCGCCGAGAAGGGGCACGGCGCGCTGAAGGCGCAGACGCTGGCGGCGGATCTTGGCGTGACGCGGGGCAGTTTCTACTGGCATTTCGAGGATCTCGACGCATTCAGGCGCGACCTGATCGCGCACTGGACCGACCGCACCACGGCCGAGCTTCTGCGCGCCGCCGTGCGCGAGGGCGACGCGGCCTCGCAGCTCGACGGCCTGATGCGGCGGGCGTTCCGGTCCGGCGCCGGGCTGGAGCGCGCGGTGCGCGCATGGGCCACGACGGACGCGCACGTGGCCGAGTGCGTGGCTGCCGTCGACTGGCGCCGCCTCCGCTTCGCCGAGCAGGTGCTCGCGGCGTTGGGTGTCGCCGAGGCCGAGGTCGGCGCGCGGGCGCGGATGCTCTACTGGTCCGCCGTCGGCCGCCTGATGATGGCGCGTCCCGAGGAACGCGACCTTGGCGACGCGGAGCTTGCGGCACTGGCGCGTCTGATCGCGACGTGAGGGGCCGCGCGCGTCCGGCCGCTAGAGCTCGACCTCGCCACCCTCGCCGACATCCTGCCCGGTGTCCGGCAGGGGCGGTGCGTCGGGCTTGCGCCGGATGATGATGTCGCCGTTGGGCAGCCGTTCGGGCATCTCGTAGGCCGTCATGTCGTCGATCAGCGTTCCGAGCGACTCCAGGAACGGCAGCATCTCCTCCTCGAAAAAGGGCCGCGCCTCCTCGAGCATGGGGCGCATGTCGTCCATCAACCCCTCGAGGATCATGCGAGAGCCCTCGCGCAAAAGGTCGAAGCCGCGTTCCGTTTCGGTTTCGGGGGCCTCCTGCGCCGTGGCGGGGACGGCAAGCGCGAGGCAGATCAGGGCGGTCGGCACGATGCGTCTCATGTGGACGAACATAGTGCAGGGGGCCGCGTCCGTTAAGGGGGGCTCAGTCCTCCGCGGCCAGGTCGAGCGTCACGGGGAAGTGGTCGGACGCCATGAGGAGCGCCCTGTGCAGCGCCGCGTCCTCGAGGCAGTCGCGGTCGTCGAACGGATGCCAGATCCGCCACCGCCGCGCGCAGGGCCTCAGGTTCGGCGAAACCATGACGTAGTCGAGCAGCGCCGAGAGCCAGCGGTTCTCGGAGGCGATGAAGAACCGCGCCGTCGTGGGCTGGGCGGCGACCCGGCTCTGAAGCGCGCGCCCGGCATGAGGGTCGAACAGCCGCGCCTCGGGCAGCGCGTCGGTGCCCGCCACGATCTCGACGCCGGAACGGCCGAAGAGGTGCTCGTATTCGTCGAGGCCGGGGCCGTCGTTGAGGTCTCCGGCCAGGATCAGCCGGTCGCCAGCCGACAGATGCTCCTCGATGCGCCGCCTCAGCCAGATGCATTGCGCCAGTTGCTTGCGGCGGTTGGCGATGGCGATGGTCATGGCCTCGGCCGCGTTCTCCGCGCCATGCGGCACCTTCGATTTCACATGGCAGCCGATGAAGCGGATGTCGCCCAGTGGCGTGCTCAGCGCGACCTCCAGCGGTGGCTTGGAGAAGGTGACGACGTCCTCGGTCGCGTCGATGTCGAGGTCGATGCGGAACGACGTGTCGAAGCGGGGCGCGGCCACTCCGCTGGGGCTTCGGCCATGCTTTCCGGCGACGGGCCCCAGCGGGTCGTGCCGCGCCGCGATCACGTCGGGATCGTAGAGCAGCGTCAGTTCCTGCTGCGTCTCGTTCGGAAAGCCGGCGAGGGGCGCGCGGGCACGGATGCCGGCGGCCGCCGCGAAGTTCGCAATCGCCGCGATGCCGTCATGACGGGGGGAGATGTCGGGCGCCTCGACCACGAGGATCGCGTCGGCGTCGATGGCCCTGAAGACCGTCGTCAGCGCGTCGATCTGTTCGGCGCGCGTCACGCCTTCGCGCGCCGAGGGCGCGCCGTCCCGCAGGAGGTTGCCCGGCGGGTCGAACACGGCGTGGAACCACTCGACGTTGTAGGTGGCCACGCGCATCGCCGATCACGCCGCCCCGCGCTCGGCCCTTATGGCGTCCCAGGCCGCATTGATCGCCGCCAGCCGCTTCTCGGCCAGTTTCGTCGCCTCCTCCGGCACGCCGCGCGCCATCATGCGGTCGGGATGGGTCGCGCGCACCTCGGCGCGCCAGGCGGCGCGGACGGCCTCCAGTTCTGCGCCGGGGTCCACGCCGAGAACCTCGTAGGCGTCGCTTTCCCCCGGAACGTGGCGCGCGCGCATCCGCCGGAAATGCGCCTCGTCCATGCCGAAGATCAGGGCCACCCGCGCAAGGAAGGCCTCTTCCTCGGGGTGGTAGGTGCCGTCTGCGGCCGCGATGTGGAACAGACCCTCCATCAGGTCGCACAGCACGCTGTCCTGCCCGCAGGGCGCGTCGTCGCTACGGAACATCCGGGCGATGCGCGCGGCGTAATCCTCGAACCCCGCGATGTCCTCGCGGGCGAGGTTGAACACCCGCGCCGCCGCGCGTTCCTCGGACGGCGGGATGCGGAACACCTCGCGGAAGGCCGTGACCTCGTCGCGGGTGACGCGGCCGTCCGCCTTGGCCATCTTCGCGCCGAGCGCGATAACCGCGATCGTGAAGGCCACGCTGCGCTCGGGCGGCGTGCGCAACCGCTCGAAAACGGCCGAAAGCCGTTCGCCTTTGCGAATGGCGGCCAGCGCCTCGGATATGCGGGTCCAGACCGACATGGACATCTTCTAGCGCAAAGGTTGCCGGAACGTCAGGGCCAAGCCGACGCAGGGCCCGGGTCAGAGCATCTTCTGCATCAGCACGAGGTCGTGCCAGCGCCCGAACTTCCAGCCCACCTCGCGCAGGCGCGCCGCCTCGTGGTAGCCGAGGGCCGCATGAAAGCCGATGCCGGCCACGTTTTCGCCCGAGACGCCCGCGAACAGCGAGTGGATGCCGCGCGCCCTGAGGTCGGCCTCGGCCGCGGCCATCAACGCCCTGCCGAAGCCGCGCCCGCGTGCCGCCTCGGCGACGTGGACGGAGTGTTCGAACGTGTGCGCATAGCCTGGCCCGCCGCGGAACTGGAATGCCGTCACGAACCCCGCGACGTCGCCCGCGTCGTCGGCCACGTTGAAGGACGCGCCCTCGGCGATCTGCCGCGCGAGGTCGGCCTCGTCCTTCTCGAGGGTCGTGAAGGTCGCCACCGTCTCGCGGATGACCCGGTTCCAGATCGCCGCGATGGCGGGCGCATCTCCTGGCCGCGCCGGCCGGATCACAGCACGACCTCGCCCCGCGGCGTCGAGATCACGGCCTCCATGCGGGGGACCTCCGCCGCGAGCACCTCGATCCGGGGATCGTCTATCATGGCGGCGAGAGTGGCGCGCAGGGCCTCGGCCTCGGGCGAGAACAGGCGCAGACCGGTCAGCCGCGCGCCCCGGTCGGGAAGCCGCGGCGCGGGATGCGCCTCGCCGCGCCATTCGATCATCGCGGGAAACAGGCCGCCGAAGGGCAGCCTGCCGTCGCGCGGCACCGCCATTCGCCAGCTCAGGTCGCCGCGCTGCAGGTCCCAAGGCACGCCCGCGCCCTCGGGCGCGGCGTCCAGCGCGGCCGCCAGGTCGGGCGTCCGGCAGATCCATGTAGTGGCGCGCGTGGCGCCTGCGAAACGGTCGAGGTCGAACCACCGCGGCTGCGCGGGGCCGGGCGCGCCCGGTTCGATCGCGATCAGCTCGAAATACTCGGCCGGCCCGAGCGACAGCAGACGGTTCCAAGTCCCCATTGCCGCATGCTGCCCGCCGGGCGCGAGCGGCAGCCCCAGCGCCGCCTCGATCTCGGCGGTGCCGGTTTCGAGCGCCTCGGTCGAGACCGCGATATGGTCGAGGACAAGCATTTTCGTCTCCGTCGTTCCTGCCGTTTCCCCGATACCGCGCGACGGCGTGGTGGAAAAGGCGGCACTTGCGTCGCGCCGCAGGTTGCGCCCGGACGCCTGCCGGGATTTCATCGGGTCATGACGAACCTGTCCGATCTCAAGGCCGATCTGCGCAAGGCGGCCTTCGCGGCCCGCAAGGAGGCCTTCGCCGAAGCCGCACGCGCGGTGCCCGCCGCAACGCGCGCGCTTCTGTCCGAAATCGGGGCGCCCGAGGGTCGCGTCGTGTCGGGCTACATGCCGATCCGCACCGAACTCGACCCGGTGCCGGCGATGGCCGCGCTTCACGCGATGGGCGCGCGCATCTGCGTCCCGGTGATCGTGGACCGGGGCCTGCCGCTCGACTTCCGCGAGTGGCGGCCGGGCGTCGAGATGGCCGAAGGGCCCTTCGGCGCGATGATCCCGCAAACCGGCAAGTGGCTGACGCCCGACACGTTGATCGTGCCGCTGGTGGCCTTCGACCGGCGGCTGAACCGGCTGGGCTATGGCGGGGGATTCTACGACCGGACGCTGGCGCGGCTGCGGGGCGCCGCCCCGCGCGCGGGCGCTTCGCCGGTGCGGGCCATCGGCTTCGCCTTCGCTGCGCAGGAGGTGCACGAACTTCCCGCCGACGCCACCGACCAGCCGCTTGACGCGCTCGTGACCGAGATGGGTGTCCTGCATCCCTGACTTCGCCGCTGGACGCGCCCCGTCCAAGCGCCTAATCGGTTAGCCATGAAGATCCTTTTCCTCGGAGACGTGATGGGCCGCGCCGGCCGCGCGGCCGTCACCGGGACGCTGCCGCGGCTGCGATCGGAGTGGCGGCTCGACTTCGTCGTGGTCAACGGCGAGAACGCGACCTCGGGCGCGGGGCTGTCGGCCGCCCATGCGAGGGCGCTGCTCGAGGCCGGGGCCGATGTCCTGACGCTGGGCGATCACGCCTTCGACCAGCGCGACATGCTGCAGTTCATATCGGGCGAGCCGCGCGTGCTGCGTCCGCTCAACTACGCCAAGTCCGCGCCGGGGCAGGGGGCGCGCCTGTTCGACGCGCCGGGCGGGCGCAAGGTCCTCGTCGCGCAGGCGCTGGGACAGGTATTCATGAAACGGCCCTTCGACGATCCCTTCTCGGCGCTCGACGCCGCGCTCAGGAGCTATCCGCGCGGCGGTCTGGCGCAGGCCGTGATCGTGGACATCCACGCCGAGGCGACGTCCGAGAAGATGGCGACCGGCCATTTCTGCGACGGCCGCGCCAGCCTTGTCGTGGGCACGCATACCCACGTGCCCACCGCAGACGCGATGATCCTGCCGCGCGGCACCGCCTACCTCAGCGATGCGGGGATGTGCGGCGACTACGACTCGGTGATCGGGATGCAGAAGGACGAGCCGTTGCGCCGCTTCGTCACCGGGATGCCGAAGGAGCGCTTCACCCCCGCCGCCGATGCCGCGACCCTCTCGGGCGTCTACGTCGAAACCGACGACCGCACCGGCGCGGCGACGCGCGTGGCCCCTGTCCGCGTCGGCGGGCGCCTGCAGCCGGCCGGCCCTTGAGCCGGGACCGCCTGATCCTGATCGCCCTTCTCGTGGCCATCGGCGCGGCGTGGGGGATCACGCAGCCCTTCGCCAAGATCGCGGTGTCCGAGGGCTACCGTCATTTCGGCATCATCTTCTGGCAGTTCGTGCTGGGCGGAGCGCTGCTTGCGCTGATCAACAGGCTGCGCGGGCGCCGCCTGCCCCGGGAGGCGCGGCACGTCGCCCTTTATGCGATCATCGCGCTGATCGGCACGCTCCTGCCCAACTCGGCAAGCTATACCGCGGCGATCCACCTGCCCTCGGGGATCCTGTCGATCGTGCTGTCGCTGGTGCCGATGATGGCGTTCCCCGTCGCGCTGGCGCTGGGCATGGACCGGTTCTCGGCGATGCGCTTCACGGGCCTTCTGCTAGGCTTCGTGGCGATCCTGATGATCGCGCTCCCCCAGACCAGCCTGCCCGACCCCGCGATGGTCTGGTGGCTGCCGATGGCGCTGGTGGCGCCGGCCTTCTACGCGGTCGAAGGCAACTTCGTCGCGCGGTTCGGCACCGAGGGCCTCGATCCCGTGCAGGTGCTGCTGGGGGCATCGCTGGTCGGCGCGGCGCTTGCGGCTCCGCTCGCGGTGATGACCGGTCAGTGGATCTCGCCGATGCCGCCATGGGGCGGGCCCGACCTCGCGATCCTTGGGTCCTCGGTGGCCCACGCGCTCGCCTATGCGGGCTACGTCTGGATGGTGGGGCGCGCCGGCGCCGTCTTCGCCGCGCAGGTCAGCTACCTCGTCACGGCCTTCGGCATCCTCTGGGCCTGGCTCCTGCTGGGCGAGACCTATTCGGGCTGGGTCTGGGGCGCCATCGCGGTGATGTTCTCGGGCCTGTTCCTCGTCCAGCCGCGTCCCGCGGCCCCGGCGCGCGTGCCGGCCTGACATCACGCAGACGCCGCTTGCAGGGCGCGCGGGCCTCCGTCAATGATGGGTGCCGGAGCCGGGGCGGGGACCCTCGGGGTGGCCAGGGAGCTTGAATGCTCGATCTCAACCTGTCGCAGACCGGGGAGGGCGTCCTTGCGCTCGTGATCCTCGCTGTCATGTTCGCGCTCTTTCTCGCCGAGCGCTGGCCGACCGAGGTCGTCGCCATCGGCACGGTCAGTCTGCTGCTCGTGCTGGGGCTTCTGCCCTACGAGGACGCGCTGTCGGTCCTGTCGAACCCCGCGCCCTGGACCATCGTGGCGATGTTCATCGTGATGGGCGCGCTCGTGCGCACGGGCGCGCTCGACCGTCTCGTCAAGCAGGCCGAGGCCCGCGCCGCCTCCAGTCCGGCCCGCGCGATCGCCACGCTGATGGTCGTGGTCGCCGTCGCCTCGGCGTTCATGAACAACACGCCCATCGTCGTGATCATGATCCCGGTCTTCGTGCAGGTCGCCCGCATCGCGGGGCGCGCGCCCTCGAAATACCTGATCCCGCTCAGCTATGCCGCGATCATCGGGGGCACGCTCACCCTGATCGGGACCTCGACGAACCTGCTGGTGGACGGCGTTGCGCGCACCCGCGGGATCGAGCCCTTCTCGATTTTCGAGATCACCCCCATCGGCCTGATCGTCGTGGCGTGGGGGATGATCTATCTCTATTTCTTCGGCCGGCACGTCCTGCCCGAGCGCACGTCCTTGGCCGCGATGCTCGGCGGCGGGCGGAGCCGCGCGAAGTTCTTCACCGAGGTCGCGGTGCCCGAGGGGTCGGCGCTGATCGGGCGCAACGTGAACGACGTGGACCTCTTCAAGCGCGACGGCGTGCGCCTGATCGACGTGCTGCGCGGCGACGCCTCGCTGCGCCGCGACATGTCCGGGGTCGAGCTGCAGGTGGGCGACCGCGTGGTCCTGCGCACCGACATGGCCGAGGTCCTCGGCCTCCAGCAGTCGAAGGAGCTGAAGACCGTCGAGAAGCTGAGCGAGGTGCGCACGACGACGGTGGAGGTCCTGATCACGCCCGGATGCCGGATGGTGGGCCGAAGCCTCGGCAACCTGCGCCTGCGGCGGCGCTACGGGGTCTACCCGCTTGCCGTGCACCGGCGCAGCCAGAACATCGGGCGCCAGCTCGACGATCTGGTGGTGCGGGTCGGCGACACGCTGCTTCTGGAGGGAGCGCCCGCCGACATCGAGCGTCTTGCGGCCGACATGGAACTGGTGGACGTCTCCGCCCCGTCCGAACGCGCCTACCGCCGGGACAAGTCGCCCATCGCCGTGGCCGCCATGGCAGGCATCGTGGTTCTCGCCGCCTTCAACGTCGCGCCGATCCTCGCGCTGGCGGTCGTGGCGGTGGCGGTCGTCCTTCTGACGGGCTGCATCGACGCGGACGAGGCGTTCTCCTTCGTCGAGGGGCGGCTTCTGGCGCTGATCTTCGCGATGCTCGCGGTCGGCGCGTCGCTGGAGCATACCGGGGCGGTGGGGCTGATCGTGGGCGGCGTGGCGCCGGGACTGGAGGACATGTCGCCCGTGCTTCTTGTCTGGGCGGTCTACTTCATCACCTCGACCCTGACCGAGCTTGTGTCCAACAACGCCATCGCCGTGATCATGGCGCCCATCGCCATAGCGCTGGCCGACGCGACCGGCGTGGACGCGCGCCCGCTCCTGGTCGCGGTGATGATCGGGGCCTCCGCCTGCTTCGCCACGCCCATCGGCTACCAGACCAACATGCTGGTCTACGGCCCCGGCGGGTACAAGTTCACCGACTTCATGCGCATCGGCATCCCGCTCAATCTTTCGATGGGGGTTGTGGTCTGCCTCGCCATTCCGCTTATCTGGCCATTGTAGGGAATCCACCGCCCTGCCGAGGAGCCAGCCCATGCCAGGCCTTCTGATCCGACTGCGCGAGAAGTTTCCCGACGCCTTCGTGCTGATCGTCGTGGTCGCCGTCCTGACCGGATGCGCCACCGCCCCGCCGCGCCCCGTCGAGGTGTCGCTCGACCGATCGACGCTGGAGGTGCGTCTGTCGAACGGCGAGACCTGCACCGGCCCGGTCGCGGTCGTGCCCGCATCCAACGGGCGCACGACGGTGTCGGGCGAGGGGCGGCTCGGGGGATGCGCCGCCGCGCTCGACTACCGGGTCGAGGGCGAGACGGGCACCAACCCGCTGCGGGTCGTGATGGAGGAGGTCTTCACCGCCCTCGGCCTTCCCGACGCCGTGGCGCCCGACGCTCGGGTCGAGATCACCGCCCCGGACGGGCGCGCCTGGACCTTCGCCTCGCCGCCCGCCCGCGCGCGGGACTGAACGCCCCTCAGAGCGGCCAGAACACCAGCAGCGCCGGGACCGAGACCGCGACGATCAGGATTTCAAGCGGCAGCCCCATGCGCCAGTAGTCGCCGAAGCGGTAGCCGCCGGGGCCGAGGACCAGTGTGTTGTTCTTGTGGCCGATGGGCGTGAGGAACGCCGCCGAGGCCGCGACCGCGACCGCCATCAGGAACGCGTCGGGGTTCACGTCGAGGCGGTCGGCCATGGTGACGGCCACGGGGGCCGCGACGATGGCGGTCGCCGTGTTGTTGAGGATGTCCGACAGCGTCATCGTCACCACCATCAGCACCGTCAGGATCGCCCATGCCGGCCAGCCGCCGGTCAGATCCACGATCGCATTGGCGATCAGCGTCGTGCCGCCCGCCTCCTCGAGCGCCGCGCCGAGCGGGATCATCGAGCCGAGCAGCACCACCACCGGCCACTCGATCCGGTCATAGAGTTCGGACAGGGGCACGACCCGCATCGCGACGAAGCCCACGACGACGACCCCGAGCGCCACGGGCAGGTAGATCAGCCCCAGCGCCGCGGCCAGAACCGCCGCCGCGAAAAGAGCGATGGCCGCCCAGGTCTTGCCCTCCTGCGTCACCGTCAGGCCCCGGTCGGCCAGCGTCATGCCGCCCAACCACGAGACCACGTCCTCGGCCCGGTTCGCGGGAGCGAGCAGAAGCAGGATGTCGCCGGGCCGGATTACCGTGCGCCTGAGCGCGCGCGTGATGCGCTCGCCCGCGCGCGCGATGCCAAGAAGCGTCGTGTTCTGCCGCCACGCGAGGCCCACCGATTGTACAGTCTTGCCGTCGATGCGCGCGCCCTCGGGCACGACCATCTCCACCAGCGCCACGCCGTTTCCCAGCGCGTCGGCCCCGCTTTCTGCCTTCGGCGCCTCGAGCCCGTGGGAGGCGCGGAATTCCTCGAGCGCCTCGGGCGTCGCCTCGATCACGAGGACGTCGCCGGGCGCGAGCTTCATCGTGCGACCCGTCCCGTAGCGCCGCCGCCCGTCGCGCACCACGCCGATCAGCGCGACGTCGGCCTTCGCGGTCTCCTCCTCGAGGTCGTGCAGGCGCTGGCCCGCGAAGGCCGCGTCGGCGGGCAGGCGCAACTCGGCGATGTAGGGCTTCAGCTCTTCGATCCGGTCGCCGCCGACGCCCGAATCCCGCACCGGGATCAGGCGCCAGCCGACCAGCGCCACGAAGACGAGGCCCGCCACCGCGGCGGTCGCGCCGACGGGCGCGAAGTCGAACATCGAGAACGGCGCGCCCAGCGCGTCCTCCCGGAAGGTGGCGATGATGATGTTGGGCGGCGTGCCGATGAGGGTGGCCATGCCGCCGAGGATCGTGGCGAAGCTGAGCGGCATGAGGCTGAGACCGGGCGCGCGGCCCGCCTTGCGCGCCGTGGCGATGTCCACCGGCATCAGGAGCGCCAGCGCCGCCACGTTGTTCATGAAGGCCGAAAGCACGCCCGCGACGCCGCCCATGATCGCGATATGCGCGCCGAGGCCGCGCGAGGCGTCGATAAGCGTCCGCGTGATCAGCAGCACCGCGCCCGAGCGCACCAGCCCCGCCGAGACCACGAGGACCAGCGCCACGACGATCACCGCGGGGTGCCCGAAGCCCGCGAAGGCGCGCTCGGCCGGCACGATGCCAAGCACCACCGCCAGCAGGAGCGCCCCGAAGGCCACCATGTCATAGCGGAACCGGCCCCAGAGGAGGAGGGCGAAGACCCCGGCGAAGAGCGCGAAGAGGATGGTCTGGTCTTGCGTCATGGGGGGACCTTAGGCGCTGAGGTCCCGCGGCGAAAGCGCAAGGCGCGTGCGTCCCGCCGGCCCCCTGCGCCGCCCCCCATTGCCCAAGCCCCGCGCCTTGCGCTAATGAGCGCGCTCAGGACAGCATGACATTTGAGGACCCCATGGCCGGCCATTCCAAATGGGCGAACATCCAGCATCGCAAGGGGCGGCAGGACGCGGCGCGCTCCAAGCTCTTCTCCAAGCTCGCCAAGGAGATCACCGTCGCCGCCAAGATGGGCGACCCCGATCCGGACAAGAACCCGCGCCTGCGCCTCGCCGTGAAGGAGGCCAAGGCCAGCTCGGTCCCGAAGGACGTGATCGACCGCGCCATCAAGAAGTCGATGGGCGGCGACGGCGAGGACTACGAGGAAATCCGCTACGAGGGCTATGGCCCGAACGGCGTGGCGGTGATCGTCGAGGCGATGACCGACAACCGTAACCGGACGGCCTCGAACGTGCGCTCGACCTTCGGCAAGCATGGCGGCAACCTCGGCGAGACGGGCTCGGTCGCGTTCATGTTCGACCGCAAGGGGCAGGTCGTCTACCCCGCCGACGCCGGCGACGCGGAGACGGTGCTGATGGCCGCGATCGAGGCGGGCGCGGAGGACGTGGAGAGCTCGGAGGAAGGCCACGTCGTCTGGTGTGGCGACACCGACCTGAACGACGTCTCCACCGCCCTCGAGGCGCAGCTGGGCGAAAGCGAGACCACCAAGCTGGTCTGGCGGCCGACCACGACGACGGATCTGGGGCTCGAGGATGCCCAGAAGCTCCTGAAGCTGATCGAGGCGCTCGAGGACGACGACGACGTCCAGACGGTGACGGCGAACTTCGAGATCTCCGACGAGATCATGGAGCAGCTCTCGGCCTGAGGCCATTGGGGGCTGCGGATCGCCGAACCCGCCCCGGACGAGGGGGAGGCGCCGCCTGCGGGACCTGAAGGCCCCTCGGCGGCGCCGGTGCCTCCGGCGGGAGTTTTTTGCAAGGATGAAGGAGGGGCGCGGGCCCAGGGCGGCCGATGCGCCCTCCGGTCCTGCGGGTCCCGGACATGGGCGGGGAAGGAAGATGAGCGTCGCGTTCACCGCAGGCTTCGCGCTGTCGCTCGGCCTGATCCTCGCCATCGGGGCGCAGAACGCGTTCGTCCTGCGGCAGGGGCTGCGGGGCGAGCATGTGACGCCGGTCGTGGTCGTCTGCTGCCTCTCGGAGGCCTTGCTGATCGCCACTGGCGTGGCGGGGTTCGAGGCGTTCGGACGCGCCGTGCCCTGGGCGCTGGAGGCCATGCGATGGGGCGGGGTGGCGTTTCTCGTGGTCTACGGCGCGCGCGCCCTGAAGGCGGCGCTTGCGGGCGAGGGCGCCATGCGGGCCGAGGGGGCGCCCGGCACGGAACTGCGGCAGGCCCTGGGGGCCGCGCTTGCGATCACCTGGGCCAATCCGCACGTCTACCTCGACACGGTCGGCCTGATCGGCGCGGTGGCGGCGCAGTACCGGCCCGACCACTGGGCCTTCGGGGCGGGGGCGCTGGCGGCGTCGTGCCTGTTCTTCGCCGCGCTCGGCTATGGCGCGCGGCTGCTTGCGCCGGTCTTCGGGCGGCCCGCGGCGTGGCGCGTGCTCGACGCGGTGGTGGGCGCGACGATGCTGGGGCTTGCGGCGAAGCTGGCGCTGGGCGCCTGAGGCGGGCTTGCAGTCGCGCCGGCTTTGGGATGTTGTGGCGCCCATCATGTCCGAAACTCCCAGCATCTCCGACAAGGCCGCGGCCTCGGCGCCCGGAAGCCGCCCGGTGATCGGCGTGTTCTGGATGCTCGTCACGGGCCTCTGCTTCGTGGCGGTGACGGCGACGGTGAAGATGGTGGGTGATGACGTTCCCGCCGCGCAGGCGGCCTTCCTGCGCTACGTTCTGGGGCTTGTCTTCCTCGTGCCGATGATCCCCGCGATGCGGGCGGCGACGTTGACGCCGCGGGTCCTGAAGCTGTTCGGGCTGCGGGGGGCCGCCCATGCGCTTGGGGTGATCTCGTGGTTCTACGCCATGACGCGCATTCCCATCGCCGAGGTGACGGCGATGAACTACCTCAACCCGGTCTATGTCACGGTTCTGGCCGTGATCGTCCTTGGCGAACGGATCTCGGCGCGGCGCATCGGTGCGGTCGTCCTTGCGCTGATCGGCGCGCTGGTGATCCTGAGGCCGGGTTTCCGCGAGCTCGATCCGGGGCACTTCGCGATGCTGTTCACGGCCGCCTCCTTCGCGGTGGGATACCTCCTGGCTAAGATCCTCGCCGACGAGGTGCCGGCGCCCGCGGTGGTGTTCATGCTGTCGGTCACGGTGACGCTGGCGCTTGCGCCCTTCGCCTACGCGGTCTGGGTGCCGGTCGGCTGGGGCGATCTTGGCTGGCTCTTCCTTACGGCGGTCTTCGCCACGGGGGGGCACCTGACGATGACGCTGGCCTTCCGCGCCGCGCCGCTGACGGTGACGCAGCCCGTGACGTTCCTGCAGCTGGTCTGGGCCACGGCCTTGGGCGCGCTGGTCTTTGCCGAGCCGGTGGACGTCTTCGTGATCCTCGGCGGCGCGATGATCATCGCCTCGGTCAGCTACATCGCGCTTCGCGAGGCGCAGCTGCGTCGCAGGGTGGCCGCGGCGGGCTCGGCGCCGGGCTACGGGGCGGCGGCGGCATCGGACACGCGCGGGGACATGCGCGGGCCGCCCTGAATTTGGGCACCGCGCGCCGCAACCGCACAGCCTGAGACCAACGAGCCATGCTGCGCCGCGGAATGTTGGCGGCGGTCACTTGTTGCCCATGTTTGCCTGCGTTGCCTTGGCGAAAGCGGAGGTTGGCATGACATTGGAAGCCGTCATATTCGGGGGGATGGGAAGCGTCGCCGAGTGCGCCGAGATCGACCGCGCGGCGTGGAACGGCGCGTTCCGCATGCACGACGTGCCGTGGAACTGGTCGTGGGACACCTATGCCGAGCTGATGCGGCCGGGCGGCGACCGGCAGCTTGCGGCGCGCTATGCCGCCCATCTCGGCCAGGTGGTCGAGGCCGACGCGCTCGACGCCACTCACCGGAAGCTCTTTGCCGCGATGCTGGCCGAGGAGGTGCCGCTGCGCCCCGGCGTGGCGCGGGTGCTGGCCTGGGCCGCGCGGGGCGGCCTGCGGCTCGCCCTGGTGAGCCGGGCCGAGGCGCAGCAGGTCACCGCGCTGCTGAAGGCCACGGCGCGGGGGCGGGCGGGCATCGCCTTCGACGTGGCGGTGTTGCGCTCGGACGTGGCGCGCATGGCGCCCGACCCGGAGGCGATGGCGCTGGCGGTCGAACGGCTCGCGGTCGGGCGGGGGCGATCGGTCGTGGTGGCGGACACGCCGGCCACGGCGCAGGCCGCGCGGCTGGCCGGGCTTCCCGTGCTGGCCTTTCCGGGGCGGCTTGCCGAGGCCGAGCCCGAGGAGTTCGGCGGCTGCCCGATGTCGCATGTGCTGACGCCCGAGGCGCTGGCGCGGGCGTGGCGCGGCGAGGTGAACACCGCCGCCGAATGAGGGCGCCGCGGGCCCCGGGGTTGATCTGGCTCAAGGCCGGGAGGAGGCGCGCGCGGCTAGGGTCGGGGTGATGTTGGCATAGGAGAGACACGCATGTCCCACACCCCGCACGAACTGGCCCAGGATTTCCCGCAGGACGCGGAGAAGATCCACGAGCTCAAGGTCTCGAACCCGCATTTCGCCAAGCTGATGGAGGCCTATCACGACGTGAACCGCTCCGTGCATCGCGCCGAGACGGGCGTGGAGCCCGTGGACCAGGCGACGGAGACCGAGATGCGCAAGGAGCGGATGCGCCTGAAGGACGAGATCGCGGGGATGCTGGCCGGAGCGTGACCGAGGGAAGGGGGCTCTGCCCCCGCCGCCTGCGGCGGCTCCCCCGGAGTTTCGTGCAAGGATGAAGCCGGAGGCCGCGGGCAGATGCGCCGCGGCCTTCGCGCGTCAGTCCTTGGCGTCCACGTCGCCGCTGTCGCCGCTGTCGTCGTCTTCCAGAGGCTCGCGGGTTACGTCCTGGGCGCCTTCCACGTGGGCCTGGAAGCGCTCGAAGAACTGGTCGGCCATCTTTCTCGCGAAGCTGTCGATCAGGCGCGAGCCGAGCTGCGCGAGCTTGCCGCCCACCTTCGCATCCACGTCGTAGCTGAGATCCGTCCCGCCGCCGTCCGCGTCGGCGAGGCGCACGTCTGCATGTCCCTTGGCGAAGCCCGCGACGCCGCCCTTTCCCTCGCCCGCGATGCGGTAGCTGGTGCCCGGCACGACGTCGGACAGGGTGACGGCGCCCTTGAACGTGGCCTTGACGGGGCCGACCTTCTGCTTGACCACGGCCTCGAAACCCTCGTCCGGCGAGCCCGTCAGCTCTTCGCAGCCGGGAATGCAGGCCTTGAGCACGTCCGCGTCGTTCAGGGCCTCCCAGACGGTGGCCCGGTCGGCGTTTAGCGTGCGCGTCGCATGCATTTCCATGATGACTTCCTCCGTGTCGTCGTTGGCTCAGGCGTAAGCCGCGGGCGCGCGCCCCGTCAATCTGCAATGCGGCCCGCGCGTCATTGCACGATCTCGTAGGGCAGGGTGCCGCGGTGGTCGGGATCGACCCGCAGCTGGCGCTCGAGGGGGGGGACGGCACGCTGGTGGCAATGGGCGCGCTCGCAGATCCGGCAGGAGATGCCGATGGGCTGGAAGGCCGTCTCGCGGTCGAGGTCGAGGCCGTCGGCGTAGACGAGCTGGGGCGCGTGGACGACCTCGCAGCCGAGCGAAATGGCGTGCCGGCGGGTGGGTGTGCCCCATGCGCCGCCGGTCTTGGAGACGTCGCGGGCGAGGATGACGTAGCGCGCGCCGTCGGGCGTCTCGGCGAGCTGGCGCAGGAAGCGCGTCGGCGTCTCGAAGGCCTGGTGGACGTTCCACAAGGGGCAGGCGCCGCCGTAGCGGGCGAACTGCAGACGCGTCGCGGAATGGCGTTTCGTGACCGTCCCCGCCTGATCGACGCGCGCGAAGAAGAAGGGCACGCCCTTCGCGCCGGGGCGCTGGAGGGTCGAGAGGCGGTGGGCGACCTGTTCGATCGAGGCGCCGAACTGGATCGAGAGCCGCTCGAGGTCGTGGCGCGTCTCGCGGGCGGCGTCGGCGAAGCGGGTGTAGGGCATCAGGACGGCGCCGGCGAAGTAGTTCGCCATGCCGATCCGCGCGATCTCGCGCGCCGTCTCGGTGGTGAAACGCGCGAGGTCGAGCGTGGCCTCCAGAAGCGGCGCCTGCGCGAGCAGCGCATATTGGTGGAGAAGCTGGAAGCGCTGCGTCTCGGGGGCGGCGCGCGGCGAGAGCGTCAGGATCCGGGCCTGCCGGTCGTAGCGGCGCACGCCGTCGCCTGTGGCCTTGCGCAGCGCGATGCCCATGCCGCTCAGCACCGCCTCGGTATGGACCGCGAGATCGCCCTTCGCCTCGCCCGCGAAGCGTTCGGCGGCTCGGTCCACGGCGTCGATGTAGTTGTCGCAGTAGTGGAAGAAATCGCGCACCTCCTCCCAGGGGCTCTGCATGGCGCGGCTGTCGTGTCCCAGCGCCTCGTCGAGGGAGGCGAGGCGTTCATGGGTCTGGCGATAGGCGCGGTGCAAATCGAGGAAGGCGCGCGCGAGGGCCGGGGCGTTCGACGCCGCGAGGCGCAGGTCCGACAGGGGCGGCGCGGCCTCGGCGAAGACGGGATCGGCCAGCGCCTCGCGCATGTCCGAGACCAGCCGCTCGGTGTCGCCCGATCCCAGCTCGGTCACGTCGAGGCCGAATTCCTGCGCGAGCCCCAGCACGACGGCGGTGGAGACGGGCCGGTTGTTGTTCTCCATCTGGTTGAGGTAGGGCAGGGAGACGCCGAGCTTGGCGGCGAAGTCTTTCTGCGTCAGGCCGAGGCGCGTGCGCACTTCGCGCAGCTTCGATCCGGCGTAGAGCTTGCGTGACGACATCGGCGCGGCCTCCCGAGGATTTGCAAAAGGGCCTAGCCGATTTTGCAAAGGCCTGGAAGGCCCGCGTCAGGCGCCGACGACCTCGCGCTCGCGGCGGATCGTGTAGAGGATGGAGCCCACGGCCATTAGCGAGGTGGCCAGCATGATCCAGATCAGCGGGTAGGCCCCGTTTCCGCCCGTCAGCAGCGCTCCCGCCAGCGCCGAGAGCGCGGCGCCGCCGCCGATCATGATCGCCCCGCCGAGGCCGCTGGCGGTGCCCGCCAGGTGCGGGCGCACCGACAGCATCCCCGAGGTCGCGTTGGGCAGCACCATGCCGTTGCCGAAGCCCACGAAGGTCATGAAGCCGAAGAAGACCAGCGCCGTCTTGAACCCCGCAAGAAACAGCAGGAGCGACAGGACAAGACCGGTCGCGGACATGATCGTGCCCCAAAGGATCATCCCGTTGATGCCGACGCGCACCGAAAATCGTCCCGAGATGAAGTTGCCGAAGAAGTAGCCGAGCGCGGGCGCGCCGAAGTAGATGCCGACCTCGGCGGCGGAAAGGCCGAAGACCTCGGAGCCGACGTAGGGCGCGCCGCCGAGATAGGCGAAGAACGCGCCCGAGGCGAAGGCCGCCGCGAGGCAGTAGCCCCAGAACCGGCGCGAGGCGAGAAGCTCGGGGTATTGGGCGAACTGCTCGGCGAAGCTGGCCGAGCCGCGCGCGGCGGTTTCGCCGAGATCGCGCCAGGTGAGCGCCAGCACGAGGACGCCCATGAGCGCGAGCAGCCAGAAGTTCGCCTGCCAGCCCAGCGTCTCGTCGAGGACGCCGCCGATCGCGGGGCCGATCATCGGCACGACCGCCATGCCCATGGTGACGTAGCCGATCTGGCTGGCCGCCTGGTCCTGCGGATACATGTCGCGCACGACGGCGCGGCCGAGCACGAGGCCCACGACGATGACGGCCTGCAGCATCCGGAAGGCGAGGAAGATCTCGATCGTGGGCGCGACAAGGCATCCCAGCGTGGCGACGAGGAAGATCGCGATGCCCCAGAGCAGCACGGGCCTGCGCCCGAACCGGTCCGAAATCGGCCCGATGAGGACCTGCAGGAGCGCGTTCACCGCCAGATAGAGCGCGACCGACAGTTGCATGAGCCGGTAGTCCGTCTGGAAATAGTCCGTCATCGCGGGCAGCGAGGGCAGGAATATATTCATCGACAGCGCGCCGAGACCCGTCAGAACGATCAACGTGAAGATGTGGGGCGGAGTGGCGCGGTCGAGAAAGCGCACCATGGGAGATGTGGACATGAAGAAGGGCTTAGGTTGCGGCTGCCACCTTGTCCATGTGCCCTGACGCACAGAGGAAGGGCGCTCCGCGCTTTGCGGATTTGCATATTGCACCACTGTATTGCGAATAAATTTGCAAATATGCCAAAGAATGCTCGCCTGTGCCGAAGGGCGTCTCTAGGGTGCGGGAAAACCGGCCCCCGCGAGGCCGGGCGCGACACGGGCAAACGCCACGGAGGGGACGCCGATGAAAGACATCCTTGTTCAGCTTGAACGCCGCCGCGAGGAAGCGCGGCTTGGCGGCGGGCAAAAGCGGATCGACGCCCAGCACTCCAAGGGCAGGCTGACGGCGCGCGAACGGATCGACCTCCTGCTCGACGAGGGCAGCTTCGAGGAATACGACATGTTCGTCACCCATCGCTGCGTCGATTTCGGGATGCAGGAGGCCAAGCCGCGCGGCGACGGCGTGGTGACGGGCTGGGGCACCGTGAACGGGCGTCTCGTCTACGTCTTCAGCCAGGATTTCACCGTGCTCGGCGGATCGGTGTCCGAGACCCATGCCGCGAAGATCTGCAAGATCATGGACATGGCGATGCAGAACGGCGCGCCGGTCATCGGGATCAACGACTCGGGCGGCGCGCGCATCCAGGAAGGCGTGTCCTCGCTCGCGGCCTATGGCGAGGTGTTCCAGCGCAACATCGAGGCGTCGGGCGTGGTGCCGCAGATCAGCCTCATCATGGGGCCCTGCGCGGGCGGCGCTGTCTATTCGCCGGCCATGACGGATTTCATCTTCATGGTGAAGGATTCCTCCTACATGTTCGTGACCGGGCCCGACGTCGTGAAGACCGTCACCAACGAACATGTCACGGCCGAGGAGCTGGGCGGCGCCACGACCCACACGCGCAAGTCCTCCGTCGCCGACGGCGCCTTCGAGAACGACGTCGAGGCGCTGTCCGAGATCCGCCGCCTGATCGATTTCCTGCCCCTCTCCAACCGCGAGAAGCCGCCGGTGCGGCCCTTCTACGACGATCCCGACCGCGTCGAGGAAAGCCTCGACACGCTGGTGCCCGACAACCCCAACCAGCCCTACGACATGAAGGAGCTGATCCTGAAGGTCGCGGACGAGGGAGACTTCTACGAGATCCAGGAAGAGTTCGCGAAGAACATCGTCACGGGCTTCATCCGCCTCGAGGGGCAGACCGTGGGCGTCGTGGCGAACCAGCCGATGGTGCTCGCGGGCGTGCTCGACATCGACAGCGCGCGCAAGGCCGCGCGCTTCGTGCGCTTCTGCGACGCCTTCGAGATCCCGATCCTGACCTTCGTGGACGTGCCGGGCTTCCTGCCGGGGACGGGCCAGGAATACGGCGGCGTCATCAAGCATGGCGCGAAGCTTCTGTTCGCCTATGGGGAGGCGACGGTTCCCAAGGTGACGGTGATCACCCGCAAGGCCTATGGCGGCGCCTATGTGGTGATGTCCTCCAAGCATCTGCGTGGCGACATCTCCTATGCGTGGCCGACCTCGGAGATCGCGGTGATGGGCGCGAAGGGCGCGACCGAGATCCTCTATCGCAGCGAGCTTGGCGACCCCGAGAAGATCGCCCGGCGCACGAAGGAATACGAGGACGCCTTCGCCAATCCCTTCGTCGCCGCCGAGCGCGGTTTCATCGACGAGGTGATCCAGCCCCGCTCGACCAGGCGGCGCGTCTGCAAGGCCTTCGCGATGCTGCGGCGCAAGCAGAAGAAGATGCCGTGGAAGAAGCACGACAACATCCCGCTTTGAGGGCGGGATCAGCCCGTTCTGCCGGAGCGTGAGATGACAGAGCCCAAATTCCACATGATCACGGGCGGCCCGCGCCCCGTCGCGCCCTTTTCGCACGCGGTGGAGGCGGACGGCTGGGTCATGCTGACCGGCCAGATGCCGACCGATCCGCAAGCGCCCGACGCGCCCCTGCCCGAGGGCATCGAGGCGCAGACGGCACGGGTGATGGAAAACCTTCGCGTCGTGCTTGCGGGCGTCGGCCTCGACCTGTCGCACGTCGTCCAGATGCGCGCCTACCTGACCCGGTTCGAGCGTGACTATGCGGCCTTCAACGAGACCTATCGCGGCTTCTTTCCCGAGGGGCGCCTTCCCGCGCGCACGACGATCGGTGTCACCGCGCTTGCGGTCGGCGCGCTGGTCGAGATCGACTGCGTCGCGCGGCGGCCCGGGCAGGACGGGAATGGCTGAGGATGCTGCGCGCCATTCCGCTTTCGCCGTTCGGATGGCTGGCCCTCGGGGCGGCCGTCGCCTCGGCCGGTCTGGCCGTGGCGGCGCTCAGGCTGCCTGCGGTGCAGGACGCGGCCTGCCCCTCGGACGAGGCCTACACGCTTCCCTCCGGCCGCGAGGCGCGGCTGTGCGGCGTCACGACCGAGACGCAGCCCTTCACCTCGGAGGACTGGCTGATCGTCAGGATGGTGGTTCCGGACCTGCCCGCGCCGGGCGCCGCGGCCGGCCATTCCGACCACGACTGGGCCTGCGCGCGCTTCGGGTTGGCGGCGCTTGGCGCGGCCGCGCGGCCGCCCG
>NZ_JARRSA010000040.1 GCF_029624655.1 Roseicyclus salinarum
GAGATCAGCCACGAGACGGTGCGGTTCTGGTGGCATCGGTTCGGGCCGACGTTCGCTGCCGAGATCCGCAAACGCCGGATCGAGGGCATGCGATCCAGCCGTTGGCGATGGCACCTCGACGAGATGTTCGTGAAGATCAACGGTGAGCGGCACTACCTTTGGCGCGCCGTCGACCACGAAGGCGAGGTGCTGGAAAGCTTCGTCACGAAGACGCGGGACCGCAAGGCTGCCCTGAAATTCCTCAGGAAAGCCATGCGCCGGCATGGGAAGCCTGACTGCATCGTGACGGATAATCTGCGCTCCTACGGCGCCGCGCTGAAGGAGGTCGGTGCAGGTAATCGCCAGGAAACGGGACGCTGGCTGAACAACCGGGCCGAGAACTCGCACCTGCCACTCCGACGACGGGAGCGGGCGATGCTCCGGTTCCGGCGCATGCGAAGTCTTCAGAAGTTCGCGTCCGTCCATGCCTCCGTCACCAACCACTTCAATCTGGATCGGAGCCTCTCCAGCAGACCCCACTTCAAGGCCAACCGCGCCGCCGCTCTCGCCGAGTGGCGCGGTCTCTGCGCGGCATAAGGGACATCGTCACTGTCCTAGCTGAGACTGGTTCGAATTAGTCTGCCAGCACCAGTCGGGGTGCTTTCGCCGCATGGCACCGATGGAATAGAACGCGGTCGCGTGGCCGTTCGGCAGCCAGTCCCAGAGCTTCAGCTTCACGAAATCCATCGGGATCGAGCCGCCGCGGCCCAGCACCTCGTTCTGGAAACCGAACGCCACCAGCATGCCGCCGGGCTTCAGCGCATGAAGCGAACGCGCGAGACTGTCGCCGCCCAGCGGGTCAAAGACGGCATCGACCCCGCCCGTCGCCTCAAGCAGGGCCGCTTCGGGCGCGTTGGCGTCCAGCGGCGTCGCGCCAAGGCTGCGGATCAGGTCGTGCTTGGCCGCGATGTCGGTGCCGAAGGCCGCGATCCCCGCATCGCGCGCCAGTTGCAGCATGGCGGTGCCGACCGCGCCGCCCGCGCCGTGGATGAGCAGGCTCTGGCCCGCCTGCATCTTCGCCACGCGGGTGAGCATCTGGTAGGGTGTGACCGCCGACAGGATCATGCCGAGCGCATCGACATCCGACACGCCCTCTGGCACCGGCGTCAGCCTGTCCTCGGGCAGGCAGATGTATTCGGCATAGGCGCCGATGGTGGTCAGGTCCGCCACCCTGTCGCCCGGAGTGAACCGCGCGGCACCGGGGCCTGTGGCATCGACGATCCCCACCATGTCGTAGCCCGGAGTGAAGGGCGGCTTGTCCTTCACGTCAGGATACATGCCCTTGCGGATCATCACGTCGGTGAAGGCGGCGCTGGTCACCAGGACACGGATGCGCACCTCGCCCGCCGCGGGCTCGGGCCGGTCCGCGAACGTCTCCAGCACGAGGTTTTCGGGGCCGCCGAAGTCCTTCAGCGTGACGCAGGTGTGGGGCATGGAACCTCTCTTAGAATGGTCAGGGGTTGGGGAACCCGGTGATGAACGCACGAATGTCCCGCGTCAGGTCGGCGTCGTGGCCAAGCCAGATATGCCCGCCCTCAGGATAAAGGACGAGGCGCGCATCGGGGATGCGTTCGGCCAGCAACCGGGCTGTTTCGGCTGTGCCGAAAAGGTCGTCCTCGCAGGACAGGATCAGGGTGGGCGTGGCGATGTCCTCGAAGGCCGTCCGGGTCGGGGTTCCCGCCCAGAAGCCGTCGTTCCGCAACCCGTCCACCTTGCGGCCGATCGGCATCAGGCCGTCGCGGATCAGGTCGGCCCGGCGCCGTTCTTCCGGCGAAACCCGGTCGAGCAGGGCCGGGTCCGTCGCGAGCAGCGTGCGCAGTACCATGTCGGGGGCGAGGGTCGCGAAGCCCCAGAACCAGGCATCCGAGGTCAGGACGCGCTCCACTGCCATGCGCTGCACGGCGGTGAATGCCACCGGGTCGCGCCCCGTGAGGTTCGCCGCCGGCACGATGAGGATCAGATTCGAGCATCGATCCGGGTGGCGGCTTGCAAATTCCGCCGCCGTCAGCGCCCCCGCGGAGCCGCCCGCCACCGCGATCCGTTCGAGGCCGAGATGGTCCAGGAGGTCGACAAGCACGTCGGCCTGACGTGCCGGCGAGGCGTCGTCGGGGAAGGCGCTGCGCAGGTACCCGAAGCGCGACGGCGCCACGATCCGGAAGCCGGCCTCCAGCAGGCCATGGGCGAAGAGCAGACCCTGGTCGAACCCGCCGCCGGTGCCGTGGATCATCATCAACGGTGGACCGTTGCCCGCAACCGCGTATTCGAGCGGCCCCGCGCGCGTCTCGAGGACGCTGCTGCGCCGGGCGGTGCGCGTCTCCGCAGCTGCCATCGTGGCGCGGTAGGCACCGGTACCCCAGGCGCCGACCGCCAGCGCGATGCCGCCCAACCCGGTCAGGACGGCGCGCCGCACCATCAACGGACGACCTCGATCGCAAGGTCTGCCAGCACGGCTTCGAGCGCCGGGACGAGATCGCTCGTCTCGTCCATGACGCCGATGTCGGTGTTGATCTGGAAGGCGACGGTGACGCCGTGATCGGGATAGTGGCGCAGGCTCGAGACATAGGCGGGGATCCATCCGCCGTGGCCCCAAACCGGCCCGCGCGGCGTGTCGGCGTAGATCGCCACGCCCGCGCCGTAGCCGATGCCGGGCGCGTCCGGGTCGACTGGTACGCCATCGAGCAGGCGGTCGAGATAGGGCGCGTCCATCGCCGCGCCGCCGAACAGCAGATGGCCCCAGCGCGCCAGATCGGCCGAGGTCGAGGCAAGGCCGCCGCCCGCGGATTCCATGCCCGGGTTCCACAGCAGCCGCCCCTCGCCATCGGCGGTGCGCGCGGGCAGGCCGAACGGATTGCCCGGCGCCACATAGCCCACCGCCAGCCCCGGCAGGTCGGGGCGGTCCGACGGGATCGTGCCGCCAAGGTCGAGCGGATCAAGCAGGCGGCTGCGGACGGCTTCGTGCCATGCCTGTCCGGTCCTGTCCTCGATCACGAGGCCCAGCAGGACATAACCCGTATCGGTGTAGGCCCAGCCCTGACCGGCCTCGAACAGCGGCTCGCGTCCGGCCACAAAGGCGATGAGCCGCTCGGGGTCGAAGTCCCCTGCGTCCGTCGTCAGCCGGGTCCACGCTGCCTGGAACTCCGGCAGATGCACGTGGTCCGGCAGCCCGGAGGTGTGGTGCAGGAGGTGATCGATGGTCATGGTGCCGGCAGTGCGCAACGCGTCGAACCAGGGACGATCGCCGAGGTGGACGGACAGGAGATCGTCGCGCGACAGGCGCCCCTCGCTCTCCAGAGCCAGCACCGTGGCGGCGACGAAGCTCTTGCCGATGCTTGCGGCCAGCATCGGCGTCTGAGGCGTCATGGCGCGCCCGGCCTCCACATCGGCAAGGCCGGTGGCCGCCGTCATCACCGTACCGTCCGGCAGGGCGATCGCCGCCGTGGCGCCCGGAAAGCCGTAGCGCTCGCGGAATTCGTCCAGCGTCGCGGCCAGCCGGCCGTCCTGCGCAGCCAGGGGCGCGGCGACGCCGCACAGGGTCAGCGCGAAGGCAAGAAGAAGGCCGCGGCGCATGGGCCTACGCCGCCGGATGCGGCGCGGTGTGGCGCGTGGCCGGGATGACCTCGGTCACCGCGCCGTCGCGGCTGAACATCGTCCGTCGGTTCAGCCAGACCACGACCACGGCCACGACCACCAGGATGCGGGTGTCCCAGGGCTGCGCGTCGGGCCAGAACGGGATGATAAGCTGCCAGTGGAAGAGCATCGGCAAGGCCAGGCTGCCGCGCGCGCTGTTGAAGATCGGCGTGACCAGGATCGCAAGCGTCACGTTGCCGATGAAGAAGGGCAGGAAGGACCAGTTCTCGTAGACGACACCCGCCAGGTAGAAAGCGGGCAGGTGCCAGACGCCCCAGGCCGCCCCGATGATGGCCCCAGCCCAGAAGGGGGCGACATGACGCTGCAGGAGCGGCTGGGCGACGCCGCGCCAGCCGAATTCTTCCATCGGCCCGAGAAACAGCATCATGACCATGAGCGCGACCATGGCGCCCATGCCCTCCGGCGGAACCGGCGCAAGGAGCGGCCCGCCCTTGATCAGCGAGCCGGCCATGAAGACGACGGGGATGCCGATCAGGATGAAGGCCCACCAGACCGGGGCGCAGCGCCAGTATAAGAGGCGCGAGAAGAAGGCCCGCAGGCCCCGCACCCCTCCGAAAGCCAGCACCATGAGGATGCCCGCGATGCCGGGCGCCCAGGTGGCGAGGAAGTAGAGCGGGTGGCTGCCGCTGATCTCGCCGAAGGCCGCGGCGGCGGGCTCCGGGAAGTAGATGTAGCCGCCGATCACACCCCAGGTGATGCCGAACGTGAGCGGGGCGAAGAACACGAGCGCGTAGGACGGGAGGCTCGACCGCGGTCTGATCGCGATGGAAGACATGTGTGAGCCCCCTCGAAACGGTTACCTCCGGAATTGGCCCCAACATCGCCCAAATCGCCCGCCCGTTCGCTGATCGAGATCAACCGGGAGGACGTCTGGCAAGAAGGGAGGGGCATGGTCTCTCCGCGGGGGAGATGTGCCCCTGCCCGCCCGCTTCGTCGGCGTGGCGAACGTGCCGGCCGGCTGGCCGAACGGGTCGAGGCCATGGAGAGAGCCCAATGACGCGGAAGGACGGATGCGCGAGGCGGCGGTGCGTCGCCCTCGGTCTCGCGGCCATCTGGCTGAGCGGCTGCGCGACGGGCGTTTCTGACTTCGGCGGCCTAGGGGCATGTCCGCTCGTGATGAGTACAACCGAGAGTTCCAGAGGCGGGCGGCTCAGCAATTGGCCTTGCTGCCCGAGGGATCGGCGATCGCGGAAATGCTGAGCGACTACGCCGTGTTGCGGGATCAGACGCGGGCATGTCGTCCAAGCCGCAGGTCTGCGCTGCCTCGTCGCTCATTGGGTGATCGAGCTTTCTCTCCGATGGTGCCTGTCTAGGCTCCAAGCGCGGCTGCGAGGGCGGCGACACCGAGGTGAAACCCGACATGCGTGCCGATCGCGCTTTCCAGCCCTCCGCGCATGAAGGCCAGACCGAAGAGGAGCCCGAGAACGGTGTTCCAGAGCATGGTTCGCGCGATCAGCGGCATCGTGAGCGATCCGGCCTCGAGCATGACCGCCGGGAGGTGCATCGCCGCGAAGGCCAGAGCGGCGATGAGGGCGGCACTCCAGATGGCACGCGCGCCGGACATAAGGCGAAGCGTCCCGACGGCGAGCAGCGACATGAGCCCCCAGCGCAGCATCACCTCTTCGGTCAGGCCACCATAGAGAACGCCGGTCAGCAGATCCGGCAGAGTCCTGTCCTCGAGCAAGCTCGGGACCCCGGCTGTGGACCACAGTGGCGCCGAAAGATGATCGGCGAGCGCGACGAGCAGACCCGCTGCAACGCCAGCGCACCCGAATCTGGCGATGGTTCGGGTGTCGAGCCTGTCCCCAAGAACCATCGCCGAGCGGAGCCCGAGCTTCGGTGCGGCCAATGCCCCGACGAGAGACGCGAGAAGCAGCAGGACGAGAGGGTTGACGAGAAGCAGAGCGGCAGGAACGCCCTCTGGCGCGACAAGGGTCATCGGCAGCACAAGGACACCTGGCATTCCGATCAGGACGGCGCGCAACACGCGTGATGAAAAGGTTGGCTTGAATCGCATCGGTCTACCTTCCTGGTTCTGGACCAGACTGAACGGGCAGCATCTCTAAACGCATCGTCATGAGCGGCAGGAAGCGATACCGCCCGCCCGGTTTCGCGCCGCCCCGTCTCGGGAAGCGTCGTGGCGTGGTTCTCGAATAGACGGGGCGATCAGCGCATTGGTTTCTTGCGCGCTTGTCTGGCCGTCACCTTCAACAATTAAGCGGCGCGGCCGATCCGGCCGAGGTGCGTGATCCCGAAGGCGGTTTCGGATTTCAGGCCGTAGCCGAGAGCGCGGTCTATGCCGATATGGGCGAGCCACACGCAGGCGATGGGCAAAAGCGCGGGCAATGTCCAGAGGCCGAGAGCAGCCAGGATCGCAGGCGCGAGATAGGTGTGGGCGAGGTTGTAGAGGCGGCCGCCGACCTTCGGTCCGAAGGCGTAGCCGATCATGGCGAGGTCGGGCGCCAGCGCGAACAGGGCGAGTGTCCACCAGCCATCGGACAGCATGAGATACCCGGCAAGGCCCGCGGCGAAGGCGGCCGCGCCTTCGAGGCGGAGAAGGTTGAGGACGGGACGTTCGGCGATCGGGGTCATGGCAGGGTTCCTTCTCTGAAGTGATGCCCTGTGATACCGGCACCGCAACATCAAGAGAATTGTTTATCTCTGTATCCTGACTATACAGAAACCCATGAGCAACCGGATCGACTGGGCGCTATGGCGCAGCTTTCTTTCGGTGGCCGAGACCGGCAGCCTGTCGGCGGCCGCCCGCGCGCTTGGCCTCACGCAGCCGACGGTCGGCCGCCACATCGACACACTGGAGGGTGCGGTGGGCCAGACCCTTTTCCTGCGCACGCCTCAGGGACTCGGTTTGACCGAGGCCGCCGCCGCGCTGGTGCCCGAGGCGCGCGCCATGCAGCTGACCGCCGACAGCCTCGCCCGACGGGCGGCGAGTGCCCCGGAGGCGGGCACCGGCACCGTTCGCATCGCCGCGAGCCACGTCGTCGGCGCCGAGGTTCTGCCGACCGCGCTTGCCCCGCTGCTGGCTACGCATCCGGGCCTTGCCGTGGAACTCGCGCTGTCGAACGACAGCGCCGACCTGCTGCGGCGGGAGGCCGACCTTGCCATCCGCATGGCGCGCCCCGCGCAGGGTAGTCTCGTCGCGCGGCGGCTGGGAGACGTGCCGCTCGGGCTCTTTGCGCATCGCGTCTATCTTGACCGGGCCGGACGGCCCGGGAGGCTGACGGACCTGAAGGCCCATGTCCTGATCGGACCGGACGGCGACCCTGCGGCGCTGGCGGGACTTGAGGCGTTCGGCGGTGCCGTCGGCCGGTCGGACCTGCGCCTGCGGACCGACAGCGAGGCGGCCCAGATCGCGAGCGTCCGGGCCGGGCTGGGCGTCGGCGTGATGCAGGCCGGCATCGCGGCCCGGGACCCGCTGCTGGAGCCGGTGCTGTCTGACCTCGTGGCCTGGAGCCTCGACGCCTGGCTCGTCCTGCACGACGACCTGCGGCGGCTGCCGATGGTCCGCCTCGTGGCGGACCACCTGTCGGCGGTGCTGCCGGCCGTGCTGCTCAGCGGGGCGCTGCCGCCTCACTCGGGCGCGACAGTCCGGCCGACGTAGTCCGTGACGAGCTGAGCGAGGACAAGGGCGTGGTCGCGGTTCATCAGGATCGAGAAGTGGTCGGCGTCCTCGATCGTCACCTGCGCGCCCGCGGTGAAGCGGCCGGCGATCTCGCGGTGCAGCGGTTCGACGAGATCGGAGAAGTCCTCGGAGCCCGGCACCGGGCTGCCGGCCGTCACGGCGAGCAAGGGCAGTCCGGCGGGCAGATCCTGAGACGCGGCTCGGGCGGTGATGGCGTCCCAGTGCCGCAGTTCCTCGGCCGAGGTCGCGAGGTGGACGCGGTCGCCGGCGAAGGCGCTGGCCGCCGTGAGCGCGTCGCCCTCCAGCCCCGCGGCCCCGGCTTCGAGCGGGTTCCACAGGTGCAGGATCCCGGTCATCGAGACGCCCGACAGCGCGGACAGAAGGCCGGGGAAGGCGCGGAACTGGGCCACCATGTCCTCGCCGAAGGCGGCCAGCTGGTCCTCGTGCGACGAGTCGACCAGAACGACGGCAGCGGTATCCCCCGGGAACTGCGCCGCGAAATCGCGGACGAAGAAGCCGCCCAGCGAGTGGCCGACCACGACGAACGGGCCGGCCTCGCCCGCATCGGTCAGGGCGGCATGCAGGTCGCGCGCGGTCTGTCCGGGCTCGAAGCCCTCGGGCGAGGGCTCGCTCAGCCCCATGCCGGCGCGGTCGTAGGAGCAGACGCGCGCGTCGTCGTCGAGTGCGTCCTGCACCCAGGTCCAGGTCTCGGCAAAGCCCGTGGCGCCGGCCTCGAGCACATAGGTCGTCTCTCCGGCGCCGGTGCAGAGGAGCCGCAGATCGTGCGTTCCCGTCCCGGCGAAGGTCGCATCTCGGGACATCTGCGCCTGTGTCCACTGGCGCGTTCCTTCCTGCGCGGCGGCAATCAGCGCCACGGCCGTCAGCGCGGCGGCAGCGATCCGGAGGGGCCGGCGCAGCGATGCGTGCCGGGATTTGGCGGGAGCGAGGGAGAGGGTCGTCATGGGTCTTTTCCTTTTATAGATCGGACGTCCGTCCGATGTTTTCAACAAAAAAGGGATCAGTCGAAGCGCATGGCCTTCAGCGCGCGGCCGATCCCGGTGATGTCGGGCTTTTCGCCCAGTGCGACCGACAGGATCAGGCCCTGGTAGGTCGCGTAGAGAAAGTCGGCGAGGACCGGGGCGGCATGACCCGTCCAATCCCCGCGCGTTGCCTGCCGCCGCTCGATCAGGCGCACAAGCGCGGCCCTGACCGCCGCGCGGTTCTTCACCACCGCGCGGTGCACGTCGGTGTTGGCCAGCGCCTCGGTCGCGATCATCAGGTCGACGCGCGGGGCCTGACCCGGGTCCATGTTCGCCAGTGCATCGAAGAAGATGTCGATGATCGCATCGAGGTCGGCCCCGACAGCGGCACCGCCAAAGGCCGACAGCGCCTCGGCCATGCCAGCCTCCGTCACGCCGAGGATCAGGTCGTCCTTCGACTGGAAGTAGTTGTAGACCGCCCCAGCGCTCAGCCCCGCCTCGCGGAACACGTCGCGCAGGGTGACCTTCGACAGCCCCTTTTCGGCGAAAACGCGCCGCGCGGCAGAGAGGATCTGCGCGCGCCGCTCTTGCATGGCTTCTTTGGCAATTTTCGGCATCGACTCACCTGTAAAACGGACAGCCGTCCTATATTGATGAGCCTTGATGCTGTCAAGCGCTGCGAAGCCGGTTTTCCGGTAACGAACCGGCGAAGCCGAGCGGCGTTGGGTGGCGCCCCCCAGATTTGGCGGTGCGGTTCAGACGCCAAGGTCCGAGAAAACGTCGCTGCTGCCGGAGGGGAGACGGCGTTCTTGGGAACGGCTCACCGAGACGGCAGCTTCGGTCGGATCATGGCCACACGCTCCGGCGGAGAAAGACCTTCTGCGCACTCGAGCGCCAAGAGGTCGCTCAGGAACTTCGGTGCCTCTTCCGCGCCAAGGACTCTGAAGCCAAAGCGGCGATACCACGGCGCATTCCAGGGGACATCGCGCCAGGTCGTAAGGGTCGTCCCGACCACATCCTGTTCGTTCGCGGCGTCCAGAACATGGCGCATGAGCGTTTGCCCGATGCCCCGGCGCTGCCAGTCGCGCCGCACGGAGATCTCGTCGATGTGAAGGTGGACTTCGACCCTGCGCGCGAGGATGAAGCCGACGATGCCGCAGCCCTCGCCTGTTGCAGCCAGACGACAATCGCCAGCAGGGACGCGGTCGGACAGATGCCGAGGTGGGCTGGCGCGGTGCGCGAGCCAGCCGAGGCCAGGAATGGCGGAAAAGGCCTGCGCCGCGGATCGTTCCACGGCATCGAGGGCTTCCATATCCTTCGGGGAAACCTCCCGGATCACGAATCGTGGACGACGGTCACACATGCCGGCTGCCGTCTCTGGAGGCGAAGGCGAGTGAACAGAGCTCCGCCGCGATGCCGCCGCCGTGGATCAGGAAGCTCAGCGGGATCGCCGGGGCAATCGGGCTTGCCATGATCGGCTCCCAGAGCATCGCCAGCGCCGAGAGCGGAATGCAGTGGGCGGCGATGGCCAGCAGACTGAAGCGCCGGGGCGCGGGGCCGCGCGCACCCATCCACATCGCCACCGCGACCAGCCCCATCAGCGGATAGGCTTGAGCGAGCCCCGCGACGGCCATCGGGTTTTCGGCCAATCCACCATAGGGCCCCAGACCGGTGAACAATCCGACATAGGAGCCGACCGTCAGGATCGGCGTCAGCGTCATCAGGAAGCCTGCGTGCCAACGCGGGATGCGGCGTCCGTCGAGCGTCATTGGGCGGCCTCCATTGCCGTACGTTCGGCGCTGTCTTTTTGTCCCTCGGCGACCATGAGATGCGTTCTCACGAGGGAGGCAAAGCGCGCCGGGTCCTGTTCGGGCAGCAGATGGCCGGCGTCCGGCACGACGATTTGCGCGGCGCCCGGTACGAGGCGCGCCGCTGCATCGGAGACGATGGCGTAGCAGTCGCGCGTTCCGTCCCCGCGCGCCACCGTCACCGGGCAGTGGATTCGCGAAAGATCCGAGGACCCGAGCGGGATCGGCTGCGTCTGCGCGAAGATCGCTTCAAGGGTGTGAGCAGTGTCGCGGTAGATCGCCCGGATCGCCTCGGGTTGAGCGTCATGATGGCCGACCCGTCGCGCCGCAGCGTCGATCGCGAGCCGAACGGCGCCCTTTCGGTCACCGCTTTCGACCGCCTGCGCGACCGGCCCGAAGGCCGCGCCCATATCCGCCATCACGGCGTCGCGCATGGCGTCGTCCTCGATGAAGGTCGGAAAGCCGGGTTCGTAAAGAAAGAGGCTGCGCACGAGGTCCGGGCGGTCGATGGCCACGGCCAACGCGGAATGCGCCGAAAACGACCACGCGACCAGGTGAACGGGGCCGCGCCCCAACGACCAGATGAGATCTATGATGTCGTCGCGCTGGCCCGCCGTGCCGAAGGGCCGGCTCGGCCGTGCTACGGCCGGCAGGGCGGGCAGCGACGCGGTGATCGTCTCGAACGCGTCGGAAAGCTCGCCGGCCGCCGGGGCGAGGCTGCGCAAGTCGCCGAGTACGCCATGCGTCAGCAGAACCGGTTGCCCCTCGCCTTCGCTGCTGAACGGGACGAAGACGCCTTCGATTTCCAAGTGGCCTCTTGGTCGTATCGGGGTTTCGGTGATCATGTCGTCACGCCTTTTCATTCAGGGTTTCGAGAATGGCGGTGCTGATGGCACGACCATGCGCCCTTTCTCCGATAAGCCAGTGCCCCGCGCCGTCGATCGTGCGATGGGCCGCGCCGAAGCTCTGCGCGAGGCTGCGCGTCAGGGCGATCGGGACCATCTTGTCCTTCGATCCGGCGACGACGACGGCAGGGCATTGAAGCGGGGGCGTCGGGTCGAACGGTCCGCCTCGCGCGGGCGCCAGCGCCTCGGCCATGGCTGGTCCGCTGTCGGGGCAAAGGGTTCGCGCGAGGTCCATGCCAGGCATCTCTTCCCTGAACGGCCATCCGGGACGGAACCGGATGGCGCGCGTCTCCCAGCCCGTGCCGAACAATCGCGAGAACAGCAGCCTGCGCAGCCAGAGGGGTGCGCCGGGCACCGAGGGCGGTGGCGCAGGGGCCGCGAGACCGACGGCGCCAACCGCGCCCATGCCGGCAAGTGCCAGGGCAAGAAGCGCCCCGTTAGAATGCCCGACGACGAGAGGTTTCTCGCCGAACTCCGTTGTCATGGCGCGGGCATGGTCGCGGGCCTCTTCGAGCAGAACGGAGAGCGTCAGGTTCGCAAGGCTGCCGTCGAGCGCGCCTGCATCGGTTCGCCGTTGCGGCGCCAGCGTCGGGGCAGCCACGCGGCAACCACGGTCGCGGAAGGCGTCGGCGAGAGCGCCCATGGTCTCTCCTGTCGAACAGACGCCGTGGAGCAGCAGCACGGGAGGCAGGTGCAGATCAGGCATCGCGATCCCGTCCCATGTCACGCTCGAGCCAGACCATGCGATCGAGATACCAGAGCTTGCAGAGCATGCCGGTGGCGTATCCGAGCGCCGTCAACCACGGGTCGAGGACCACGACGCCGTAAAGCACGGCGGCGTGGCCCAGGCCCGAGCCGAGGATCAGGACGCGCGGCACGGTGCGGTGCCAGCGTGGCAGGTCGGCGCGCGGCGTCCGAACCCATCGGCGTTCGCCGATTACCGCCTGCGCGCCCCAGTTATCGGTGGACTTGGGAACCGGCGTCATGCGTGGATTGAGCCAGAGAAACAGCACCGCCCCGAGGAGCGCCGCGATGCACCACGGGCCGATCCACACACGGCTCCAGCCGGCGAGGATCAGGAGCGGCAGACCGAGGCCGATGCGCGTCCAGACGCTGACAGGGTGCGTGTGCCGCGCCCAGGCGTCGGCATCGGCGCCCGAAATCATCGGGAAGACCGCCGCAAGCCCCCGTCGAGACAAGGTCGAACCGCTCATTGCTCGACCTCCGGCCGGGCGGCGGTGCCCGCCAGCAGCCCGCCGTCTAGCGCAAGATCGGAGCCGGTCATGTAGCGGGCCTCATCGGAGGCGAGCAGAACCGCCAGCGCCGCCACCTCCGCTGGTTCGCCGAAGCGGCGCAGCGGCGTGTCGGCGACGAAATCGGCCATCCGCGCCGCACGCTCGGGGCCGTCGCCCAGCATCGGCTCCCAAATCGGCGTCAAGATGGCTGCGGGCGAGATCGAGTTGCAGCGGATGCCGAGGTCACGCTCGGCGCAATGGAGCGCAACGCTGCGCGTGTGGTTCAGCACCGCGGCCTTGGAGGCGGCATAGGCGGCTGCGGCCGGGATTCCGACATGGCCCGAGCGCGAGGCTATGTTGACGATCGAACCGCCGCCCCGCGCGCCCATGACGCGGATCGCCATCTGGCAGCCGAGCACCACGCCTTCGAGATTGGTGGCAAGCACCGCACGCCAGTCGGTTAGCGCGACGGTGGCTACATCCTGCGCCGCGCCATCCTCGAGGCCGGTGATACCGGCATTGTTCACAAGCACATCCAGCCGTCCGTCGCGGGCGAGGATGGCCCGCTCAGCATCGCGCCAATCGTCCGGTTCGCGCACATCGAGCGCGAGAGCGCTCGCGGCCGGGCCGATCGCACCGGCGACAGCCTCCGCGGCGGCGGCGTCGATGTCGCTGACCCAGACATGCGCACCCTCGGCTGCGAACGCCTGAGCGATCGCGGCGCCGATCCCGCGCCCGGCGCCCGTCACGAGCGCAATCTTTCCCTGCAATCGCATTCCGTTTCCTTTCATCCCTGATCAGCCGCGAAGCGCCATGATCCCGGCCGCGGCGAGAACCATCGCGACGGCGCCCGCACCGATCTGCAGAACCGGACCGCTGCCTGGACGCGTTCCGATGCGGTCTAGCACCAGCGCCACACCCGCGAACCATGCGAAGTGCAGCAGGCACACGACGAGCGCGAATGCGCTGCGGTCTGCGGTAGAGGCGGTGGCGAGGCCGCTCGCACCGAAGACCGCGGCAAAGAAGAGCGGCGTCTTCGGGTTCAGGAGGGCGGCGAGCGCGCCGTCGCGGAACGCGCCGGTGCGGGAGGTCTGCGGCGGCCCCGATCGCGTATCCGATTGCACTCTTCGGGCAAGCGACAGGAACCGCCAGGCGAACCAGAAGAGCACGAGGCCGCCGAGGAGGCGGAGGGCCGCCTCCGCTCCGGGGATGCGCGCGGTGACGGCGCCGGTGCCGAGCGCGGCACCGACGATCCAGACACCTGCGCCCAGCGTATTGCCGAGCGCCGCGGCGATGCCAGCCGGGCGCCCCCCTGCCAGCGCGTTGCGCGAGACCGCCGCGAAGTCGAGCCCCGGCATCATCAGCACGGGCAGGACCATGGCGAGCGTGGCCGGTGCGTGGAGGGTCCAGAAGCCGGTCATGATCTCGCCTTTCAGTCCGCGGGACGTCGCAGCGCCAGCGGATCCCAAGTGGCACGCCTCGCGAGCGCTTTCGCCTGTTCGCGTGTCATCCCGACGTCTTCGAGGAGGTAGTCGGGAAGGCCCGCCAGATGGCGGAAGTCCCGGGCCTCGCGCGCCCGCCGAAGCAGGGCGTGCAGATGGCGCGTGCCCTTTCGGGGCAGGTTGGTGAAATCGAGGGTCGGGAAGACTCTCTTCAGAACATTGTCCGTCATGTCGTCTCTCTCAGAATGGGTTCGGTATTCAGGCCGGGGCAGTCTCGGCGGTCGCGTGATGAAGGGCGGCCATAACGGCCGCTGCACCGGTCGCACGCCGCGCCAGCGCCGCGATGGTCTCGTGCGCTTCGCGGGTCATTTCGTCGACGATCTGCGCCGCCGGTTTCAACTCGCGGATCTTGCCGGCGCTCTGGCCCGCGGTCAGGCAGAGCTGGTCGAGGTCGCCCTCCATGTCGCGCGTCGGCAGGTATACGGAGAAGCGCGGCAGCGACACCTCGCCATCCGGCGTGCGCAGGGTTCCTGCGGTCTGGCCGGCGGTCGCGGCCATCGCCTCTTCCTCGCGGCCGGCCCATTCGTCGGTGGCGGCGTTGCGGATCACACGCATGGGCTGGAGCGGCATCTCGGGGCCGAAGAGCGTGGTCGAAAGCGTGTCTCCCACGTCTGCCTCCAGCACCCGCGCCTTGTAGCCGTCGTTCGCGTCGGCTTCGCGGCTCGTCAGGAAGCGCGTGCCGCACCAGACGGCCTCTGCCCCAAGCGCGAGCGCGGCCGCCATGCTGGCGCCGTCGGTGATGCCACCCGCGGCGATCACCGGGATCGGGGCGACGGCGGCGCGGACGGCGGGCAGCAGGTTGAAAGTCGTCGCGACCGAGCGGTTGTGGCCGCCGCCCTCGAGCCCCTGCACGATGATCGCCTCGGCGCCGAGGGCCTTGGCATCCAGCGCCTCTTCGACGGAACCCACCTGCATCCAGAAGGCGCTGCCGCCCGCCTTGATGCGCGCGACCTGGTCGCGCGTGGGGTTGCCCCAGAAGACAACGCAGAGCGCGACACCTTCCTCGGCCAGCACGTCGAGATGTGCGTCGGTGATCATCGGCGCGAGCAGATCGACGCCGAACGGCTTGTCGGTCTTCTCCTTCACCGCGCGCACCATGGCGCACAGGGCCTCGGCGGGGGCGACGTCGGCGCCGATCATGCCGAGCCCGCCCGCGTTCGAGACGGCGGCGGCGAGATCGGGCCGGGCGACCATGGCCATCCCGGCGTTCAGGATCGGGGTCTTGAGGCCGAAGCGGCGGGTGATTGCGGTGTCGAACATCAGGGTCTTTCCTTTTCACGAGGCATGAAGAGGGCGGCCGGCCAAGCGCCATGCGCCGCCCGTTGAGTTCGGTCAGTTTCTGCCAGAGTTGCCCGGCGCCGCGTCAGGGGAGGAACTGCGGCGCCGGGGCTTGCGGGCTCAGACGGGGGTCGTCTCGTGCCGCATCAGGCGCCAGCCGAAGATCCCGATGAGGAAGAAGCTGACGTTTCCGGCGAAGTCGAGGAGCATCCAGGCGGTGAACATTTCCGCCACCCAGACGAACCACGCGTTGAAGATGAAGAACGGGATCGAGGCGAGAAGCCCGAAGCCGAGGAACGTGGTTGCCGTGAACCGCGAGAGCAGCATGAGCGAGCCGCAAAGGATCGCTTGCGCGCCGAAACAGCCCATGAGGAGCGCGGTGGTATCGCTCAGGTGTTGATACTCGGGCTTCAGCGACAGCTCTTCGACCATGTGGGGTGTCAGAAGGCACCAGCCGCCGAGGCCGAGGAACACCAGAGCCTGAGCGGTTTTCATCACCTTAGCCGTGCGTCGGGTCGAGGAGTTGGCGGTGCCGTCGAGGGTCATTGCATGTGTCATTGCGGGGGTTCGCAGTCCTTGCAGATCGAGGCGCCATTCGTGTCGGTGCCGTTTCGTGTCACGGCCTAACTACCTCGAAACGACCCCGGGCCCCTAGGACAAGGACCCGACAGTTTCTGCCATTGGTGTCAGTCTTCCGGCGTCGACCGGCTGCGCAGCGCGCTCGGGGTCTTGCCGAAGGCCTTGACGAGCGCGCGGCGGAGGCTTTGCTCGTCGCGCAAACCGGACCGTTCGGCCACGCGCACCAGCGGCAGGGCCGTCGTCTCGATCAGCTGCCGCGCGCGTTCGGCCCTCAGCATCTCGACAAGTTTCGCGGGCGTCGTCCCTGTCCGCTCCACGAAGCGGCGCGCAAAGTTGCGGGGGCTCATGCCCGCCAGATCCGCCAGATCGGCCACCGTGACCTGCACGTGCAGGTTCTCGCTCAGCCATTGCAGCATCCCGTCGAACCGGTCGCTCGCCTCCATCTGCATGACGAGTGCTGCCGACAGTCGGCTCTGGCTCGATCCGCGCCGCATCGGCAGGAGGCCCGCCTTGGCGATGGCGAAGGACATCGCCCGCCCGCAATCCCGCTCCAGCACCTCGAGTGTGAACTCGACCGCAGGCATGGATCCCGCCGTGGTCACGATTGGCCCGTCCTCGACCCAGAGCGGGTCAGGATCGAACTCCACCTCCGGAAACTCGGCCCTGAAGACTTGTGCTGCGACCGTATGGATCGTCGCGCGCCGCCCCCGCAGCAGACCCAGCCGACCGAGGATCAGGGCGGCAGACCCCACGGCGACGATGCGGCAGCCGCTGGAGGCAACCGTCGCCATGGCCCGCGCAAATCCCGAATCGGCCGCGAGCCGCTCCTGGTTCTCCGGCGCGGCGCTGCCGATGTAGAGCAGGTCGAGCCGCGCCCCGAGGTCGGAGAGAGCCTTCTCCACAACGATCTGAAACCCTGACCACGTCGTCACCGGACCTCGCTTCAGCCCGACGACCATCGTCTCGTAGCTGGGGCAGGCGAACCCTTCCGCCTCCGCAATCACCGGTGCGAGGCGGAACATGTCGATCTCCCAGAGGATGTCGCTTGCCGCCATTCCCTCGTAGACGAGGAACCCGACGCGGCGGATCGGCTGTATCTGACCGCTCCTTGACACGGTGCGACGATCTCTCTCTGCGTTGCAGATGCTCCCGATTGGGGATTTCCAGAGAAATCATCGCGCAGGGCCGCAAGCCAGTCCATCCCTTGCGTCCGTCTTGGCAGGATTTGATGCCAACGAGTCATTGGAAGCAGCGCTTGCCCATGTGCAGTGTCGGCCTCGGATCGAAGACGCGTCTTCTAAGTCGGTCTGATTCACTTGCCGACGCGTTTCAAACAAGAGAGCCACCTCCCGATGCTTTTGCCGACTTCGTCCCGCGCCGATCCCGCAACCCATTACACGTGGGGAGACGGCTGCGATGGCTGGCGGCTGCTCGAGACGCCGGGTCTGAGGATCCGGGAAGAGCGGATGCCGCCCGGAAATTCGGAACGTCCGCACCGGCATCTGTCGGGTCAGCAGGCGTTCTACGTGCTTTCGGGCGTCTTGCTCATCCGTCTGGCGGACGACACGCGCCGGCTTGGTCCGGGTGATCTCCTCGGCATTCCCGCCGGCGTTGCCCACGAGGTCCGGAACGAGAGTGGCGAGCCCACCCGGTTTCTCGTCATCACCGCGCCGGCGGTCGAAGGGGATCGCGAAGAGATCGGATCGCTTGCCGGGAACGCCAGCGCCAGCGCCGGGCCGGTCCTGATCCGCCCGGCCACGACGTCCGATCGCGGCGCCCTGCACGCGCTCTTCACCGACTCGTGGCTCACCTTCTGGGCCCCGCATCTGCCGCCGGAGGCCGAGGTGCGGTTTCGGGCCGAGGATCCCGTCGCGCGGTTTCTCGACGCGTCACTCGACCGTATCGAGGTGGCCGAACTGGGCCCTGATGTGGTCGGCGCGATCCGCGTCGAGGACGACTGTCTCGAAGATCTTCATGTGGCGCGCGAGTTTCAGGGGCGTGGGATCGGGCTGCGCCTGCTGCGTCAAGCCGAAGCGCTCGGCTCTCGGCACCTTGAGGTGCGCGCCTTCAACGAGCGCGCGATCCGCTTTTACGAACGCGCAGGCTGGATGCGGCGGCGGACCTATCCTACGACGGAGATGGGATTCCCCACCTTGTCGCATGAATATGTCGCTCCGCTGAAATGAGACCGCGCCCCGCCGCCCGCCTGCTGGTCGTCGATCCGGATGACCGGGTCTTGCTCCTGCAGTTCAATCACCGCGACGGCCCCTTGGCCGGGCAGGTCTATTGGGCCACGCCGGGCGGTGCGCTCGAGCCGGGCGAAAGCTGGAAGGATGCCGCCCTGCGCGAACTCGCGGAGGAAACCGGGCTCGCCGCCACGGACCCCGGCGCGCCTGTCCATGCGCGCGACTTTCCCCTGCAGATGCCGGACGGCTCATGGGTCGAGGCGCAGGAGAGGTTCTTCCTCATCCGCACCGACAGGACCGACCTGAGCCTGTCGGGCCGGACCGTGCATGAGCGCGAGGTACTTGACCGCCACAAGTGGTGGCGCCTGAACGACCTGGACGGGACCACCGACACCGTCCATCCGGGGAACATCCCCGGCATCCTCCGGCCACATCTGCTCGGGCACCTCGGGTTGCGGCTAAGGCCCTACGAGGCTGACCGGGATCTCGAGGGGTGCATGAGCCTGTGGCGCGCGGCCTCCGAGGCCGGGCATCCGTTCCTCGACGCCGCGACGCTGAATGCGGATGCGGCGGTCATCCGTGACACCTACATGCCGGCCGCCGAAATCACCGTCGCGGAGCGGGATGGCGCGGTGATCGGCTTCATCGCACTTCTGGGCGACCTGGTGGGCGGGCTCTTCGTCGATCCTGCCGCACATCGCTCCGGGGCGGGCCGCGCCCTGATCGGGGAGGCCCTTCGGCACAAGGGGCGGCTGGCGGTCGAGGTCTACGAGGCCAATGCGGGCGCGCGCGCCTTCTACGCCGCCTGCGGCTTCGCCGAGACGGGGCGGCGCGACACCGACGACCACGGACGCGCGCTGCCGCTGATCCGCATGACGGCGACGGACGGAGACCGGACATGACCGCACTGACAGCCCTCGATGGGGCCGACTGGTTGAACCCGCCGCCCGCCTGGAACCGGGCAGCCGAGGCCCTGACCTTGGAAACCGGCGAGCGCACGGATTTCTGGCGCGATACGCTCTACGGCTTTCGTCGCGACAGCGGCCATGCGCTGCTGGTGCCGGTCGAGGGCGACTTCACGGCCCATGTCGGCTTCGACGGTGACTACCAGGCGCTTTACGATCAGGCTGGGGTGATGCTGCGCCGGGACGAGGCGCACTGGATCAAGGCGGGGATCGAACTGTCCGACGGGGTGGCGAACCTTTCGGTCGTGGTGACGCGGGGGGCTTCGGACTGGTCCACGGTGGCGCTGGGACCTGCGCCCGGGCCGCAACGCCTGCGCCTGACGCGGACAGGCGGCGCCGTCGTGATCCAGGCGCGCAATGCCGCGAACCGCTGGCAACTCCTACGGGTGGCGCCCTTTTCCGAGGGGCCGGCGCATGTCGGGCCCATGGCGTGTTCGCCCGAGCGTGCGGGGTTCAGAGCGCGCTTCAGCGAGTTCACCCTCGGCCCCGCCGTCGCCTCGGCGCTTCACGACTACACCCCGGCCTACTAGGGGCCCTCGCCGTCAGACCACCCGCCGCACCAGCGCGGACCTGCGCGATAGCGCCGTCAGTCCGAAGGCCGCGAGGGCCGTAGCGACCACGGACACCGGCAAGGCCACGCCATGCGGCACGCCCGTGCCATCGAGCGCGCGGCTAGCAGCCACCAGGATCGGCGCGTGCAGGATGAAGGCGCCGTAGCTGTTCGCCGCGGCCCGGGTCCAGAACACCTTGACGCGATCGCCGCTGCGCTGGGTCCAGTGGACGAGCGCGGCGATGGTGCCAAGGGCGACCAGCGGCTCCCAGAAGGCATAGGAGATAGCGGCCAGCGAAAAGCCCGTTTCGAAGCGGGGGGCATCGGTCGACAGCAGCACGGCCGGCAGAACGGGGAGCGTCGCCAGACCCACGGCCATGGAGCGCCACAGGCTGCGCGCCGGTAGACGGTCGAGCCAGCCGTTCCGACCCGCCTGCACGCCGACCACGAAGAGAACGACGTAGGATGCGAAATAGCCAAGCTGGAAGCCCGCGACCGTCGCGCCGACCGGCACGACCTGCCGGATTGCGAGGGCGGCGAGGCCAGTGAGGAGCGCGAGGCCAAACCAATTAACGAAGGGCGGCACGGGCCGGGTTTCGCCAACGTGTCCAGGCCAAACGGTGAGGACGATCGAGAAGACCAGCAGGGCCGCCGGAAACCAGAGTGGGCCAAGGATGAAGCTGGCCTGCAGGATACGTCGGCCCGTCTCCGCGAGGATGTCGCCAGGAGGGGCGCTGGCCAGCGCGGCGGTCAGTGGTCCGAGCACGAAGCCGAACATAAGGACCGGCAGCCCGAGCCGAAGGACGCGCTCGGACAGGAAGGCGGCCGCACCCTTCCGGTCCAGCGATCTCGGCGCGAGCGCGCCCGAGAGCATGAAGAACAGCCCCATGAAAAAGGCCTGGTTCACGGCAGCGAGGAAGGTGAGCGGTATGCTCGTCGCCTCGGTAGCCTTGAAGAGCCAGCTGCCGCTCGCACCGTAGGTGATGGCGGCGTGGTGCAGGATCACCAGCAGGATGAGGCCCGCGCGCAGCCGGTCGATCCAGACGGCGCGGGTGAGGGACGGGGCGGGTCGGATTGCGGTGATGGTGGTCATGGTCGCGCCTTGCTAAAGAGCTGGCGCCACCCATGCAGAGGAAGTGCGCCCCCGCACAGCACCAGTCGTCATCGATTGATGGGAGCCGGTTCGGGTTTATCCTCCGTCGCCCCTGTCCAGAAGCCGGAGCAGCGTCTCGGCGAAGCGACGGGCATCGCGGGCGTTTGCGGTGCCGAACCCGATGACAAGCCCCTGCACGGGAGCATCGAGGAAATAGTCGGACAACGAAGACACGGCAAAGCCGGCGTCGTTCAGCGATGCGCGCAGCGGGCCGTCATCCGCCACCTCCGGCAAGCGGGCCGTCAGCTGTAGGCCGCCATCGGGAGCGGAAAGCTGGACGCGGTCCCCGAGCGCCTCGGTCAGCGCCGACGTGACGAGCCGCAGGCGCTCGCGATAGGCCGAGGAGATCGCCGCGACATGCGCGCGGTAGGCTCCCTGCGCCATGAACTCCGCCAGAGCCGCCTGTGCGTGGACATTGGCCGCGAGGCCCAGCCTGCGCTGCACCGCCTGAACGGCGTCGGCGCTGCCCTTGGGCGCCACCAGCCAGCCGATGCGCAGACCCGGCAGCAGGCTCTTGGCGGCGCTGCCCAGATAGACGACATGACCGGCGTCGGGCAGCGCCGCCAGCGCGGCGATGCCTCTGCCTTCCCAGACGAATTCGCTGTCGTAGTCGTCTTCGACGATCATCGCACCAGTTGCGCGGGCGGCCTCGACAAGGGCAAGGCGGCGCGGCATCGGCAGGCGCACGCCTGTGGGATACTGCGTCGAGGGCGTGAGATAAATCAGCCGAACAGCGTTCAGGTCGGCTGCTGCGGGATCGGCACCCTGCGCGTCCACCGGTAGCGCGCGGCAGGTCAGCCCGGCCGCCTCGAACGTCGCGCGCGCGCTGACATAGCCGGGGGTCTCGACAAGCGCGATCTCGCCCGGATCCGCGAACGTGGCTGCGGCGATCATGAGGCTCGCCTGCGTTCCGGGCGTCACGACGATATCCTCGGGCGAGCAGATCAGACCGCGATGGCGGTGCAACTGGTCGGCCAGGACCTGGCGAAGTTCAGGAAGGCCCTCGAAATGGGCGTAGCCCTCGGCCCCGTCCTGGCGGTGCCGCGCGGCGCGGCGCAGGACCCGGCCCCAGGCGTCGGCGGGAAACAGCGCCGGATCGGGCGAGCCGGGGGCAAGCCGGCCTTCGGACAATCCCCGGCGAAGGGTCGTGCCTGCGGCCCGCGCGCGATCCGACAGGCGGACGGACGCTGTAGAACCGGACGCCCGTCCGAGATCCAGTGCCGCCACGCGCGGCAGCGTCCCGGGCCGGACCTCGATCACCCCCTCGGCGGCCAGAAGCTCGTAGGCCGCATTCACCGTGTTGCGCCCGACGCCGAGAAGGGCGGCGGAGGCGCGCGAGGACGGCAGGGCCTCACCAACCGCAAGCCGCCCCTCCAGAACCGCCGTCCGAATGCCGCGATAGAGCTGGGCGACCAATGTCTCGGACGCCGAAGGGTCGAGTGTCACAAGACTCGCAAAGACCTCTGGTTCCATGAAACGCCTTCCGACTGGCTCCTCCATGGGGCCAGATCATGGGGCAGAAGGCGCCCACCCGAAAGAGGAGGATGCGCCATGACCGACCAGCCCCGCTTCAACCGCGCCCGCAACCCCAAGCGCGCGCACTACGACGAGGCGACGGTCCACGCGATCCTCGATGCCGGGATGGTCGGGCACGTCGGCTTCGTCGCCGAGGGGCGGCCGATGGTGATGCCGATGGCCTATGCCCGTGGCCCGGGATTCCTCTGGCTGCACGGCGCGTCGAAGGCGCGAATCGTGAAGCTGGCCGACGGGGCACCCCTGTCGATGACCGTGACGCTGCTCGACGGGATCGTGGCCGCGCGGTCGGGGTTCCACCATTCGGTGAACTACCGCTCGGCAGTGGTGCACGGGACCGGCCGCGCGGTGACGGACCCCGAAGAGCTGGACAGCGCCCTTCAGGCCATCACCGAGCATCTGCTTCCCGGCCGCTATGCCGAGATCCGCCCGATGACCGCTCAGGAGCGCAAGGCCACCGGCGTCGTCGCCCTGACGATCGAAGCGGCAAGCGCCAAGGTCCGCGGCGGCCCGCCCGTCGATGACGAGGGCGACCATGCGCTCGGCCTCTGGGGCGGTGTCGTACCGGTGGTCACGGCGCTCGGCCGGGGCCTTCCCGACGCGCACACGCCGGAAACGCTGCCCGAGCCGCCCTCGATCGCCCGCGCCCGCGCGCGGTTCGCCCTTTGACCGCATGATAAACCTTAGAGGAACCGAACCCATGACCTTCGCCGATACGACCTTCGCGACCCCTCGCTTCATCTTGCCCCTGAGGGACACCCTCTCGAGCCTCTGCAACCGTCACCACACGGCGTCCGCCATCGCTCATCTCGATGACCGGCTGCGCGTCGATGTCGGTCTGCCCCCGCGCGGCGAGCGCACGCTCCTGCCGCACGAAGCCGCGGCGCGCGCCGCCATGATGGCGTGGCGATAGGCCGAAAAGAGCGTTACCGGAGCACCATCACCGTGAGACACCTTCTTCTCTCCACCTTCCTTGTCGGGGCGGTTCTGATCGGCTCGACCGTTTCCGTTTGCGCCGAGGACGACGCTATGACCCGTTGGACAGATCCCGAAAACCGCTTCGTTCTCGCCTGGCCCGAGGGATGGCATCTCGCCGGGTCGGGATCCCTTGTGGAACTGACCAGCCCGGAGGGTGACATCGCGCTCTGGTTCGGTCTGTCGGACGCAAGCGACCCGGCGCAGGCGGTCGGTGCCGCATGGAGCGCCGCTGGCGAGACTGTGCCCGCCCCGCACGCCGTTGTCCCGGCCCCGCCCCGCGATGGGGTCGAGGCGGCGACGGCCTTCGCCTATCCGCCCGAGGGCGACGTGATCCGGCAGGCAATCGTCGAGAGCCGCGGCGGCCGCCTGCATGTGACACTGATCCGCGGAACGCTGGCCGCGCTCGAGCGGCGTGGCGCGCAGGTGAACATCGCCGTGACGGGGTTCCAGCCTGCCGATGCGGCGACTGTCGATCTCGCCGGTATCGCGTCCGATGACCTCGATGCGGCGGATCTGGATGCGCTGGCCGCCTACGTTCAGGAGAACCTGACCCGCTTCGACGTTCCGGGTGCCGTCGTCGCCGTGGTGCAGGGCGGCGAGGTGCGCATGCTTCGGGGTTTCGGCGTCCGCGCCGTCGGGACAAGCGATGCGGTGACAGCGGACACCCGGATGATGATCGGTTCGGTCGGCAAGTCGATGACGACGCTGCTGATGGCCCGGCTGGTGGAAGAGGGGCGCCTGTCCTGGGACCAACCGGTGCAGAGTGTCCTGCCGGGCTTTGCCGTCGCCGATCCGGAGCTGTCCGAGACGATCACCGTCCAGAACCTCGTCTGCGCCTGCTCGGGCGTGCCGCGCCGCGACATGGAATTCCTGTTCAACGCGGACAGCCTCGATGCCGAGACGGTGATCGGCTCTCTGGCCGGGTTCGAGTTCTTCACCGGGTTCGGCGAGGCCTTCCAGTATTCCAACCAGCTGGTCGCGACGGGCGGCTGGGTCGCAGCAGCGGCCAACGGGGCCGAATGGGGCGCGCTCGATGCCGGCTACGCGCGGGTTCTGGACGAGCGCCTGTTCGCCCCGCTCGGCATGACTCGCTCGACGCTCGACTTCGCCGCGGTCTTGGCCGACCCCGACACGGCCCGTCCCCACGCCCCTCATGGCTCGGGCGCACGGGCCGCGCTTCCCGTGGAAACCGAAGCCGCGCTGCTGCCGGTCGCCCCTGCTGGCGCTCACTGGTCTACCGGAGCCGACATGGCGCGCTACCTCCAAGCCTTGCTGGCCATCGGCGGTGAGAACGGCATCGTCTTCCCTGAGAGCCTCGCCCATCTGACCGCGCCGCAGGTGCCGGTCAGCGCGACCATGTCCTACGGCCTCGGCTGGTTCGTCGAGGACTGGAAGGGCCAGCATCTGATCCACCACGGCGGCAATACCTTCGGCTTTACGAGCGAGGTGGCTTTCCTGCCCGAGTCGGGGGCCGGCATCGTTATCCTCACCAACGCGGGCCGGGCGAACGACTTCGTCCAGGCGGTCCGCGCGCGGTTCCTCGAGGTCCTGTTCGACCTGCCTGAAACCCACCATGCCGGCGCCCTGATTGCCCGGGCCGAGGCCGACCGCCGTGCCGCGGACTGGGCCGGCGCGCAGACGATCCCGCCCGAGGTGGCCAGTGCCGCCGTGGGACGGTATCGGTCGAGTGTCCTGGGCGAGGTGGCCCTGCGGCGCGAGGGCGACCGGCTGATCTTCGACATCGGGGAGATGGCGGGCGAGGTTCGCGTTGACCCCGCAAGACCCGAACGCTGGATCGTCTGGGAAGGGCCGCTTTTCACCATGCCGCTCGCTTTCGATCCGGCGACACGGTCGCTGATCTTCGGCGAAGGCGCTGCGCAATACGTGTTCGAGGTGGTGCAATGATGTCTGCCAAAGGTGTCCTCCTGATGCTCGCGGCTCTCGCGCCAATGGCACTCTTTGGCTCGACCGGTCACGCAGCGGCCGAACCGGTCCGCCCGGGCGCCGAGCATTGCGTCGTCAACGTCTCGCCCGACGATCTGCTGAACCTGCGCGTCGGTCCCGCAACCGGCCAGCGTGTCGTGACCCGCTTGCCCTATGCGACCTGCGGACTGACCGTAACCGCAGCGTGCCGCGGCAACTGGTGCCCGGTCGAGGACGGCCACCATGCCGGCTGGGTGCACCGCCGCTACATCGCGGCGGTGTCGCACCCGACGCACTGCCTCAGCCCGCTCACGCAGCCGCAAGTCGTGGCACTGCGGGCGTGGCCCTCAGATGGCTCGCGCATGCTGGCACGCCTCGTTCCGCAAAGCTGCGGCATCGCCCTTCTGCCATATCAGGTAGAAGGCTGGCAGAAGATCCGCCAGGGCGGATGGGAAGGCTGGGTCCGGCTGTCGGATTTCGTCCTTGTCGATGGATGAAGCCATGAAGTCCGCAAGAACGGCTCGAGTGGGTCTCGGCCGTCCCGCCGCGCGCAACTTAATCCAACGACCCTGCAAACCAGGGGGATCACGAAAAGTCGCACCGGGATTGCGCGCAGAATGATCTAGTCGATTCCTCTCCGTAACCCGGTCGCGACCTCAATCGAAATCATAGCCACAAGAACGCCCCGCACGGGCGCGTGCCCGCGCGGTCACGATGTTTCTTCTGCTGTGCCCTTTACTGGCAATCGGGCTTCAGATTGCGCCGAAGGACCGTCTCCGTGAAGCCGCAGCGCAAGATATTGCGATAGGAATGCTGCGGGTCTCCCGGGGCGGGGGCACCCGTGCAGGTGTGGACACGGGGGATGCCGAGCGCATCGGCTGTCGCAAGGCGGTGGCGCAGAAGCGCCCGCTGGATGCCCCGGCCGCGGAAGGCCGGGGCGGTGGCGCCCCAGTCGCACCAGCCGATGCCGCCCGAGACGAACAGCGCGCCGGTGCCAGCGACTACGCCGTCGATCCGGGCGACGAAAATCTGCCAGCGCGCGTCCAGGCACAGGCGCGCGATCCAGCCCTCGGCGACCGGGCCGAGGTCGAAGGCGGCGCAGACGATCCGCGCGACGGCCTCGGCGGTCGGACCGGGGGCGACCCGCGCAATGTCGATCGCGGGGGCATCCGGCAGCGGGGCGCCACGCATGCGCAGGAACTTCTGCCACGGGCGGGCCTCCGTGAAGTCCGTCGGCACGGCGGTGCCGCCGTCCTTCGGGACGTGCAGGAAGAACCGTGCGACGCTCGCCCTGCGATAAGGTTCGGCTGCTGCGGAGACCTCTGCGCCCTCGCACAGGAAGGCACGGTTTACCACTATGGCGGAGGCGGGGAGCGCGCCGGCGACCGACGCCACGGACCCGGCTGTCTCGTGCCAGTCGAGCCGCAGGTCGCGGCGCTGGTCGGGCGTCGCGGCCTCGTGCAGGCTCCGGAGCGCCAGCCGCTCGATGGCCTCGCCCTCGGTCAGGAGATCGGCGTCGAGATGGGCGGGTGAAAGGGAGGAATGGCAGGTCATGCGGCGATCCTCTTGATGCACAGACGGTCACGGAAGGCAAGGTTCACCGGGCTGTGCGGGCGCAGCGCGCGCCGTTCGGCCACCAGCGCGTCGGCCATGTCGGAGAGTCCCCCGCGGAGCGCGGCCTCGGTCAGCGTCCAGTCGATCACGTCCCGCTGGGCGTGGCTTCCACCAAAGACGTTGACGATGTGTCGCGCCGACCAGAGCCGCTCGGCCGCGCTGGCATGGTCGCCCCGGCGGAAGGCGCGGAAGCCTTCGATTAGCGGCCGGCCTGTCCGGAGAACCCAGTCCGCGGTCTCGCTGCCATTCGCAGAGGCCATCCGGGCAAGCAGCCGCTCGACCTCGGCCTCACGCCCGGCGCCCAAATGGGACATTGCGGCGTGTAGATCGTTGAAAGGGTAGAGTTGACCGTCCGACAGCGCCTCCCAGCGGGTGGATAATGCGCCGAACCGGTCGCCGACATCCACACCCATGAGGTCGAGCCGCCACAGAAGCGCCGACGCATCGACGAGGTCCATAGCGGCGCCGCCTTGTTGGATCGGACCGTCATATAGCGCCAGTGCCGCCTGCGGCTCGCCCAGTTCGATGTGGCAGAGCGCCCGGTGCCACCAGTTGTGGACCTTCAGGAAGTTGCTCTCTTGCGCCCAATGCGCCTCCCGCGACGTGATCCAGGCGAGTCCATCGGCGGCTCTTCCCTCCATTTCCATCACATGGGCCACCGCATGATGCGCCCAGCAATCGCTCGGGTTCGCCTCGACGGCTGCACGGCCGATCTCTTCGGCCCGGGCGTAGGCGCCGGTCTCCTCCAGCCCGAAGGCGTGCATCCCGAGCACGAGGGAGTGGCCCGGCACCCTGTCCCAATGCGGCAGTGCGCGGGCGATCCTGTCGCGCAATGTGCGCGCGTCGGCCCGCAGGAAGTCGAGCAAGTGCCCGGCCTGCAGCGCGATCAGATCGCGGGGGAAGCGCAGCGAATGGTGCTCCATCGCGCGGGCGGCCTCGGTCCAGTTGCCGGCAAGCGCGGCCTGCAGCCCGGCGAGGTGCCCTGCCGTGCGGTCGTCGGCGGCGAGATGGGCGACCTCGGCCAGCGACGCGCGGGCGGCGGCGGCGGCCTCGGGTTCGGTGGCCAGCGTGAAGCACCAGGCGCGGGCGAGATGGATCATCAGGCAGTCCGGCGCCTCGGCGGCGGCGGCGTCGAACAGGCTGACCGGGTCACCGGAATAGGTGGCGAAGGCCTCGCAGCCGGCGTCGAACAGGTCGCGTGCCGCGGGCGTGGCCCCGGCGAGCGGATTGGATTGTGCATCGTGTATCATGCTTGGCTCCGAAAAGGGGATAGGGGCCTTCTGGGCCCGATCGGCGATGGATGTGCCTGATCGGGAGCTTGCACTCTACTGGTGGCATGGTCAGGTTTGCCCCAATTCCGATTTCCCCAATCAGTTCAGGGTGCTATCGTTTACTGGATGGGGCCGCGTTCACGGGCCTCGACCCCGCACGCATCTGAAAACCGACCAGAGGTACAGTTTCGATGACCGGCGCACGCATGTCGAAGGGAGAGGCGACACAGCAACGGCTTCTCGATGCCGCCCAGCGCTCGATCCTCGAGAAGGGCTTCACCGCCACCTCGATCGACGAACTGATCGTCGAATGCGGTCTGACCAAGGGCGGCTTTTTCTACCACTTCAAGGACAAAAACGATCTCGCGAAGGCGCTCCTGCGCCGATACATCGCCGAGGACGAGGAGGTCTACGACCGCATCTTTGACCAAGCGAGGGATCTCGTCGACGACCCTCTGCAGGTGTTCCTGCTGGGCCTGAAACTGCTGGCCGACGTGATGGGCGACATGCCGAACGGCCATCCGGGCTGCATGGTTGCGGTCTCAACCTACTACGAGCGGATGTTCGACCGAGAGCTGCGCGAGATCAATACCGAGGCAGCTTTGCAGTGGCGCCGACGCTTCCGGGGGATGCTGGACGAAATCGGCACCCGATACCGCCCCCGAGAGCCCGTCGACCTCGACGAGCTGGCGGATCTCGTTTCAACCGTGCTGGAGGGCGGGATCGTGATGGCGAAGGCGCTGCATGACCCGGCCTCGCTGAAGCGTCAGATCCTGACGTTCCGGGCCCTCGTGCAGGCGCTGTTCGTGCCCATTCCGGAGGGCTGACGCGAACCCCAGACCCCTCGTGGATTTCTTGACCCGTGCAGCTGACGTGGACGAGCCGAGCAGTGCGGGAAAAGACGGTGAAAGCAGCTGATACAGTTCGTTGCCAGTCGCGATAGAACCGGACGACCACCCGAAACCTCATTCCCGCCAAATAAAACAATGGCTTAGCCGATGGAGAAGGTTCGACCCCGGTCCCGTTTCCTCCCGAGATGCGCCTCCGGTCGATGTACAGAACTGCGCAACGAACGTTAGGCAGGTGTGTACATGGTCAGAAATGCTGCCCCAAATCCGAAGCTTGTGGCCTACAAGCGGGTCTCGACGGCACGGCAGGGGAAGTCGGGACTGGGGCTCGAGGCGCAGCGGAAGGCCATCGACGCCTACGCCGCGACCAAGGGCGGCATGATCCTGGCGCGCTTCACCGAGGTGGAGAGCGGTCGCAAGAACGACCGGCCTGAGCTTGAGAAGGCGCTGCAGCTGGCGCGGATCACGGGCGCGACCCTGGTCATCGCCAAGCTCGACCGGCTGAGCCGGAACGCGGCCTTCCTGCTCACGCTGCGGGACGCCGGTGTCAGGTTCGTGGCCTGCGACATGCAGGAGGCGAACGACCTGACAGTGGGCATCATGGCGCTGGTCGCCCAGCAGGAGCGGGAGGCGATCTCGCGGCGAACGAAGGAGGCGCTGGCAGCCGCAAAGGCCCGCGGGGTGAAGCTGGGCAACCCGAACGGAGCAGCAGCGCTCAGACGGGCAGGGAAGGGCGGGGCCGCGTTGCACGAGACCGTTCGCCAGAATGCCGACGAGCATGCGGCTGCGTTGGGGCCCGTGGTCGAGGCGCTTAGGGCGGAGGGCCATACCACGTTGCGAGGCATAGCTGATGTGCTCAACGCCCGGGGCATGATGACAAGGCGGGGCGGCCGGTGGCATGTGTCGAACGTCAGGAACCTGCGAGCGAGGTTGACGGTCTCGTGAGCCCCTGTAGCGGACGTGCGGGCAGCACGCAGCGAATGGCAAGAAGGAGCCCGAAGTGTCCGTCTCCTTTCTGAGACACTACGACCGCTAGGCATATCGAACGGCACGCACGCCGTCGTCGAAATGGACATGCCTAGAGCGGAACGACGTTCCCTCGATGACCTCGGGCCGGCTGATCCGGTCCATGCGGAAATGGCGGAAATCCCCGCGCGCCGGGTCCCAGGCGACGAGGTACCACAGCGGCGGCAGGATCAGCATGGCCTGGGGTTCCACCTGCCGCTCGGTTTCGGCACGCTTCGCGTCGCGATAGCGGAACCTCATGCACTGCCGCTCCAGAAACGACGTCTCGAACGCGGTTAGCAGGGCGGGGTCCATCTCTCCAAGGTTCGACGTGTCGATCTCGGGGGCCAGGGGGCCGACATAGAGACAGTCCAGAAGGCGGCGCAGATCGCGGAGCCTATCGGGTGGCAAGGCCTTCTCGATCTTGGCGAGCCCTGCATCGGCGACGCCTGAGAAGGGAAGCGTTCGGGCGGCCCGCATGCTCGACACGCCGATGATGAGAGCGAACACCTCGGCGACCGAGAGCCGCGCCGTTGCCTGCACGGACCCCGGATCGAGGTACACCCCGCCACCGCGGCCCTGTTCGGCGTGGATCACGTAGCCCTCGTCGCGCAGGGCCGAGAGGTCCCGCAGGATCGTGCTTCGAGAGGCGCCGACCTCTCGGACCAACGCGTCGATGGTCGTCGTCCCGGTGCGGCGCAGGGTTCGCACGATGGCGTCTTGGCGACTGCGGCTCTTCATGTCGGATGTCTACCACAAAAAGGTGTCAGATTTTGGATTGTTTTTGGCTTAAGCGGAGGTCGAGGCAATCAAGCAAAGGAGTAGCTGCCATGACCATCACTTCCCATTTCGCCACGCCGACGAAGATCACGCTCGGAGATATCCAACTCGAGGTCTTCGAGGCCGGTAGGGAGAACCGGGGAAACCCGATCGTGCTGTGCCATGGATGGCCCGAGCATGCCTATTCCTGGCGTTACCAGATGCCGGCGCTGGCAGCGGCGGGCTACCACGTCATCGTGCCGAACCAGCGGGGCTTCGGGAACTCGTCCTTCCCGGCGGCGGTGGAAGACTACGACATCGCACACCTGACGGGCGATCTGGCCGCGCTTCTTGATCATTTTGGGTATCGGGACGCCATCTTCGTCGGCCAGGATTGGGGCGCGAACGTCGTCTGGAGTATGGCGCTCCTGCATCCCGATCACGTGAACCGGATCATCAACTTGGCGCTGCCCTACCAGCCCCGCACCCCGATTCCGTGGATCGCGTTCATGGAAAGCGTGTTCGGGCCCGACAATTATTTCGTCCATTTCAACCGCCAGCCCGGTGTCGCGGACGCAGTCTTCGATGCGAACACCGACCGCTTCCTGCGCAACCTGTTCCGCAAAAACCTGCCGCCTGTGCCGCCCGAGCCGGGGATGATGATGATTAACCTCGCAACCGCCGCAGCGCCCGCAGGCGATCCCGTGATGAGCGACGCGGATCTCGCCGTCTTCATCTCAGCCTTCAAGAAAGTCGGCTTCACGCCAAGCATCAATTGGTACAGGAATATGGATCGCAACTGGCACATTCTGGCGGATGTGGACCCCGTCGTCCGGCATCCGGCACTCATGATCTACGGGACGCGGGACATGATCCCACCATCCGAGAACCTCGCGGATTTCGTCCCCAACGTTGAGGTGCTCAGCCTCGACTGCGGCCACTGGATCCAGCAGGAGAAGCCCAACGAGACCACTCGGGCGATCCTGGACTGGCTTGCGGTTCGGCAGGCGGCCTAGGCGGCGTTTCGGTCCATCGGCGGGCGCGAATGCAATTCGTTCGCGCCTTGCCTTGCCCGTGATAGGGTCAAGGTGCATGCGACCTGCAAGGCGTGCTCGTGCAGGAACGACCGTGACGAAAGGACAAGCTGTCTGTCATGCAGGCCTTCCGCCGCATCGTCGAACGAGGCAGCTTGGCGGGGTATCGAAGTGTTTGTTCTGGCGGCGATCCTACTGAGCGGCTGCCCAACGGGCGCTTCTGACGGCGCTGGTCCGAAGGCGTATCCTTCGGTTGTTGAGTATAGGAGTTCCAGGCGCAGGCAGACGAGGAACTGGCTCTGCTGCCGGAAAGCACTTCGATCGCGGAGATGTTCGCTCACTACGCGGTTTTGCGGCAGCAAGCACGCAGGAATTCTTTGGATTAGGTCCAAGGGTGAGTACGTTGCTCTGATGTGCGCAAGTCAGCGCTCTCGGTCTCGAGCCGGAACTTGAGGAACTTGGCCCCGTCGTACTCGATCTTGCCGATCGGCCGGGCACCGATTTTTTCGAGTGCGCCAAGGTTCTTTCGGGAGGGTGGCAGAAGAAACGTCACGAAAGGGATGCGCGCGTCCGCAACTGCAAAGTCGATAGCTTTCCTCGCGATCAGCCTCCCGAGCCCGAAAGCGTCTGGCCGCAGCACCAGTCCGAAATCCCACTCGTCTCCTTCCCTCTGGAAACCGCCCCATCCGACATATCGGCCATCGGCCAGGAAGGCCCAATGGCCGAGCCCGTCTCGGGCCCAGCAGGCTTCCTTCATGGCGACGAACTTGGCTGCTGCGGCTTCGTCCCAGCCCGAGGTCAGCAGCGGCATGTGCTCTGCCACGCGCGGATCGGACATGTGGTCTGCGATTTCCGCCGGCGCGATCTCCGACAGACGAACGAATGCGATTTCACGTCTCAAGAGGGCCTCCTCCGGTGCCGTCCCGTGGACTCGCAGGTCGTGTAGAGCAGACTTTCGTGCATGTGCAGCTCACAGGTTCCAGGAATGAGCTGAGCGTTCGGTCGTTCATGGTGCTGGCGCCGTGGTTGTTTCTGCTTCATCGCCGTGACGAAGGATCGTGAACCCTTCATCCGCCGCGGGTTCCGTGAAGTAGCTCGTGACTTCGTGAAACAGGCTGTCTGTCACGACGAACGGGTGATCGCCCGAGCTATTGCGCGCGCGCAGTCTCGCCAGGCAGACCTCGTCCGAGACGTCGAGGACGTGCAGCACGTGTGCGACACCGGTGGTCTCGATGATTTCCCTGAACCAGCGGCGCTGGCCGGGCGTGTTCGCCGGGAAATCGAGGACGATCGACACGCCCGCCCTGAGGAGTGTCGTCACGTGCGGTTTCATGGCCGCCTTGATCCTGCGCGAGCATGAGACGTAGTCTTCACGGGTCTGCATCTCTTCTCCGAACAGGGCGTTCAGCCATGCGTCCTCGGTGATGAGGACCGTGTCTGGCTTCGCGCTCAACCTGGCCGCCAATGTCGATTTTCCCGAAGCGATCTTGCCGCAAAGAATGTGCAGTTCGGGGCTTCCGCTGGGCATCAATGTCGTCTCCCTTGATCCTTTACCTACGGCGCAAAGAGCCTTCGCAATCCCTCGGCGCACCTCGACTTGCACTGGCGGTCAAGCGAAGTGCCCCAACCATCGGCCCAGTCGCTCTCCGAACTCAGTGACTCCGGCCAGCATCACGAGGGCGGGCACCGGCGCCACGGCCACGGCCGCGCAGGCGAGAAACGCCGGATAGGTGAACGTCCGACTGTAGCCCACCGCCATGGCGATGCCGCCTCCGCCACCGATGGCGGTGTTGCCCGGCATGTTGATCAGCAAGGCAAGGGCAAGCCAACGAAAACGCATCAATCC
>NZ_JARRSA010000041.1 GCF_029624655.1 Roseicyclus salinarum
CCGAGCGGGGCGCCTGGGCGCAGTGCCTGTCGCTGTCGCAGGGCTCGTCCGATCTCGATATCGTCTATCAGCGCGGCTGGTGCGCCTACAACGCGGACCGCGCGATGGAGGCGATCTCGGCCTTCGACGAGACCACGCGGAGGGCGACCAGCGGCGAGCTGCGCCGCGACGCGAGCTATGGCCTCCTTCTGGCGATGCTGAGGATCAACATGACCGAGCAGGCGGCCCAGGTCGCCGCCGCCGCCCCGCTCACCCGGCAGCAGAGGATCGAGGTCGAGGGCCAGATCCTGGATCAGCGCGGCGTGCGGGCCTACGAGTCGGGCGATTACGCGCGCGCGGCGGCGTTCTTTGCAGCGCATTCCCAGCTGACCGGCACGACGCGGCGCGATCTAGCGATGCTGCACGGCTACGCCCTGCTGAATTCGGGCGACAGGGCGGGGGCGCGCGCGATCTTCGAGCGGCTGCACCGCCAGCTCGCCACCGCCGAGACGCGCCAGGCCATGCGCGCGGTCCGCTAGACCGCGCGCGTCTGGCCGGGCCGCGTCAGCGTGGCCGCTTGCGGCGGTCGGCGATGTGCAGGATCGCGTCGAGATAGCCGCGGACCTGTCCGCAGTCGAACCTCGGCGTGGTCAGGGGCACCGACTGGACGCCGCAATCGGGCCGCGAGGCGAGCGTGTTGATCGCGTCGGCAAGCTGGATCTCGCCGCCCACGCCCGGCCCGAGTTCGGACAGGATGCCCATCACCTCCGGCGCCAGAACGTAGCGACCGATCGAGGCGAGGTTCGACGGCGCGTCCTCGGCCTTGGGCTTTTCCACGAGGCCGAGAACCTGGTTCGGCCCGTCGCCCGGTTTCACCACCCCGTAGCGCGAGATCTCCGGCCCCTCGATCGGCATCACGCCGATCTGGCTCATGCCGCTTTCCTCGTAGGCGCGCACCATGTCGGTCAGGTAGTCCTGGCCCTCGATGCCGAGGAAGTCGTCCGCCAGAAGGACGGCGAAGGGTTCGTTGCCCATGGCGGGCTCCGCGCAGAGGACGGCGTGGCCGAGGCCCAGCTGAAGGTTCTGGCGCACGAAGATGCAGTTTACCCCGTTGGGCAGGATCGAATGAACGACCTCGGCCGCGTCGTCCTTGCCCTTGGCGCGCAGCGTCGCCTCCAGCTCGGGCGCCGCGTCGAAGTAGTCCTCGATGGCCCGCTTGTGGCGTCCGGTCACGAAGATCAGGGTCTCGATCCCCGCGCGCACCGCTTCCTCGGCCGCGTAGTGGATCACGGGCTTGTCAACGACGGGAAGCATTTCCTTGGGGATGGATTTTGTTGCCGGCAGAAATCTCGTTCCGAAACCCGCGACCGGGAAAACTGCCTTACGAACCTTGCTCATCGATTGCCCTTCTTGACGCAATTGCGAGGGACCGGGGGACCGTGCCGCAAGGGACGCCCCCGCGTTCGTTGCCTCCCCGCCTCGGGGCAGAGCGTGGTGGGGATGCGGGCCCGGGTCAAGGCTTCGCGTCCGTGCCATGCGCCGCCGTGCGCCGGCCCGGCTTGTGCCCGCGAGCGGCGGCGGCTAACCCTCGCGCCATGCCGCCGAACCTTCCCGCATTGTTCGTCCTGCGTCACGGCGAGACCGAGTGGAACGTCGCGGGCCGCCTTCAGGGCCACCTCGATTCGCCGCTGACGGCGCTGGGGCGGGTGCAGGCGGCGCGGCAGAACGCGATCCTGCGCGAGGTCCTGCCCGAGGGGGCCGAGGCGCTCGTCAGCGACAGCGGGCGCTCGGTCGAGACGGCGCGGATCGCCCTTGCGGGCCTCGATCTTCCGGTCCGCAGCGACCCCCGCCTCAGGGAAGTGGCGCTTGGGCGGTGGCAGGGCCTCACCCTCGCCGAGATCGAGGCCGGGTGGGGCGGGCTGATCGCGGAGCGTGATCCGTTCGAGTGGAAGTTCGACGCGCCGGGCGGCGAGACGCTGCGCGCGCTGGCCGACCGCGCCGCATCGGTCCTTGCGGAGATCGCGCGCCCCACGGTGGTCGTGACCCACGGACTGACCTCGCGTGTCCTGCGATGCCTCGCGCTCGGGCATCCGCCCGAGGCGCTCGCGTCGCTGCCGGGCGGGCAGGGGGTCGTGCACGTGATCGAAGGGCGCGTCGCGCGAACGCTCGGCACCTGAACCCTTGCCAGAGCCGCTCGGGCCGGTCTATGACGCGCGGCGGCGGGTGGTTAGCTCAGTTGGTAGAGCGCTTCGTTTACACCGAAGATGTCGGGGGTTCGAGCCCCTCACCACCCACCATGACCGAAAGCGCCAGACGACGTCTTGCGACGTGCGCGCAAGGTCCGGGAACACGCCCGAGAGTTTCGCTGCACCGTGAAGTTCGGCATGCCATAGCCTTGCCGCGCCCGCGCAGGGGTCGGTGGCGCATCCTTCAGGGGCTGCCGAGCTTCGAGGGACCGGGGCGGCGGCCGGTCGGGACATCCATGATGCCGTCGGTCGCGTCCAAAAGAGAGGTGCGGCCAACCCGCGGGGGGTGGCCGAAGAAGGCCGCGTGCTGTTCGGTATGAACGGCCAGATCACGAACATGATGGAGGGATTGCGAAGCCGGGACGGAGCGGACCGAGACTTGGGGGTTACTTCCCCGTTCGTCCAGAGCCGAGGCGTTGACGTGTCCCGCGCGCCTTTTCAAGGCCCTGCGCAAGAACCTACACGGCCCCTGCCTCCGCCATGTGCACCCGCAGTTCGGCCCCGCCAAAGCGCGCAGGGCAACATCGAGGCGGACTTCCGGGGCCGCATGGTCATCACCATCGGCCAGACGCTCAATCCGCGCCGGACGCTCGGGCACGAGGCGTCGCCCGTCCGCGTCGCGTCCATCCATGTGGCGTCCGGCAGGCGCGCCGGGCCGCGTCCGAAGGGACGCCTTTCGCCGGCACCCTGCCGAAAAGCCGCGTTTCATCCCGTGCACCTGGCCTCCGCATCGGCCATAATGCGGGCGACACCGGCATACCTCCAAGACCGCGAAGAAGGATCAGGACCATGAAAGATCCCGCCTCCGCCGAAACCGCAGCGCCCGAAGCCGTGACCTCCGACCGGGGCGCCTCGCGCTCGACCTGGATCGCGACCGGGATCACGCTCGCCATCGTGCTGTGGATGGCCAGCGGCATCGTCTTTCCCTCCGAGGCGCCGCAGGGACCCGGCGCCGACGCGCCGGCCCCGGTCGCCGTCGCCGTCGAGCGGTCTCAGGCCCGGAGCGTCACGCTGATCTTCAATGCCGAGGGGCAGGCGCTGCCGGACCGCGACACGCTGATCCGGGCCGAGGCCTCGGGCGACGTCGCGGAGGTCTTCGTGTCGCTCGGCGATACTGTCGAGGAGGGCGCCCAGATCGGCCGGCTGCGCAGCGAGGCGGCCGAGGCGAACCTCGCGCAGGCAAGACAGGAGCTTGCGGCCGCCCGCCGCGACCTCGAGAACGCCGAGACGCTGCTGGAACGGGGGGTGGCGACCGTCGACCGCCTGCAACAGACGCGCACGGCCTTCACGCAGGCGCAGTCGCGGCTGACGGCGGCCGAGGAGGCGGTGTCGAACAACGTGATCACCGCGCCCTTCGCGGGACGGATCGAGGCGCTGGACATCGACCCCGGCGAGTTCGTGCAGCTGGGCGCGCAGGTCGGGCGCATCGTCGACATCACGCCGCTCACCGTGGCCTTCCAGGTGCCGCAGCAGGCGCTGAACCGCCTCTCAAGCGGCCAGACCGCCACCGTCACCTTCATCACGGGCGAGGTGCGCGAGGGCACCGTGACATTCGTCGGCGGCGCGGCGGCCAGCGCGACGCGCACCTTCACGGCCGAGATCTCCATTCCCAACCCGGACGGCGCGATCGCCGCGGGCATCTCGGCCGAGATCGCCATACCGACGAACGAGGTGATGGCCCATTTCGTGTCGCCCTCGCTCGTGTCGCTCGATGCCGACGGTCGGCTTGGCGTGAAGACCGTGGACGACGCGGACGTGGTGCATTTCTACCCCATCGAGATCGTTCGCGCCGAGATCGACGGGATCTGGGTCACGGGGCTTCCCGAAACGGCGCGGCTGATCACGGTGGGGCAGGGCTTCGTCGGCGACGGCGAGACGGTGCGCCCGCAGACGCAGGATCCGACGCGATGAACGCGCTGATCGATGCCGCGTTCTCGCGCAGCCGGGTCGTCGCGATGGCGTTGGTGATGATGCTGGCCGTGGGCGCCTACGCCTACGTCGCGATCCCCAAGGAGGCCAACCCGGAGGTGCCGCTGCCCTTCTTCTACGTCTCCACGGGCCTCGACGGGATCAGCCCCGGCGATGCCGAGCGGCTGCTGATCGAGCCGATGGAGCGCGAGTTCGGCGCGATCACGGGGCTCGACCGGATGGAGAGCTTCGCCGCCGAGGGCACGGCCAGCGTCACGCTCGAATTCACGCCCGGCGGCGATACCGAGGAGGCCCTGCGCGACATCCGCGAGGCCGTTGACCGGGTGGACGGCGAGCTGCCCGACGACGCCTACGACCTTACCGTGACCGAGATCAACACGGCGCTCTTTCCGGTCATCACCGCGATCCTGTCCGGGCCGGTGCCCGAGCGCACGCTGAACGCGCTGGCGGAGGACGTGCAGAGCGCGGTGGAGGGCCTGCCGGGCGTCCTCGAGGTCGATATCGGCGGCCGCCGGGTCGAGTTCATGGAGGTGCTGATCGACCCCACCGTCTTCCAGACCTACGACCTGTCCTTCGACGAGCTGATCGCGCAGATCACGCGGAACAACCGCCTGATAGCGGCCGGCGCCATCGAGACCGGTTCGGGGCGCATCGTCCTGACGGTGCCCGGCCTGATCGAGAACCTCCAGGACGTCATGGAGATGCCGGTCCTCGTGCGCGACGGCACGGTCGTGACCTTCGGCGACGTCGCCACCGTGCGGCGCGCCTTCGACGACCCCATGGGCTTCGCGCGGATCGACGGACAGCCGGCGCTGGCGCTGGAGATCACCAAGCGGTCGGGCGCCAACATCATCGAGACGGTGGCCGAAGTGCGCGAGGTCGTGGCGGGCCTGCAGGCGGAGTGGCCGGGCGCGGTCGAGATCACCTGGCTGCAGGACCAGTCCGAGATCGTCCAGGACATCCTGAGCGACCTCGAAGCCAACGTGATCGCCGCCGTCGTGCTGGTGATGATCGTCATCGTCTACGCCCTCGGCCTGCGCTCGGCGATCCTTGTGGGCCTCGCCATCCCCGGCGCGTTCCTCACGGGGGTCACATGTCTCTGGGCGATGGGATACACGATGAACATCGTCGTTCTCTTCTCGCTCATCCTCGTGGTCGGGATGCTCGTGGACGGCGCCATCGTCACGACCGAGCTTGCCGACCGCCACCTTCAGGACGGCGCCGCCCCGCCCGCGGCCTTCGCGGCGGCGGCCAAGCGCATGGCCTGGCCGATCATCGCCTCGACCGCGACCACGCTCAGCGTGTTCTTCCCGCTCCTGTTCTGGTCGGGGATGGTGGGCGAATTCATGAAATTCCTGCCGATCACGGTGATCCTGACGCTGTCTGCCTCGATGTTCATGGCGCTCGTCTTCGTGCCTGTCGTGGGCGGTATCATCGGACGCCAGCAGCCGCGCACGGCCGCCGCCAAGCTGGCACTCGCGGCCTCCGAAAGCGGCGATCCGCGAAAGGTCGGCGGCATCACCGGCGCCTATGTCCGGCTTCTGGAATTCGCCCTGCTGAGGCCCGCCGCCACCGTGATCCTGACCGTCGGGATGCTTCTGGGCAGCTTCGGGCTTTATGCCCAATTCGGCACCGGCGTGACCTTCTTTCCATCGGTGGAGCCGGACTTCATGCAGGTGCAGGTCCGCGCGCGCGACAACTTCTCGGTCCACGAACGCGATGCGCTGGTGCGGCAGGTCGAGGCCCGCGTCCTGCAGTTCGACGAGATCGCCAGCGTCTACGCGCGCACCGTGATGAACGCGGGCCGGGGCGACGAGGAGACGATAGGCACCCTCCAGCTCGAGCTGGCCGAATGGGATACGCGCCGCCCCGCCGCCGTGATAGGGCAGGAGATCCGCGACGCCGTCTCGGACCTTGCGGGGATCGACGTGCAGGTCCAGACCGAAAGCGGCGGGCCCACGGCGGGCAAGCCCGTCAACCTCGAGATCACGGCGCGCACGCAGGCGGCGCAGGACGCCGCCGTGGAGACGGTGCGCGAGCTGATGGCGGAGATCGGGGGCTTCACGGACGTCACCGACACGATGCCGCTTCCGGGCGTCGAGGTCTCGGTCATCGTCGACCGCGCCGAGGCGGCACGCTACGGCGCCGATGTCAGCCTTCTGGGACAGGCGCTCCAGCTTCTGACGCGGGGGATCACGGTCGCCGACTACCGGCCCGACGACGCCGAGGGCCCGCTCGATATCCGCATCCGCTTTCCCTACGAGGAACGCTCGCTTTCGGCGCTCGGCAGTCTCAGGGTGCCGACCTCCTCCGGGCTGGTGCCGATCTCCAACTTCGTCACCTTCGCGCCGGCCGAGCGTGTCGGCACGATCCGCCGCGTCGACGAGCGGCGCGTGGTGACGATCGAGGCGAACGTCGCGCCCGGTCTCCTCGTCAACGACCAGGTCGCAGCGCTGGGGCAGGCGCTGGAGGGCGCGAGCCTGCCCGAAGGCGCCGAATACGCCTTCGCGGGCGAGGCCGAGGACCAGGCCGAGGCGACGCAGTTCCTGTCGGGCGCGTTCCTCTCGGCGATATTCCTGATGTTCGTGATCCTCGTGACCCAGTTCAACAGCTTCTACCAGAGCTTCGTGGTGATGAGCGCGATCGTCTTCTCGGTCGCGGGTGTGCTGCTGGGCCTGCTGGTGACGGGGCGTCCCTTCGGCGTGGTGATGGGCGGGATCGGGGTGATCGCGCTTGCGGGGATCGTGGTGAACAACAACATCGTTCTGATCGACACCTACAACGACCTCAGGCGGCAGGGGCAGCCGCCGCACGAGGCGGCGCTCAGGACGGGTGCGCAACGCCTGCGTCCGGTGGTCCTGACCGCGCTGACGACCGCGCTCGGGCTCCTGCCGATGGTGATCGGGCTCAGCATCAATTTCTTCACGCGCGACATCGTCTACGGCGCGCCCTCGACGCAATGGTGGACGGAACTGTCCAGCGCGATCGCGGGCGGGCTGGTCGTGGCGACGGTGCTCACCCTGATCGTGACGCCGGCCATGCTGATGCTGGGCGAGGGGCGCGCGGCGCGCGACGCCCCGGCGCGGGACGCGCGCGCGGCGCCGTCCTAGACGGCGGGCGCATGGCCGTCACAGGGTGACGGGCCGTCCGGTGCGGATGCTTTCGTCGGCGGCAAGGCAGATCGCGAGCGAGCGCACCGCGTCCGCCATGTGCCGCGACAGGTCGCGGTCGGTCTCGATCGCCGACAGGACGAAGCCCTGCTCGGCGTCGCAAAGCTCCTGATGGCCGGGCTCGTCGGGCAGGTCGATCATGCGGTCGCCCGAGGGCTCGTGCACCAGAAGCCCGCCGACCTTCGTGTGCCCGTCGATGTCCGACGATGCGCCCTTGTTGGCGTCGGTGATCGAGACCGAGCCGCCGGGGCTGATGATGTCCTTCACGAAGAACGCGGTCTCGGACATCATCGGGCCCCAGCCCGCCTCGTACCACCCGACGGATCCGTCTTCGAAGACGACCTGAAGCTGGCCGTAATTGTACATGTCGGGCGCGATCTCGTCCGACAGGCGCAGCCCGATCCCCTGCACGCGCACGGGCGCCGCGTCCGTGACCTGGCACCAGACGTCGACGTAATGGACCCCGCAGTCCACGATGGGCGAGGTCGTGCGCATCAGCGCCTTGTGGGTTTCCCATTCGGGGCCCGAGGATTGCTGGTTGAGGTTCATGCGGAAGACGTACGGACCGCCGAGGGCGCGCGCCTCCTCGATCATCCTGACCCAAGACGGATGGTGGCGCAGGATGTAGCCCACGACCAGCTTGCGGCCGAGGCGTCGGGCGGTCTCGACCACGCGCTCGGCATCCGCGACGGTGGTGGCGAGCGGCTTCTCGACGAAGACATGCGCGCCGGCTTCCATCGCGGAGATGGCCAGATCCGCGTGGCTGTCGGAATAGGTCGCGATCACCACGAGGTCGGGCCGCGTTTCCATGCCGGCCTCGAAGCTGTCGAAGACGGGGTAGGGGGCCAATGCCTCGGGCAGGTCGCGGGGCGAGCGGTTCACCAGTCCGACGATTTGCGAGCCTGGCGCGGCATGATGGGCGAGCGCGTGGCTGCGCCCCATGTTGCCCAATCCCACGATCAGCGTCTTTGTCATTGTGCCCACTCCCCTTTCCGTCAGGATGGCCGCGGGACGATGGAACGGCAAGGGCGCGAAGGGACGAGACGATGACCGGGCAGACGCAGATGCGGCGCGAAGTGACCGAGATCCCCGATGCCGTGGAGCGGCTTCTTTCGGGCGGCGCGCAGGCGGTGCGCGCGGCGGCGACCGAGATTGCGCGGCGCGACCCCGCCTTCTTCGTGACGGTGGCGCGGGGTTCGTCCGACCACGCCTGCAGCTACCTCAAGTACGCGGCCGAGCTTCTTTGCGGGCTGCCGGTGGCCTCGGTCGGGCCTTCGGTGGCGTCGATCTACAAGGCGCCCCTGCGGATGGCGGGCGGCGTCTGCGTGTCGGTCTCGCAGTCGGGCCAGAGCCCGGACATCGTCGATCTCACGCGCGCGGCGCGGACCGGCGGGGCCTATTCGATCGCGGTGACGAACGACGCGGCCTCGCCGCTGGCGAAGGCCGCCGACGTGACGCTCGACATCCATGCCGGTCCCGAACGCAGCGTGGCCGCGACCAAGACCTTCGTGACCTCGGCGCTGGCCTGCCTGTGGGTGGTGGCCGAGCTGGCGGGCGACGACGCGCTTCTGGCGGCGATCCGCGCGCTTCCCGAAAGCCTTGCGCGGGCCGCGGCGTCCGACTGGGGCGCGCTGGCGGGCGCTGCGGGGCGCGGGTCGCTCTACACGCTCGGGCGCGGGCCGTCCTGGGCGATCTCGAACGAGGCGGCGCTGAAGTTCAAGGAAGTCTGCCAGCTTCACGCCGAGAGCTATTCCTCGGCCGAGGTCCTGCACGGTCCCGTCTCGATCGTCGACGCTGGCTTTCCGGTGCTGGCCTTCACCGCGCGCGACGCGGCCGAGGACGCCGTGGTTCAGGTGGCCGACGCGCTTGCCGCCAAGGGCGCGGCGGTCTTCGTCACGTCCGACCGCGTGACGTGCGCGCAGGCCCTGCCGACCGTGCGCACCGGCCACTGGCTGACCGATCCGCTGGCCCTGATCGTCAGCTTCTACGCCACGATCGAGGCGCTGGCCGTCGCGCGGGGCCTGAACCCCGACACCCCGCGGCATCTGTCAAAGGTGACGTCCACGACCTGAGCGCCTAACCTTCGAGGCGCCGCGCGTCCCCGACCTCGACCTCGCGGCCCGTGATGCGCGAGCGCACGGCGGCGAAGGCCATGGCGAGGCTCTGGAGGTTGGCGCGCGCGCCGTTCGAGGGCTCCCGGTCTTCCTCGATGGCGCACAGAAGCTCGCCCATCGTGCCGCGGAACCCGTCGTTGAACCATTGCCCCTCGAGCTTCGGGCGCGCGACGCCGTCCTCTGTCGTCAGCGTCACGGTCTGCAGCCCGAGGTCGGGCCCGTCCGAGACGAGGCTGCCGCGGGTGCCGCCCACGAAGGTCGTGTCCCTCGGCCCGTGCGGCGCGCCGCCGTCGAACACGAGCGAGGCCTGCCCGCCGTCCAGCCGGATCAGCGCCTGAGCCAGAAGCGGCACCTTGTTGGCCTGGCCGTGCGCGGGCGCGGCGCTAGCGAAGACGCTGCGCGCGCGGCCGGGCGCGAGGGAGGCGAGGAAATCGAACCAGTGCACGCCGAAATCGTAGAGGATGAGGTCCTCGATCTCGTCGAAGGCCGTGCCGGCGGTCCAGCCGTGGTTCCAGTGGATCGCCACATGCGCCGAGATCACGTCGCCGATCAGCCCGGCAAGCACCGCCTCGCGCATCCATGCCTTGTGCGGGGCCCAGCGTCCGTTCTGGTTGACCGCCAGCTTCAGGCCGCGGTCCTCGGCCAGCTTCACGAGGCTCTCGCCGGTGTCGAGGTCGGTGACGAAGGGCTTCTGGCTGAGGACGTGCTTGCCCGCCTTCAGCGCCGCCTCGACGATGGGCGCGCGCTGCTCGGGGTGGAGCGTGACGTCGATCACGTCGATCGCGCCATCCGTCAGCATGTCCTGCCATGCGTCCTCGATCCGGGCCTTCGGGCAATATTCCGCGGCCTTCGCCTCGGCCTTGGAGCGGGTGCGGTTCCACAGCGCCGCGACCTCCCAGCCCGCCGCGCGGTAGGCGTCCAGGTGACTGCCCGAGATGCCGCCGGTGCCGATCACCCCGATCCGGGGCCGGTAGGATTTCGGCATCGGCGGGCGGTAGGGCAGATCGGGGGCCGCGATCTCGGCGAGCTCGGCCGATTTCAGGGCGTAGGTCTCGCTGTCGCCCGCGTCGCGCGTCACGTCTTCGGTCATGGCAGAAGCTCCAGCGTCCGTTTCTCATGGGCCGAGCGCATGGCGGTGTCCACGATCCGCTGCGCCGTCAGGCAGAGCGCGGGATCGAGCGGCCCGCCCACGGGCAGGCCCTTCGCGATGCAGCCGAGCACGTATTCGATGGCGTTGCGCTCGCCGTCCTTCAGCGGATCGACGGGGATCTCGTGACGTTCGGGCCGCTCGCGGGTCTGCACGGTGACGTGGCGTGCGTAGTCGGGCGAGGCGATGGTCCCGTCGGTGCCCACGAAGGTGAAGCCGCAGACCGGCTGCGGCTGGTGCGTCCAGGGATCGGTGAAGGTGCCCCAGCGCGTCTCGAGCTTCGACAGCCCGCGCCGGTAGCGGCAGACGGCGATGGCGTGCTGGTCCACCTCGATGCCGGGCGTCTCGTCGATGGTGCATGTCACCTCGAGCGGGGCCTCGCCCTCCATGAACCACGTCCCGAGCGTCGCGCCGTAGCCCATGTAGTCCAGAAGCGATCCGCCCCCCGAGGCCTTGCGATACCACCACGCTCCGGGCTTCTGCCGCTCGACCTCGTCGGGGGAGACCTCGACCTTGTCGGCGAGATGGTAGAGTGGCCCGCGGTTGCCGTCGTAGAAATGCACCTCGATCAGGTCGCCGATCATGCCGTCCTCGATCAGGCGCTTGGCGGTGACGTGGCTTTCCACCCAGCGGAGCGGCCAGTTGATGGCAAGCTGCCTGCCGGTGCTCTCCATCGCGGCGATCATGCGCCGCGCCTCGTCCGCCGAGGCGGCGAAGGGTTTCTCCACGAACACATGGACCCCGTGCGGCGCGAGGCGCTCGGTATAGGCGCCGTGCTCGGCGGTGGCCGCGCAAAGGATCGCCATGTCGTAGGGGCCGGCCGCCATGCAGGCGTCGAAGTCGGTGAAGACGCGCGCCTCGGGGATCGCGAACGTGTCGATCGCATCCTGCATCCGGGCCCGGTCGGGGTCGAAGACGGCGGCGATCTCGGCCTCGGGATGCGCGTCCACGAGGCGCAGCAGGTCGCCCATGTGCATGTGGTCGAAACTGATGCCGGCGATGCGGAATTTCGCCATGAAGGCCTCCCTCAGCGTGTCTCGGTGAAGCGGACGTAAAGGGCTGTGACGAGCAGGATGATCAGTCCGAACATCGCGATGCGCGCGCCCTCGGGCATCCGCGCGAGCGTCAGCATCGTGTCGATCACCCGCAGGATCAGCGCGCCGACGATGGCGCCCGCGAAGCTGCCGCGCCCCCCGAAGATCGAGGTGCCGCCGATCACCGCCGCCGCGACCGAGGGCAACATGAGCGGGACGGCGAGCGACAGGGACGGGGCCCGGATCATGCCCAGATAGAGCAGGCCGGTCAGCGCCGCGATCAGAGCGGACAGGATGTAGAGGGCGATGTGCACCTGCCACGCGCGCACACCCGAGAGCTTCGCCGCCTTCTCGTTCGAGCCGAGCGCGAACAGTAGGCGGCCGAACCCGGTGAAGCGCATGAGCCACAGCACGAAGACCGCGAAGGGCACGAAGAGAAAGAGGCCGTTGGGAAGGCCCGCGGTCCGCCCGGTGCCGAGCCATTCGAGAACCGCGGGGATGTCGGTTCCCGTCGCGATGAAGAAGCGCTGGTAGACCTGCAGGCAGCCCGTCGCGATCAGCCCCGTGCCAAGCGTCATGATCAGCGGATGCACCCGCGCGACGCCGACGCCGAAGCCGTTGACGAGGCCCACGACCGCGCCCGCGCCAAGGGCGACCAGCATCGCGGGCGCGGGCCCGATCAGCGGGGTCAGGGTCGCGGTGACGAAGGCCGCGAGCGTGGCGACGATGCCGACCGACAGGTCGATCCCCCCCGTCAGCATGGTCAGGACCTGCGCCGCGGCCAGCATGGCGAGCGGTATGGCGAACTTGATCAGGTTTCCCGCCCAGAACGGCGAGATGATGCCCGGCCGCATGACCTCGAGGATGCCCATGAGAAGGACGAGGAACCCGATCAGCGGGATGACCGGGTTGTCCTTGAGGAACCGGCCCGTGCGGACCAGCGGGGGGACCTGAGCCTCGGGGCGCGGATGGATCTCGCTCATGCCGCCTGCCTCCTGCTGCGCAGCACCAGATAGGCGCCGAACATCACGACCCCGACCATGATCGTGCCCTCCACGATCGTGGTGACGTTGGGATCCACGGCGGCGAGCGTCAGGATCGTGCGGATGATCCTGAGGATGAAGACCGCGATGATCGGGCCGAGCACGCCGCCGACGCCGCCGCCCAGGATGACGCCGCCGAGCACCACGGAGGCGACGGCGGCCAGGAGGTATGGCCCCGGCACCGGCTCTCCGACGCCCGTGAGCGCCAGGAGGCTGAGGCCCCCGAACCCCGAGAAGAGGCCCGCGATTGCGTAGGCCGCGGCCTTGGTGCGGCCGACCGCGACGCCCGAGCGGAACGCCGCCGTTTCGTCCGAGCCGGTGGCGTAGATCGCGAGGCCGAGTTTCGAGCGCCGCAGCGGCACCCAGACCGCGGCCACGATGACGGCCACGATGACAAGCGCGTTGGGCAGGCCGGGCACGAAGAAGGACCCGGTGATCGCGCTCCGCATCCAGGGCGTGGCGGTGCCTCCGGGCGTCTCCAGGATCAGAAGCGCGGTGCCCTGCCAGACGAACAGCATGGCGAGCGTCACGACGATGTCGGGCACCCGCGTGACCACGACGAGCGTGCCGTTGATCAGCCCCATCAGCACCCCGACGGCGAGCGTGATCGCGATTGCCGGCACCCCGCCCATGCTCTGCATCAAGACAGCGGCCGTCACCGAACAAACGGCCATCATCGACGCCACCGACAGGTCGATGCCGCCGACGATCACGACCACGGCCATGGCCGCCGTGGCGAAGGCGAAGGGCAGTGCGGCGCGGGCGAGGCTTTCGAGGCCGGTCACGCCGAAGTTTGGCTGGATCAGCCGCGTGATCCCCAGGAGCACGACGAACAGCACCAGGAGGCCCAGCGTCCATGCGTTCCTCTGCACGAAGCTCATGCGGCGCCCTCCGCCGCGGTCAGGCCGTAGGCGGCGCGCATCAGGCGCTCCTCGCCGGCCTCGGTCGCCTCGACGATGTCGACCACGCGGCCGTTGAAGATCACGATCGCCCGGTCGCAGGCAAGCGGCACCTCCTCGAGTTCCGACGTGTAGTAGAGGATGGCCGCGCCCTGTTCGGCCAACTCGCGCACCAGCGGATAGATCTGCCGCTTCGTGCGCACGTCGATGCCGCGCGTGGGATCGAACAGCAGCAGCGTCCTGACCCCGTGCGCCAGCCAGCGGCCGATCGTGACCTTCTGCTGGTTGCCGCCCGACAGACGCTGCACCTCGCCCTGCGCGCGCGTGTCGATCTGAAGCCGCGCGACGGCCTCGGCGACACGCGACCTTTCGTGGCGGAGCTTCAGCGGACCCCAGCTGCGTGCCGGCGCCGAGAAGGGCATGGCGATGTTCTCGCGGACCGAGCGTTCGCGAAAGAGCGCCTCGGAGCGGTCGCCGGGCACGAAGGTGAGGCCGGCCGCGATGGCGTCGGCGGGATGGGCGAAGCGGGCGGGTGTGCCGTCGATCTCGATCGCGCCGGAGGCGGGTTTTCGAAATCCCGCGAGCGCCTCGAACAGTTCGTCCTGCCCCTGTCCCTCCAGCGCGACGACGCCCAGCACCTCGCCGGGATGCAGCGCGAAACTCGCATCGGCGAGCTTGGGCGCGACGGCGAGGTTCTCGACCCTCAGGCGCGGCAGGCCCTTGGGCTTGGCGCGCGCGGTCTCGGCGGCGCGCCGCCCGAGGTCGATCTTCGCGCCCAGCATCATCTCGACCACGCGGTCCTCGACGCCGGGCTCGATCCGAGCCTCGCCCACGGTGCGGCCGTCGCGCAGCACCGAGGCGCGGTCGCACAGGCGCGCGATCTCGGCGAAGCGGTGCGAAATGTAGATGACGCCGCGCCCGTCCTCGGCCTGCTGGCGCGCGACCTTCAGGACGCGATCCACGAGGTCGGTCGGCAGCGCCGCGGTCAGTTCGTCCAGCAGCAGGACGTCCGGCGCGCTGGCGAGGGCCCGCGCGAGGTCCACGATCCGAAGCGTGGCGAGCGGCAGGTCGCGGATCATCGCGCCCATCGGAACGTCGGCATGGGCAAGCTCGCCCATCCAGTGGCGGAAGGCCGTCACGTCGGTATCCGTCAGCCGAAGGTTGTCGGCCACATCGAGATCGGGAATGAGCGAGGGCTCCTGGTAGACCGGCACGAGGCCCGAGCGCCGCGCCTGCGCGGGCGAGCCGACGCGCGCCTCGCCCCCCCGGATCCGCACATGGCCCGTATCCGGCCGCAAGGCGCCGGTCAGGATCTTCACGAAGGTGGACTTGCCCGCGCCGTTCGCGCCCATCAGGGCCACGACCTCGCCCCGCGCGACCGTCAGGCTGGCGTCCGTCAGCGCGCGCACCGCGCCGAAGCTCTTGGCCACGCCCGTCGCGTCGAGCAGGAGGTCGGTCTGGGATGTCATGCGGCAGGGGTCCGTGAGCTTGTTCGAGAAACGGCCCCCGCGCCGGGTCGGAGCGCGCGGGGGCCGCTGGAGATTGAAGGTCGATCAGCCCTCGCCGGGTCCGTCACAGGCGATGATCTGCTCCATCGTATAGTCGGTCCAGCCCGGGATCGTGACCGAGACCGGCCATTCGGGATCGAGGTTCGGGTTCTGCGCCGACGCGATGGTGGCGCGGCCCTCGTCGGTGGTGTTCTCCCACAGGACCGGGTCGACCAGCACCGTGCTGCTGTCGGGCGGGTTGCCGTTGAGGATGTCCACGGCAAGCGCGATGCCTGCCCCGCCGACCGAGCCGGGGTTGGTCACGGCCGCGCCCTGAAGGCCCTCGACGTCCTGAAGCTGGCCCACGAAGCCCGCGTTGTCCGCGCCCACGATAGGCACCAGCGGCGCGCCGGATTCGGTGAAGGCGTCCACGATCACGTTGTCGATGCCGGACGTCCAAACCCCGTCGAAGGGAATGCCAGTCGCGAGGAAGTCGAACATCTGCTGCTTGCCCTGGTCCTGCTGCCAGCCGGTGAAGACCTCGTGCACGACCTCGATGCCGGGATATTCCGCGAGCGCGCGCTGGAAGCCCCGGTCGCGGTCGGTGTCGGCCGAGACGCCAGCGATGCCGCGCATGTAGACGACGTCACCCTCGCCGCCGAGCTGCTCGAACAGCCAGCGCGCGCCGAGATAGGCGTATTCCTCCTGGTTGTTGGACAGGATGTAGGCGCCCTCGGCGGTCACGCCCGCGTCCACGGCGACCACCACGATGCCCTGCGCCATCGCCGTCTCCAGCGCCGAGTTCAGCGCGTCGGGGTTCGACGGGTTCAGCACGATGGCGTCCACGCCCGCCTCGATGAGGTTGTTGATGTCCTCCAGCTGGCCCGCGCTGTCGGTGTTGCGGTGCGCCACGATCAGGCCCGCCACGTCGGGCTCCACCAGGGCCTGCGCGCGCATCGCGCAGATCATCTCCTCGCGCCAGCCATTGCCCTGCACGGTGTTGGAGACGCCGATCACGTAGCCGCCGTCCTGCGCGAAGGCGGCAGGCGCCATCGTCACGGAAAGGGCGGCCACGGCCGCGCCCATCATCAGTCTTCTGGTCATTTCAGGTCCTCCCATTGGGTTCATCTTGCAGTCGGTGATCGGGGTCTTGGCGCCCCTGTGAAAGCTGCTCCGGTGTTCCGTCGTGCCCCCGTTCACTTGATGAACGGGCTCAGGACGTCGCGGGCGAGGCAGAAGCCGCGCCTGATCTTCTCGTCCGTGCCCTCGAAAAGCCGGTCCTCGTGCTCGATCACCACCGGTCCGTCATAGCCCGTGCGGTAGAGCGCCGAGAAAAAGTCCGACCAGTCCACGTCGCCGAGGCCGCAGAGCCGCGGGATCTGCCAGCCCATGCCGACCGACATCGTGCCGTTCTCGTAGAGGCCGTCGCGGTCGATCATCACGTCCTTTGCGTGGACATGGCCGAAGCGGGGGCCGAATTCCTTGATGAAGCGGGCCTGGTCGATGAATTGCCAGACGAGGTGGGAGGGGTCGAAGTTCATGCCGACCGCGTCGCCCCATTCCTCGAAGATGCGCCGCCATATCCTTGGCGAATAGGCGATGTTGTGGCCGCCCGGCCATTCGTCGTGGCTGAAGATCATCGGGCAGTTCTCGAAGCACAGAAGCACGCCATGGTCCTTTGCGTGCTTCACGATCGGGGCGAAGATTTCCTGCGCGCGCGCCCAGTTCTCGTCCACGTTCAGCGCCCGGTCGCCGCCGAGGAAGGTGTTGACCACCTTGACGCCCATCGTGCCAGCCCCGGCGATGACCTTCTTCAGGTGCCCGATCACCTCCTCGCGGTGGCCGGCGTCGGGATGCAGCGGGTTGGGGTAGTAGCCGAGGCCCGAGATCGAGATGCCGCGCTCCGCGAGGCCGCTGACGATCTCCTGGCCGCGGTCCTTCGTGATCCCGTCCACGTCGATATGCGACGTCCCCGCATAGCGCCGCTTCTCGCCGCCCGAGGCGGGCCAGCAGGCGACCTCGAAGGCGGAAAAGCCGTTCTGCCCCGCCCAGTCGGCGACCTCCATGAGCGGCGTGTCCTCGAAGGGGGCTGTCAGAAGGCCCAGTTCCATCGCGTCTTCCTCCCTCAGATCTCGTCGAGCCGCACCCAGCGGCCTTCCCGCGCCGACGTCAGCACGGCGTCGCAGAACAGCATCTCGTGATGGCCGTCCTCGAAGCTTGCCCAGGTCGAACCCTCCTGCCGCCCGCCGGCCGCGACGTCGGTGTAGACCGCGCGGAAGAAGGCGTGGAACGAGTCGCCGAAGCCCTCGACATGGCCGGGCGGCAAGGTTGCTGCCGCCGTGCCGGCCGCGTTCATCAGCGTGAAGTCCCGCATCAGGGTCTCGTTCGGCCTGTCGCGATGGCCGATGAACAGGTGGTCGGGCGTCTCGCTGTCCCAGGCGGCGCTGGCCATCGCCCCCGCCACGTCCCATTGCAGCGAATTCTTCCGTCCGACGTTGATCTGGCTGGTGCTCATGATCCCGCGCGCGCCGCCCTCGTAACGGATCAGGATCATCGCCGCGTCGTCGGTGTCGATCTTCACCGTCTCGGTCTCGCCCGCGCCGCTGGAGAAGGTCGCGACGGGTCCGGTGGGCTTCTGGCGCTCGGGGATGAAGGTCGCGAGCTCGGCCATCACCGCCTCGGCCCTCAGGCCCGTGACGAAGCTGGTGAGGTCGACCCAGTGCGTGCCGATGTCCCCGACCGAGCGCAGCGCGCCGCCCATTTCCGATTGCAGCCGCCAGTTCCAGTCCGTGGGCCGCGCCAGCCAATCCTGGTGATAGTGGCCCGAGACGAAGCGGATGTCGCCAAGCTCGCCGCGTCGGACCATCTCGTGGGCCTGCTGGTTGAGCGGGTAGAAGCGGATGTTGTAGCACACCGCCGCGACCTTGCCCGAGGCCTCGGCGATCCCGACCATCTCGGCGGACTGGGCGCTGGTCATGGCCAGCGGCTTCTCGCACACGACGTGACGGCCCGCGCCGAGGATCGCCTTCACCTGGTCGTAATGCGCGTGGTTGGGCGAGGTGACGTGCACCACGTCCACGGACGGGTCCTCCAGCACCTCGTCGAGCGTCGCGTAGGCGTGCGCCACGCCCATCGCGGCCGCCTGTTCGGCCCCGCGCGCGGGGGAGGAGCCGAGGACGCCGCGCACCAGTACCCCGAGCCTGCGCAGCATCTGCACATGCACGCCGCCGATGAAGCCGGTGCCGACGACGGCCGCGCCGATCGATGCGAAATCGGTCATGTCAGCTTCCTTTCAGACAACCGAATAGCCCCCGTCCACGGGCAGGCAGGCGCCCGTCATGAAGGAGGCGGCGGAGGACGCGAGGAACATCACCGCGCCCGCGATGTCGCCCGGCGCGCCCCAGCGGCCGGCCGGGGTGCGCGCCTCGACGGCCGCGACGAAAGCCGGATCCTGTCGCGCGCGCGCCGACTGCTCGGTCACGACGAAGCCCGGAGCGACCGCGTTCACGCGGATGCCGTCCTCCGCCCACGCGATGGCGAGCGACTTCGTCAGCTGCTCCACGCCCGCCTTGGAGGACCCGTAGGCCGGGTTCCGGGGCGAGCCGAAACGCGCATACATCGACGCGATGTTGACGACGCTGCCGCGCGCCGCCCTGAGGGCGGGGTGAAACGCCTCGGCGCAACGGAACGAGCCGGTGAGGTTCACGTCGAGGACATGCGCGAAGAACTCAGGCGCCATCTCTTCGCCGCGCCGGGTGATCGCGGCGCAATTGACCAGAACGTCGAGCCTGTCGAAACCCGAGGCGAAGGCGCGCACCGCCCCGGTGTCGGTGATGTCGAGCCGGGTATAGGCGAAGCGCGCGGCATCCGGGGCGAGGGGCTCGGGCTCGGCGCCGGTGATGTGGACCTCGGCGCCGGCATCCGCGAAACCATGCGCGATCGCCGCGCCGATGCCGCCCCGGCTTGCGCCGACCACCACGACCGAGGCGCCGTCGTAATCGAACGACGCGCCCGGCATCAGGCTGCCTCGCCGTGTGGCCGGAACTTCGTCAACCCAGCGACCTCCCTTCGCGGAATTCCCGCGCTGTAATCGATTTCATGTGCGGAAAACCGTCTTTTCAGGCCATGAAATCGATTACATACTCGAGGCATGAAACGAGTCGAGTCAACCCCCGAGTGAGCGGCCAGGCACAAGCACCGAAGGCGCAGAAAACCGCCACGATCCAGGATGTGGCGCGCGCCGCCGGCGTCTCGACGGCCACCGTCAGCCGCGCGCTCAGCAATCCCGGCCTTTTGTCCGACCGCACCCGCGCCGCGGTGCTCGATGCGATCCGCACGACCGGATACCGCGTCAACCAGGCGGCGCGGAACCTCAGGATGCAGCGCGCGGGCGCGGTCCTCGTTCTGGTGCCCAACCTTGGCAAGCCCTTCTACTCGCGGATCCTCGCGGGGATCTCGGACGGCTTCGCCGACAGCGAATACGCCGTCCTCATCGCCGATACCGAAAGCCGCCCGCTCGCCGAGGGGGAGCTTCCGGGATACTTCCTCGACGGGCGGATCGACGGCGTGATCTCCCTCGACGGCGGCCTCGACCCCGCCGCGCTCGAGGCCTGCGTGTCGCTGGGGGTCGGGGGGCGGATCGTGTTCCTGTGCGAGTGGGTCGAGGGGACCGGCTTTCCGGTGATCCGCTCCGACAATGCCGAAGGTGCGCGGATGGCCATCCGGCACCTGCACGCACTCGGACACCGGCGCATCGCCCATGTCACCGGCCCCGAGGGCAACGTCCTGACCGCCTCGCGCCGCGAGGGGATGCTGGAGGAGCGCGCGCGCCTCGGCCTGCCCGCGCGGGAAGAATGGATCATCCGCGGCGACTTCTCGCTGGAGTCGGGCCACCGCGCGGCGGACCGGATCCTGCGGATGCGCGAGCGTCCCACGGCCGTCTTCTGTGCCGCCGACATGGTGGCCTTCGGCCTCGTCGCGGGGCTTGCGAAGGGGGGCCTCGCGGTGCCGCGCGACATATCGGTCGTTGGCTTCGACGACATCGACATGTCCGATTTCTACGTCCCGGCCCTGACGACGATCCGGCAGGACCGCCACCGCCTCGGGCGCGAGGCCGCCCTTGCGCTGCGCCGGAGGCTCGGCCCGGCGGGCACCGTCCCGGCCGCCGCCGACGAGATGATCGAGGTCGAGCTTGTGATCCGCGACAGCACCGCGCCGCCGCCCGGCTGAAGCGCGCGGCCTCACGGGGCCCCCGTGACGCGCTGTTCGAGGTCCAGGTTCACGCCCGTCATCGGCGCCGAGGCCGGCGCGAGAAGCCACACAGCCTGCCGCGCACAATCCTCCACGCTCACGAGCCGCCCGAGCGGTTGCCGCGCGGCCTCGGCGTCGAGCCAGTCCGGCCCCTTTCCCAGCGTGACCGCGTGAAGGTGCCGTTCGGTCGGCGTGTCGGCCCAGCCGAGGTTCAGGCCGTTCACCCGGATCCGGTCGGCGAGGCAGGCATTCGCGGCGTTCTTCGTCAGCACCTGCAGCGCGGCCTTGGTCGCCGAATAGACCGACAGGTCCGGCGGCCCGCAATGGGCGTTCATCGACTGGATGTTGACGATCGATCCGCGCGCGCCCCGTGCCCGCATGTCGGCGATCGCGCCGCCCATGAGGAAGAAGGGTGCGCGCGTGTTCACCGAGAACATCCTGTTCCACAGCGCGACGTCGGCATCCTCGAAGCCGCCGCGGGTGGTCAGGCCTGCCGCGTTCACCAGCCCGTCGATGCGCCCGAAGCGCGCGAGCGCGGCGGCGATGACGGCCTGCGGCGCCTCGGGCTCGGCGAGGTCGGCGATCACCGTCTCGACGGGGCAGGGCAGTCCGGGCGCCGGGGGATTGCGGTCGGCGAGGACCAGCGCCTCGGCGCCCGCGTCCGCGGCGGCCTGCGCGATGGCGGCCCCGACACCGCGCGCCGCGCCGGTGATGACGATCGCCATGCCGCCGAGATCGACCTTCATCGGCCGCACCCGCCGCACCCGCCGCACCCGCCGCGGTCGCGCGCGGGCGCCGCGCTCTCCCGCCCCGGCCGGGCCGCGCGGGCCCGCCTCATACCTGAACCTCGACGCGCCCGTCCGCGACGCGGGCGGGATAGGTCCCAAGCGCGACGCAGGCCGGGCTGCGCAGGGCCGCGCCCGTCTTGTAGTTGAACCGTCCGTTGTGCCTTGGGCATTCGATCGTGTCGTCCATCACCAGCCCATCGGCGAGGTGTACCTGCTCGTGCGTGCACAGGCCGTCGGTGCACCACACGCCGCCCTCGGGATCGCGGTAGACCGCGAAGCTGCGCCCGCCATGGTCGAAGCGCACCACGTCCTCCACCTCGATGTCGCCAAGCGTGCAGACGAAGATCCAGTCGGCCATGTCGTTCCTCCAGGTCGGGTGCCGCGTCAGTGTCCCGCCACGTCGAGGGCGTGGAATTCCGCACGGTAGGGCCGCGCGGTCGGCGGAAGCTCCTTGCGGATGTGGTGGGCGGGGTCGCGCTCCTGACGGCGGAGGGCCGGCAGCATCTCGCGGTAGGCGTCGAGGATGGAGGTGTTGGGCGGCGGAAGGTCGTCGCGGATCAGCGCGTGAAGCTTCGGCAGGGCGTGGTAGGGCACCATCGGAAACATGTGGTGCTCGACGTGGTAGTTCATGTTCCAGTAGATCCAGCGGCTGACCGGGTTCATCAGGACGGTGCGCGAATTCAGCCGGTGATCGAGCACGTCCTCGGCAAGGCCACCGTGCTGCAGAAGGCCCGTCAGCACCATGTGCCAGGTGCCGTAGATGCGCGGGCCGCCGATCAGCATTAGGGGCAGGACCGACCACGAAGCCAGCGCCAGCGCGGCGGCGAGGACGTGGACCGCCACGAAGATGCGCGCCCAGGCCACGGCCTTCGGCAACTCGGCCTCGGGGATGTAGTCGCGCTCATCCGCGCCGAAGACGCCGGCGGCGTTGCGCACGAGGATCCAGAAGTGCTGGAACGCGTCGGGAATGCCGATGAAATAAAGAAGCTTCCGGGGAAGGTTCGGCGGGCGCATCACGGTGATCTCGGGATCGCGGCCCACGATGATCGTGTCGGTGTGGTGGCGCGCGTGGCTCCAGCGCCAGCTTGTGGGGTTGCGCAGGACCATGAAGCTGGCGAGGACGTAGACCGCGTCGTTCATCCAGCTCGTGCGGAACGCGGTGCCATGACCGCATTCGTGCCAGCGCGAGTCGCAGGCCGAGCCGTAGAGCACGCCGTAGACGGCCCAGAACGGAACCGTCCACCACGTCCCCCAGGTCGCGATGCCCCCCGCCGCCGAGACGATCAGAAGCCCGATCCAGAGCGCGGTGTCGCGCATGGCGGGGCCGTCGGTCCGGCGCATGAGGTCCTTCATCACCTTGCGCGGAATGTCCGAGTGATACCATTGGGCCGAGGCGAGGCCGGTCTCGACCGCGTGCCGTGCCTCGGGGCCGGTCAGGCTGTAGTCCCTGCCGCCGCGCCGGCCGCGACCGTTCCGCGTGTCCGCAAGTGTCATCGCGCCGCCCTCATGCCTCCCGTCGCCGCCATGGCGGGCCGCGCCCCCTCGGGTGTGGCCCGCTGCGTTCAGTCGGCGGCAAATGCCGATGCGAGTCAACCCGATTCTGAGGCATTATGAGCTCTCCCCCTCACCCCAACGTCCGGCTTCCGGCCGAAAACCGGCAAATAAATATTGGGTTGACGGCCCCTTTCCCTTGGGGATACCTCAAAATACCTCAATCGGAGATGACATGCCCCCGACCCTCAGGGATGTAGCGCGGGAGGCCGGGGTCTCGGCGGCGACCGTGGACCGCGTGCTGCATGACCGCCCCGGCGTTTCGGCGCGGATGCGGGCGCGCGTGCTGGGCGCGGCGCGGCAACTCGGCTACCTCGTGCAGGATGTCGCGGACACGACAAGGCCGGTTCGCCTTGTGGCGCTTTTGCCGGCGGGCACCAACGCCTTCATCGAGGATCTCGCCCTGCGCCTGTCGCGCGAGGCCGCGGGGATGGCGGGTGTGGGGTTAAGGATCGAGCGTCCCGATCCCCTCGACGGCGCGGGGCTGGCCGAACGCCTTTTGGCACAGAAGGGCAGGGCCGAGGGCGTCGCGGTCGTCGCCGTGAACCATCCTGCCGTGCGCGAGGCGCTGCGCGCGCTCGATGAGGCCGGCGTGCGGGTGGTGACGCTCGCCTCCGACGTGCCGGGCGTTCCGCGCACGGGCTATGTCGGCATCGACAACGGGCAGGCCGGACGGCTTGCGGGACTTCTGATCGGGCGGTTCCTGGGGCCCGGCGCTGCGGGCAAGGTCGCCCTCTTCGCCGGAACGCTCGCCTATCGCGGCCACCAGGAGCGCGAGATGGGCTTTCGACAGGTGCTCGCCGAAGAGTTCCCGCGGCTGGAGATCCTCGAGCTTCGCGAAAGCCGGGAGGATCGCGATCGCGCCGCCGCCGAGGCGCGCGGCCTGTTTGCGCAGCATCCCGACCTGCGGGCGATCTACAATGCCGGCGGCGCGACAATGGGCGTCGCGGAGGCCCTCAAGGCCGAGGGCCGCGCGCGTGACGTCGTGCTCGTGGCGCATGACGCGACCGCCGAGAAGACGGCGCTCCTGCTCGACGGGACGCTCGACGCCGTGATCGACCAGGACGCGGGGGCCGAGGCGCGCGAGGCGCTTGAACGCCTTTCGGCCGCGGTCAGGGGCGAGGCGCGCGCGCCAATCCCCCTGCGTCTTCAGCTCATCCTGCGCGAGAACCTGCCCGCCGCCTGACCTGCCGCGCGGCCCCCGCCCGGTTCACGACCATCGCGTGACTTGTCGCGATCGGGGCTGTAGCACTGGGGGTCCCTGCGCGGCGCGCGGCGGACACTTCGGACGGGACAGCCTCAACAGGACGCGGCCGCATGTTTTGGATAGAACTCTTGGGCTGGGCCGCAGCGGGCCTGACACTCTGCGCATATTCGATGCGCACGATGCTGCCGCTGCGCATGGTCGCCATCGGCGCGAACATCCTGTTCATCGCCTATGGCAGCCTCGCAGGCATCTATCCCAACCTCGTGCTGCATCTGCTGCTCCTGCCATTCAACGTCTGGCGCCTCGTCGAGATCCAGCGGATGACGAAGCGTGTCCGCCGGGCGAGGAACGGCGAATTCGATCCCGCGTGGATCCCGCAGCTGCTTCCTGCAAGGGCCTTCGCCGACGGCGCGACGCTGTTTCGGAAGGGCGATGTCCCCGACAGCCTGTTCTACCTCGTCTCTGGGCGCGTGCGGCTGACCGAGATCGACGTCACGCTGGACAGCGGAGAGCTGTTCGGCGAGATCGCGTTCTTCTCGGACGCCAAGGAGCGCACGCTGACCGCGGTCTGCGACGGGCGCTGCGAGATCGTCTCGATCGACGAGCGGTCCTTCATGCGGCTCTATTACCAGAATCCCGCCTTCGGGATGTATATCGTGCGCCTGATCTCGCGCCGGCTTCTGGAAGGGATGTCCCGCAACCCCGGCGCCTACGCCCCGACCGAGGCGCGCTGACGCGCGGAACCCCTCCCGCCGGGCCGGGGTTTCGCCAAGCGAAGGGCGGCGCCGCGGCGGGGCTTGAGCGCGTGCGGCGGCTGGGCGAGGATCAGGGCCGCTCCGTTAGGGCCTGAGCGAGGGGGGCGTATCATGAGCGATATTGCGAGGCTTGGTCTGCGGGGCCTGACCCTGGCGCTCGCAGCCGCGATGTCGCTTGCCGGGGCGTCGCCCGCGGTGACCGGGCCCGAACCCGCCGTCGCGGTCGAGCGGATGGACTGCCTCGCGCCGCCCTATGCCGAGGCTGCCACCCGCCGCGAGCGCGAGATCGCGTCGCTGGTCGGCTGGCTGAGGTCTGCGCTGGTCCCTTATGACAGCCTCTTGCGGCTGCTGGACGGCGACGCGCCCGAGGTCTGCATCGCCGGGAACGTCTTCGGCGTGCAGGGCTACTATGACGTCGAGGCGCACCGCGTCGTCCTGAAGGACGCGCTGGCCCCCGCGCTGATGCGGGCGGTGGCGGTCCACGAGTTGCGCCATGTGCAGCAGGCCGCGATCGGGGTCTGTCCGGGGCCGGAGCTGTCGATGGAGGCCACGGCCCATGCCACGCTCGCGATGGAGGCCGACGCAAGCGCGGTCAGCCTCGCGATCGCGTGGCAGCTGCGCGGCGCGGGGCAGGGCGAGGTCTGGGCGGCCCTGGCGGGCTGGGACAGCCATGCAACACTTGCCGACGCCTTCGAGGCCGAGATGTCCCGCAGCGGCGACCTGGCCGGCGCGACCGCCGCCGCGTTCTCGGCGTGGTTCGACCACGAATGGCTCAGGGATGCCTACTACCTCGCGGCCTGCAGCGCCTATCTCGACCGGCAGGACCGGACCCATGCCCTGCCGCGTTACGGCTCCATCGCGCCCGGCTACCTGGACAGCCTGTGCCGCCTGCCTGATGGCGAAAGCTACCCTTGCGCGGTTCCCGCCGACGGCTAGGCGGCCCGCCGCCGCGGTCAGACCAGTGGCTGGCCGTGCAGCGCCCGTTTCTGGTAGATCCCCGAGCCCTTCTTCGCGATCAGCTCTCCGTCATTCACCGCGGTCCGGCCGCGCAGGATCGTCCGCACCGGCCACCCCTGCACCTGCAGTCCCTCGTAGGGCGTGTAGTCGGCCCCGTGGTGCAGGATTTCCTGCCGGATGACCTCGGTCCGCTCGGGGTCCCAGAGCACGATATCGGCGTCCGATCCCACCGCGATCGTGCCTTTCCGGGGATAGAGCCCGTAAAGCTTCGCGTGGTTGGTCGACGTGAGCGCGACGAAGCGGTTGAGGTCGATGCGTCCCTTCGAGACGCCTTCGGAGAACAGGATCGGAAGGCTTGTCTCGACGCCCGGTATCCCGTTCGGCACCCAACGGAAACTCTTCAGTCCCTCGGGCCGTTTCTTGCCCTGATGATCCTCGAACCGGTAGGGGCAATGGTCGGAAGAGAAGACGTCGAAATCCCCCTCGCGCAGCCCCTCCCAGCAGGCGGCCTGGCTGTCGGTGTCGCGCGGCGGCGGCGAGCAGACGTATTTCGCCCCGTCGAAGCCTTCCAGGTCGAGGTCGTCCTTCGTCAGAACGAGGTATTGCGGGCAGGTCTCGCCGAACACCTTGCTGCCGCGCCTGCGGCCTGCGCGGATCTCCTCGATCGCGTCGCGGTTTGAGACGTGGACGATGACGATGGGCACGTCGATCACCTCGGCCAGCGCGATGGCGCGGTGCGTGGCCTCGCGTTCGGCGGGGATCGGGCGGGTGGTCGCGTGGAACTTCGGCGCGGTGTCCCCGCGATCCGCCGCGGCGTCGCGCAGATGCTCGATCATGTCGTCGTTCTCGGCATGAACCATGCACAGCGCCCCCGAGGCCTTGGCGGCCTCCAGCGTCTGCAGGATCTCGCGGTCGGACAGCTTCATGCCCTCGTAGGTCATGAAGACCTTGACCGAGGTGTATCCGTCCTCGACCAGCGCCGGCAGCTCCTGTCCAAGGACCTGTGGCGTGGGATCGGTCAGGATCAGGTGGAAGCTGACGTCGGTGTAGCAGTTGCCCTCCGCCAGCCCGTGATACCAGCGCACCGCGTCCCCGAGGCTCTGGCCCTTCGCCTGAAGGCAGAACGGCAGAAGCGTCGTGTGCCCGCCGAAAAGCGCGGAGCGCGTGGCGCTTTCGAAGTCGTCGGCCATGACCACGCCGGGCTCGCCCGGTTGCGAGATGTGGACGTGGCTGTCGATGCCGCCGGGAAGGACCAGGAGCCCGGCCGCGTCGATGACCTCGGCGGCGGGGGGCAGGCCGGTTCCGATCATGGCGATCCGGCCGTCGCGGATGCCGATGTCGGCGCGGTAGGTGTCGCTCGCCGTCACGACCGTTCCACCGGCGATGATGGTGTCGAGCGTGGTCATGACGCGGCCTCGGTCTCGGTCTCGCGGATCTCCTCGAGGCGCGCGATCAGCCGGTCGAACTCCTCCTCGGTGTTGTAGTGGACCGCCGAGACGCGGATCACGCCGTCACAGTCCTGCAGCCCGAGGCTTTCGATCAGGCGCCTCGAGTAGAAATCGCCGTAGCGGATGCCGATGCCCGTCGGGTCCACGGCTTCGACCACCTGCCGCGACGAGACGCCCTCGACCGTGAAGGAGATCGTGGGCACGCGCAGGGATTTGTCCGCCGAAGGGTCGCCGACGATGGTGACGTCGGGCCGTGCGGACAGGTAGTCGAGCAGCTTGCGCGAAAGCATCTCTTCATGCTCGGCGATCAGCCGGAAGGCCGCTTCCACCGCCTCGCGCCCCCGCGCGTTGATGCCGTGGGCCTGCGCCAGCGCCTCGAGGTAGTCCACGACGCCGATGCACGAATAGGCCAGCTCGTAGCTTGCGTTGCCCGGCTCCATCTTCTGGGGAACCTTGTCGCGCGCGAAGAAGGCGTGGTTGATGTTGCCCGCCGCCAGCAGGTGGTCGTGGCGTCCGTAGAGCGCGGCGAAATGCGCGCCGTATGTCTTGTAGACGGAAAAGCCGTAGAAGTCCGCGCCGAGCGCCTGCACGTCGATCGCGCGATGAGGGGCGTAGGCGACGCCGTCGACGCACAGGAGCGCACCGGAGGAATGGACCAGATCGGCGATCGTGGCGATCGGCATGATCGAACCGAAGATGTTGGAGGCGTGGGTGACGGCCACCAGCCGCGTCCGGTCGGACAGAAGGTCCTGCAGGTCGTCGAGGTCGGGCATGTGCGCGCCGCCTGCGGGCAGGGTCCATTCGCGGATGACGATGCCCTGCGCCTCCAGCTTGCGCCAAGGGCCGATGTTGGCCTCGTGGTCGAAGTTCGTGACGATCACCTCGTCGCCGGGCGTCCATGTCTGGACGAGCGCGCGGGCGAGCTGGTCGAAAAGCTGGGTGCTGGTCGCGCCCATGACGATCTCCTCGGGGCGCGCCGCGTTCACCAGCGTGGCGAGCGCCTGCCGCCCGGCATGGACCATCCCGCCCGCCCGGGCCGAGGCCGCGTAGCTCGCGCCGAGCTGCACGTTGGACGATAACAGGTATTCCGTCAGCCGGTCCGCGACCTGCCGCGCCACCTGCGATCCGCCCGCATTGTCGAGAAAGACCTGCTCCTGTCCGAGCGCGGGAAAGTTTCCCCTGACGAAATTCATGTCCAACAGAGCCATGCCCGGCTTCACCCCCTCGTGTCGGGTCCCGCGAAATGGCGGAACGATGTCCAAAGCCTTACGCATGTCGAATGGAGAGGCATAGGGATGCCCAATCGAATCCCCCGTCGCGACGCCGCGATCGGCCAAAGGTTGCCTGCATATTGGGCGAATGTGCAAAAAAACGTCGCCGAATTGCCCTTTAAGCCGAGATGCCCCTCCCAAGGCGCCCGCGCCATTGGCCCCGCGGGAAATGTCGCACGACCGTTGCGGCAGCCGACGAACCGGTCGGTCTTCGTGATCAAACCAAATAACAGGGGGATCTCCATTGAGACTGCTTTCAATTACCTGCTGCGCGCTGGCGCTCGGAGCCGCGGCTCCGGCGGTGGCGCAGGACACGCTCGAGACCGTTCGGGAACGCGGCGTCCTGAACTGCCAGGTCGGCCTTCCGACGCCGGGCTTCTACGCGCTTGCCGACGACGGCACATGGTCGGGCATGGACGTCGACCTCTGCCGCGCGGTCTCGGCCGCGATCTTCGGCGACCCGGACATGGTCGAATACCAGTCCGTGACGTCCGCCGTGCGCTTCACCGCGCTGCAGAACGGCGAAAGCGACATGCTTTCGCGCACGACGACGTGGACCGCGGTGCGCGACACGCAGCTCGGCCTCGATTTCACCACGGTGAACTTCTACGACGGGCAGGGCTTCCTCGTGCCCGCCGACAGCGGCATCACCTCGGCGCTCGAGCTTGACGGCGCCACGATCTGCGTCCTCACGGGCACCACCACCGAGCTCAACCTCGCCGACTACTTCCGCGCCAACGGCATGTCCTTCACGCCGGTGACGAACGAGAACGTGAACGTGCTGGTCGAGACCTATCTCGGCGGCGGCTGCGACGCCTACACGAACGACAAGTCGGGCCTCGCGGCGCGGCGCTCGGCCTTCCCCGACCCCTCGGCGCACGTCCTGCTGCCCGAGACGGTCTCCAAGGAGCCGCTCGGCCCCGTGGTGCGCGAGGGTGACGACGCCTGGGGCGATCTCGTGACGTGGACGGTCTTCGGCATCATCAACGCCGAGGAACTGGGCGTCACCTCCGAGAACGTCACCGAGATGGCCGCCAACCCGCCCAGCCCGAACGTGGCCCGCCTGCTGGGCGCCGAGGGCAACATCGGCGAGGAGCTCGGCCTCGACAACGACTTCATGGTCGATGTCATCGCCTCGGTCGGCAACTACGGCGAGATCTACGAAAGCCATGTCGGCGTGAACACTCCGATCGGCATCCCGCGCGAGGGCACTCTGAACGCGCTTTGGACCGAAGGCGGCGTCATCTACGCACCGCCGTTCCGTTAAGCGCAGGGCAAGAACCGGCGCGCCCCTCCCGCAGGTGGGGCGCGCCGGG
>NZ_JARRSA010000042.1 GCF_029624655.1 Roseicyclus salinarum
AGCGCCAGCGCGGGACGTGCCGCCGCGCGGTATCCGCAAGCGGTGAACCGGCATCTGTCGCGGCTGCGCCGGCCGAGCGCCCGCTTCGACGGTGCGGCGGTGATCGCCTTCACGGTCGGCCCTGGCGGCGGGCTTGCGGCGCTTGGCGTGGCGCGATCGTCGGGGAGTGCCGAGTTTGACGGGCTCGCGCTCGAACATCTCAGGCGCGCCGTGCCATTCCCCGACCCGCCGCCGGGCGCGCAGTTGAGCTACAGCGTCACCGTCCGGGGCCGCTGAGGCCCGGACCGGACGGCCCCTCCGTCAGACGTCGCAGTCGAAGAAGCCCCGGTAGCCCACGGCAAGCCGGTCCTCCAGCGCGAAGATCAGCTCGGCGTCGCCGCGCCAGTCGGCGTCTGCCGCCTCGCGCACCGTCATCGTGACGCCTTCGGCGCCCCAGACGCGGGCGCCCTGCGCCTCCTGCCGTTCCAGCGGCACGAGCACGCCGTTGAGGTTCATCAGCGCACCGTCCTCGTTGGTCCAGAGCACCGGATCCTCGGCGCGCACGCGGCGGAAGCCGCAGTCGACCGCGCCCGTTTCGGCATCCGTGGGCAGGTCGTCGAGGCCGATGGGCGCGGGATCGAGCCTTGCGTAGAGCAGGTTGTCGAGCGCCTCCTGAAGGGTTCCGACGCGTGCCGGCGGATCCTCGTAGATCTGCCCCGTCTCGCCGTTGCGGCCGATGTCGGCCAGAAGGTAGCGCATTTCGGAGATCTCGCGGTTCTGGGCCAGCACGATCTCGCGCGCGAGCTTCTCGACGCGCGCGTCGCTCAACTCCGAGCGGGACGCCGTCATGATGGCGATCGAATGGTGCGGGATCATCGCGGACATGAACGAACGGTCCTGCACGGTCTCCTGGCTACGCACGAGCCAGAGGGCGGCCGCGAACACGACGACCGCGCCCGCGAAGATCGCGGCGTTGACGGCCCGGCTGGAATACATCGACAGCATGTATCCCAGCATGACGAACGCCATCGCGGCCCCCATCAGGATGGCCATGTAGAGGCGCGTCTCGCTCCAGAAGAGATGCTCGAGCGCGTAGGTGTTGAGGTACATCAGCCCGAACATCACGACCGTCGAGGTCAGGATCATCGCACCGAACCGCCAGTAGGACATCGTATCGCTCCTTTCGTCATGGGGCTTCCGCGCGTGTGGCGGAAGCTCCGCGTCGGAAGGATCAACCCGGTCGCGGGGGCGCGTGTTCCTTGACGGGCCCCATTGCGCGAAGGAGGGCGGGGCACGAAGCCGGACCGGGATCGTCGGTGCCACATCGCGCCGGGCCGGGTCGCCGAGACGCGTCGGAGCCGTGCGGGTGTGCCTGCTTGCCGGGAAGGACGCCGGTCTCCGCGTCCGCCCTGACGCTTGCGCGCGGGCACGCGGCCGGCCGGTCCGCGCCGCCGCGAAGGCCCCCGGCCGTCCGGCGCATCCTGTGCGCTTGGCCCGTTCCGACGCGGTGTCGTTCAGCGTCGATTCCGGGTCCGGGTCCGGTTCCGCGTCCGGGTCCGCGACCGGCGGCAGCGCCCGCGCGGCGCCGCGAGGCGCGCTCGGGCACGCCTGGGCCGACCCGGCGCATGCCGGCACGGCCAGGACCGCAAGGGTCCGGTCCCTGGCGACGACGCAGGGATCGGGCGGGAGGCATTGATGTTCAGGGGTAAATGGTGCCGCAGGGGAGGATTGAACTCCCGACCTCACCCTTACCAAGGGTGCGCTCTACCACTGAGCTACTGCGGCCTGCCCTCGTGTCGGCGGTGGATTAGTCGCAATCCCTGCACGACGCAAGCGCAATCTGGACGCCTCGGGCGGTGCACTGTAAGAGGGCGGACATGACCGACAAGGCGCAAGCGAAGACGCCGAAACCGGCGGGGAAATCCGAGCGAGAGGCGCGGCTGAAGGCCGCGCTCAAGGCGAACATGGCCAAGCGCAAGGCGCAGGCGAGAAAACGCGCGGCCAAGGACGGGGGCTGAGACCCCTCCGAACGCGCCGCGCCACAGGCAGGGGCAGACAGCATGGACAGGATCGTCGTCACGGGCAACGGGCCGCTCTCGGGGCAGGTCCCGATCGCGGGCGCCAAGAACGCGTGCCTCACGCTGATGCCCGCGACGCTTCTCAGCGACGAGCCGCTCACGCTGACCAATGCGCCGCGCCTGTCCGACATACGCACCATGTCGACGCTGCTGCAGTCGCTGGGCGCCGAGGTGTCGTCCCTGAACGAGGGGCGCGTGCTGGCGATGTCCTCGCACGGGCTCGACAGTCACACCGCCGATTACGACATCGTCCGCAAGATGCGCGCCTCGATCCTCGTGCTCGGCCCGATGCTGGCGCGCGAGGGGCGGGCCGTCGTGTCGCTTCCGGGGGGATGCGCGATCGGCGCGCGGCCCGTGGACCTGCACCTCAAGGCGCTCGAGGCGATGGGCGCGGACCTCGACCTGCGCGACGGCTACGTCCATGCCGAGGCGAAATCCGGCCTCAGGGGCGCGGTCTTCGAGTTCCCGCTGGTGTCCGTGGGCGCGACCGAGAACGCGCTGATGGCCGCCACGCTCGCCAAGGGCACGACGGTCCTGAAGAACGCCGCGCGCGAGCCCGAAATCGTCGACCTTGCGCTTTGCCTCAGGGCGATGGGCGCACGGATCGAGGGCGAGGGCACGGGCGAGATCACCATCGAGGGCGTGGACCGCCTGCATGGCGCGACGCACGCCGTCGTGGTCGACCGTATCGAGCTTGGAACCTACATGCTCGCGCCCGCCATCGCGGGGGGATCGATCGAGCTTCTGGGCGGGCAGTTGTCGCTTGTCGAGGCCTTCGCCGAGCGTCTGGACGCCGCCGGCGTCTCGATCACCGAAACGCCATCGGGCCTGACCGTGTCGCGCCGGAACGGGCGCGTCGGTGCCGTGGACGTCGTGACGGCGCCTTTCCCGGGCTTCCCGACCGACCTTCAGGCGCAGATGATGGCGCTGATGTGCTTCGCCGACGGGGTCAGCGTGCTGGAGGAAAGGATCTTCGAGAACCGTTTCATGCACGCGCCGGAACTCATGCGCATGGGCGCGCTTATCGACGTGCATGGCGGCACCGCCCGCGTGACGGGCGTCGAGCGGCTGAAGGGCGCGCCGGTGATGGCGACGGACCTGCGCGCCTCGGTCAGCCTGATCCTTGCGGGCCTCGCCGCCGAGGGAGAGACGGTGGTCAGCCGCGTCTATCATCTCGATCGCGGCTACGAGCGCGTCGAGGAGAAGCTGTCGGCGGTGGGCGCACGGATCGAACGGGTGAGCGGCCATGACTGAGGATGCGCGTTTCGAGGATGCGGGCGAGGGGCCGGTCGCGCTCAGGGCGCTAGACGGCGAGGACCTCAAGGTGATCGCGGCGCTGGTGCAGGACGCGGTCTTCCCCGCCTCGGAGATGTCGTGGGACCGCAAGCGCCGGCGCTTCGCCCTGCTTCTGAACCGCTTTCGCTGGGAGGTTGGCGGAACCACGCCCGAGCGCGTGCGCTCGATCCTCGTGATCGAGGACGTCACCCGCGTGGCGAGCCAGGGGATCGCGCGCGGCGACACGGACCTCGTCCTGTCGCTTCTGACGCTGGAGTGGGAGGCAGGCGAGGACGGCACGGGCCGCGTCACGCTCGTGCTTGCGGGAGACGGCGCCGTCGCCGTCGAGGTCGAGGCGTTGGAAGTCACGCTCAGGGACGTCACCAGGCCCTATGTCGCCCCGTCGGGCAAGGCGCCGGGCCACCCTGACTGAGGGGCGGCCCGGGCCCGGGCGGTCATCGCCCTCGGTCGGGGCGGGTCATTCCTGGATGGACTCAAGGTAAAGGGCGAGCGCGAGGATGCGGCCCCGGACCAACAGCTCGTTCTCGTAATGCGGCCCCGCGCCCGGAGGCGCCTCGGCCTGCGCCTCGGCGGCGAAGCGGCTGCCCCAGACCGGCATCGGAAATCCGTGGCCGCGGATGCCCGTGCGCCCGTCGATCACCTGGATCACGTGCAGGAGCGGGAATTCGCCGTCGTTGCGCTCGGAGATCTTCGTGAGATCGGGCACGTCGACTGTCAGCAGGGGCGCGATCGGCCCGTCGCCCATGGCGCTTTCCCCGTGGCACGAAGCGCAGTAATTCATGTATTCCTGGGCGCCGGCGCTTTGCGCGGACGCTGCGGCCGTGCCGGCGAGAAACGTCGCCAGGACGGTCACTCCCCTCAAGATCCGTGTCATGCTGTCCTCCTCCTTCGCGAGCAGTCTGTCTGTCGTGGTCGCCCGCACCCGTAGGCGCTTGCAGCACCGATGATATTATCAGGGTCAATTGTTCCCAATAACGTGGATCAAGCGGCGACGTATGGGCGCTTCACCCGGCGGCGGATCGGCGCTAGAGGGGGGCGCCAATGCTGCGTGATGCGAGGACAGGGACGATGCCGGTATTTCTCGACAGCCGGGAGGCGGATTTCGAGGCGCGCTTCGCGGCGCTTCTCGAGATGAAGCGCGAGGACGCACCCGAGGTCGACGACACCGTGGCCGCGATCATCGCGGACGTGCGCGCGCGGGGCGATGCGGCGGTGATCGAGCTGACCGAGCGCTTCGACCGGCTGTCGCTGACGCCCGCCACGATGGCCTTCACGCGCGAGGAGATCGACGCGGCGATCGCGACCGTCCCCGCAGCCGAGCGCGACGCGCTGGAGGCCGCGGCAGAGCGCATCCGCGCCTACCATGTCCGCCAGCTCCCCGGGGACGCGCGCTGGACCGATCCCGAGGGGGCCACGCTGGGCTGGCGCTGGACGCCGGTTTCGGCGGCTGGGCTCTATGTGCCGGGCGGGCTTGCGTCCTATCCCTCGAGCGTCCTGATGAACGCGATCCCGGCACAGGTCGCGGGCGTGCAGCGACTGGTGATCTGCGCGCCGACCCCCGACGGGGTGGCGAACCCTCTCGTGCTGCTGGCCGCGCGGCTTTCGGGCGTCGATACCGTCTACCGCATCGGTGGCGCGCAGGCCGTGGCGGCGATGGCCTACGGCACGCGGACCGTCACGCCGGTTGACAAGATCACCGGCCCCGGCAACGCCTACGTCGCCGCCGCGAAACGGCGCGTCTTCGGCAAGGTCGGCATCGACATGATCGCGGGTCCCTCCGAAATCCTCGTGATCGCGGATGCCGACAACGACCCCGACTGGATCGCCCTCGACCTCCTCAGCCAGGCCGAGCATGACGAGAACGCGCAGTCGATCCTGATCACCAACGACGCGGCGTTCGGCAAGGCGGTGGCCGAGGCCGTGGACAGGTGTCTCGAGACGCTGGAGCGTCGTCACATCGCCGGGCCCTCCTGGGCGGGCTACGGCGCCGTCGTCACGGTGCGCGACCTCGACGAGGCTGCCGCCCTGTCCGACCGTATCGCGCCCGAACACCTCGAGCTTTGCGTGGCCGACCCCGAGGCTCTCCTGGAGCGGATCACCCACGCGGGCGCGGTGTTCCTCGGCCAGTGGACGCCGGAGGCCATCGGCGACTACGTCGGCGGGCCGAACCATGTCCTTCCCACCGCGCGCTCGTCGCGGTTTTCGTCAGGGCTTTCGGTCCTCGACTTCATGAAGCGCACGACGCTTGCGCGGATGACGCCCGAGGCGCTTCGGGCGATCGGCCCGGCCGCCGAGACGCTCGCGCGCTCCGAAAGCCTCGAGGCCCACGGCCTGTCGGTCCGGGCGCGGCTTGACAAGTTGAACCGCTAGCCCGGATCGGGCAAGGCTTGGCGGCAAGGCCCCCCTTTCGGGGGCGTCAGAGGGGGATGTGATGACCATGCATATCTGTCACATCGACATAGACACCGACGGAATGCCTGCGCCGACACCCGAGATCGAGCAGGAACGCAAGGTCGCCGTCTTCGATCTGCTGGAGCAGAATTCGTTCGTCCTTCCCGCGCGCGAGGGGCGCGAGGTGCCCGAGGGGCCCTATCGCCTGACGCTGGCGATCCGCGAGAAGCGGCTGGTCTTCGACGTGGACACCGAGGACGGGCGCAAGGCGGCCGAGTTCCACCTTTCGCTCAGCCCGTTCCGGCAGGTGGTGAAGGATTACTGGCAGATCTGCGAAAGCTACTACAATGCCGTGAAACGCCTTCCCCCCAGCCAGATCGAGGCCATCGACATGGCGAGGCGCGGCATCCACGACGAGGGCGCGCGCATCCTCGAGGAACGGCTCGAGGGCAAGGCGGTGGTCGACAGGGACACGGCGCGGCGCCTGTTCACGCTGATCTGCGTCCTGCATTTCGGGGGCTGAGCGGCATCGTGGCGCGGGACTTTCCCCAATCCGTCCTGTTCTGCTGCGACCACAACTCGACCCGTTCGCCGATGGCGGAAGGGCTGATGAAGAAGTTCTACGGCCACCGCGCCTACGTCCAGTCGGCCGGCGTCAAGAACGAGCTGGAGATCGACGGCTTCGCGGTCGCGGTCTGCGCCGAGATGGGCGTCGCGCTGGAGCGCCACCGCGTGCGCAGCTTCGACGAGATGCAGGAATGGGGCGACGACATCTCGGGCTTCGACCTGATCGTCGCGCTCTCGCCGGCCAGCCAGCGCCGCGCGCTGGACCTGACGCGCCATTCCCACCTCGACGTCGAATACTGGCCGATCCTCGATCCCACCGGCCTCGGCGACACGCGCGAGGCCAAGCTCGCCGCCTACCGGCAGGCGCGCGACCAGATCATCAAGCGGATGACCGACCGTTTCGGTCCGCCGTCAACCGAGCAGGGGCAAGGCGCATGAGCGATGCGATGGACAGGGCGCGGGACGTGGTCTCGCGGTATTACGCGGCCTTCAACGAGGGCGACGTCGAGGCGATGCTCGCCTGTCTTTCGCCCGACGTCGCGCATCATGTGAACGAGGGCGGCGTTCGGACCGGGACCGCGGCCTTCGCCGCGTTCTGCGCCCACATGAACCGCTGCTACGAAGAGCGCCTGACCGACATCGTGGTGATGGCAAGCCCCGATGGCAGCCGCGCCGCGGCCGAGTTCACCGTCAACGGCCGGTATCTCGCCACCGACGAGGGCCTGCCCGAGGCGCGCGGCCAGAGATACGTCCTGCCGGCCGGCGGCTTCTTCGGCATCGAGGACGGGCGCATCGCCCGCGTCGTGACCTACTACAATCTCGCCGACTGGGTGCGTCAGGTCTCGGCATGACGCTTGCGTTCCGGGACTTTGCCGGCCGCGCGATCGCGGAGGTCGTGGACGACCTCGCCCGGCTCCGGATCGAGGTCTTCCGCGACTGGCCCTACCTTTATGACGGCGATCACGCCTACGAGCGGCGCTACCTGTCGCGCTACGCACGGGGCGAGGGCATCGTCGTCGCCGCCTTCGACGGCGGCCGGATGGTCGGCGCGGCCACGGGAATGCCGCTGATCGATCACGCCGACGACTTCGCCGCCGCCTTCGAGGGCACGGGCATCGACATGCGCGACGTCTTCTACTGCGCGGAGTCGGTCCTGCTCCCCGAGTTCCGGGGGCAGGGGGCTGGCCATGCCTTCTTCGACCGGCGCGAGGCCCATGCGCGGCGGCTGGGCTTTTCCCGCATGGCCTTCTGCGGCGTGGTCCGGCCCGCGGACCATCCCTTACGGCCCTCCGGCGCGCGCAGTCTCGACGCCTTCTGGCGGGGTCGCGGCTACGCGCCGCTTAAGGGCGCGGTCGCAAGTTTCCGCTGGCGCGACATCGGCGCGGCGGAGGAGACGGCGAAACCGCTCCAGTTCTGGACGAGGTCCCTGTGAGGATCGCGGCGGCGGCATATCCGTTGAGTGTCCTCGACACCTGGGCGGCCTGCGCGGCCAAGACGCGCGACTGGGTCGCGGAGGCCGCGGGGCAGGGGGCGGAGCTGCTCGTCTTTCCCGAATACGGGCGGATGGAGCTGGCCACGCTGGACGGGGCGGCGGCGGCTGCCGATCTGGAGCGCAGTCTGCACGCGGCCGCGCGCTGGACCGAGCGCGCGAACGACCTGACCGCGGAGCTCGCGCGCGAGTTCGGCGTTCACATCCTCGCGCCCTCGGGGCCGGTCTTCGACGCCGATGTCGCCGGGCGCGCGCGGCCGGTCAACCGTGCGTCTTTGTATGGACCCCGGGGCCTTGTCGGGCACCAGGACAAGCAGGTCATGACCCGCTTCGAGCGCGAGGCGTGGAACGTCGTGCCCGGTGGGCCCTTGCGCGTCTTCGACACCGCGCTCGGGCGGATCGGCGTGCTGATCTGCTACGATGCCGAGTTTCCGCTGCTTGGCCGCGCGCTGGTCGAGGCGGGGGCCGGGATCATCCTCGTGCCGTCCTGCACCGACACGCTCGCGGGCTACTGGCGTGTCAGGGTGGGCGCGATGGCCCGCGCGCTCGAGGGGCAATGCGTCACCGTGCAGTCGCCGACCGTCGGCGCCGCCGCCTGGTCGCCCGCCGTGGACGAGAACGTGGGCGCGGCGGCGGTCTACGGGCCTGCGGACCTCGGCTTTCCCGCCACCGGCGTCGTGGCCGAGGGCGCGCTCGGTGCCCCGGGCTGGGTTCTTGCCGACATCGACCCCGAGGCCGTCGCCCGCGTCCGCCGCGAGGGGGCCGTGTTCAATCACGCGCACTGGCCGGAAAGCGCCGTCCGCGCGACGGTTTCGGATGAAACGGCAGATTTGCCTTGAAAAGCGTGGAGACGGGGCGCATTTAGCCTCCACCTGCGCCCCCCGGACTTCGGGCTCGTGTGGCGCGATCAATATGGAGTGACCATGGCCAAGGAAGAAATGCTCGAATTTCCTGGCGTCGTGAAGGAACTCCTGCCGAACGCGACGTTCAGGGTCGAGCTTGAAAACGGCCATGAGATCATCGCGCACACGGCAGGAAAGATGCGCAAGAACCGCATCCGTGTCCTGGCCGGCGACAAGGTTCAGGTGGAAATGACGCCCTACGACCTGACCAAGGGGCGCATCAACTACCGTTTCAAGTAGAACGTGCCCCCTCGGCTCATTCTCGGCTCCGGCAGCCCGAGGCGGCTGGAGCTTCTGGCCGTGCTCGGCATCGTGCCCGACGCGGTCTGCCCGCCCGACATCGACGAGACGCCCCGCAAGGCCGAGCTTCCGCGCCCCTACTGCGCGCGGATCGCGGCCGAGAAGGTCGCCGCTGTCGAGGCCGGGCCGGACGACATCGTGCTGTGCGCCGACACGACGGTGGCGATGGGCCGCCGGATCATGGGAAAGCCCGCCGACGCGGCCGAGGCCGAGGCCTTCCTCGCCATGCTGTCGGGCCGGCGGCACCGTGTCTTCACCGCCGTGGCCGTCAGGCGTGGCGCGAAGATCCGCGAGCGCGTGGTGGAAAGCAGGGTCCGCATGAAGGTTCTCGCAGCGGACGAATTGCGCGGCTACATCGCCACCGGCGACTGGAAAGGGAAGGCCGGCGGCTATTCCATCCAGGGGCCCGCGGGGGCGTTCATCCCGTGGATCTCGGGCAGCCACAGCGCCATCGTGGGCCTGCCCCTGGCCGAGACGGCGTCGCTTCTGTCTGCGGCGGGCCTGCCGGTCTGGAGCGCGGCATGAAGGGGCGTGTCGTCCTTCTCGACGTGGTGGCGGGCCAGAAGGCGGCGGCGCTGATGGTCGATGGCCGCCTCGAGGACATCGTGATCGACGATCCGGGCGACACGCCGCTGCCCGGCGCCGTGCACCGCGCCGTCGCGGACCGTCCGCTGAAGGGGCAGGGCGGCGTGACCCTGACGCTCGGGCATGGCGCGAAGGGCTACCTGCGCAACGCCAAGGGCATCGCGCCGGGCGAGAAGATGATCGTGCAGGTCTCGGCCGCGGCCGAGCCGGGCAAGGCCGTTCCGGTGACGCCCAAACCCCTGTTCAAGAGCCGCTACGCCATCGTCACGCCGGGCGCGCCGGGCCTCAACGTCTCGCGCCGCATCCGCGACGAGGCCGAGCGCGACCGCCTGCTGGAGGCCGCGCACGAGGTCATGGCGGGGGCCGCCGAGGACCACGGCCTGATCCTCAGGAGCGCCGCCGAGGGCGTCGATGAAGTGGCGCTGGCCGAAGACGTCGCCGCGATGCGCGACCTCGCCGCGGCGGTGATGGCGGACGCGTCGGGCGGGCCGGAACTGCTGGTCGATGCGCCGGACGCGCACCTGCTGGCCTGGCGCGACTGGTCCGACCCCGACCCCGACGAGGTGATCGAGGCCGAGGGCTGCTTTGCCGATCACGGCGTCCTCGAGGCAATCGACGCCGTCCTGTCGCCCGCCGTCGCGCTGTCGGGCGGAGCGCGCGCTTTCGTGGAGCCGACGCGGGCCCTTGTGGCCGTCGACGTGAACACGGGCGCGGACACGTCGCTGGCGGCGGGGCTGAAGGCGAACCTCGCGCTCGTGCGCGAGCTGCCCCGGCAACTGCGCCTGCGCGGGCTTGGCGGGCAGATCACCCTGGACCTCGCGCCGATGCCCAAGAAGGAGCGTCTGGGCTTCGAACAGGCGTTGGCCCGCGCGTTCCGTCAGGACGGCGCCGATGTCGTGCTGGCGGGATGGACACCGCTCGGCCATTTCGAGATCCAGAAGAAGCGCGACCGCTTGCCTCTTGCCGCGCTCTGGCCCGAGGGAGCCTAGGGAAGGCGCGCGAGCAGGTCGGGCGAGGGCGTGCCAGTGACGCCCAGCCCGCGCGCCCGCTGGAAATCCCGGATCGCGGCTTCGGTCCTGCGCCCGATCACGCCGTCGGCCGTTCCCGCATCGAAGCCTGCCGCCGACAGCCGCCGTTGCAGCTCGCGCCGCTCGTCCTGCGTGAGGCCGGTCGCGTCCGGCCCGAAGGACCGGGCGAGGGGGCCCCCGCCCGCCAGCCGCGAGGCCATGTAGCCCACTCCGATCCCGTAGTTCGTCGACGGATTGTAGCGCAGGATCACGTCGAAGTTGGGAAAGAGGATCCATGCGGGCCCGTTCGCGCCCGCGGGCGCATGGATCGCGGCAGGTCCGTGATCGGGCAGGACCCCGCCCGAGGCCGGCCGCACGCCAGCCGCGCGCCATGCCGACACCGCGCGCCGGGTGTCTCGCCCCGCCAGGCCCGTGTCGAAGCCCTCGGGAAGGATCACCTCCATCCCCCAGGGCGCGCCGCGCCGCCAGCCGCGCTGCACGAGGTAGTTCGCCGTGGAGGCCAGCGCGTCGGTGGGGTCCTCGCTCCAGATGTCGCGCCGCCCGTCGCCCCTGAAGTCCACGGCGTAGGCCTGGTAGGTCTCGGGCATGAACTGCGTGTGACCCATCGCCCCGGCCCACGAGCCCGTCATGCGCCGGGGCGCGATGTCGCCAGACTGAACGATGCCGAGCGCGGCCAGAAGCTGCGCCTCGAAGAAGCGCCCGCGCCGCCCCTCCCATGCCAGCGTCGAGGTGGCGGAGATCACCGGGATCTCGCCGCGCTGCGTGCCGAACCGCGTCTCGACGCCCCAGATCGCGGCCACGATGTCGCCGGATACGCCGGTCGACGCCTCGATCTCGCCAAGCGTCCCGCGCACCGGCCCGACCCGTGCCCGGCCAAGCGCGACGTCTTCGTCGGAGGCGACGAGGGCGAGGTAGTCCTCGGTCGTGCGGCGGAACTCGGTCTGGTTGCGGTCGCGCTCGATCACGCCGGGAAGGAAACCCTGTCCGGCGAAGCCCCGCGCGAGCGTGTCTGCGGAGATGCCGCGTGCCATGGCGCGCTCGCGGAAGGCCGCGACCCAGGCGTCGTATGCGGGATTGGGCTGCGGCCGGAACCCCGCGCCGGGGTCGCCGTTCGAGGCCGGGCGAGGGCCGATCACGGGCATACAGGCCTGCGCGGCGCTGGCCGCGGCCAGGGTCAGTGCGGTTCTGCGCGTGATGCCCATGCCGGCCTCTCCATGGTTCGTGGGGCCCGGCCTATCACAAGGCTGCGGACGCCGTCACCAGTCTTGCCGGCCTCCACGCGGTGTGCCGCGCAAGGCGCGCGCGCGACTGCGCTTGTGCCCCGAAGGCCGGGCCGCCGCGGGCCGAAGGGGTTGCGGCCGCTGCGCCCGACATGCGAGTTTGACGGTCTCCACCAGCACCGAGGACCTCCATGGCCTGCCCGATCTGCTCCAAGTCCGCCGTCGCGCAATACCGTCCCTTCTGCTCGCGCCGCTGCGCGGATGTCGACCTCGCGCGGTGGCTGAACGGCAGCTACGCGGTCCCCTCCGAGGACCCGGAGGATGCCGAAGAGGTCGACGCCGCCCTCGCCGAAGCCCGGCCCACAAGACACTGAGCCCAGGCCTTCGCGAAAATTGCGGAAGGGCTATGGACAGCCTGTCGCGAAGGCCCTAGAACGCCGCGAATACGCCCCCGATCGCAAGATCGAACGGCCCGTTGCCCGGGTAGCTCAGGGGTAGAGCAGTGGATTGAAAATCCTCGTGTCGGTGGTTCGATTCCGCCCCCGGGCACCATACAAACGCTTGAAATTACTGAATTATTATTCTTGAGTAGCTCAGGGTTTGACAGATTTATTGAAGGGTTTGACAACTTTTGATCGGCGTTCGTTCTCCTTTTCCAGTGTTTCCATCGTAAGCCGATTGCGATCTGCAAGGTTCGCGGAGCGGGAGTAGTGGCGAGCCATCGACGGGGTTTTCTGGCCTAGGAGGTCTGCAATTTGGCGTTCCTCAAGCCCCGCCTCGCGTAGCGTCGTGGCCACCGTATGCCGCAGCCCCTTGAGCGTCAGGCCCGTTTGCACAACGCCTTCAGCTTCCAGCTTCTTCTTGAAGCGGTGCCAGACCGTCGAAAAGCCGTTGTAGGTCCAAGGCTTCCCGGTTGACGTAGCAAGGATCGTCATCGCGTCGTGGGCCGGTGCCACGTCGAGAGCCGTTTGCAGCGTTGGGCCGATGGGAATTGCGACCTCGTGCCCTGTTTTCCCTCGGACGCCCCAGATCGTGTTCCCGTCGATCTGGCGACGGGTCAGCTTGAGCGCGTCGGAGGGGTCAAGGCCGGTGTTCATTATCAGTGCGAGCGCTACGCGGACGTGGGGCAAGGCCCGATCCAGCACAATGGTGCGCTCCTCGACCGTCCAAGGCCGGTTGGCATAGGGGCGATCTTTCGGGCGCGGCTTGGGAATGACTCCTGCCGCGTAGTCCCGGTCAATCAGGCCGCGCGGAATGGCGTAGCGAAAAACTTGGCTCAAGAAGGTGCGGACCATATTTGCCCGACGCCATCCGATCTTGCCTGCCGCCTTGTCATGTATGCCTGCCACAAGGGGCGTAGTGATCATCGAAACGGGCGTGTCGCGGATTGGGTGCAAGAAGTCAGCACACTTGCGATAGTCGCGCTTGGTGGCGTTCGCCAGATTACCAAAGTGCTCAGTCTGGAAATAAACATTGATCAGCCCGCCAAGTGTTCCCGGCTTTGGGGCTTGCGCCTTCCTGGCCTCGGCAATCGCCGCAATGCGGGCGCATTCAGCGAAAAACTCAGCCGATCCTAGCGGGGTCTTCGCCAGGTCGATCTTGTGGCCCGTGGCGCGATGATAGCAGCGCGGTTTCCCATGCCGATCATCGAATATCTTGAAGCCCTTTATCCTGATCCGCGTCACTACAGCTTGCCAATAATGGCGTCTTGCGTCGCCATCTCAGCCCCTTCCTTTAAAGCATCAATCCACTTGTCCAGGTCGCGCTTGTCCCAAAGGATCGTACCGGGGCGCATCTCTACCGGCTGCACCGGGCAGGCTGCCTTGAAGTGCTTGACAGGCAGGCCCGTGTAGTCCGCCGCCTCAGACTGACTAAGCATCCGCTTTTCGATGACGCAGATGTTGAGGTTTGCGTTGCCCATCAGGGTGCCCAAATTCTGAGTTCTGATTAACTCCGGTCAATCATCTTGTTTCGTCGTTCCGGCTTCGTTCTTAAGCCTGCGCCCGATTTCATTTCGGATGCCAGCTACGTCGAAGGCCATTTGGACAAGTACAGAATGCTCTTCATACTCCGGAGGCGAGGTCCCGGTTTCTTGAACTATTGGTGTTTTCCCTTGCTCGCTGTACCGCGGAACTTTCAATTCCCTGGCGTTCGGGAACGCATCTAGTTTCGTCCTAAGGGCACACGCGATTTCACCTGCCACTCGCGCCGGAATGTCTTGTTCGATTAGGCGCGCAAAAACGAACAGCGCGACAATGTCGTCCCGCCTGAAGGTTCGGGTGCCGCCCTTCCGAACAGCTGGCGCACAGGGATAGCGGCCCGCCGCAACCGCTTCATTGAACCGCTGCTTGTCAATACCCGCCGCCTGACAAGCGGTGGAGCTTGGATACAAGATCGAAACGGCCATCGGATTACCTCCACCTATTGCGTTGGACCATAGGACAACCTATGTAGTTAGGCAATAGGTTATTGTGCCCGTGTCTTGTTGAGGGAGGGATGGAGGCCACAGACGCTACAGAGGCTCTCCTCCATGATCACGACAGATACTGGAATAGATGCACATGGGCTGTATTGACATGACGGCGATGGCCAAGTCCCTCGAGGGTCCGAAGCAGTACATCAAATGCTTCCACCAGCACGTGCCTGTGTACTCAGGTGAGGAAGCGAAGCTCGACGCTGATAGGAAGCTCCTCGCCGCCGCACGGAAGGCGGAGAACAAGCTTCTGGATCGCTGTGAACTTGAGTTCACCGACCCAAAGAAGGGCCCTAAAGCAAGATACAACTACCTCAGCTCACTACGGTGCCTGCAGGCCAAGATGCTTGAGGTCAACGGGTGTCGCGAGCTCCGGCAGCGCCTCTCACTTCGGCAGATCATCGAGGCTTCGGAGAAGTACCACATCCTGCTGAAACTAGATGAGCCGGTCCGCCTCTCCCGGATACCTAAGTCATCAGGAGTCGGGTGGCGCACCATTCAGAGTTTCGGTCCGGTGGCGCGCGGAGCGCAAGGCATGATCGTCGCGTTGCTTGGCATGGCCTACAGCCCTGCCCCGTTTCAATTCACCCGCCCGGGCGTCCATGCAGCCATACAGGAGGCGCTCAGGCTCATCACAGAGGAGGGTTACTCATGGGTTAGTGAGTTAGACATCACAGGCCACTACCAGGCCTTTACCATGCAATCGTTGATGAGCACCTTGCCACTCCCCAAAGGGGCGATACGAGAAATCGTGATGGCATCATCAGCAAACAGAGACGCATCAGCAATCCCCCCTGTATATAGGGAGAACATCCTTCATCAAGCCTCGCTCGGCATCCCGCAGGGCAGTGCAGCTTCAACGGTCGTGGCCGAGTGGAGCGTCAGCCATCTCAACTTGATCACGGCAGAAGACGTCGCCCTGATCAACTATGCCGACAACATGTTTCTGTTCGGCAAGAGCGCTGAGGCTCTGGCGTCCGCACTTGAAGCCCTGCGCGCGGCAATCGCTGCGCTGCCGGGCGGGGCATTCCTTACCCATCATGGAAAGGCGCAGCATGGCGTCATCCAACCCATCGAAGCTGGTTTCCGCATGCTTGGGTGTGAGATCACCCAGACGAAGACCGGCATCAATGTGGAGCCGACCAAGGAGAGCCTACAGGAGTTCGAAGGGTTCTTCTGGATCCAGTCGCAGGCCATCGCCGCAGAACTCTTTGCTGCGAAGCAATTGAAGGACCAGGTCTTAAGGCTTCAAGGCATCCAGAGTTTTCTTCGGCTCCGCAGCTATGCCAATGGCTGGCTTGCAGCGCACGCGGTGTGCACCGACATCCCGATGATCAAGGGGGATGTACGATATAAGATCGACGCGTTGGCGCACACCTTTCAGTTTACACCGACGGAACTGAAAGCGGCGGCCGACGCTTCGACTAAAATCAAGTATTATCCCACCTCTCAGGTCGCGGCATACTGAGGAGAATCCAGTCTATTCCCTCTCGACGGCGGCCACGTGGCGAAGCATGTCCTCATTCAGCTCCGTCGCGTCATGTCCAAAGTGCGCGCGGCGGTGGCAGTTAGGACAGAGCGCGATCACGAACCGTGGGTCATCGGGGCCGCCATCAGTCATGCGCCGGATATGGTGCGCTTCCAGATATGGCCGGCCATGCGGTGTCGTGAACGGCGCGGGCTCGTTGCAGTGCTCACACTGCCCTTCTGCTCGGGCGAGCACGTAGTCGCGGACCACCCTACTCCGCTCGAAAAGGCTGGCCTTCCGCTCTGAGCGCCCAGGAGCGGCTCTGGCAGCCTATAGCGCCCGTCTCCGCAGCTCTGCTAGGGGTTCGCTAGGGGGAGCGCTGTCGTCGGCCTCTGCGGCCTCTGTGAGGGCGCTGAGCGGCCTGAGCTCGAAGACGATGGCGGAACGAGCGTTGCCGTCCGTGTCAGGCGCTTCTTCCGTGTGATGCCCCTCGCAGACGTAGGCGCCCTCAAACCGCAGACCTTCCTTGGTCTTGCTGAAGAGGAGCAGATCGCGACCATTCTCGACGTGGTCCCGGATGTGCCTGTTGCCGCGCGCCATCTCCATGTCACCGCGCTGGCCCTCGCCAAAGTACTCGAAGACGCCATCCGGTCGTTGGCGATCGCCATATCCGTGCGCGGTCCCCGCATCACCTGTTATGACGATGATGAGGTTGTGGTTAGAGGGAGTGATGATGCCGCCCTGGCGTTGCCCATCAAAGCGCTCGTGGATGTCTCGACGCCGATTGTAAGTGCGACCAACCTCGAAGCCCCAGGCCATTAGACTATTCCCTTCAGATCGAGCGCCCAACGCAGGGCACGACGCGTGGCAGCAGCACAGCTCATCGCTCTCGGATTTCCTTGAATCTTCTTGGGATCAGTAAAGGACCAGGGTGCAGCGATTTCAACATGATAGAGAGATGCGATGCGTTTCGTTCACCGCTATTCTTTGGGACCGTCAGAGGGTCGCGGTTACGCACGCCCGAGATGGCCCGAAATCCTCAAGATTCTGACCCATTTGGGCGGCAGGATGCGAAAGGCTTCGGCAGACGCAGAAAAGATGAAGGTAGCTCATGCCATTCTCTCCCGAGCAGCTTCAACAGATCAGGCTTGGCATTGATCGCGCACTGATCTCTAGCGCTCTCAACGACTGGGAAAAGCAGTTCCTGACGGATATGCGCGCGCGCCTCGATCGCACGGGAGTCAAAACGCGGCTGACGGATAAGCAGTACACAAAGCTACTCCAGCTGACAGGCAACTCTCGGCCGAGTGCCCGCTCCGCTAGAGGTTCCGTTGCGGGAGCGAGCGGGGCGAGGCAACCTCTTCGATCAAACCCATCAAGTCATTCGCCGGGCCGAGTTTCATCACCAAGGCGCTATGGATACCGGACCAACAGAAGGTCGTGGGTAGCCCGTCGGGTCGACAGAGGAACTCGCCGGCTCGCCGCCTACCTTGCCATTGGAGGCATACTTGCGCTGCTTGGGCTGTTCGGAGGAACCGAGGGCCAGCGCAGCGGCTCAAGCTCTCCGTTGGGTGGTTCGTCCGTGGCAACATCCTTATCTGCGGAGCCTGCCAGGATCATCGCAGCCGGTGATGTGCGGGTAGTGGATGGCGACACCGTGTATGTCAGCGGCATCCCGCAACGCATCCGCCTCGTCGGCTTCAACACCCCAGAGAAGTTTAGCCCTTCCTGCAATCGGGAATTGCAGCTCGGCGACCAAGCAACGGCGCGCCTTCAGCAGCTTCTCAACACGGCGGAGCAGGTTAGCTTCGAGCGCGTCGCATGTGCCTGTCGGCCAGGAACAGAGGGCACAGACGAGTGCAACTTCGGCCGGCTATGCGGAAGCCTTTACGTTGATGACCGTGACGTTGGGGATGTACTGATTTCGGAGGGTTTGGCCGCACGCTACCAATGCGGTCGCTACAGCTGTCCACCACCGCCTGGAAACTGGTGCGGCTGATTTCAAACCCTGAGCCCGAATGCGTCCCACTTTTGCCAGTATTCCATAGGACTCGGATATAGCATCGGCTTTTGCGATGCCGTTGCTTGGCGCGGAGGTTCTCTTGGGCTGGCGTTTCAGAAGAAGCATTCGGATCATGCCGGGAGTCCGGCTCAATGTTTCTAAGTCAGGGTTCAGCACTACGATTGGTCGACGCGGCGCATCCGTGAACGTCAGCAAGCGTGGTATCTACGGCACTGCGGGAATTCCGGGAACCGGATTATCCTATCGAGCCCGGCTAGACCAGCCTGCCGAAACAAAGGCTCGATCACAGAAGAAGCTGAAGCAAGGGATGCCAGACGAGCTGCATTCGCCCGTCGGAAAACAGCGTGCGGTCAAGGTTGGAGAGATCGACACCGACGTTCTTAACAAGACCGAGCGTCCAGTTGCGGTGAATGATGCCCCCAGTGCACTGAAGGGATGGTTCTCCCGGGGCGTTCGCCGACGCCGTGTCAGCTTCGTGCTGGGGAGCATCGCCGTCTGGATCGTCGGTCTAATGATCATGGCGATCGCGGTTGTGCCAGTTGGACAGGCCGAACTCGGCACGCTGCAGGGTTGGAGGCTGTTCCTTATGCTAGCAGGAACGGCCTTCCTTTTGGCTGCACAAGCGGCCTTAATGATCCAACGTTTCAGAGACATTGGGGCCCCTGGATGGGGTGGTGCGGTGTCAACGTTGATCATTGTAGGTGTTTTGCCCGCCATGGCACTGCTGGCAATATTGCTCCTTTCGCTATGGCCGTCGCGGAACCGGTCGGGTTTATGACCTGAAGTCAGTGCCGCCCCGACAGGGTGGGAGCGGCCTTCAAGTAGGTCCTACAAATCAACCGCCAAACGACTCCACCTGGTAGTCCGTTCGCCACCTTGAGTTTCGAGTTCTCGACAACCACGAACTCGATGAACGTCCGCCCTTTTTCCGGAGCCGTCGTGGGCAACCAGAACCAGGGATGACCGGAGTGCGGACCAAGCGGTCGTCAGAACGCGTTCTGCTTCCGGCCCTGACCTGCCGCTCGAGGGCCGGCCCATCGCTGCAGCGCAGCTACCGCGAACCAATCATTCGTGGCCACTTGCAGCATGGTCTGGCAGCCCAAGGTCAGCAGTGCGGACTAACCGGCCATTGATCTAGCCGAAGCTAAATTCGCCTTCTCGAATACCTGCATCTGCCGCAGGTGCCTCGCGAACCGCTTCCTGTTTCATCCAGTCGGCGGACAAATCGATTTTCCGGATCAACGACGCAACATGGGGCGTTGCTTGCGGGCGCTTTGGTCGGTGGTGATGGCCGTCGTCGCAGTCGATGTAAACAGGCGCACCCGCTCCCTCACACGACGGCCCAAGAAAACGACCGCTCTCAAGTGAGAGAGCGGTCAGCTACGAGGTCAGCGAGAATACCTTGGTTTATGGAAAGGCGGCGAACCGCCTGTCCAGTCTGAGGTCAGGTCACGGGGAAAGCCCCCTCAGAACGAATAGGCTACGTTCACGCCTACAGTCGTTACCTTGAAGTCATTGCCTTCGAAGTCTCCAAAATCATCGAAAGCGTGATGAAGGACTTCGCCGCCGACAGTCACATTGTCCGTAACACGGTAGTCCATGCCGATGCCGTAGAAGTGACCATTGCCATCGGCATCAACATCTCCGTCTAGGGTCACGTCGAGCATCGCGTGTCCAGCCGTTGCGTAGATCAGGGCTGCCCCTGCATCATAACCCACTTCCACACCCAGGCGCGTGAGGTAGTTGTATTCGAGGCCGAGCGTCGGGCCACCGTCGATGTCGAAATCGCCAGAACCATGCATGTAGTCAAACTCGACACCCGCAACAATGTTTCCAAAATCATATCGGTAACCACCAAATACGCCGTAGGGCATGCCGTCGAAGTCGGCCGTATTCCGGAAACCCTGATCTTCTCCATGCAGGAAGTCCAACTGCACACCAGCATAGAACCCAGTCCAGTCCGGCTCCACCACTGGCGCCACAGGGACGACCGCAGGCTCAACGACGACCGGCTCGGCCACCCCACCAGCAAGCACGGAGGTGGCGAAAAGAGCGCCCATCAGCGATGAAGCGGCAGCTCTTGCGACATATTTCATGGTGAGCTCCATGCAAGAACAGTTTCGATATTGGATTTTGGTATAGTTCGAGAATGTGCAGCAGAACAGGCTCCAGAACTAAAGGTGCTCTAAGGTTCGTCGGAGTGTTGCATCGCGACATCATTTCTCGATGCAGCTTTGCGATCATTGGTTATGGCTGAAAAGAGATCGCGACCACGGCCTTCCCGGAAGAATGGAATTGAACGGCTCACCGTTTAGGGGACACAAATCAGACCGACCACTCCTTCTGTACTTTCGTCATCCGATAGGGCCCACTCATGTCCGCATGACGGGGAGCTTGAATCACGCAGCTCATTCTAACTCAAAGAAACGTTTACGGGCCCCGACACTCGGGCTATCCGCCCATACAAACTTCCGCTGGAGCACAGGATGCAAGCGATTTCTTTGTCCACTTCGGGCTCGAAGCCGCCTTGCGGCGGTGCGGCAGGGGGATCAGTCTGCTCAAGATCACACGGCGGGACGCGACTTCGGCGCCTCGCTGACGCCCCGAGCAGACGACCGGGCGGACCGTCACACACAATCGGGGCGACGGTCCGGGCGCGGTGACGGATGTCATGGATGACGGGCGAACGCCAAGCCGTGACCGGCCCGGACGAGCTGGAACAGGAGGAACCCCGCCGGCCCGAACAGGAAGGTCACGGGCAGGCACGGCGCGACCGACCAGAACGGCTGACCCTCCTGCCGCCCCCGCCGGCAGATCCACGCGCCGATCAGAAGGTCGAAGGCCAGGAAATGGATCCATCCCGCCATCAGGGCATCGCCGTGCGAGAAGAGCGCGCTCACCTCCGCGAAGCTCCCGAAGCCGCCAGCCGGGGTGGCAAAGGCGAGAAGGATGACGACGTAGCCGACGGACAGCGCAGCAGGGACGACGAGACCCGCGATCCGGTCCGACCAGACCGGAATGAGCGGAGACAGCAAAAGCGCGGCCCAGCCGGCCATCGCCATCAGCCCGGCAAGCGAGAAGACCAACTCATGGTTCATGGGATGTCCTCTCGGAACCCGGTTGCGTGAGATCCAGCAGGACATGCGGTGTGCCATCCGATGTCCGCTCCTTCGAGTGACCTTCTGGGCCGACCTCGACCCGGATCCGCTTGCGCAGGTTCGAAAAGCTGTCGAAGCGGACCACGTCCACCGCCGCGTCCAGGTCGAGCACCAGCCGGAACCAGCCGCGTCGCAGTTGGTCTGCCGCAAGCACCGTCGCGGCGAAGGGCTGCGACAGGTAGCGCCCGGTCACCCGCCCGCCGACCTCCCAGCCTTGCGGCGGCCGGTCGCGCAACGCGGCGTGAAACGCGTTCCAGTCGCGGTGGCCGTGCCGTTGCGCGACCCGTTCCAGCGCCTGCGCGTGGCTGATCGCCTCGCCCCGTTCGGCGAGGGCGGCACGCAGGTGTCTTGCTTCCTGCTTCGCCTCCGGGATCGTCGGCAAGTCGCGTGTCATGCCCGCACCTCCACAGTCGTGGTGAAGAGACCCCAGCGCAGGGATTGCGTTCGGGCTACTTGCGCCAGGACGAGGCCGGTCAGCCCGAGAAGCAGAACCTCCGCGACCGGCGCGGCCAGCCAGATGCCCTTCTCACCCACCAATCCCGCCAGGGCGAACGTCAGCGGAATTGCGAAGAGATAGGGCTTGGACAGTCCCAGGATCGCCGCGCGGCCCGAATCGCCGATGGCCTGGAAATGCATGGCGATCATCATCAGCGGCCCGGCGGCGAAGAAGCCCGCCGAGATCATCGGCAAGATGCGCGCGACCTCTCCAATAACGACCGTGTCCGAGACGAAGGCCGCACCGATCGGCGCTGCGAACACAGTCATGCCGATCTGCAGCGGCACGCAATAGCCGAACGCCGCGATGACGCCCGTCCGAAGGCTCGCGTCGCTGCGTCGGAAGGCGCCCGCGCCGTAGTTGTTGCCCGTGATCGTCTGCATCGCATGGGCGAGACCAAGGAGCGGCAGGAAGGCAAAGGTGATCAGCGCGTCGCCAGCGCCACGATCAGCATGTAGAGCGGGAACATCAGCGTGACGGCGGCCAGCGCCTGCGGTCCCGCGAAATGCCCGAGGAACAGGGCATCGACCACGGCGAGCGCGCCGTTCGTGCCCATGACGAAGATGATGGGGAGCGCGGTACGCGCGTAGATCGGGCCGAGCGGCCCAATAAGAAATGAATTGGTCTGGGACGACATGACCCCGTTTTCCTTCCGGCGTGAGGTCGCGCAAGGACAGGAGGGGGCCCGCATTACCATCCGCGCGACAGGTGCCGAGGATGACGAAGATCGTGTCTGATACAGAACTTCACCGTGACAGGATGTCGGCGGGCGGCAGGCGTCTGTTGCCTTGGCGCCCCATAGATGGGCCTTCGCAGGCTTGTCAAGCGGGATGGCTCTTTCGCCCCACGCGCTCGGCAAGCCCACGCGCCAGCAAGTCGAAGACCACCCGGATGCGGCGGCTGGTCTGCAATTCCCGGTGCGTGACGAGCCAGATCGGGAACTCGAGGGAAGGGAAACCGGGCAGGACTTTCTCCAGTCCGGGCTCGGCGTCGGCGAGCGCTTCAGGAAACATGGAGACCCCGTAGCCTGCCTTCAGCAGCTCCCAGGCAACGATGCCGTTCGCGCTCGACATGACGAAGCTCTCGGGGCGGACGGGGACGCCCATGTTGTGCAGCGGGGCCATCAGGCGGTCCGGATCGGCGTTGCCGACGAAATCATGGTCGGCGATGTCGCGCGCCGTGCGCGGGCGGCCCGCCCTGTCGAGGTATTCCGATGCGGCATAAAGGTTGGCGCGGAAATCCCCTAGATGCCGTGCGATCAGATCCGGTTGTTCCGGCCGGACATGGCGGATCGCGATGTCGGCGTCGCGCTGCGTCAGGTTCTCCATCTCGCTCGACGCGAGGATGCGGACCCGGACGCCCGGCGCAGCCTCCCGCAAAGGTCTCAAGACACTTGGAAGCACCACGGCGGACAAGAGGTCGGTCCCCGTGACCGTGACCTCGCCGGAGGCGTCCTGAGACACGCCGTCGGCGACCATCGAGACCAGCGTTGCCGCCTCGCCCATCGCGCGGACGTGGTCGAGCAGGTCGCGCCCCGCTTCGGTGAGGGTGAGCCCCCGGACGCTGCGTTCAACAAGGGTCACGCCAAGCGCCTGTTCGAGACCGCCGATCTGCCGCCCGACGGTCGGCTGGGTCGTCTTCAGAACCCGCGCCGCGCCGCTGAACGAGCCTTCCTCTGCCGTCGCGAGAAAGGCGCGCACCTGGTTCCAGTCGAAGGAGATGGCCTGCCAGTTCATATACCAGCGTATAGCAGATGGACGGATTTCGGCAATCGACCAATCGCACACGCATGGCGATACCGCTCCCGACACCGGGATGCGAACCGCCGAAAGCTTCGGCGCGCCGCCCCGTCCATCTGAAAACAAGCTCTTCGACGGATCGACCCATGGCCACTCAACTCTTCTGGGACCGCATCGCGCCCAAATACGCCCGCAAGCCCGTGGACGACCCCGATGCCTACGAGGAAAAGCTCGCGCTCGCCGCGGCGCTCCTGAAGCCCGGCGATCGCGTGCTCGAGATCGGCTGCGGAACGGGCACAACCGCCCTGCGACTTGCGCCCAACGTCGCCCATTACACCGCGACCGACGGCTCGAGCGCCATGATAGGCATCGCCGATGCGAAGCTCGGCCCAAGCGCGCCAGCGAACGTCACCTTTCGCCACGCGGATGCGGCCGATCAGGTTGCAAGGGCACCCTTCGACGCGGTCCTCGCCTTCAGCCTGCTGCACCTTGTGGAGGACGTGCCGGGGGTTCTGGCAGCCGTCGTCGCACAGTTGAAACCGGACGGTCTGTTCCTTTCAAAGACAGTGTGTACGAAGGCCGCCGCCTGGCCGATCCGCGCGATGATCCCCACGCTGACAGCGCTGCGCATCGCGCCGCGCGTGACGCCGATGAGCGAGGCGGACCTTGTCCGACATCTCGAGGACGCAGGTTTCTCGGTCGAGCGCACGTTGCATCTGAACAAGAAACGCATGAGCCCGATCATCGTCGCGCGCAGGTTCTCCTGACGCCGTCATAACCGCCCTTCTGAAAGACCCAAGCATGACCTCCCTCAGTCGTCACGAATGGGCATTCCTCGCCCTGATCTTGCTTTACTCCTTCATCCCTGCCGTGTTCGGCCTGCTCCGGTTGCCCGAGCTTCTCGGCGGCCCCATGATCATCCCGCCGAACCCACGCGCGGTGATCGATCCCTTGCCGATCGCCCTGCACATCCTTGGCAGTTCGATCTTCTGCCTCGTAGGCGCCGTACAGTTCCTGCCGAGCCTGCGGCGCGAACGTCCGGCTCTGCACCGGGCCCTCGGGCGGATCGTGGCAGCGGCAGGATGTGTCAGCGCGCTCACCGGGTTCTGGATGACGTTGTTCTACACCTTTCCTGATGCCTTGCAGGGACCGTTGCTATACTGGGCCCGTGTCACGCTCAGCCTCGCGATGGTTGTCTTCATCGTGTGGGCC
>NZ_JARRSA010000043.1 GCF_029624655.1 Roseicyclus salinarum
GTGCGCACCTCGCCCGACCTCAAGGTGGCGACCGTCTACGTCATGCCGCTGGGCGGCGGCCACCGCGACGAGGCGATACAGGCGCTGAAGCGCAACCGCGGCGAATTGCGGCGCGCGATCATGCACGACATGACCCTGAAATACGCGCCCGACCTGCGGTTCGTGATCGACGAGACCTTCGACCGGATGGACGACACCCGCCGCCTGTTCCAGGACGCGCGCGTGCGCCGCGACGTGGAGGCCGACAGCGACCAGGACGCCGGGGACAGCGGCGGCGGGGACGGCGAATGATCCGCGGCGTCCTGCTGGCGCTGGGCCTGCTGGCGCTGCCGGGGGCCGGCACCGCAGCCTGCGAGCGCCTGACCTTCGAGGGGGCCGACTTCACCGCTTGCGAGATCGACATGCGCACCGACGACGTGCGGCTTTTCCTGCGCAACGGCGACGGCGACGTCTACGGCACGTTTTCACGCATCGAGGCCGCGCTGCCCGAAGGGCGCACGCTCGGCTTCGCGATGAACGCCGGCATGTTCCACACCGACCTCAGCCCCGTGGGCCTCTACATCGAGGACGGCGCTCAGGAGATGCGGATCGTCACGAGCGACGGGCCCGGCAATTTCGGGCTCCTGCCCAACGGGGTGCTCTGCTTCGGCGATGATCGCGCGCAGATCGTCGAAAGCAGGACCTTCGCGGCCGATCCGCCCTCCTGCCGCTTCGCCACCCAATCGGGCCCGATGCTGGTCATCGACGGCGCGCTTCACCCGCGTTTCATCGCGGACGGCACGAGCCTGAACATCCGCAACGGCGTCGGCGTGTCCGACGATGGGCGGCGCATGGTGCTGGCCATCGCGGACCAGCCCGTGAACTTCCACCGCTTCGCGCGGTTCTTCCGCGACGGGCTTGGCACGCCCGACGCGCTTTATCTCGACGGCCGCGTCTCGCGGCTTCATGCGCCCGGCATCGGGCGCTCGGATATCGGCTTTCCGCTCGGTCCGATCATCGGGACGGTGGTCGCCGATCCGCGGGCGTCCGCGCCTGTTGACGCCATGGACGCCGAGGGCTAGCACGCGGCCTTTCTCGAAGGATGGGCGAAGGGCATGGGACGCAGGCGCAAGGGACGCGACATTTCCGGCTGGGTTCTGATCGACAAGCCGGCCGGCATCACCTCGACTTCGGTGGTCAACAAGCTGCGCTGGGCGTTCGACGCGCGGAAGGCCGGCCATGCGGGCACGCTGGATCCCGACGCGACCGGGCTTCTGCCCGTGGCGCTGGGCGAGGCGACCAAGACGATCCCCTATCTCGGCGACGCGCTGAAGGGCTACGACTTCACCGTGCGCTGGGGCGTGCAGACCACGACGGACGATGCCGAGGGCGCCGCCGTCGAGACCTCGGAGCTGCGCCCCACCGATGCCGAGATCGAGGCTGCCCTCCCGGCCTTCGTCGGCGACATCCGCCAAGTGCCGCCGCAATTCTCGGCCGTGAAGGTGGACGGAGAGCGCGCCTATGATCTCGCGCGCGGCGGCGAGGCGCTGGAGCTGGAGGCGCGCGACCTCTACGTGGACGAACTGACGCTTCTGGCCCGGCCCGACGCGGACCATGCCGAGCTGCGCTTCGTGTGCGGGTCGGGCGGCTACGTCCGCTCCATCGCCCGCGACCTCGGGCGCGCGCTGGGCTGCCTGGGACATGTCACCGCGCTTCGCCGGACCTGGGTCGGCCCCTTCGACCTCGAGGAGGCGGTCGGCCTCGACGAGATCGAGCGCCTTGCAAGGACGCCCGAGATCGACGCGCTCGCGGGTCCTGTTTCGCTCGCGCTTGCCGATCTGCCCGAGCTGAAGGCCAGCGAGCAGGGGGCGGCGCGGCTCAGGAACGGCAATCCGGGCCATGTCCTGCCCGGACCGGTGGAATACGGGGAACTCGCTTGGGCCAGCCATGACGGCAAGCCTGTCGCGGTGGGACGATTCCGTGCGGGCGAGCTGCACCCCGAGCGGGTGTTCAACCTCTAAGCACGCGCTTAGACGCGCGGTTTCAACGCGGCGCGCATGGCGGCACGGGCGGCGCGGGGTCATTTCAGGGTCATTGGCCGGCGCGCTGCCGGCGTCACGACGACCTGAAAGGACAGACCATGCACCGCTTGCTCATGACCGCCGCCGCCCTCACCGCGCTGGCCGCGCCCGCCTTCGCCATGCCCGGGATCGGCGATGCCGTCGGCACGACCCTGGACGAGGCGCGCTCCGCGCTGGCGGCGCAGGGGCTGACCATGACCGAATACGACCTCGACGACGGCCGTATCGAGATCACGGCCCATGACGACGAGACCCGCGTGGAACTCTACCTGGATCCGCAGAGCGGCGCGGTGACCGGGATGGAGATCACCGCCCGCCGTGCCGCCGGCGCGCAGGCCGGGGTCGAGACGCAGGCCGCGCTCGATGCATTGGCTGCCGACGGCTGGGAAATCCTTGGCTTCGACCGCGAGGCGCGCGAGTTCGAGGTCCATGCCCGCCGCGACGGCGTCCTCTACGAGCTTCGTCTGGATCCCGCCACCGGGGCCGTCACCGAAATGGAGCGCGAATGATGGAAACCGCGGGACCGCGCCGCGCCTGGGATCCGCTGGTGCGGATCACGCATTGGGGGATCGCGGCCGTCGTCATCCTCAACGGCCTGATCCTCGAAGGGGGTGAGCAGGGTCATATCGTGGCAGGCTACGTCGCGCTGTCGCTGCTGGCGCTGCGCCTGGTCTGGGGCATCGTCGGCACGGAGGAAGCCCGGTTCGGCGCCTTCCCGCCCTCGCCGCGCGCCGCGATCGCCCATGTTCGCGAGATCGCCACGGTGACCGCGACGACGCACCGCTCGCACAACCCGCTCGGCGCGCTGATGGTCTACACGATGTGGGCCGCGCTCGCCGTGGTCATCGCCACCGGCCTCGCCATGGAGGCCGACGTCTTTCCCGAGGGCCGCGGCGACGACGCCGTCGTGGTGCCGCAGGAGGTGCAGGGCGCGCAGGTCGTGCTTGCGGACGGGGACGACGAGGACCGCGGCGAGGAGGACGGCGAAGGTGGCGGCGAGACGCTGGAGGAGGTCCATGAGGCCGCCGCCAACCTGATGTTGATGCTTGCGCTTCTGCATGTGGGCGGTGTTGTCTTCGAGATGGCGCGCGGCGACCGCGGGCTGATCCGCCGGATGACGACCGGCAGCGATGACGGGCAGAATGCATGACACGGGCCGATTATGCGTCCCCGATGCGCCGCCGGGCCTCTGTCCTGGCGGCGCTCGCCACCTTGCAGGGCGCCTGCGCCGTCTTCTTCGCGGGCGACGCGCTCGCCGACCTGCGCTTTGCCGGGGTGACGGCGCACACCGCCTTCGAGGCGCTGGTGACGGCGGCCCTCGGGATCGGAACGCTTGTGACCTTCGCCGTGATGCGCCGCACCATCGAGGCCGCGCGGCGCGCGAACGAGGCGCTGCACCTTGCGCGGGGCGCCTTCGCCGACGTGGTCGAGGCGCGCTTTTCGGCGTGGGGGCTGACGCCGTCCGAGGCCGAGGTCGCGCTGTTCACCCTGAAGGGGCTCGACGCGGCCGAGGTCGCCGAGGTGCGCGGCAGCGCGCCGGGAACGGTCCGCGCACAGCTTGCCGCGGTCTATCGCAAGTCCGGCGCCTCGAACCGCAGCCAGTTCGTCGCGCTCTTCCTCGACGAACTGATGGAGGGTCTGCCGCGCTCCGACGGCGCCGCCTGATCCCTTTCGCCCGGCGCGGAGGCGGGCCATAACGCGCCGATGATCACCCGTCACCACCTCAAGGGCGATGCGGCGAGCGTCGCCGAATACTCCGACTGCGAGCGGTATCGCTACTCGCTGACCCGCGTGTGGGATCCCGCGGGCCCGCGCGCGCTGTTCGTCATGCTGAACCCCTCCACCGCGACCGAGCTTCAGAACGACCCGACGGTGGAACGCTGCGAAAGGCGGGCGCGGGCGCTGGGCTTCGGCGCGTTTCGCGTGCTCAACATCTTCGCCTGGCGCGCGACCGACCCGCGCGACATGCGCGCCGCAGCCGATCCCGTCGGCCCCGAGAACGACCGCGCGATTCTCGACAGCCTCGATTGGGCCGACCGCGTCATTTGCGCCTGGGGCACCCACGGCGCGCATCTGGGCCGTGGCCCCGCGGTCGAAACGCTGCTCAGACAGGCGGGCGCCGAGTTGCATCATCTCGGCCTGTCGAAGGAAGGGCACCCCCGGCACCCGCTCTATATCGGGTATGCCGTTCAGCCGCAGGCGTGGCCGCCGGGGTATTGACGCGGCGGAGCGTCCGCGCGCAGGCTCCGGCCATGGCGCTAGAAGGCTTCGCACAGACGCGCATCGCGGCGAACGGCATCGGGCTATCGGTGCATCGCGGCGGCGCGGGCGCGCCCCTGATCCTGCTGCACGGATATCCGCAGACCCACATGGCGTGGGAACGGGTCGCGCCCGGCTTCGCAAGGCATTTCGACGTGATCGTGCCCGACCTTCGCGGCTACGGCGAAAGCGACGCGCCGCCCGACGACGCCGCGCACACCGTCTATTCCAAGCGCGAGATGGCGCGGGACATCGTGGGGCTCATGGATGCGCTTGGGCTGGAGCGCGCGCATGTGCTGGGTCACGACCGCGGCGCGCGGGTGGCCTATCGCATGGCACTCGACGATCCCGGCCGGGTTGGGCGCCTGGGCATCGTGGAGGTGGTGCCCACGGGCGATTTCTGGGCCGCGTGGGACGCCGATCTGGCGCTCAAGGCCTACCACTGGACCTTTCTCGCGCAGCCCTCGCCGCTGCCCGAGCGGATGATCCTGTCGGACGGGCCCGGCTACGTCGACTGGACGCTCGCGAGCTGGACGAAGGCGGGCGACCTCACGCCGTTCTCGGATGCCGCGCTTGCGTCCTACCGGGCGCAGGCCGCCGACCCGGCGCGGGTGGCGGCGATGTGCGGCGACTATCGCGCCGGAGCGCGCACCGACCGCGCGCTGGACGAGGCCGACCGCAGGGCGGGCCGCCGGATCGACGCGCCGCTGCGTTTCGTCTGGGCAGAGGGCGGTTTCCCTGCGCGCACCGGCGATCCGCTGAAGCTCTGGCGCGCATGGGCGGGGGATGTCTCGGGCCACCAGATCGCGTCTGCGGGGCATTTCGCGATGGAGGAGGCGCCGCAGGACGTCCTTGCGGCCTTCCTGCCGCATTTTCTTGCCGGCTGAGCCGCCCGCGCCCGGGCGCTAGTGCAGGATCATGCTCGGCGGCATGGGGCGGAGCTCGATCAGAGACGGGTCGAGGCCTTGGGCCCCGTCACGCGCAGGATCGTCTCGCCGTTCACGACGATGCTCGCGCCCGAGCCGTCGGCGAAGTCTACGACCGCGACGATGGGCAGGGCGGTCTCTTCGGGATCGTAGAGCACCTCGATCCGGTCCTCGCCCGGGTCGAAGTCCGTGACGAGGGCGGCGTCGTCGTCCGCGGCGGCGTAGACGCCGGTCAGGAAGCTGTCGGCGCCGGTGCCGCCCCCGACGGTGTCCCCGGCGCCGATGAGGATCGTGTCGTCGCCTCCGCCGCCGTCGATCAGGTCGCCCGCGTCCCGGTCCAGCGCGCCGAAGCCCAGGGTTCCGTGCGCGAACGTGCCGTCGATCACGTCGTCGCCGGCCCCGCCGTGAAGGGTATCTGCGCCTGGGCCGCCCTGCAGGCCGTCATCGCCCGCGCCGCCCCGGATGCTGTCGTCGCCCGCGCCGCCGAAGGCGAAATCGCCGCCCCGCCCGCCGTAGATCCGGTCGTCGCCGTCTCCGCCATCGAGGAAGTCGGCCCTGCCGCCGCCGCGCAGCGTGTCGTCCCCGTCCTCTCCGTGAAGCTCGTCGTGGCCGCCGCGCCCGCGGAGCGCGTCGTCCCCCTCGCCGCCGAAAAGCGCGTCGCCCGCCTTGCTGGCCGAGATCGCCTCGCCGCCGATGCCGCCGGTCAACGCGTCCCGCGTGTTGCCGGCGAACTGCTCCTGCATGGCCGCGCGCGCCGCGAGGGCGTCGCCTTGCGTGCCGCCGTCCAGCAGCATGTCGCGCGGCGAAAGGGGATCGGGCGCGGGGTCGGCTGTTGCGTCGGGCGGCGCGGGGGTGCCGCTCATGAAGACGTCGACATGATCCGGTGTCAGGGTCGCCGCGCCGCGCACCAGCGTGATCGGCACCGAGTTGGCCCTCACCACGGCGTCGCCCGGACAGCTGGAAAGGTCCACCGTGATGACCGGCGCCTCGTCCTCGGTGCCGTCGAAGTCGAGCATCAGCCTGTCGGTTTCGGCGTCGAAGTCGCTGACGAAGGGCAGGTCGGGCCCGTCGCCGAAGGCCGCCGTCTCGATTACCTGGTAGGCATCCGCGGGGGCGGGTGCCGCGGCCATGTCGGGGGTCGCAGGCGCATCGCCGGCATCCGCGGCCCAGCCTCCCGCAGGATCATGTTCCCATGCCTCCCCGGACTCCCACGCCTTTCCGTCGACGTGGGTCTCGCCGAAAAGAAGCTGCGCCAATCCGGTCTCCGGAAGTTCGCGCGCCTCGGCCATGCCGTCGTCGGGGATCCGGTCGTCGTCCGGCGGCGTGTCGTCGCCGGAGGTGTCCCTGCCGCTTTCGAAACCCGACAGCATCCCGCCCACGGCTGTTCCCATGAGCAGCAATCCCAGCAATCCACCCGCGGCAAGCATCGCGCGCACCCCTTCGTTCGTGAGACCTCGTCCATGGCCCCCGCCACCAGGGGCGAAGGGCTTTGCATGCCTTCTGACGATGCTCACGGGGAGGGCAGGCGGCCCCGACGCCGCCCGGCCGACTTGCCCGAGTGCGCTCAACCTGCCCGCAGACGGTTTCCCGAACCTGAACGGCCCGCGGCCGCTTGCGCCTCATTTCGTTAAAATGGCGGGGAAGGGCCCCCGTGCCGCCACCCTTGCGGCGCGGGGCTTTCCAAGCGGGCCACGATGGGCTATGGCCCCGCATCCGCGACGGGAAAAGCTGTCGCGCGGTTCCTCCACGGGCCCTGCTGGACGACATCCCGGCTTGCGCCATGACCCTTCGAAAGGAGACCCCGATGTCGATTACAGTCGAAGAAAAACAGAGACTGATGAAGGAATTCGCGACGAAGGAGGGCGACACCGGCTCTCCGGAAGTGCAGGTCGCGATCCTCACCAGCCGAATCGCCACGCTGACCGAGCACTTCAAGACCCACAAGAAGGACAACCACTCGCGCCGTGGTCTCCTGATGATGGTCGCGCAGCGCCGGAAGCTTCTGGACTACCTCAAGGCGAAGGACGAGGCGCGTTACACCGACCTCATCGGCCGTCTCGGCATCCGCCGCTGATCGCGCCGGTCGCCTGACCGCAGGATTGCGCCCGCTCGCCAGAGCGGGCGTTTTTCGTTCCGGGCGGGCGATGTTGCCTCGCCTGCCGCCCATGGTCCCGGCGAAGGGGCTGGACCCTATCCGGCGCGGTCAGGCGAAGTCGTACTGCATGAAGATGAAGTAGGGACGCGCCTCGACCGGGTCCGAACACTCCGGATAGGCGTCGATGTAGCGGAAGCCGATGCTTTCGTAGATGCGCAGCATGTCCGTGTTGCCCCGCACGGCGTTCACGAGAAGGGTCTTCCACCCCATCTCGCGCGCCGCCTGCATCCTGATGTCGACCATCTGCCGTCCGAGACCGTGGCCGGCGGCGGCAGGCCGCACGAAGAGGCGCTTGAGTTCTCCGGCATCGGGGCGGGCCTGCTGCAGGGTGCTGCATCCCACGAGCGCGCCGTCCTCGTCATGCACCAGCAAAAGCCGTCCCGTCGGGGGAAGCACCTTGTGGAGGCCGGTCCAGAAGGTCGCGGCCACCGCCTCGGGCGTGAAGTGCGAGGGGCCGCCGGCGGCGGCGAGCTTCGCAAGGACCACGGCGTAGTAGTCGCGCAGCAGCGCGTCGAGCGCCGCGCGGTCGGGCACCTCTTCGACAGACGAGATCCGGTAGCGCATTCGGGGTCCGATCGGATGGGAGCGCCGCGCTGGTCGTGGTTCTTCGGACACGCGCCTGCAGGCGGTCAAGGTCCGGTCTCTGTTCCCGAGGGCTATTTGCAAATCAAGCGAAACCCTGTATGCGCGCCCTATCTGAGACGTGACGCTTCGACCCCGGCGTTGTGCGTAGGACAGGGGTCGGCGGCAATGGGGCCGCCATAGACACGAGGCAGACCCGGCAGGGGCCGGGAGCGCTGCCCGATGGGAAACGATAGATGTTCGATATCACGAAGAAAGAGATGCAGTGGGGCGAAGAGACGCTCACGCTGGAGACGGGCCGTGTGGCACGTCAGGCCGACGGTTCCGTCATCGCGACGCTGGGCGAGACCAGCGTCATGGCGAACGTGACCTTCGCCAAGGAACCGAAGCCGGGACAGGACTTCTTCCCGCTGACGGTCCACTACCAGGAAAAATACTATGCCGCCGGCAAGGTGCCCGGGGGCTTCTTCAAGCGCGAGGCGCGCCCGACCGAGAAGGAGACGCTGACCGCGCGCCTGATCGACCGGCCGATCCGCCCGCTTTTCGTTCCGGGCTTCAAGCATGAAGTCCTGGTGATGTGCACGGTGCTCAGCCACGATCTGGTCAACGATCCCGACATCGTGGCGATGATCGCGGCCTCGGCCGCGCTGACCATCTCGGGCGCGCCCTTCATGGGGCCGATCGCGGGTTGCCGCGTGGGCTACGAGGACGGCGAATATGTCCTGAACCCGACCGTCGACGACATGCAGGGGCTGCGCAACAACCCCGACCAGCGTCTCGACCTCGTGGTGGCGGGCACCAAGGACGCGGTCATGATGGTCGAGTCCGAGGCCTACGAACTGACCGAAGCCGAGATGCTGGGCGCCGTCACCTTCGCGCACGAGCAGATCCAGCCGGTCATCGACCTGATCGTGTCGCTCGCCGAGGACGCGGCCAAGGAGCCCTTCGACTTCACGCCCCCCGATTACTCGGAGCTCTACGAGGCGGTGAAGGCCGCGGGCGAGACGCAGATGCGCGAAGCCTATGCGATCCTCGACAAGCAGCAGCGCCAGAACGCGGTCGCCGCGGCCAAGGACGCGATCAAGGCCACCCTCGGTGCAGAGCAGCTCGAGGATCCGAACCTCGGCGCGGCGCTGAAGAAGCTCGAGTCGACCGTGCTGCGGTCGGACGTCGTCAAGAACGGCCGCCGCATCGACGGGCGCGCGCTCGACCAGGTTCGCGCCATCGACAGCCAGACCTCGGTCCTGCCGCGGACGCATGGCTCGGCCCTGTTCACGCGCGGCGAGACGCAGGCGCTGGTCGTCACGACGCTCGGCACGGGCGACGACGAGCAGATCATCGACGCGCTGCACGGGAACTTCCGTTCGAACTTCCTGCTGCACTACAACTTCCCGCCCTACTCGGTCGGCGAAGCGGGGCGCGTCGGTCCTCCGGGACGCCGCGAGATCGGCCACGGCAAGCTTGCATGGCGCGCGCTTCAGGCGGTCCTGCCGGCCCCGACGGACTTCCCCTACACGATCCGCGTCGTGTCGGAGATCACCGAGTCCAACGGCTCGTCCTCTATGGCGTCGGTCTGCGGCGGGTCGCTGTCCATGATGGACGCGGGCGTTCCGCTGAAGGCCCCCGTCGCGGGCGTCGCCATGGGCCTCGTGCTCGAGGATGACGGCTCCTACGGCATCCTGACCGACATCCTCGGCGACGAGGACCACCTCGGCGACATGGACTTCAAGGTCGCGGGCACCGAGAACGGGATCACCTCGCTGCAGATGGACATCAAGGTCGCGGGCATCACGCCCGAGATCATGGAAAAGGCCCTCGCCCAGGCGAAGGCCGGCCGGATGCACATCCTGGCCGAGATGGCCAAGGCGCTTACCGCGCCCGGCGAGTTCTCGATCCACGCGCCGCGAATCGAGACGATGCAGATCCCGACCGACAAGATCCGTGAAGTGATCGGGTCGGGCGGCAAGGTGATCCGCGAGATCGTGGAGGTCTCGGGCGCCAAGGTCGACATCAACGACGAGGGCATCATCAAGATCGCATCGCCGAACGCCGATGCGATCCAGAAGGCCTACGACATGATCTATTCGATCGTGGCCGAGCCCGAGGAAGGCAAGATCTACAAGGGCAAGGTCGTGAAGATCGTCGATTTCGGCGCCTTCGTGAACTTCTTCGGCAAGCGTGACGGGCTGGTGCATGTCAGCCAGATCGAAAGCCGCCGCCTGAACCATCCCTCGGACGTGCTCAAGGAAGGCCAGGAGGTCTATGTGAAGCTTCTGGGCTTCGACGATCGCGGCAAGGTCCGGCTCGCCATGAAGATGGTGGACCAGGAAACCGGCGAGGAGCTTTCGAAGGAAGCCGAAGCGGCCGACTGACAGGCCGCCTCGGCGACCCGACGACAACGGGAACCCCGGCCGGTTGGCCGGGGTTTCCGCTTTCCGGGCGGCAGCCAATGATCCGCGTCATGACGCGGATTTGAACGTCCGGAGCGGCATACCGTCTTGCAACAGCGCGTTTGCGGGCGGATGTCGTTGGGATACACGCCCGCAATGACAGACCGACCGAACTGGAGTGCGCAGCCATGCTGACCCGCCGACATTTCATCCTTACCAGCGCCACGGCGTTTTCCGGAGCCATCGCGCTTCCGGCGGCCGCGCAGGACCGGGTGGATTTCGACACCACGGTCGAGCGCCCCGATCCCGACCCCTTCGCCAACAACCCCTGGGGCCTGCATCCGCGCTTCATGCCGACGCGTGTCGAACATCGCGCGGGCCTGGCGCCGGGCGATGTCCATGTCGATGCGGTGGCCAAGTATCTCTATCACATCGGCGACGACGGAACCGCGATGCGGTTCGGCGTCGCCATCGGGCGCGCCGACCTCTACGAGGCCGGTGTCTTCACCATCCGGCGCAAGGCGGAATGGCCGTCCTGGACGCCGACCGCGAACATGATCGAGCGCGAGCCCGACGTCTACGGACCCTTCGCCGACGGGATGCCGGGCGGGCCGGAGAACCCGCTGGGCGCGCGTGCGCTCTATCTCTACGAAGGCGGGCGCGACACCTACCTGCGCATCCACGGAACGCCGCAGCCCTGGTCGATCGGAACCTCGGCCTCGTCGGGCTGCGTGCGGATGGTCAACGCGCACATCATGGACATGTACGACCGCATCGAGCTTGGGGCGACGGCGCATCTCTATCCGCCGGTCTGAGGCCAAAGGGGCGTCCGTCGCGTGAAACGGAGGCCTTTTTCGCGCTTTCGCGGGCCACGCAGGCGTCATTGAGACTTGTTCACAGGCCTTCGGTCGGGAAAGATCGTGTGCGGGCGCCTGCCGCCCGTCAGGATTTCCAGTGCCAAGGGCGAACACGATGCTTACCCGCCGCCATTTCATCATCACGTCGGCCGCGCTTTTCTCGGCCCCGCTTGCCACGGCCGCCGCGGCGCAGGACGCCGTGGACTTCGACTTCGACGCCTCCGTGGTCCGCCACGAACGTGCGGGCCGGAATCCGTGGGGCTTGCACTCGCGCTTCATGCCGACGCGCGTGGCGGTCCGCGAGGGGCTGCGCGCCGGCGACATTCACGTCGATCCGGTCGCCAAGTATCTCTACCACCTCGGCAACGACGGCACGGCGATGCGATACGGCGTGGCCGTCGGCCGCTCGGGGATGCAGAGCCCGGGAACCTTCACGATCCGCCGAAAGGAGGAATGGCCCTCCTGGACGCCGACGGCGAACATGATCCGCCGCGAGCCCGAGGTCTACGGTCCCTTCGCCGGCGGAATGCCCGGCGGCCCGGAAAACCCGCTGGGCGCGCGGGCGCTCTACCTCTACCGCGGCGGCGCCGACAGCTACCTGCGCATCCACGGCACGCCGCAGCCATGGTCGATCGGCACCTCGGCGTCCTCGGGCTGCGTGCGGCTGGTGAACGATCATGTCATGCAGCTCTACGAGGCGGTCCCGCTGGGCACGCGCGTCATCCTGCATTCGCCCTGGCGCTGAGGGCCTGCGCTGGCGGCGACCCATGACGTCGCCGCCACCGCGCCGCTGCGGTCACACGCTCCTCGCCCCGAACAAAAAAGCCCCGGCGCTGGCCGGGGCTTTTTCTGTTGCCGCACGTCCTGAATCACGCCGGCATCTTCGTCGTGCGCAGATAGGGCAGTTTCGCGTCGAATTCGCCGAACTTCTCCTTCGCCGCAGCGTCGTCGAGGCTGAGCGCCACGATCACGTCCTGTCCGTGGACCCAGTTGGCGGGCGTCGCGATGGGAGCGCCGTAGGTCGCCTGCAGCGCGTCGAGCGCGCGAAGAACCTCGGCGAAGTTGCGGCCGACCGACATGGGGTAGGTCATCATCAGCTGCACCTTCCGGTTCGGCGCGACGATGAACACGACCCGGACGGAGGCGCTGTCGGCGGCGGTGCGGCCGTCGGGCAGGTAGGCGTCGGCGGGCAGCATGTCGAGCGCCTTGGAGACCTCGAGGCCGTCATCGGCAATGATCGGGAAACCCGCCTTCGCGCCGGCGAAGCTTTCGATGTCGGCCTTCCACTTCACATGCTCGTCCACCGGATCGACGGAAAGGCCGATCACCTTGGTGTTCCGCTTCGCCCATTCGTCTGCGAGCTGGGCCACCGCCCCGAACTCGGTCGTGCAGACGGGCGTGAAGTCCTTGGGGTGGGAAAACAGGATCATCCAGCCGTCGCCGATGAAGTCGTGCAGCTTGAACGTGCCCTGATCCGTCCGAACCTCGAGGTTCGGGATCTCTTCGTTGATGCGCAGTCCCATTGGCGGTCTCCTGTGGTCGATTGCACTTTCGGCCCTCAGATGGGGTCCGCACGCGCATGGTTCACGCCTCCGCGCGCAGAAAAGGCGAGGCATTCCGACGCGGTGCGGCATCAGGGAGGCCCGTTCGCATCGAACGCTAAGCAACGGACGCGCGTTCATGCCCGGAGCGCCTGTCCGGCCCCGCCTTGCGGCGGGCCGCACGCAGTGACACGCTCGAGGCCAAGCCATGGAGACGAACATGCCCAAGAGCACCGATTTCTACATCAACGGCCAGTGGATGGCCCCGATCCGGCCGCACGATTTCCCGGTCGTCGATCCCTCGACCGAAGAGGTCTGCGCGACGATCTCCCTCGGCGAGGCGGAGGACACCGAGGCCGCGGTCGCCGCCGCGAACCAGGCCTTCGCCGGCTGGGCCGCGACCCCGCCCGCCGACCGGATCGCGGCGGTCGAACGGCTGCTCGAGGTCTACAACGCGCGCGCCGAGGACATGGCGCGGGCGATCTCGAAGGAGATGGGTGCGCCGATCGACCTCGCCCGCGCGCAGCAGGTGGGCGCGGGAAGCTGGCACATCGAGGGCTTCCTGCGCGCCGCCCGCGGCTTCGCATGGGAGCACCCGCTGGGCGACTGGGCGCCGGGCGAACGCATCCTGCACGAGCCCATCGGCGTCTGCGCGCTGATCACGCCTTGGAACTGGCCGATGAACCAGATCACGCTGAAGGTGGTGCCCGCGCTGCTTGCCGGGTGCACGATGGTTCTGAAGCCTTCGGAGATCGCGCCGCTCTCGGGGCTTCTCTTCGCCGAGATCGTGGACGAGGCGGGCATCCCGGCGGGCGTCTTCAACCTTGTGAACGGCGACGGGGCGGGCGTTGGAAGCCGCCTGTCTGCGCATCCCGATATCGACATGGTGAGTTTCACGGGCTCCACCCGCGCCGGGCGCGAGATCACGAAGGCGGCCGCGGACACCATCAAGCGCGTGAGCCTCGAGCTGGGCGGCAAGGGGGCGAACATCATCTTCGCTGATGCCGACGCGAAGGCGGTCAAGTCGGGGACGATCCGGTGTTTCCGCAACACGGGCCAGAGCTGCAACGCTCCGACCCGGATGCTGGTGGAGCGCGCCCGCTACGACGAAGCCGTCGAGCAGGCCGCGGCCGCGGCCGAGGGCGTGACGGTGGGACCCGCCGACGAGGAGGGCCGTCACATCGGCCCCGCCGTGAGCGAGGCGCAGTTCGAAAAGATCCAGGGCCTGATCCAGTCGGGCATCGACGAGGGCGCGCGCCTCGTCGCCGGCGGAACCGGGCGGCCGGGGCACCTGAACCGGGGCTACTATGTCAGGCCCACGGTCTTCGCCGACGTGACGCCCGAGATGACGATCTACCGCGAGGAAATCTTCGGGCCGGTTCTGTCCATCCTGCCCTTCGAGGACGAGGATCACGCCGTGAGCCTTGCAAACGGGACCGAATACGGGCTGACGAACTACGTCCAGACCGGCGATCCCGAACGCCTGCGCCGCGTGGCGCACCGGCTGCGGTCGGGGATGGTCGAGGGCAATGGGACGGGCTTTGGCCAGGGATCGCCGTTCGGCGGCTACAAGCAATCGGGCAACGGCCGCGAGGGCGGCGTCTGGGGCCTGCAGGAGTTCATGGAAGTGAAGGCGGTGTCCGGCTGGGAGTGAGCGTGCGCGCGCGCCCTCGGGCCCCCGTGCCGGGAGCCGCTCGGCCGCGCGCCCGGGGGCGCTGCCCCCGGCGCCGCTGCGCGGCGCTCCCCCGGAGTTTTCGGCAAGGATGAAGCCGGGCCGGACGGGTCGGAATCAGAAAGGGACGGGGGCGCGGAAGAGCATTCCGATGCCGCCGTCGGGATGGCGGAGCCGGAGGCTTTCGGCGTGGAGCATGAGGCGCGGGAAGTCGCGCGCCGGGCCCGTCGCGTAGAACGGATCGCCGAGGATCGGGTGTCCGATCTCCTTCATGTGCACGCGCAGCTGGTGCGACCGGCCGGTCAGAGGATGCAGGCGCACGCGTGTGGTGCCGTCCTCGGTCCGCATCACGCGCCAGTCGGTCGTCGCGGGTTTTCCGGTCTCGAAGTTCACATGCTGGAGCGGACGGTTGGGCCAGTCGACGATCAGGGGGAGGTCGACGGTGCCGGTCCTGCCGGTCATCTCGCCCCAGACGCGGGCCTGGTAGGTCTTTCTGACGTGGCGGCGTTCGAACTGGAGGCCCAGGTGGCGCTGCGCGGCGGGCGAGAGGGCGAAGACCATGACGCCCGAGGTGTCCATGTCGAGCCTGTGCACGAGGAGCGCTTGCGGGAAGGCCGCCTGCACGCGGGCGAGAAGGCAGTCCGCGAGATGCGCGCCCTTGCCCGGCACCGACAGCAGGCCCGCAGGCTTGTTCACAAGAAGGATCTCGTGGTCGGCGTGGATCACGTCGAGGGGCGTGTCGGGGGGGCGGTAATGGAGGTTTGCCATCCCGCCCATCTAGATCGGCCGCGCGCCGGGTGAAAGAGGTCAGGCTGCGGGCAGCGCCACCTGCATGAAGATCATCGCGGCCAGCACGAAGCCGAGGAAAAGGAGCGTACTGCGATCGCGCCGGTCGCCGGGATCGCGGAGCCAGCGGGCGAGTTGCGGCGCGAAGCCTCCGCCGCCGTCGCGCGCCCGCTGTCTGAGGGTCGTGAGCGTTCGCAGCATCAACGCGGCCCAGGCGGCGAAGACGAGTGCCAGGAGGACGAGGCGGATGATCGTGGGGGTGGTCATTGGCCGTGATCCCTCGATTGCAGGAGGCGGCGGGCGGACCAGACCGCCGACCCGCCGAAGAAGGCGCCGCCGATGATGGCGATCTCGAGCGAGGCGATGCCGCCGATGCCGTTCGTCGCATAGGCCCCCGCCAGGAGCGCGAGGCCTCCGAGGCTGATGGCGAGGCGAAGCTTCAGTTCCGATCGGCTCGGGCCGTGAATGGACATGGGACATGCGTTCCGGGGCTGCGTCGGAGGCGACAATAGTGGATCGCGCGGCCCGGGTCGAAGGGCAATTCGCCGCCTCAGGCCCAGTCCAGCACGACCTTGCCCGACCGTCCCGAGAGCATCGCGTCGAACCCCACCCTGTAGTCCGCGGCCTTGAAGCGGTGGGTGATGACGCGGCGGACGTCGAGCCCGTTCTGGAGCATCGCGATCATCTTGTACCATGTCTCGAAGATCTCGCGGCCGTAGACGCCCTTGATCGTGATGGCCTTGAAGACGATGCGGGACCAGTCGACCGGGGACTTGCCGGGCGGAATGCCCAGAAGCGCGATGCGGCCGCCCATGACGAGGTGGTCCACCATCTGGTCGAGCGCGGACTGGTTGCCCGACATCTCGAGGCCGATGTCGAAACCCTGCGCCATGCCGAGCTCGCGGATGACGTCCTTCAGGTCCTCGCGGGTGACGTCGACGGGGCGCACGTCGGCCACCTGTCCGGCCAGGGCGAGGCGGTCGGCGTTCACGTCGGTGATGACGACATGGCGCGCGCCGGCGTGTCGCGCGACCGCGGCGGCCATGATGCCGATGGGGCCCGCGCCGGTCACGAGCACGTCCTCGCCCAGAAGATCGAAGGACAGCGCCGTGTGCACCGCGTTGCCGAGCGGGTCGAGAATGGCGCCGATCTCGTCGTCCACGTCGTCGGGAAGCGGCACCACGTTGAAGGCGGGCAGGCGCAGGTAGTCCGCGAAGGCGCCGTCGACGTTCACGCCGATGCCGCGCGTCTCGGGGTCGAGGTGGAACTTGCCCGCGCGCGACTGGCGCGAGGTCTTGCCGATGAGGTGGCCCTCGCCAGAACAGCGCTGCCCGAGCGTCAGGCCCTCGACGTTGCGGCCGATCTCGACGATCTCGCCGGCGAACTCGTGACCTGTGACGAGCGGCACGGGCACCGTCCGCGCGGCCCAGTCGTCCCAGGTCCAGATGTGGATGTCGGTCCCGCAGATGCCGGTCTTCCTCACCCGGATCAGCACGTCGTCCGGTCCGATCTCCGGCACCGGCCGGGTCTGCATCTGGAGGCCCGTGACCGGGGCGGCCTTCACCAGCGCGCGCATCTCGTTGGTCATGCAAGAACTCCGGTGTCGCGACCTGCCGCTGCGAAGGCCTCGAGCGCACGGTCGAGGTCGTCGCGGCCCAGCGCCGCGTTCATCTGGGTGCGGATGCGGGCGCGTCCCCGCGGCACGACGGGAAAGAAGAAGCCCGCGACGTAGACGCCGCGCGCATGAAGCGCGGCCGCCATATCCTGCGCGAGGCGCGCCTCGCCCAGCATGACCGGAATGATGGGATGCTCGCCCGGCAGGAGGTCGAAGCCGAGGTCCGTCAGGCCGGCGCGCCAGTACGCCGCGTTGTCGAAGAGGGCGCGGCGCAGGCCTTCGTCCTCCTCGACCAGGTCTATCGCGGCGATGCCCGCGGCGCAGACCGCCGGCGGCAGGGCGTTGGAAAAGAGATACGGCCGCGCGCGCTGGCGCAGGAGGTCGATCACCGGCTGGGGACCCGCGACGTAGCCGCCGATCGCCCCGCCAAGCGCCTTGCCAAGCGTGCCCGTGAGGATGTGCACGCCGCGCTCGACGGCGAAATGGTGGGGCGTGCCACGCCCGCCCGGCCCCATGAACCCGGTGGCGTGGCAGTCATCGACCATGACGACGGCGTCGTAACGCTCTGCGAGGGCGGTGATCTCGGGCAGCGGCGCGAGGTAGCCGTCCATGGAGAACACGCCGTCGGTCGCGATCATGATCGTCCGCGCCCCGGCCTCGCGCGCCTCGGTAAGGCGGGCCTCGAGGTCTTTCATGTCGGCATTCGCGTAGCGGTAGCGCTTCGCCTTGCACAGCCGGATGCCGTCGATGATCGAGGCGTGGTTGAGCGCATCGGACACCACGGCGTCCTCGGGGCCCAGAAGCGGCTCGAACAGGCCGCCGTTGGCGTCGAAGCATGCGGCGAAGAGAATCGCGTCGTCATGGCCGAGATAGCTTGCCAGACGCCCCTCCAGCGCGCGGTGCAGGTCCTGCGTTCCGCAGATGAAGCGGACGCTCGCCATGCCGTAGCCGTGGTCGTCCATCGCCCGTTTGGCGGCGTCGATCAGCGCGGGATGATCCGCCAGGCCAAGGTAGTTGTTCGCGCACAGGTTGAGCATGTCCCGGCCATCCGGCGCGACGGCGACATGGCCGCCCTGCGGCGAGAAGATGGGGCGCTCGGTCTTCCAGAGCCCCTCGGCGCGGATGTCGTCGAGCGTCTCGGCCACGCGGTTGAGGAATGTTTCGGGCATCGTGCCTCCCCTGTCATTGGGGGGATTATAAACACGAGAACGGGGCGAGGCGCATCACCGAGGATGATGCGCCCGGAAAGATCGCGCCCCCGCCCGGGCCGCCGCGATTCCGGATGTCAGATGCCGATGAAGCGCTGTGCGATGCGCGGCAGCCACCCCTTGAAGCGCAGCCGCGAGTCGGTCGCGACGAGGCAGATGCAGTCCTCGCCCGGTTCGGCGACCGGCATGTGGTCGAGATCCTCGTCCGCGAATTCGACGTCGCCGCGCGAAAACCGCTTGTCGCCGTCGCTGTAGGCGCCCTTCAGGACCAGCGTCAGTTCCATGCCGCCGTGCCCGTGCTCGGGCATCGCCTGCCCGGCCGGAATGAACAGCAGGCGCGCGCTGGCGCCGTCGTCGGATTGCAGCACGCACTGCTTCGCGCCCATGCCAAGGCCGCGCCACTTCACGGCGTCCTCGTCGCCGCCGACGACCTTGCGAAGCGGTTCGGGGAAGATGCCGCGCGACACCTCAGGCCTTGCCGCGCGCCGGGGTTCCCCCGAGATGCGCGCCAGCGTTCGTTCGAGGCTGTCCTCGGCGATCCGCGCCTCTTCGAGATCGGACAGCACGACGCCGCCCAGTTCCTCGTAACCGGCGAGCCGGGCGCGGGCATCATCGCTGAGCGAGACGTGCGTCGCGACGACGAGGTCGAAAGCCGGCGGCAAGGATCCGGCGGCATACCCCATCAGGAGGTCGTCGGGGATGTGGTGGGTGATCCCGGTCATGTCTTCTCAACTCATTGCGTGACGCAATCTTTCCAGAGCCAACCTAATCCGGGACTTGATCGTGCCAAGTGGCAATCCAGTCTCGGCGGCGATTTCGCTGTGAGTCAAATCGCCAAAATAGGCGCGCTCTATCAGATTGCGCTGTTTTTCTGGGAGCTGACGGATCGCTTCCGCCAGCCGTTCGGTTTCCTGTTGCAGGGCCATCACGTCGGCCTGGTCGGGTTCGTGCTCGGGGCCCCAGGGCAGGTCCTCGGGTTCGGGACGCGCCTGGCGACGCAGAAGATCGATCTTGCGGTTCCGGGCGATGGTGAAGATCCAGGTGGCCACGGAGGCGCGCGAGGGGTCATAGAGATGCGCCTTGCGCCAGAGCGTCGCCATGACGTCCTGCATGCATTCCTCGGCGAGGCTCTCGTTCGCGCCGGACTTGATCAGGAAGCCTTTGACGCGCGGCGCGAAATACCGGAACAGGAGGGCGAAGGCCTCCTGGTCCTCGTCCTTTGCGATTGCCGCGACGCAGGCAACCCAGTGCATTTCGGTATGGTCGTCAGCTGTCAACTTACCATCACGCCCTGCCGGCCAGCCCGCCGCTCCGGCCAGGGGAGGCGGCAGAGCGTCGGCCAGTTCAACCTTTTCAGCGTGCTCGTTCGACATCAGCATAAGTCCGATACGCACCTTCCGTAAGTGTGGATCACATTTTTTTTGTTTGATCTGGGGTGGCTTGCAGCCCGTAACACTGCCAAGCAAAGCGCTGAGCAATCCGAGGGAAAATCTGGTGCCATTCGAGACTACGGCCGCCGTGCCGCGCCGCATCGCCGTGATCGGTGCGGGTATTTCGGGGATGGGCGCCGCCTATCACCTTGCGCAATCCCATGCCGTCACGCTGTTCGAGGCGGAGCCGCGCCTTGGCGGGCACGCACGCACGATCGTGGCCGGGCGGAACGGCGATCAGCCGGTCGATACCGGGTTCATCGTGTTCAACTACGTGAATTATCCGCACCTTGCGCGGCTGTTCGCCGAGCTCGACGTGCCGGTGGCCAAGTCGGACATGAGCTTCGCCGCCTCCATCGACGGCGGCCGGATCGAATACGGCCTCAAGAGCCTGAACGCGCTCTTCGCGCAGAAGCGCAACCTCGCGCGGCCCGGCTTTCTTCGGATGGTGCGCGACCTCATGCGGTTCAACGCCGCCGCCGAGCAGCTGGCGACGGACCCTGCGATCACGATCGGCCAGCTCATGGACCAGATGGAAATGGGGGCCTGGTTCCGCGACTATTACCTGACGCCGATCTCGGGGGCGATCTGGTCCACGCCCAAGGAGGAGATCATGGATTTCCCCGCGCAGGCGCTCGTCCGGTTCTTCCGAAACCATCACCTGCTTCAGGCGACGGGACAGCACCAGTGGTGGACGGTCCAGGGCGGCTCCGTCCAGTACGTCAACCGGCTGGAGACGGCGATGCGCGGGCGCGGTGTCGACGTCCGCCTCGGCGCGGCGGTGGACGCGGTGCGCCGGCTGCCCGGCGGGGTCGAGGTGATCCACGCCGGCAGCCCCGAACCCTTCGACGAGGTGGTCTTCGCCACGCATTCCGACGACACGCTCAGGATGCTGGCGGATCCCACGCCGGTCGAGGCCGCGGCGCTTGGGGCCGTTCGCTACCAGCCGAACGAGGCGGTTCTTCACTCGGACGCCTCCGCGATGCCGAAGCGCCGCGTCACATGGTCGAGCTGGAACTACACCGAACGCAAGGGGCACGAGGGCGGGCCGATCGACCTGACCTACTGGATGAACTCGCTGCAGCCGATCCCGCAGGACGACCCGCTTTTCGTCACGCTGAACACGCGCGCGCCGATCGACGAGCGGCTGATCCATGACGTGAACACCTTCCGCCATCCCGTCTACGACCTTGCGGCGCTGGCCGCGCAGGATACCATCCGGGGCATCAACGGCGCGAACGCCACCTGGTTCTGCGGGGCATGGATGAAGAACGGGTTCCACGAGGACGGCTACGCCAGCGCCATCGACGTCGTGGACGCGATCACGGCGCGCGATGCGGAGGCCCCCGTCGCCGCATGACCGCCCGCGTCGACCATATCGCGGGCGAGACGTTCCACGGACGCCGTGGCGCGGTCGAGAACGCCTTCAGATACGGCATCGACTACGTCATGCTGGACGCCGAGGCGGAGGCGCCGTGCGCGCCGCTCGGCTTCGGGCGCAACCGTGCGGGGTTCCTCTCGCTCTGGGACCGCGACCACGGCGGGGTCCCGAAAGACGGGCGCGGCGCAGCCTGGGCCCGCGAGGTGCTGGCGGCGCACGGGCTTTCGGAGGTCACCGGCGGGACGCTGGTCCTGCTCGCGCAGCCGCGCACGCTTGGACACGTCTTCAATCCGGTCAGCTTCTGGCTCGCCCATGACCCCGATGGACAGCTGCGCGCGGTGATCGCCGAGGTCTCGAACACCTTCGGCGACCGCCATTCCTATCTCTGCGCGCACGAGGACCGGCGCCCGATCATGCGCGAAGACAGGCTGACGGCCGAAAAGGTCTTCCACGTCTCGCCGTTCCAGCCGATCGAGGGCGGCTACACGTTCCGGTTCGACATCCGCAAGGACCGCGTGGGGATCTGGATCGACTACGCCGCCGGCAACGAGCGGCTTCATGCGACGCTCACCGGGCGGCGGCGCCGCCTGACCGGCGCGGGCATCCTGCGCGCAGCCCTTCGCCGCCCGCTCGGCGCGCGGCGCGTCTTCGCGCTGATCCATTGGCAGGCGCTCAAGCTGTGGTGGAAGGGCGCGCCCTACCGGACCCGCCCCGAGCCTCCCGGCCACGAGGTTTCCTGACATGGCGGATGCCGGAGCGCCCCCCGGCCGCGAACCGCGGGCGGTCAGCCTTCCGGGCTACGCCGTCTTCGCCGCGATGCTTTCGGCGGCGGGCCTGCCGATCTACATCCACGCCCCCGCCCATTACGCCGCGAACTACGGTGTCGGCCTGACGGCGCTGGCGGGGATCCTGTTCGTCCTGCGCCTGCTCGACGTGGTGCAGGATCCCGCGCTGGGCTGGCTCGCCGCGCGGCTGAGGGCGCGGCGGGGGACCGCGGTGACGGCGGGCGTCGTCCTGCTGGCCGCGTCGATGCTGGGGCTTTTCGCGGTCACGCCGCCAGTGGCGCCGGGCCTGTGGTTCGCGCTGACGATGACGGGGCTCTTCTCGGCGTTCTCCTTCCTGACGATCGCGATGTACGCCGAGGGCGTCACGTCGGCCGGACGTTTGGGCCGCGGCAGCCACCTGCGCCTTGCCGGCTGGCGCGAGACGGGGGCGCTTCTGGGCGTCTGCGCGGCGGCGGTCGCGCCTACTCTGCTCGGGGACAGCGGCGCCCCCTATGCCTGGTTCGCGCTGGGCTTCGCGGCCCTGTGCCTTGTCGCGCTGATCCTGATGCGCGGGCAATGGGGCCACGCCGGCGGCCTCGCGCCGTCTGGCTTCGGGGCCGTCTTGTCCGATCCGGTCTCGCGCAGGCTCCTGCTCATCGCGCTCATGAACGCGGCCCCGGTGGCGGTCTCCTCGACGCTGTTCCTGTTCTACGTTGAAAGCGTTCTGGCCGCCCGCGGCTGGGAGGGTCCGCTTCTGGTCCTGTTCTTCCTCGCCGCGGCGGCCTCGGCGCCGGCGTGGTCGCGCCTTGCCGCGCGCTTCGGCGAGCGGCAGATGCTGCTGGCCGCGATGGCGCTGGCCGTGGCCAGCTTCTCGGTCGTGCTGGCGCTGGAGGCGGGTCAGGTCGCGGCCTTCGCCGCCGTCTGCCTCGTCTCGGGCGCCGCGCTCGGCGCGGATTTCGCGATCCTGCCCGCCCTCTTCGCGCGCCGGATGGAGCGAGTGGCGCCCGAGGCCGCGGCGGGCTTCGGATTGTGGGCCTTCGTGCAGAAGGCCGCACTCGCCTTCGCCGCCGTCGTCCTGCTGCCCGCGCTCGACGCCGCAGGCTTCTCGGCGGCGGCGGGACCCGCGAACCCGTCTGGCGCGTTGGATATGCTGACCTACCTCTATGCGCTCGTGCCCTGCGTCCTGAAGCTGGGCGCGATGGCGCTTCTGGCGGCGACGCCGCTGCCGGCGACCGCAACTGCAACTGCCTGATCCGAGGGGACTTCCGATGCGCGAATGGAGCGGAAAACGCTATTGGCTCGTGGGGGCGTCCGAAGGACTGGGCCGCGAGCTGGCGATGAAGATGAGCCGGGCGGGCGTCGAGGTGGTCGTCTCGGCCCGTTCGGAGGAGCGCTTGCAGAACCTCGTGGCCGAGCTTCCCGGACGGGCGACCTACGTTCCGGTGGACATCGCCGACCGCGCGAGCGTCGAGGCAGCGGCGAAGGAGGTCGGCCGGATCGACGGCGTCGTGTTCCTCGCGGGGATCGCGACGCTGATCCGCACGCAGGAGTGGGACACGGACCGTGTCGAACAGATGCTGGACGTCAACCTGATCGGCGCGGCGCGCGTGATCGGGCAGGTCATCGGCCCGATGGTGGAACGCGACGCGGGGCACATCGTGCTGATCGGCTCGCTGTCCGCCTACCGGGGCCTTCCCGGCTCGATCGGATATTCGACGTCCAAGGCCGGTCTCATGGCGCTGGCAGAGGCGATGCACGGCGACCTGCGCCACACGGCACTCCGGGTGCAGCTTGCCAATCCCGGCTACATCGACACGCGGATGCAGGACGACAACCCGCATTCCAAGCCCTTCATGATGTCGCCCGAGGAGGCCGCAGGAAAGGTGTTCGACCACATGAACACCGATGCGTTCCACAAGGCCTTCCCCTTCGCCTTCGGCCTCCTGTTCCGCCTGTCGCGGTTTCTTCCGACCGGGATCTACGAATGGATCTTCTTCCGCCGCTGACTTGACGTCGATCAAGGACGCGCGCCGGGCGCGGCGGTCATCTGGGCGCCGGGAAAACAGGGAGCCTGACATGGAAATCGCGACGCGCAAGGTGGCGCAGGTGGTCCTGATGGGCCACGAGATCGACCGGGCGGAGGGCGAGCTTCGCGCCTTCATCGACGGGCTGAACGAGGACGAGGCGGCCGAACTCGTGGCGCTGTTCTGGATCGGGCGCGGGGCGTTCGAGGCCGAGGACTGGGACGAGGCGCTGCGCACCGCGCGGGCCGAGGCGACGACGCCGACGGCGGACTACCTTCTGGGCAGCCCGCATTTCGCCGACCACCTCGAGGCGGGCGCCGAGGCCATGGGCCTCGACATCGCGGACGAGGAGGAAGACCTCCTTTGAGAGGCCCGAAGGTGCGCGGGCATGGCCCGCGCGCG
>NZ_JARRSA010000044.1 GCF_029624655.1 Roseicyclus salinarum
CCCGTTGCGATCGAGGCCGCTCCCCTGCCGCCCGCGACGGGCGGCGGGCCCACCCCGCCCGCGCCGCCGGCAGCCGCACCCGAACCCGAGCCCGAGCCGGCCGCCACGTCGCGCTTCGTGCGGCCGCTCGACGGGCCGATCCTGCGCCCCTATTCGGCCTCGAACGAGGGCATCGACATCTCGGCCGCGCCCGGAACCACGGTGCGCGCGGCCGGTGACGGAGAGGTCGCCGCGATCACGCAGGACACGGACCGCGTCCCGATCCTGGTCATACGCCACGCCGACGGGCTGCTGACCGTCTACGCCAACATCCGCAACATCTCGGTCTCGCGCGGGGATGCAGTCAGCCGCGGACAGGCCGTCGCTGAGGTCGCCGACGGCGATCCCGCATTCCTGCATTTCGAGGTCCGGCGTGGCTTCGAGGCCGTGGATCCCGACCGCTTCCTGCCCTGAGCCTGCGCGGGCCGCACCGTGGGAGGTGCGTATTTCGGGAAAGATGAAGGGCCGGGACAGTCAAGGCGAAGGCGGCCGGGGGGAGACGCTTCGGCGTAGCTCGAACCGGCAGGCGGGCGCGCCCTGGGCGCAGCAGGCGACCTCGCGGCAGTGCCAGCCACCGCCGCAGAGCGCAGAGAAGAGGCGTTCGAAGACCGCGGCGTGCCAGTCGCAGAGGGGGACGTCCGAGCGCTCGCCGCGGACGACGGGGTTGTCGTCGATCTCGAAGGCCACGGGCCAGGTCGAGGCGAGGCGGAAGCCGCCCGAGCCGCAGAACGTCCAGGCGTGGCGCGCCACGGCGCGCGCAAGAAGGGGCGCGGAGAGGCGCGCGGGCAACAGGCGCAGGAGGCCGCGGGCCGGGCGCGGGATGCGCCTGCCCAGGATATAGTCGCCGGTCCTGCGCCCGGCCTCGCGCGCGAGGGCCGGAGCGACGTTGGGCAGTTCGGCGCGCATCGCCTGGTGCAGACGGGCGGCGGGCGCCTCGTCGACGAGGCCCGCGTCGGGATCGGGCAGCGCGATGACGCCGGCCATGGCGAGGACATGCGCCGTCGCCTCCGGTCCCGCCGCGTTCTCGAGGACGGGGACGAGCTGCAGGATCGCGTTGGGGCCGATGCGGCCGCCGGGGACGATGCCGGGCGCGCTCACGGGCCTATTCCGCGGGCTCTGCCATCTGGCGGTCACCGCCGCCGCAGGCCTTCGCATCCGCCCCGGCGCCGACGGGCGCCACGACGGCGCCGTTGGGCATCCGGAACGACGTGTCCCGCGACACCTTCCGCGCCCGCTTCTGGGTGGCGAGGTCCTGCGTGGACTGCCAGTCGTCCATCTGTGCGCGGGCGATCTTGCGGGTGCGGTCGAAGTTGAAGTTGACGCCCTCCTTCGATTGCGGGCCCCAGTAGTTGTGCTTGCCGAGGTCGTAGAAGGAGCGCTGGAAGCCCGCCTTCGCGAAGGCCTTGAGGCAGCCGAGCAGGTAGCGCCGCCGGTAGCCGGTTCCGCGCCACGGATAGTGGAACAGCGCCTTGCGCGAATAGAAGCGGCGGTAGTTGTGCATCACGCGGTCGAGAAGCGTCGCGCGGTCCATCGCGGCGGGGCGCATGATCGGGGTGACGAAGTTGTATTTCGAGAAGTCGAAGATCTCGACCTTGTCGCCCAGCTCCTGGAAGAGCGGCGTGAAGGGCCAGGGCGTGTACATTGCCCAGTTGGCGAGGTCGGGCTGCCAGTCCCACGCCATCTGGAAGGTTTCCTCGAGCGTCTCGGGCGTCTCGTTGTCGAGACCCACGATGAACTGCGCCTCGACGAAGATGTCGGCCTCGCGCAGGAGGCGGATCGCCTCCTTGTTGTCGGCGACCTTGGTCTCCTTGTTGAACTGGTCGAGCTTCATCTGCGCGGCGGCCTCGGTGCCGAGCGAGACGTGGACGAGGCCCGCGCGCCGGTAGAGGCCGAGAAGCTCCCGGTCGCGCATGATGTCGGTGACGCGTGTGTTGATGCCCCACTGAACCTTCGCGGGAAGGCCGCGGGCGATCAGCTCCTCGCAGAATTTGACGAACTTGCGCCGGTTGATGGTGGGCTCCTCGTCGGCGAGGATGAAGAAGCCCACGTCATGCTCGTTCACGAGGTTCTCGATCTCGTCGACAACCTTGATCGGGTCGCGCACACGGTAATCGCGCCAGAACTTCCACTGCGAGCAGAACGAGCAGGTGAAGGGGCAGCCGCGCGCCATGTTGGGGATCGCCACGCGCACGCCGAGCGGAACGTAGATGTAGCGCGACCACTCCAGGAGCGACCAGTCGGGCGAGATGGCGTCGATGTTCTTCACCGTCGACGCGGCCGGGGTCGCGACGATTTCGTCGCCGTCGAGAAAGGCGAGGCCCTTGATCGCGCGGCGGCGCTCGGCGAGCCGGCCGTCGGCGATGGCGCGCATCAGCTCGACGATGATCTCCTCACCCTCGCCGCGAACGATCACGTCGACCTGCGGGGCCTCAGACAGGACCTGTCGATACATGAAGGTGGCATGGATGCCGCCCAGCACCGTGACGGCCCGGGGCAGGACCTCCTTGGCGAGGGCGAGCGTTTCCTCGGCGACGTAGATGGAGGGGGTGATCGCGGTCGTGCCCACCACATCGGGCTGCAGTTCGGCGAGCTTCACGCGGAGTTGTCCGGGGGTCAGGTCGTGCGTCATCGCGTCGATGAAATGGATGTCGTCGAAACCCGCGGCCTTCAGCGACCCCGCCAGGTAGGCGACCCAGGCCGGCGGCCAGTTGCCCGCGATCTCGGCGCCCCCGGAGTGATAGTTGGGGTGGATTAGACAGATGCGCATGGCCGACTCCCTGACTTTGTCAGCCAAGTCGAACACATAATGTGTCCAATTGGATTGACACATATCAAGCGGAGCCTCCGACGGGCTTGATCCCGACGGGGAAGATCGTGCAAAATTGTCGCAGGCATTTTGAACCGACGGCGCGCCTCGTGCGTTGTCGAATGTACGTTTGGACCGATGACGCGGGAGGTGCGCGATGTGGGACCGGATGCTCGACCGAATGCTTCGGGGCTTCGTCACGAAGGGCGCGCTCCGGATCGTCTACCCTGACGGCGAGGCGCGGCGCTACGGAGAGGCCGGGGCCGAGCCGGTGACGGTGCGCCTTGCGGACCCGTCCCTGCCGCGCCGGCTGGTGCGCAATGCCGAACTGGCCGTGGGCGAGGGATATGCCGACGGCGGCATGACGATCGACGGCGACGACCTTGAGGGCTTCCTGACGCTGGCCACGCTGAACGCGGCGGCGAACGGCGGGGTGTGGTGGCGCCGGATCGACCATGCCGCGCGCTATGCGCGACGCATGTTCGACCAGTACAACCCCGCCTTCCGGGCCCGGCGGAACGTGGCGCATCACTACGACCTGTCGGGCGAGCTCTACGACCTCTTTCTCGATGCCGACCGGCAGTATTCCTGCGCCTATTTCACCGACCCCTCGGTGACGCTGGAAGAGGCGCAGGCAGCCAAGAAGCGTCACATCGCCGGAAAGCTCCTGCTGGAGCCGGGGATGGAGGTGTTCGAGATCGGCTGCGGCTGGGGCGGCATGGCGCTGACGCTCGCGCGCGACCACGGGGTGCGGGTGCTGGGCGTGACGCTGAGCGAGGAGCAGCACAAGGTGGCCACGCGGCGCGCCGAGGCGGCCGGGCTTTCGGACAGGGTGCGCTTCGAGCTGAAGGACTACCGCGCGGTCGAGGGCAGCTTCGACCGCATCGTCTCGGTGGGGATGTTCGAGCATGTCGGCGCGCCGCATTACGGGGAATACTTCGACACCGTCCGAGAGCGGCTGGCGGCGGACGGCATCGCGCTGATCCACACGATCGGCCGCGCCGCGCCGCCGGGCACGACAAGCCCCTGGATCGCGAAATACATCTTCCCCGGGGGCTACGTCCCGGCGATGTCGGAGGTGGCGCGGGCCTTCGAGGACGCGGATCTCTACCCCTGCGACGTCGAGGTCTGGAGGCTGCATTACGCCGAGACGCTGAGGCACTGGCACGACCGTTTCGTGGCCAACGAGGACAAGGCCCGGGCGCTTTACGACGCGCGGTTCTGCCGGATGTGGCGGTATTACCTCAAGGCGTGCGAAGTGACGTTCCGACACAACAGGCAATGCGTCTTCCAGGTTCAGCTGGCGCGCAGGCAGGACGCGGTGCCGCTGACCCGCGACTACCTCTATCCGCACGCGGCCGAGGCGCGGCTTTCGGCGGCGGAGTGACATCGGCGGAGGGCACGCGCAGCGGCGCCCGCGGGGGGCTGCCTGCCCCCCGCACCCCCCGGGCGGTATTTCGGGAAAGATGAAGGGATCAGGCGGCGGTCGTGTCCGACAGGAGGTTCAGGACCATGACGCCCGCCACGATCAGCCCGATGCCGAGCCAGCCCGCGGCGTCGAGCTTCTGGCCGTAGACCACGAGGCCGATGATCGTGACGGCGGCGACGCCGAGGCCCGACCAGATCGCGTAGGTGACGCCGAGCGGCAGCACCAGAAGGACGCGGGCCAGAAGGTAGAAGGCGACGCCGTATCCCAGCACCACGACCGCGACCGCGCCGGGCCGCGTGAAGCCGGCCGAGGCCTTGAGCGCGGTGGTTCCGATGACCTCCGCCACGATCGCCAGAACCAGCAGGAGCCAGTGCATCCTTCACACCTCCGCAACCACACGCGCCCCCGCCCTAGACGCGGCCGGGCGCGCTGGCAAGCCGGCACGGACGGGTGCGGCGTGAATCCCTTGCGCCCGGGCCGCGCGCGTCTATAACGCCAGGAATTTGCGCGCGTGCGGCGCGCGAGGACGAAGACACTGCGCGCGCCTTTCGCGCGACGACCATGCGCCGCGGCCCCGGGGGACACCATGCCGAAGAGAACCGACATCCGCTCGATCATGATCATCGGCGCGGGGCCCATCATCATCGGCCAGGCCTGCGAATTCGACTATTCCGGAGCGCAGGCGTGCAAGGCGCTGAAGGAGGAGGGATACCGGGTCATCCTGGTGAACTCGAACCCCGCCACGATCATGACCGATCCCGGCCTCGCCGACGCGACCTACATCGAGCCGATCACGCCCGAGGTCGTCGCCAAGATCATCGAGAAGGAACGCCCCGACGCGCTTCTGCCCACGATGGGCGGGCAGACCGGTCTGAACACGTCGCTCGCGCTCGAGGAGATGGGCGTGCTGGAGAAGTTCGGCGTGGAGATGATCGGGGCCCGGCGCGAGGCCATCGAGATGGCCGAGGACCGCAAGCTGTTCCGCGAGGCGATGGATCGGATCGGGCTGGAGAACCCCAAGGCCACGATCGTGTCCGCGCCGAAGACTGCGGAGGGGAAATACGACATCAAGGCGGGCCTGCAGAAAGCGATCGAGGCGATCGAGTATGTCGGCCTGCCCGCGATCATCCGGCCTGCCTTCACGCTGGGCGGCACGGGCGGCGGCGTCGCCTACAACCGCGAGGAATACGAGCATTACTGCCGCACCGGCATGGAGGCCTCGCCCGTCGCGCAGATCCTCGTGGACGAGTCGCTTCTGGGATGGAAGGAGTTCGAGATGGAGGTGGTCCGCGACCGCGCGGACAACGCCATCATCATCTGCGCCATCGAGAACGTGGACCCCATGGGCGTGCATACCGGCGATTCGATCACCGTCGCGCCGGCGCTGACGCTGACCGACAAGGAATACCAGATCATGCGCAACGGCTCGATCGCCGTCCTGCGCGAGATCGGCGTGGAGACGGGCGGCTCGAACGTGCAGTGGGCGGTGAACCCCGAGGACGGGCGCATGGTCGTCATCGAGATGAACCCGCGCGTCAGCCGCTCCTCGGCGCTGGCGTCGAAGGCCACGGGCTTTCCGATCGCCAAGATCGCCGCGAAGCTGGCCGTGGGCTACACGCTGGACGAGCTGGACAACGACATCACGCGCGTGACGCCCGCAAGCTTCGAGCCCACGATCGACTACGTCGTGACGAAGATCCCGAGGTTCGCCTTCGAGAAGTTCCCCGGCTCCGAGCCGACGCTGACGACGGCGATGAAGTCGGTCGGCGAAGCGATGGCGATCGGCCGGACCTTCCACGAAAGCGTGCAGAAGGCGCTGGCCTCGCTGGAGACGGGGCTGTCGGGCTTCGACGAGATCGAGATCCCCGGCGCGCCCGACCGGGCGGCGATCACCAAGGCCCTGAGCCGGCAGACGCCCGACCGGCTTCGCGTCATCGCGCAGGCGATGCGCCATGGGCTGGCTGACGCGGACATCGCCGCCGTGACGAAGTTCGACCCCTGGTTCCTCGCGCGCATCCGCGAGATCGTGGACACCGAGGCGCGCGTCCGGCGCGACGGCCTGCCGATGACCGAGGAGGGCATCCGCGCGCTCAAGATGATGGGCTTCACCGACGCGCGCCTCGCGCAGCTGACGGGCCGCGACGAAAGCAACATCCGCCGCGCCCGCCTGAACCTCGGGGTAACGGCCCAGTTCAAGCGGATCGACACCTGCGCCGCCGAATTCGAGGCGCAGACGCCCTACATGTATTCCACCTACGAGGTGCCCGTGATGGGCGAGGCGGAATGCGAGGCGCGTCCCAGCGGCAGGAAGAAGGTCGTGATCCTGGGCGGCGGGCCGAACCGGATCGGCCAGGGGATCGAGTTCGACTACTGCTGCTGCCACGCCTGCTTCGCGCTGAGCGACGCGGGCTACGAGACGATCATGGTCAACTGCAACCCCGAGACCGTCTCGACCGACTACGACACCTCGGACAGGCTGTATTTCGAGCCGCTGACCTTCGAGCACGTCATGGAGATCCTGCGCGTGGAACAGGAGGCCGGGACGCTGCACGGCGTCATCGTGCAGTTCGGCGGGCAGACGCCACTGAAACTTGCCAACGCGCTGCACGACGCGGGCATCCCGATCCTGGGCACCACGCCGGACGCCATCGACCTCGCCGAGGACCGCGAGCGGTTCCAGCAGCTGGTTCACCGCCTCGGGCTGAAGCAGCCCGCGAACGCCATCGCGACGTCGGACGCGCAGGCGAAGGCCGCGGCCGAGACGCTGGGCTATCCGCTGGTGATCCGGCCCTCCTACGTGCTGGGCGGGCGCGCGATGGAAATCGTGCGCGACGCGGCCCAGCTCGACCGCTACATCCGCGATGCCGTGGTGGTGTCGGGCAAGAACCCGGTCCTTCTCGACAGCTACCTCGACGGGGCCACCGAGGTGGACGTCGATGCGCTGTGCGACGGCGAGGCGGTGCACGTCGCGGGCATCATGCAGCACATCGAGGAGGCGGGCGTCCATTCCGGCGACAGCGCCTGCTCGCTGCCGCCGCACACGCTGTCGGAGTCCGTGCAGACGCGGATCATCGAACAGACCGAGGCGCTGGCGCGCGCGCTGCATGTCGTGGGCCTGATGAACGTGCAGTTCGCCGTGAAGCCCGACGGCGCGGGCGGAGAGGACATCTACCTGATCGAGGTGAACCCGCGGGCGTCGCGCACCGTGCCCTTCGTGGCCAAGGCGACCGACAGCGCCATCGCGTCGATCGCCGCGCGGCTCATGGCGGGCGAGCGCATGTCGGCCTTCCCCGTCGCCGAGCCGCACCAGCCGGTCGACGACGCGACGCCGATCATCCCGGGCGATCCGATGTCGCTGGCCGATTTCCGCACGCCGTGGTTCTCGGTCAAGGAGGCGGTGCTGCCCTTCGCGCGCTTCCCCGGCGTCGATACGCTGCTCGGCCCCGAGATGCGCTCGACCGGCGAGGTCATGGGCTGGGACCGCACCTTCCCGAGGGCCTTCCTCAAGGCGCAGCTCGGCGCGGGGACGCAGCTTCCCGACGCGGGCACGGTCTTCGTGTCGGTGCGCGACGGGGACAAGACGCCGATGCTGATCGAGACGGCGCGGATGCTGACGGAGATGGGCCTGTCGCTTCTGGCCACGCGCGGCACGGCGTCGTTCCTCGCCGAGCATGGTCTTGCCTCGGCCGTCGTGAACAAGGCCTACGAGGGCGGGCGCACGATCGTCGACATCATCAAGGACGGCGGCGTGCAGCTGGTGCTCAACACCACCGAGGGCGCGCAGGCGGTCGAGGATTCGCGGTCCATGCGCGCGGTGACGCTGGCCGACAAGATCCCGTATTTCACCACGCTTGCCGCAAGCCATGCCGCCGCGCAGGCGATGCGCGCGGCGCGCGAGGGGGAGCTTGGGGTCAGAAGCCTGCAGGCCTGAGACGGGCCGCGCGAGGGGGCCTCGCAAGGCGGGCGCAAGCCGGGTCGGAACCGGCCGGCCTGCCCCGGCGTCCTTGCCCGCGTCCTCGCCCGCGCCTTCGCCGTTGCCGAAGGCCCCGTTCGCCGCCTAACCTGCCGGTATCGCTTATTCGGACAGGACGGCACGACCCCATGCTCACACGCCTCGCCGCAGCGCTGGCCCTCGCCGCCGCGACCTCCGCTCAGACGCTCCACGCGCAGGACTACACCCTGCCCTCCACCTTCGGCGTCTTCACGGTCGTCTCCGGGTTCGAGCCCGATCCGAACTGGGTCAGCCTTCTGGCCGGCGGCAGCCTTCGCGCGGAATACACCGATCAGTCCTCGGGCGGTGCCTGCGCGGGATATTTCGCCGAGGCGCCTGATTTCCGCATCGTCTTCACCGATGGCGAGGGACTGCCGCTGTCGTTCTACGTCGAAGCGCGCGAGGATACCGTGCTGCTGGTCAACGCGCCCGACGGGGCGTGGCACTGCAACGATGACGCCTCGGGCCTGAACCCCGCCGTCAGCTTCGAGACGCCGCTGGCGGGCCAATACGACATCTGGGTGGGCACCTACGCGGCGACCGAGGATTATCCGCCGGCGATGCTGGCGATCACCGAGGGCGAGCCCTTCGCCGGCACCTACGAGCGCGCCTTCTTCGGACAGGACGACCGCGTCGAGGTGGATCCGACCGCCGCGCCGTGGAGCATGATCGGGTTCCTGGACCTGTCCGGCACCAGCTGCACCGGGGTTCTGATCGGGCCCAGGACCGTCCTGACGGCGGCGCATTGCATCGCCAATGCGGGCGTGATCGAGACGCCGCCGGTGGAATTCCTCGCAGGCTACGACCGGGGCAGCGCCGTCGCGCGGTCGCGCGCCACCGGCTACCATGTGCCGGGCGGCTGGATGGCCGGCGAACAGGAGGGAACGGACTTCGCCTTCGTCTATCTCGCCGATCCGATCGGCGACGCCGTGGGCTGGATGGACGTCACCGGCCTCTCGCAGGGCGAGATCGCGGACTTGATGGCCGGCGGCGGCCCCGCGATCATGCAGGCGGGCTACAGCTACGACAGGGACGGCGTGCTGACGGGCAACCTCGCCTGCCCCTTCGTCGAAATCGGTCCGGACAGCACCCTCGTGCACGAATGCGACACGCTGCAGGGCGATTCGGGATCGCCTCTCTTCATCGAGGATGGCGGGCGCTACCGGATCGTCGGCATCGAAAGCCATACCGACGCCCAGCCGCGCGAAAGCTACGACCGCAACGTGGCGATGTATGCCGACTACATCATGGCCGAGATGCGGGCGCTGGCCGCCGGTCAGGCCTCGGCGCCGCAGCAGCCCTCGAAGTAGCCCCGCTCAGAGGACGCCCGAATAGATCTCGACGATCCGCGCGACGGCGGCCTCGGGCGACATCTCCTCGCTTTCGCCGGTCTTGCGGCTGGTCAGCTCGACCACGCCGTTCTTCAGGCCGCGCGGGCCAACCGTGATCCGCCAAGGCAGGCCGATCAGGTCCATCGTGGCGAACTTCGCGCCCGCGCGTTCCTCGCGATCGTCATAGAGCGGTTCGAGCCGCGCCTCGGCGAGCGCCTTGTAAAGCCCCTCGCAGGCCGCGTCGCACGCGCCGTCGCCCTGCTTGAGGTTGACGATGCCGACATGGAAGGGCGTGACGCCCTCGGGCCAGACGATGCCGTTGTCGTCGTGGCAGGCCTCGATGATGGCGCCGACGAGGCGGCTGACGCCGATCCCGTGCGAGCCCATGTGCACCGGCACACGGTTGCCGTCGCTATCGCTGACGACCGCGCCCATCGGCTCGGAATACTTGGTGCCGAAGTAGAAGATCTGCCCCACCTCGATGCCGCGCGCGACGCGCCGGCGTTCCTCGGGGACCTGCGCGAAGACCTCGGGATCGTGAGTCTCGTCGGTGCGGGCGTAGCGCGAGGTGAATTCCTCCAGCACGGCGCGGCAGGCGTCATGGCTGTGGTAGTCGATCTCGCGGTCGCCGAAACGCAGGTCCGTGATCTCGCTGTCGTAGAACACTTCCGACTCGCCCGTATCGGCCAGCACGAGGAATTCGTGCGTGTCGTCGCCGCCGATCGGCCCCGAATCCGCGCGCATCGGGATCGCCTGAAGGCCCATCCGCTCGTAGGTGCGCAGGTAGCTCACGAGGTGGCGGTTGTAGGCGTGCAGTGCATCTTCCTTCGTGAGGTCGAAGTTGTAGCCGTCCTTCATCAGGAACTCGCGGCCGCGCATCACGCCGAAGCGGGGCCGGATCTCGTCGCGGAACTTCCACTGGATGTGGTAGAGCGTCAGCGGCAGGTCCCGGTAACTGGTGACGTGGGAACGGAAGATGTCGGTTATCAGCTCTTCGTTCGTGGGCCCGAACAGCATGTCGCGGTCGTGCCGGTCCTTGATCCGCAGCATCTCGGCGCCGTAGGCGTCGTAGCGCCCGCTTTCGCGCCACAGGTCCGCCGACTGGATGGTGGGCATCAGCATCGGGTGATGGCCCGCGCGGATCTGTTCCTCGTGGACGATCTGCTCGATGCGCCTGAGGACCTTGTAGCCCAGCGGCAGCCACGAATAGATGCCCGCGCTCGCCTGCTTGATCATGCCGGCGCGCAGCATCAGGCGATGGCTGGCGATCTGCGCCTCGGCGGGCGTTTCCTTGAGAACGGGAAGGAAATAGCGGGAAAGGCGCATCTATCTGGAACCCTGGTGGCTGGTCGGCGTCGCCTGACCTCTACGCGATCCCAAAACGCCCCACAAGCAGGCCGGCGCCGGGGGCCGGGCTCAGGACCGGGGGCAGGGCCGCGTCAGAGCGCGCCGACGATCAGCGCCTCGGCGCCCATCGCGCCGGCCAGCGCCTTGAAGCGCGCCTCGGCGACCTCGCCGAACAGGGCGCGGCCCTCGTCGGTCTTGAGCTTCAGGATCAGCTCGCGCCGCTTGGGGCGCCACGCGAGCGCCCCGTGATCGCCGGGACGCGCCACCGTGAACATCGCACCGAAGCGCATGGCGCGGCCGAGGATCTCGGCTTCCTTCACCTGCGCCTCGGGCAGAAGCTCGAGGAGCCGCGCGTTGAAGTTCGTGCCCGCGCGGTTCGACTTGTAGCGGTGCAGCAGCGCAAGGCCGAGATAGACGCGCTCGCCATGGGTCATGCCGCCGAGGTTGGCGCGCGTGGCGTTGTCGAAACAGACCTCTGCGCGGTAGTCGGGATGCGCACGCCAGCTGACGTCGTGCAGCAGGCAGGCGGCGCGGATCAGGCGCTTCTTGTCATGGCGGGCGCGCGGGAAAAGCGGCTCGACGAAACGGTAGAGGGCGCGGCCGAACCCCGGCATCCGGGCCGAATAGGCCTCGGCGTGGCGGGCGGCCTCGATCAGGGGATCGCGGTGGCGCAGCGCCTCGGACATCTGTTCGTAGAGCAGCCCCTCGCGGATCCCGTAGGACGAGACCGCGACCTCCTTCGGGCGCAGCTGCCGCACGAGGACCTTCAGCACCTCGGCGGCCCACGGCACCAGCCTCATGCGTTCGCTGCTGGTGCCCGTGCCGGACTTCAGCTCGGCCAATTCGGCCTTCTCGATCAGCTTTATCGTCTCGAGGATGGCCTTCGGCGTCATGCGGTATTCGTGCAGCACCTTCAGGGGATAGCCGCGCCGCTCCATGTCGATCCGCGCGATGGCCCGCCATGACCCGCCCACGAGGAACAGGCGCTCGGGCTTGGTGGGGAAGGCCTCGGCAAGGTCCGCGACGCGCGCCTTGATATGCGCGCGCACGGCCTTCCTGCCGCCCTTCAGCCCCATCAGCTTGAGCGGGCCGAGGTCGGACGTCTGGCGCAGGCCGACCTTGCCGCCGCCACGCAGCTCGGCCAGCTCCATCGACGAGCCGCCGATGTCGCAGACGAGGCCCTCGGCGCCGGGCCAGCCCAGAAGCACGCCCTGCGCGGCCAGCCGCGCTTCCTCGCCGCCGTCCACGACGTGGATGTCGAGGCCGGTCTCCGCGAGGACCTCGGCGCGGAATTCCGCCCCGTCCTCGGCGTCGCGCACCGCCGCCGTCGCCACCGTCAGAAGCGGGGAAACCCCCATCCCCGATGCGAGGGCCGCGAAGCGGCGCAGCGCCTTGAGCGCGCGCACGCGTCCCTCCGGATTCAGCCGCCCGGTTTCGGAGAAGCCGGCGCCGAGGCCGCAGAGTATCTTTTCGTTGAAGTAGTAGGCCGGGCTTCGCGCCGCGCCGTCGAACACCACGAGCCGGACGGAGTTCGAGCCGATGTCGATGACGCCGACGCGGCTGAGGGCAAGAGCTTCGGGCGCATCGAAGAGCGGGACGCCGAACGGGCCCCATTCGGGGTGCAGATCCTCCATTCCGGCCACACCCTATGCCATTGCCTGACGCGACATGGGCAGGGTGATGGCATGCACGGAGCGCGGACGTCAATTCCTAACGTCGGCGGCTCATTCCGTTCCGTGCGTCAGTTCGGGCACATCCTTGGCCCCGGCCGAGCCGCGCCCCGAGAGCGAGGGGTTCTCCATGAAGAAGCGGTGGCAGGAGAACGGATTGTCGATGCCGTGCAGATCGGCGCGGAGGAACGAGCCGTCGGGCTGAAGCACCCAGCTTTGCGCCACATCGGCGAGATTGGCGGCCATGATCTGGCTGACGATCTGCGCCTTCACGGTGGGGTTGGTGCACTCCACCAGCGTCTCGACCCGGCGGTTGAGGTTGCGCCCCATCCAGTCGGCCGAACTGATGTAGACCCGCGCCTTCTTCGATGGCAGGCCGTGGCCCGCGCCGAAGCACACGATCCGCGAATGTTCGAGGTAGCGGCCCACGATGCTTTTGACGCGGATGTTCTCGCTCAGCCCCCTGATGCCCGGGCGCAGGCCGCAGATGCCGCGGATCACGAGGTCGATCCGCACACCCGCCTGGCTGGCCTCGTAGAGCGCGTCGATGATGTCTGGCTCGATCACGCTGTTCATCTTGGCCCAGACCATCGCGGGACGGCCCGCGCGCGCGTGGTCGGCCTCTTCGCGGAGCTTCTCGAGGATGCGGTCCTTGAGGCTGAGGGGCGAGATTGCGAGGTTCTCCAGGCCCTCCGGCTCGGCGTAGCCGCCGACGTAGTTGAAGACCTTGGTCGCGTCGCGGCCCAGCGCGTCGTCGCAGGTGAACAGCGAGAGGTCGGTGTAGATGCGCGCCGTGATCGGGTGGTAGTTGCCGGTCCCGAAATGGGTGTAGGTCACGAGGCGGTCGCCCTCGCGGCGCACGACGGTCGAGATCTTGGCGTGCGTCTTGTAGGTGATGAAGCCGTAGATGACGTGCGCGCCCGCGCGCTCCAGCTTGCGCGACTGTCGGATATTGGCCGCCTCGTCGAAGCGCGCCTTCAGCTCGACCAGCGCGGTGACGGACTTGCCGTTCTCGGCGGCCTCGCACAGCGCATCCACGATCGGGCTTTCGTTCGACGTCCGGTAGAGCGTCTGCTTGATCGCCACGACGTTGGGATCGCGCGCCGCCTGGCTGAGGAAGCGGATCACCATGTCGAAGGTCTCGTAGGGGTGGTGCAGCAGCATGTCCTTCTGGCGGATCGCGGCGAACATGTCGCCGTCGTGGTCCTGCACCCGCTCGGGCACGCGCGGCGTGAACGACCGCCACAGAAGGTCCGGGCGCTCGTCCAGCACCAGCTCCTTCAGGCTGACGAGGCCGATCATGCCCTTCACGTCCACGACCTCGTCCTCGGCGACGTGGAGCTGCTCGATGATCTCGGTCTTGAGATCCTTGGGCGCCCCGGCGCTGATCTGCAGGCGCACCACCTCGCCCCGGCGGCGGCGTTTCAGCGCGGTCTCGAATTCGCGAACGAGATCCTCGGCCTCCTCCTCGACCTCGAGGTCGCTGTCGCGCAGGATGCGGAAGGTGCAAGACCCCTTCAGCTGGTAGCCCGGAAACAGCGCGCCGATGTTGAGCAGCAGAAGCTCCTCGAGCGGCAGGAACCGCACCTCGCCCTCCGAGGCCGGCAGGCGCACGAAACGGTCGATCTGGCTGGGAATGGGCAGCAGCGCCTGCAGCTCCCTGCCGTCGCGGTCCCGCCGCATCTGCAGCGCCAGCGCCAACCCCTCGTTGGGGATGAACGGGAAGGGATGCGCGGGGTCGATGGCGAGCGGCGACAGCACGGGAAAGACCCGCGCGAGGAATTCCTCCTCGAGGTGCTTGCGGTCCGCGCCCTTCAGCGCGGTGCGGGACACGACCCTGATGCCCTCCGCCTCCAGTTCCGTCTTCAGCGCGACCCATGCGGCCTGCTGGTGCTGCATCAGCCTGCGGGCGTCCGCGTTGATCAGCTTGAGCTGCTCGGCCGGCGTGCGCCCGTCGTCCGAGATGGCGGTCTTGCCCTCCTGCGCCAGCTCGCGGAGGCCCGCGACGCGCACGGTGTAGAACTCGTCGAGGTTGCCCGCGCTGATCGACGCGAAGCGCACCCGCTCGAGCAATGGCACGCGGGGGTTCTCGGCCTCTTCCAGAACGCGCCAGTTGAAGGCCAGCCAGCTGATCTCGCGGTTGAAGAAGCGGCGCGGACCCTCGAACTGCGCGGCCGGCACGTCGGCGGGCTCGGGGAGAGGCGCGTGGAGGAAATCGGCGAAACTCATGGCTTTGGCCCTAATCAGGTCTCGTGACGGAAACGTGACACGTCCGCCTCGAACTCGGCAAGCACGGCCTTGGCGTCAGAAAGGCGCGGGGGACGCTTGTGCGCGAGGGCGCGCGCGTCGAGCCTGTCCACGAAGGCCTGTATGGCCGAGGATGCACGCTCCACGCGGGCGACGACATGGGACAGGATCGCAGGCGTCAGCCTCAGCGCCCGGTCGTGGCACAGCTTGACCAGGAGCGCGGCGAGAAGCGCGTCGTCGGGCGGGTCGAGATGCGCGAGCCCCGCCTGACGCATCCGGCTGTCGAGGTCGGGCAGGCCAAGACCCCAGCGCGAAGGCTTCGCGCGCGCCGTGACCAGAAGCGGCGCGCCTGACCCTGCGAGCGCGTTGTGCAGGTGGAACAGGAGCGTCTCGGCCGCGCGGTCGCCGGCGATGTCCGGCAGGTCCTCGACGACGAGCGCTCTGGCGTGGGCGAGGCGCGGCAGGTCGTCCTCGGCGATGTCGGCGGCCGCGACGATCCGCGCGCCGGCCAGGGCGGCCCAGACATGGGCGAGATGCGTCTTGCCGGACCCCTCGGGGCCGGTCAGCACGAGCTTGCCGTGCGGCCAGTCGCCCCAGGCCTCGATCAGCACCACGGCGCCCGCATTGCTTTCGGAGACGAAGAAATCGCCACGCCCCATCGCCGGTCGGACGGGCAGGTCCAGAACGAGCTGTTCGGGCATCAGGCCTCCGGACCGGCCTTGTCGGAGGCGCTTTCGATGCCGCGATAGAGCTTGCCGTGCTTGTAGCGCTCGATGGCGTAGCGCACGAGGACGCCGATCGCCGCGGCGACCGGGACGGCCACCAGAAGGCCCACGAAGCCGAAGAGCGACCCGAAGGCCGCCAGCGCGAAGATGAGCCAGACGGGATGCAGGCCCACCGAGCTGCCCACGAGGTTCGGCGTCAGGATGTTGCCCTCGACGATCTGGCCGACCTGGAACACCAGCGCCACGGCCAGGATCCACCACCAGTCGCCCCAGAACTGGAACAGCGCGAGCCCGATGGACAGGATGCCGCCCACGAGCGCGCCGACATAGGGAATGAACGTCAAAAGCCCCGCCACGAGGCCCACGACAAGGCCGAACTGCAACCCGATGATCATCAGCGCGACGGCGTAGAACGTCCCGAGGATCAGGCAGACCGTCCCCTGCCCGCGCACGAAACTGGCGAGCGTCCGGTCGATCTGGCCGGCCAGATGCCGCACCACCGGCGCATGGTCGCGCGGCAGCAGGTCGTCGATGCGCGCCACCATTCGGTCCCAGTCGAGCAGCAGGTAGAAGGCGACGACGGGAATGACGACCATGTAGACCAGCACGTTGACGACGCCTGCGGCCGAACTCAGAACGCCCTGCAACAACTCGGCGCCGCGCGATTGCACCGTCTCCCCGAGCGAGGCGAGCGAATTCCGCAGCGTCGAGCCCTCGTCCATCACGGTGGGAAAGCGCTCGGTCAGGAAGTTGCGAAGCTGTCCGAAAACCTCGGGGGCGGACTGCACCAGACCCGTCGCCTGCTGGATCAGAAGCGGGATCACGATGAGGGCGGCCACCACGAACACGAGGGTCACGACGATGAAGATGACGATCGTGGAGAGCACCCGGCTCAGTCCCAGGCGCTGGAGCCGGTCGGCGACGGGATCGAGGAAATAGGCGATGGCGCCGCCCACGAGGAAGGGCAGGATGACGTCGCCCAGAAGCCACAGCACCGCCATGAGCACCGCGGCGGCGGCACCCCAATAGGTGATCTGCTGGCGGACTGGCAGGGCCATGGCGCCTCCTTCGGTGCGTTAGATGCGATACCGGGACGGGCCGGGCAAGGAAAAAGGCGGTCAAGCCGCCGTTGTCGGGGGGGAACGGTCAGGCCGGGCCGCATCTGGCCGCCTTCCTTCCGCTTTCCGGCCGACGGCGCGATGACGACGATGCCCGTGCCCTTTTCACCCACCCCCGGCCCCACGCCGCGAGCGCAAGGGCCATCACCCGGCGCACGCAGCAGGGGTGATGGTGCCCGCGCGACCGGCCCGGCGGGCGGCTCCGACCGCATCCGCGTCGGGGCGCGGGCGGCCGGGCGCGCGGGCAAGCATCTCCGGGGCATGCGGCGTATGGCCGGGAATGGGTCGGCCATGCGCCCGGGGCGGCTGGGCCTCGAGCAGCTCTCAGTCCCATGTGGATCGGCGTAACCGCGGTGCGCGCCCGCCACCTCGTCCGGCTCCGCGGCGCCCCCACTCATCGCGAAAGCGGCCGCGGACCTGCCCGCGCGCCGCGCGATCCCGGTTCAGGCCGTCCGCGTGGCCCGGATCAGTGCGAGGATCTCCTTCGCCGCCGAGGGGATGTGCGTGCCGGGTCCGAAGATCGCCTTCACGCCCGCCTTCTGCAGGAACTCGTAATCCTGGTGCGGGATCACGCCGCCACAGATGACGATGATGTCGCCCGCGCCCTCGGCCTTCAGCGCCTCGATCAGCTTCGGCGCAAGCGTCTTGTGCCCCGCCGCCTGGCTGGAGATGCCGATGACGTGCACGTCGTTGTCGATCGCGTCCTGCGCCGCCTCCTGCGGGGTCTGGAACAGGGGGCCCACATCCACGTCGAAGCCGATATCGGCGAAGGCCGTGGCGATCACCTTGGCGCCCCGGTCGTGCCCGTCCTGGCCCATCTTGACGACAAGCATCCGGGGGCGGCGCCCCTCCTCCTCGGCGAAGGCCTCGATGTCCCTCTGGATCTGCGCGAAGCCCTCGTCGCCCTCGTAAGCCGAGCCGTAGACCCCCGCGAGGGTCTTCACCTCGGCACGGTGACGTCCGAACACCTTTTCCATCGCCATGCTGATCTCTCCCACGCTCGCCCGCGCCCGTGCGGCCTCGACCGCGGCCTCGAGCAGGTTGCCGCCATCCCTCGCCCGCCGCTCCAGCTCATCGAGCGCCGCCGTGCAGGCGGCCTCGTCGCGGCTGGCGCGGATCGTCTCGAGCCGCGCGATCTGGCTGTCGCGGACCTTCACGTTGTCGATGTCGAGGATGTCGATCGGGTCTTCCTTGTCCTTGCGGTACTTGTTGACGCCCACGATGACGTCCTCGCCCCGGTCGATGGCCGCCTGCCTGCGCGCCGCGCTTTCCTCGATGCGCAGCTTCGGCAGGCCGCTTTCGACGGCCTTGGTCATGCCGCCCATCTCCTCGACCTCCTCGATCAGCTCCCACGCCTTCTCGATCAGCTCGCTGGTCAGGCTTTCGACGTAGTAGGAGCCCGCCAGCGGATCGACCACCTTCGTCACGCCGGTCTCTTCCTGCAAGATCAGCTGCGTGTTGCGCGCGATCCGCGAAGAGAAGTCGGTGGGCAGCGCGATCGCCTCGTCCAGCGCGTTGGTATGCAGCGACTGGGTGCCGCCCAGCACCGCCGACAGCGCCTCGTAGGCGGTGCGCACGACGTTGTTGTAGGGGTCCTGCTCCTGAAGCGAGACGCCCGAGGTCTGGCAATGGGTGCGCAGCATCTTGGAGCGTTCGTTCTTCGCGCCGAACTCGGTCATGATCCGGTGCCACAGCGTGCGCGCGGCGCGGAGCTTGGCGATCTCCATGAAGAAGTTCATGCCGATGGCGAAGAAGAAGCTCAGCCGCCCGGCGAACCTGTCCACGTCCATGCCCGCCGCGATGGCCGCGCGGACGTATTCGCGCCCGTCGGCGATGGTATAGGCAAGCTCCTGCACCAGGTTCGCGCCCGCCTCCTGCATGTGGTAGCCGGAAATCGAGATCGAGTTGAACTTCGGCATGTGCTCGGAGGTGTAGGCGATGATGTCGGAGATGATCCGCATCGAGGGTTCGGGCGGGTAGATGTAGGTGTTGCGGACCATGAACTCCTTGAGGATGTCGTTCTGGATCGTCCCCGACAGCGCCGCGCGGTCGTGCCCCTGCTCCTCGCCCGCGACGATGAAGCTGGCCAGAACCGGGATCACCGCGCCGTTCATCGTCATCGAGACGGACACCTGGTCCAGCGGGATGCCGTCGAAGAGGATCTTCATGTCCTCAACGCTGTCGATGGCCACGCCCGCCTTGCCGACATCGCCCTCCACGCGGGGATGGTCGCTGTCGTAGCCGCGATGGGTGGCGAGGTCGAAGGCGACCGAAACGCCCTGCTGCCCGGCGGCCAGCGCCCGGCGGTAGAAGGCGTTGCTTTCCTCGGCCGTGGAGAAGCCCGCGTATTGCCGGATCGTCCACGGACGGCCCGCATACATCGTGGCCTTCACGCCGCGGGTGAAGGGCTCGAAGCCCGGCAGGCTGCCCATGTGCGGCAGATCCGCCGTGTCGGCCTCGGTATAGAGCGGCTTGACGCGGACGCCTTCCAGCGTCTCCCATGCGAGCGTGTCGGGATCGCGGCCCTTCAGCTCCTTCTCGGCGCGCACGCGCCATTCCTGGATGCTTTTGGGACTGTGGGTCATGGGGTCGTCCTCGTCAGTTTCGGGTCGCGGCCGGCAGCGGCCGTTGCGGCGATTTCGGGGCGGCCAAGGCCGCGTGCGGGCGGGCCTTCGCGGCCGGAAAGGCGCGCCGGGGCCGTCACCGCCCCCCGCGCCTGCGTCACGTCGCCCTTCGCTTTCGCGGATCGCCCGCCTATATCTCTGAAGAACGGAGAGACAATGCGAACGATCCTGATTTCAACGATTGCAGCCTTGCTGCTCGCCCCCGCACCGATTCTCGCGCAGGACAGCGGCTCGGGGACGATGGCGATGGCCGAGACCGAGGCCGGCGAGACCGGGTCCGCGATGGAGGCCGTCGATCCGATGGAGCCGCGCGACGCGGCCGGCCTGACGCTCGAGGAATTCCTCTGGGTCGCGCGTCCGATCATCGTCTTCGCCGACACGCCCGCCGATCCCCGCTTCATCGAGCAGATGCAGCTTCTGGCCGCGCGGCCCGACCCGCTGCTCGAGCGCGACGCGGTCATCATCGTCGACACCGACCCCTCGGCGCGGTCGGCCATCCGGCAGGAGCTGCGCCCACGCGGCTTCTCGCTCGTCGTGATGCAGAAGGACGGAAGCGTCGGCTTCCGCCGCCCCTCGCCCCGCGACGTCCGCGAGATCATGCGTGGCATCGACAACTTCTCGTTCCGGCAGGAAGAGCTGCGCAGCGGCGGCCAGTAGGCCCCGGTTCCGGGCGACGCGGCCACGGCCTCACTCGAACTCCATGATGATCTCGTCCACGGCGAGGCTGTCGCCGGGACCCGCGTTGATCCGGGTGACGACGCCCTTCCGCTCGGCGCGCAGGATGTTCTCCATCTTCATCGCCTCGACGGTGCAAAGCGATTGCCCCTCCTGCACTTCCTGCCCCACCTCGACCTCGATCTTCACGATCAGACCGGGCATCGGGCAGAGGAGCATCTTCGAGGTGTCGGGCGGCAGCTTTTCGGGCATCAGGCGCGCAAGCTCGGCCTGGCGCGGGCTGCGGACGTGCACCTTCAGGTCGGCGCCGCGCGTGCGCACGCGGAAGCCGCCGGGGATCTTGCCGACCTTCAGGACCAGCGGCGCACCGTCCACAGACAACCGCGCAAGCTGGTCGCCCGGCCGCCAGTCCGAGGTGACGCGCATCGCTGCACCGTCCGCGAAGGTCACGGTCGACCCCTCGTGGTCGGCCGCGATCGTCACGGCGAATTCCTCGCCCTGAAGGGTGACGACCCAGTCCAAGCCGACCCGCCGTTCGTGGTTGTCCATCCGTCCCGACACGCGCGTGCGCCGGATCTCGGCCACCCGGTGCATCGCCGCGGCGGCCGCCGCGACCCGGCGCAACTCCGCCTCGGCAAGCGTCGCGCCGTCGAATCCGTCGGGGTATTCCTCGGCGATGAACGCGGTCGTGATCTCGCCCGAGACGAAGCGGGGGTGGTCCATAACCGCGCTCAGGAACGGCAGGTTGTGGCCGATCCCCTCGACCTCGAAGCCATCGAGCGCCACGCGCATCGCCTCCAGCGCCTCGGCCCGGTCGGTGCCCCAGGTGCAGAGCTTCGCGATCATCGGGTCGTAGTACATCGAGATCTCGCCGCCCTCGAACACGCCGGTATCGTTCCGCACCGCCGTCGCGCCCTTCGGCGCGTCGCCCTGCCACTTGCCGCTGTCGTTCAGGGGCCCGGCCTGCACCTCCTCGGGCGGGCGGTAGCGTGTCAGGCGCCCGATCGAGGGCAGGAAGTTGCGGTAGGGGTCCTCGGCATAGAGCCTGCTTTCGATGGCCCAGCCCGTCAGGGTCACGTCGTCCTGCGCGAAGGGAAGCTTCTCGCCGGCCGCGACGCGGATCATCTGCTCCACCAGGTCGACGCCCGTGATCAGCTCGGTCACGGGATGCTCCACCTGCAGGCGCGTGTTCATCTCGAGGAAATAGAAGTTCCGCGCGCCGTCCACGATGAACTCCACGGTGCCCGCGGAGGTGTAGCCGACCGCCTGCGCCAGCGCGCAGGCCTGTTCGCCCATCGCCTTGCGCGTCGCTTCGTCGAGGAACGGCGAGGGCGCCTCCTCGATGACCTTCTGGTTGCGGCGCTGGATCGAGCATTCCCGCTCGCCGAGGTATACGCAGTTGCCGTGCGCGTCGGCCAGCACCTGGATCTCGATGTGGCGCGGCTGGGTCACGAACTTCTCGATGAAGATGCGGTCGTCCCCGAACGAAGATTTCGCCTCGTTCTTCGACGCCTGGAAGCCCTCGCGCGCCTCGGTATCGTTCCAGGCGATCCGCATCCCCTTGCCGCCGCCGCCGGCGCTCGCCTTGATCATCACCGGGTAGCCGATGTCGTTCGAGATCCTGACCGCCTCCTCGGCGTCTCCGATCAGGCCCATGAAGCCCGGCACGGTCGATACGCCAGCCTCGGCCGCCAGCTTCTTCGACGTGATCTTGTCGCCCATCGCCTCGATGGCGCCGGGCGGCGGGCCGACGAAGGCCACGCCCGCCCTCTCCAGCGCCTCGGCGAATTTCATGTTCTCCGACAGGAAGCCGTAGCCCGGATGCACCGCGTCGGCGCCTGTGGCTTCGATGGCCGCCATGATCCTGTCGATCACGATGTAACTTTCCGAGGCGGGCGCAGGACCGATGTGAACCGCCTCGTCGGCCATGCGGACGTGCAGCGCGGTCTTGTCGGCGTCCGAATGGACCGCGACCGTCGGTATCCCCATGCGGCGCGCCGTCTTGATGACGCGGCAGGCGATCTCGCCCCGGTTGGCGATCAGGAGCTTCTTGAACATCGGCGCTGTCCCTTCTGATTGGCCGGGCCGCTCGCGCGCCCGGCATGTCCGGAAAAAGAAAGGACCACCGGGGCCTCTCGGCCCGGGTGGTCCCTGTCTGCAGTCGAATGGTCCGCCGCGGCGCGCGAGGCCGCGCCGCTCAGCCGCGGATCAGCAGAGGTTGACGTCGTCGCAAAGCGCGCCGCCGGCCGCACCGATCGCGGCGCCGGTGGCCACGTTGCCGTTGAGCGCGGCGGCGCCCACGCCACCGATGAGCGCCCCTGCGCCAGCGCGCTCGAGATCGCTGGCCACGCAGCCGGCGAGACCGATCGTCGAGACGAGCAGCAGGGCGGAAATTGAGATACGCGAGCGCATTTTAGGTCTTCTCCAGTCGATAGGAATTCTGCCGAAAACGCTACACCGAATGGAGCAGGCCGCCTAGTGGCTTCGCGCGCAAACGAACGTGATCGCGCGGCATCGGCGAAAAATCGCGGTCGGAAGGCCAGGCCGTCCGACCGCTTTGAAGGGGAAGGGTAACACGTCTTGTCGGTGTCGGCCCGTATCTGGTTTGGGGGAAGGGCCGACAAAGGCAACATGCCATCTGCGGAAGCGCGCGAAAGGGGCATCGTCGTCCCGGCGGACGGATGCGCGCCAACTTGCGCAAAGCTGGGGCCGGCGGGCAGATTCATGCCGACGGATCCTCCCACAGGCCCGAGCCGTCGAACGCCTCGGGGAAGGCCGCGCGGGCGCGCGCCACGTCGAGCTGCAGAAGCGCCTCGTAGCTTTCGGGATCGAAGGGCTCCTCGGCGGGGACGACCTCGCGCCCGAACAGCCACGACAGTCGTCCCGCATCGAGGTTGCCGCGCTCGAACGGCTCCTCGCCGAAATAGAGCCAGAGCGCCTCGACGAAGGCCGCGTCGGCGCGGCGGTCGGCGGGCCTGCGGTCGGCGTAGCGCTCGCGCGCGACAAGGCGCGTGGCGCCGTCACGGTTCGCCCTGCGGATGGTGAACTGGAAGTCGGAGCTCGGAAGCCGCGACGGGAACCCCTTGTGCTTCAGCATGACGCCACCCCCGTGCGGAGGGTGAGCGGACGGCTGAAGGGCCGGACGGAGACCATGCCCCGTCCGGCCAAGGGAAGGGTCCTGCTCGGGCATGGGCGGCGCCCATGCTTCGGGACCTGCCTTCTGCGGGGTTGTCCCCCGCTAGTGATACTCCGGTGCGTGACCGGGCGCACGGGCCCGGCCACGACCCGAGGTACAACTGCGGTTGCGCAGCTGGAGCCGATGATAGCCGAGGCCGGAAGCGATCCACAGGCTTTTCCACAGAGGGCGCCATGATGTGACTCAGAAGCCTCAAATCCGCTGCGGCATGAAGAACGGAGCGCAAGATAATGTATCTGCATCACAAAAGCTCCCACATGCAGCTGTCGTCCCGGATCAAGTAGGCCTCGATCGATTGGTTTGTCCCCGGAGCAGGCTCGCCGCGCGGAAACGGCTCCTGCATCAGTTGCACGACGATCCGGGCGGGCGGCCGCGCGGCCGCGCCAAGCGCCGCCAACCCG
>NZ_JARRSA010000045.1 GCF_029624655.1 Roseicyclus salinarum
CTGACCTGAGCGCGCGCCGGCCTCCGCGGCCGGATTTCAGGGGACGGGCCGTCACGCGGGCTCGCCACGCCCCTCAGCCCGTGCCGTCCGCCCAACCGAGCTTCTCGTCGAGGTCGGCCGAGCGCGGCTGGTTCGACAGGATCAGCGCCACGGGCCTGAGGGCGGCCACGTTGTTGCACAGGATCATGATCGCAAGCGTCATGGGCGTGCCCAGAAACGCCCCCGCCACGCCCCAGAGCCAGCTCCAGAACACGACGGCGATCAGGATCACGACGGGCGACAGGGCCACCTGGTTGCCCTGAAGCCTCGGATCGACCCAATTCCCGATGACCTGCTCGATCACGGTAAGGCCCGCCCCGATCATCAGCGCGGTCCCGAAGTCTAGCGTGAAGAAGGCGTAGAGCGTGGGCAACACCCCCGAGACTACCGCGCCGACATTGGGGATGAAGTTCATGAGAAACGTCAGGATCGCCCACACGAGGATGAGGTCGAGGCCGAAGGGCATGATCCATGCGCTGTAGGCGGCGGCCGAGATCACGCCGACGAAGGCGCGGGTGAGGATGAAGCGCCTGAGCGCGCGTCCGAGCGTGGAGGTCGCGCGGCGCCATCCCGCGCCGTCGCCCGACGGCATCCCGTCGAGCTTGGCCTCCCATGTGTCCGCTTCGCTGAGCGCGAGAAGCACGAGGAAAAGCACGAGGAACATGCCGACGAAGACGACGCCCATCGCGCTGGCGATGGTGCGGGCAAGGCTCGCGCCGGTCTCGAGCACGCGAGAGAATATCATCTCGCCGCGCTCCTGCAGGATCCCGCGGATCGCGGCGACGATCCCCCCGGCGCTGTCCGAACCGCCGCCCGAGCCACCATCCGCACCGCTGCCCGCGCCGTCCATAAGCCCCGGCAGCACCTCGTTCAGATCCTGCGGCAGGCCCGGCAGTTCGGCCGCGATCCGCGTCACGCAATAGGCGAGGCCTCCGATGAAGGCGCTCAGCACGAGAAGCAGGAGCAGCATCACCACCGCGCGCCCGATCCACGTCAGCGCACCCGGCATCCGCCCCGCGATCGCCCGGTCGAGCGGTAGCGCCGCAAGCGTGACGAAAACCGCGAAGATCACGGGGATCACCACGGTCGCCATCCCGCGCAGCGCCCAGGCGGCCAGGATCACGAGGATCACGCCCATCAGGCCGTAGCCGAGGCGCAGGCTGCGCCGTCGTGTCTGAGGTTCGGTCAAGATGCTGCGCCCCTAGCCCATGCGTTCCGCACATTCGCCCCAGTGCTCGCGCCGGGGAACGGATTGCAGGCGGTCAAGAAAGTTGCCGGTCCACCACGAGATGCCCTGCCGGCGAACGCCGTCGAGAAGCTCGGCATGGCGCGCGCGCCGTTCGTCAGGCGGCATGGACACCGCGTCGCGGATGGCGCGGGCCATCTCGCCGATGTCGTAGGGGTTCACCCGCAGCGCGGCGCGCATCTGCTCGGCGGCGCCGGCGAAGTGCGACAGGATGAGGACGCCGGGATCGTCAGGCTCCTGCGCCGCGACGTATTCCTTGGCCACGAGGTTCATCCCGTCCGCCAGCGGCGTCACGAGGCAGACGTCGGCCCGCCGCATCAGACCTGCGACGCGCGGGCGCGGCACCGGACGGCAGATGTAGCGTATCGGCGTCCAGTCGAGCTCGGCATGGGTGCCGTTCACGTGGCCCGACATGGTCTCGAGCTCCTCGCGGATTTCCTGGTAGGCGAACAGGGCCGAGCGCGACGGCGGCGCGATCTGGATGAAGGTCGCCCGCTCCCCGTCGGCCTCGCGCATGTCGAGATAGGCCCCGAACGCCTCGAAACGGTTCACGAGACCCTTGGAATAGTCGAGCCTGTCGACGCCGAGCACCAGCTTCTGTCCGCGCCCCAGCGCGAGGTCGTCGTCGGCGATGGCGTTCTCGCGGGCCAGCGTCTCGAATTCCCCGGCGTCGATGCCGATGGGAAACGAGCCGACGCTGAAGGTGGCGCCCCGGCGCCGCATCCGTCCGTTCAGAAGCACTTCGGTTTCCGGGTCGGAGCGGAACACCTCCAGCAGCGCGGCGACGTCCCGCTCGGTCTGCAGTCCGATGAGGTCATGGGAGGCGACCCAGTCATGGAACGCCTCGCGCTGCGGCAGGGCCGGAAGGTCGGCGGCCTGCGGAAACGGCGTGTGCAGGAAGAACCCTATGCGGTTCCGGACCCCGAGGCCGCGCAATTCGCAGGCCAGCGGAAGGAAATGGTAGTCGTGGATCCACACGACGTCGTCGGGCCGTAGCTCGGCCGACAGCAGCCGCGCGACGCGGGCGTTCACCTCGAGATAGGCCACGGCATGGGCATCCTCGACATCGATGAGGTCGGTGCGGCGGTGGAACAGCGGCCAGAGAACGCCGTTGGCGTAGCCGAGGTAGTAGCCCTCGCGCTCGGCCTCGGTGACGTCGAAGGTCATGCGCCGGTAAGAGCCTGCGCCGCCCTCCTCCAGTTCCTTCAGCGCCTGCGAGGGCACCTCGACCGTATCGGGCGCGGACCCCACCCAGAGGCCGCCCTGCTCCGACAGGCATTCGTGAAGCGCCACGACGAGGCCGCCCGACGGCGCCGCTTCGGTCGGGATGCGGTTCGATACCACAACGAGCCGTCCGGTCATGCGAGCCCCATCGCGCGCTCGAGCCAGGCCGACAGAACCGCGCGGACCTCGGCCGGCCCCGCAAGGCGGAACGGCGCGCGGGTGCCGCCCCGTCCGATCCGCACGGCGATGCCGCCCTCGCGGCGCACCCAGTCGAGCGCGGCCTCGTGACCCTCGCCCCCGATCAGGATCGGTCGGCGGCCCGCCATGCCGACATGCCCCATCACCGCCTCGACGGCTTGGGCGAAGCGGCGTCCGGGCGTCCCGCCTTCCGACATGCCGCACGGCAGGGGCGGCACCGACGAGATTGCACAGCAGAGCATGTGCAGGCCGCTTGCCGAATGCGGGAGGCGCGCGCGGGGGACGTCACGGGAGAAGTGCGGAGCGGGTCCGATGCCGGTGCCTGGGCCTGCGTCCACGAGCACGCATTGCGGGATCGGCGCCAGATGACGGCGGAGATCGGCGACGGGCAGACCGCTCAGGACGACGGTTCCGCCCCGCGTCGCCCCTTCCAGAAGCGCCACGAGGGATCCCGCGCCGCGCGCCGCGCGGATCGGGCCCGCGGGGCCCTCCGCCTCGGCCAGAGCCCCCTCGAAGCCGAGAAACAGGGCCGCGCCGCGCGGGTCGATGCGGTTCAGCGCATCCGCCAGCGTGCCGGAAGGCGCCCCCGGGTCCCTCGCGGGACGCACCGGCCCTGCCGCTCGAAGCGCCTCGGGGGGCGTCATGCCGCCGATCCCTGTTCCAGCATCTCGCGCGCGTCCTGGATCGCGCATCCCGCCTCGAGCAGGCCGTCGGGCACGCCGCAGTCGAAGCGCACCCCCTCGAAGCGGAAGGCCGAAACGTCCATGCGCCGCAGGTCGCGCGCGATCGCGTCCGTCAGCTGGATCTCGCCGCCCGCGCCGCGCCCCGTGGTCATCAGCGTCTCGAAGATGCCCGGATGCAGGATGTAGCGGCCCACGACGGCGAGCGTGGAGGGCGCCGTGCCCTCGGCCGGCTTCTCGACGAGGCCGCGCACCGGCATCGCGCGGCCCGGCGCCGGAACGTCCGCGTCCACGATGCCGTAGGACGACACCTCGTCGGGCGCGACCTTCATCGCCGCGACCATGTGATAGGACATGTCCGTGTCGTAGGCGCGCGCCATCTGCGCAAGGACCGGCGTCGGCGCGAAGATCAGGTCGTCGGGCAGGATCACCGCCACCGGCAGGTCGCCGCTCTCGCCCTGCCGCGCGAGGCCGCCGGCCGTCAAGACCGCGTGACCGAGGCCCAGAGGCTCGGCCTGCCTGAGGAAATGTGCGTCGATGCCGGGGAAGGTCATGCGCACGAAATCCTCGATCGCCTCCTTGCCGTCGCGGGTGACGAAGATGAAGCGCTCGATGCCCGAGGCCTCGGCCTCTTCGATGGCGAACTGCAGAAGCGGGGTGGTGTAGACCGGAAGCAGTTCCTTCGGAACGCACAAGGTCACCGGGTGCAGGCGCGTGCCGCGTCCCGCGACGGGAATGATGGCTGTCTTGATCATCGGTCAGCGGCGCTCCGGGCAAGGTCCGATCTGGTACCTTGGGGCAAACGCGCACCGCGTGACGGCGGTTCCACTCGAACCGCCGCAGGCCTCTTGGCCGCATCGGGCCCGCACCGGGCCCGCATCGGGCCGGCATAGGGATGGACCCATGGGCCGACCTGCCGCGTTCGAGCGTCATGTTCGAAGATTTCTCCACGGGCCTTCTGCTTGCGGTCGGCGCGGCGTCGGCGCTTGTCATCTTGCTGGCCGGGCTGCGGATGACGGGGCTCGCGGACCGCATCGCCGACCGCACGGCGTTCGGCGAAGCCGTCGTCGGCGGCGTGCTGCTGGGCGCCGCGACGTCGATGTCGGGCACGATCGTGTCGCTGACCTCGGCTCTGGGGGGCGACGCGTCGCTCGCCTTCTCCAACGGCATCGGCGGGATCGCGGCGCAGACCGCGTTCCTCGCGCTCGGCGACATGATCTACCGCCGCGCCAACCTCGAACACGCCGCGGCCGAACTGGCCAACATCTTCCAGGCCGGTCTTCTGCTGCTTCTGCTGGCCGTGCCATTCGTCGCCTATGCGGGCCCCGACGTCGCCATCTGGGCGATCCACCCCGCCTCCATCGCGCTGTTCGCGATCTATGCCGCAGGCGTCTACGCCACGCAGGGGTTGCGCGAGGACCCGATGTGGCAGCCGACCGACACCGCGGAGACGCGCCCGGACCAGCCCGAGGACGGCGACGAGCCCGACAAGCCGGCCCGTGGCCTGATCGCTCTCTTCATGGGGCTGATGCTGGTGATGGGCGCCGCCGGCTGGGCGGTCGCACAGGTGGGCGCTGAGGTCGTTGCGCGCTACGGCTTCTCGTCCTCGATCGTGGGCGCGCTGATGACGGCCGTGGTCACATCGCTGCCGGAACTCGTGACGACGCTGGCCGCGGTCCGCCGCGGCGCCCTGCAACTCGCCGTTGGCGGCATCATCGGCGGCAACACGTTCGACACGCTGTTCCTGACGATGTCCGACATCGGCTACCGGGACGGATCGCTCTATCACGCGATCGGGCGCGACGACCTGTTCTGGCTGGGCACCTCGGCGGTGATGACCGCGATCCTGCTCCTCGGCCTTGTCTATCGCGAACGAAGCGGCCCGGGCGGCATCGGGGTGGAAAGCGTTGCGATGCTCGGGGTCTACGCAGGCGCCATCGCCCTTCAGGCGACGACGGGCTGACGGCCACCTCGGCGGAATTTCGCCCAGCAAAACAAGGGCGCATGAACGCGGAACGCCGCCCGTTGTTCCCCGCTTTTTTTGGCCCCCGCCCGGCAACCTTCGGCCCTCGCACCGGTTGCTTCCCCGAGAGGGCGAATGCCCTTTTCTCGCAATGCGAGACGCAAAGGAGACCCACAATGACCATGCGCAACTTGCTTGCCACCACCGCGCTGAGCATCGGCCTGGCGATGCCCGCCATGGCGCAGACGACCGACCAGACCGGAAGCCAGACCGGCGCGCAATCCGGCCAGACCAGCGAAAGCCAGCAGGCCCAGGGCCAGCAAGCCCAAGGCATGACCATCATGGTCTCGAGCCTCATCGGGCGGAGCCTCTACATGCCGGGCGCCGAGGGCGACGCGTCGGGCGACCAGTCGGGCGACACCGCACGGTCGGGCGCGCAGTCCGGCGGCGAGATGGACGACGGCATGAGCGCCGAAGAGCAGGCTGAAGTGGCCGAAGGCGGCGCCGAAGGCGAGATGGAGGAACTCGAGCAGGGCGCCGAACGCGCCGCAGCCGAGGCCGGCCAGGCGGTCGAGAACACCGCCGAGCAGGTCGGCCAAGCCGCCGAGAACGCCTGGGACAACCTTGCCCGTGAAGTGACCGAGGCTCCCGAGAACTGGCAGATGGTCGGCGACATTGACGACGTCGTGGTGTCGCAGGACGGCGAGGTCCGCGCGCTTGTCGTCGATGCCGGTGGCTTCCTCGGCGCGGGCGAGCAGGAGCGCCGCATCGATATCGAGAACGTGCGCTTCGTCCAGGACAGCGACGATGAGGGCGAATACTTCGTCGTCTTCGCCGGCGACCGGTCGATGTTCGAGGAACAGGAAAACTTCGATCAGGCGCAGGCCGAGCAGGAAGGCGAGATGCTCGCCTCCGAGAACGAGGAATTCCAGTCGCAGATCGCAGCCGAGGGCCGCGGCCCCCAGGACGACCTGGAGTCGGTCGATTGGGCCAGCATCACCACCGAGGACGTGCTCGGCGCGCCGGTCTACGGCCGGAACGACGAGTGGATCGGTGATCTAAGCGAGTTCAACCTCGCCAGCGACGGCACGATCGAAAGCGTGATCATCGATGTGGGCGGCTTCCTCGGCCTCGGCGAGAAGCCCGTCGAGATGTCGCTCGACCAGGTGACCCTGCGCCGCTACGCGGGCGACGAGATCCGCGCCTATGTCGACGCGACCGAGGCTGACCTCGACGCGATGCCCGAATGGGAAGGCTCCGATCTCTGATCGGCTGCCGATAGCGAAACGGGAAAGGGATGCGCGCCGCGCATCCCTTTTTCACGCGCCTGTCGCGCGGTCCCGCCGGGGACGCAGGCAGGCCAAGCCCGAAAGGCCGCAGCATGAGGGAAACCCGCATCGCGCCGCCCCCTTCCGCCACGGGCGAGCGGCCCGAGCTTCTGATCCTGTGCGGCATTGCGGGGCTGGCCGGCAACGTCGCGCCCTTCGCGGCGATGGCGCTGTCCGTTCCCGTGGCGCGGCACGACTTCATAGCCGACACGATCAGCGATCTCGGCCGGGGTCCCCACGCCTGGATCATGGACACCGGCTTCTACATGAACGCGGCGGGGATGCTGGCGCTCGCCATCGGTGCGGCGCACCTGCATCTCGGCCGCTGGTTCTGGTCGCTCGGCATCCTGTGCCTCGCGCTCTTGGCGCTCGTGACCGTGCTTCTGGGCATCTGGGACGAGTTCGGGGCAGGCCCCGGAGCCTCGCCCGACGTGAGTGTCCACACGAAGATAACCTACGCGCTTGCGCCTCTTTATGTCGTCGGACCGCTGTCGATGGCCGGAGGCGCGGTGCGGCTGATGCCGCGCGCGCGGGTGCTTTTCGTCGCCTCGGCCGTGCTCTGGGCGGCGTTCGCCGTGGCCTTCAAGCTCGCGCCCGGAGACATCGACGGCATCGTGGAGAAGGTGGCGATCGCGGCGACCTACGGCTGGACCCTGCCGCTTGCGCTGCTTCTTCTGCGGCGCGGATCGCGCGACGCGCGGCAGGGGCGGGGATCGGCGCCGTGACAGGCCGTCCGGCGCAGGAACCCCGCCAAGCCGGGGACGTTGCAGGGGCGAGACCGGAACGGAGCCCACGAAAGGACGACCCAATGAACTTCGGACTGAACGGCAGGACAGCGCTTGTCACGGGCGGCGCGTCGGGCATCGGACGCGCCACGGCGCGCGCGTTGTCGGACGAAGGCGCGACGGTCATCCTCGTGGACGTGAAGGACGACGAGCTGGCAGAGGCCGCGCAATCGCTCGGGCCGCGCGTGCACGCGATGCAGGCCGACCTCACCGTGCCCGAGGAGGTCGAGGGCCTTGCCCGCGACGTGGAGGCGCGTTTCGGGATGCCCTGCATCCTCGTCTGCGCGGCGGGCGTGACGGGCGCAAAGGGCCATCCCCTCGAGATGACGGACGACGACTGGCGCGAGGCGTGGGACACCGACTTCATGTCGGTCGTGCGCACCGCGCGCCTTTTCGTGCCGCCAATGGAGCGGCGCGGCTGGGGCCGCGTGGTCATGGTGTCCTCCGAGAACGCGGCGCAGCCCTATGCCGACGAGGCGGTCTACAACGTCGCCAAGGCCGGCATCGTGAACTTCGCCAAGGGCCTCAGCCGCGTCACCGCGCGGAACGGCGTTCTGGTCAACACCGTCTCGCCCGCCTTCATAGAGACGCCGATGACCGACGCCATGATGGACGCACGCGCGCGCCGGATGGACGCAAGCCGAAAGGAGGCGGTCGAGAGCTTCCTCGACGAGGAGCGTCCGCATCTCGAACTCGGCCGGCGCGGCCGCCCCGAGGAGGTCGCCGCCGCCATCGCCTTCCTGTGCTCGGAACAGGCAAGCTTCGTCGTGGGCGCGAACTACCGCGTCGACGGCGGCTCCGTCGCTTCCATCGCGCTGTGAGGGTGGCATGACCTCTTCATCGGACATTCCCGGCGTCGCCGTCGTCGCGGGCGGAAGCGCCGGCGTCGGCCGCGCCGTGGTCGAGGCGCTGACCGCGTCATGACCATACCCTGCGACGTCAGCTGCGCGCGCGAGGTCAGTCGCGCGGGCGCCGCGATCGCCGAGGGTCTTGGCCCGATCGGCGTCTGGGTGAACTGCGCGATGCTGACCAGCTTCTCCCCCTTCCCCCAGATGGCGCCGCAGGAATTCGAGAAGATCATCGACACCACCTTCCTTGGCGTGGTCAACGGCACGCGCACCGCCCTGTCGCTCATGCGGCGGCATGGTCGTGGCCGGATCGTCACCGTGGGCTCGGGCCTCGGCTACCGTTCGGTGCCGTTCCAGTCGGCCTACTGCGCCTCGAAACACGCGATCAACGGATTTCTCGCGTCCGTGCGCTCCGAGCTGATCCGCGAGGGCGCGGACATCACGCTGGGCGTGGTGCAGCTTCCGGCGATCGACACGCCGCAATTCGGCTGGGCGCGCAACCGGCTCGAGGAGATGCCGCAGCCCGCGCCGCCGATCTACAAGCCGGAACTGGCGGCGCGGGCGGTCATGAAGGCGGTGCGCGACGGCACGCGCGAGATCCTGGTCGGGCGGTCGGTCCTGCAGCTGGTCCTCGGGAACATGGTGCTTCCCGGATGGCTCGACCGGAAGCTCGCGCGCGCGGGCGCGGAGCTTCAGAAATCCGGCCACCCCGAGCCCGGAGGACGCCCCGACAACATCGACGGCCCGGTCGCGGGCGTGGCGGCCCGCGCCCACGGACGCTTCGGCGACCGCGCGGCGGCGGAGGGGATCGTCGTGGACGGCGACCGGCTTCGGATCGCCGTCTTCCTCGGGGCGCCCCTCCTGGCGCTCGCGGTCGGGCTGGTGCTGGGCTGAGACCGACGGAACCCGGACCCGCGCCGAGGGGTTGATCGGACGACGAAATCCGCAAGTCCGAGGTGCCCTTCCATGCCACAACCCAGCTCCATGCCCGCGCAGACACAGGACCGGATGCCTGCCGACGAATACAGGATGGAGCCCGCACCCGACTGGCACCCGCGCCACCCCGGCGTCGGCAAGCTGAAGGGCAAGGCCGCCATCGTCACCGGCGGCGACAGCGGCATCGGGCGGGCGGTGGCCGTTCTGTTCGCGCGGGAGGGCGCGCGCGTGGGCATCGTCCATCTTCAAGAGGATCGGGACGCGCAGGACACGCGCGAGGCCGTCGAGGCCGAGGGCGGCACCTTCTTCGAGGTGAAGGCCGACATCGGCAGGCGCGACGAGGCGTTCGCGGCCATCGGGGAACTCGCCGGCAAGCTCGGCGGCATCGACATCCTCGTGAACAACGCCGCGATGCAGTTCAACGCCGAGGACATCCGCGACATCACCGAGGAGCAGCTGCGCCGCACCTTCGACAGCAACGTCATGGGCCAGTTCTTCTGCACGCAGGCGGCGCTGGATCACCTGCCCGAGGGCGGCGCGATCGTGAACACGGCCAGCGTCAACGCCTTCAAGGGCAACGCCCATCTCGTGGACTATTCCGCGACCCGAGGCGCGATCACGGCCTTCTCGCGCTCGATGGCGCAGCAGCTCGCCGGACGCGGCATCCGGGTGAATTGCGTCGCGCCGGGGCCGGTCTGGACGCCGTTCATCCCCGGCTCCCTGCCCCCCGACATGGTCGAGGGCTTCGGCGACCACGTCCCCATGGGGCGACCCGGCCAGCCCTGGGAGATCGCGACCTCCTACCTGTTTCTCGCCTCCGACGACGGCAACTACTTCACCGGGCAGACGCTGCATCCAAATGGCGGCGTGATCGTGGGCAGCTGAGCGATGACGGACAGACTGCGCTGGCCCGACCACCCTGTCATCTACGAGATCTACCCCCGCTCGTTCGCCGACACGCACGGCCACGGCGGAGGCGATCTTCGCGGCATAACCGAGCGGCTGGACCACGTCGCCGCGCTGGGGGTGGACGCGATCTGGCTTTCGCCGTTCTTCGTGTCGCCCTTCGTCGACGGCGGCTACGACATCGTCGACCATTGCGCGGTCGACCCGCGCTTCGGGACGCTCGCGGATTTCGACGCGCTCGTGGCCCGCGCGCATGACCTCGGCCTCCTGGTGATGATCGACCAGGTGTTCAACCACACCTCCAGTGACCACGAGTGGTTCCAGCGCTCGCTGCGGCGCGAGGACGGATACGAGGATCTCTACGTCTGGGCCGACGCTCGCGACGACGGCAGCCCGCCGACGAACTGGATCGCCTTCTTCGGAACGCCCGCCTGGCGCTGGTATCCGCAGCGGTCGCAATACTGCCTGCACAAGTTCCTGCAGTGCCAGCCCTGCCTCGACCACCGCCATCCCAGCGTCCACGAGCGTCTGCGCGCCATCAACCGCTTCTGGCTCGATCGCGGCGTGGACGGGTTCCGCTACGACGCGGTTACAAGCTTCTTCCACCACCGCGATCTTGCCGACAATCCCCCCGCCCCGCCCGAGCACCGCAAGCGCATTCCCGGCCCGCCGAACAACCCCTACACGTTCCAGGACCACGTCCACGACGTGCTGCCCGACGAATGCGCGGGCTTCACCGAGACCCTGCGCGACTGGGTGGGGCCGGACACCTACATGCTGGCCGAGATCAACAAGGGCCCCAATTCCGTCGAGGTCACGCACGACTTCACGAAGCCGGGCCGCTTCGACGCGGGCTACACCTTCGACCTCGCCGAACGCGGCCTCGAAAGCGGCGTCCTGCGCGAGATCCTCGAGCGGATGGCGGACCGCGACGGCTTCGCGTGGTGGCTGTCGAGCCACGACCAGCCGCGGCACGTCTCGAAGCTGGGCGACGGCAGCGCGCGGGACGCGCGGCTTTTCGCGGCATTCCTGACCGCCATGCCCGGCCCGCTGATCCTGTTCCAGGGCGAGGAACTGGGCCAGCCGCAGGCGACGCTGCCGCTTGAGATGCTGCACGATCCCTACGACGTCATGTACTGGCCCGAGCCGCTGGGCCGCGACGGCGCGCGCACGCCGATGGCATGGGATTCCGGCAAGCCGCGCTGCGGCTTCTCGGGCGCGAAACCGTGGCTGCCGGTCCAGCACCCCGAGGATGGCGGCGTGGCGCAGCAGACGGCGAACCCGGCCTCGGTCCTGAACTTCTACCGCAAGGCGCTGCGGCTCCGGCGCGAGCTGGGCCTCGGCCGCGGCGTCGCCGAGATCCTCGACAGCCCGCCCGGAACCATCCTGGCGCGGATGAAGGGCGGCGGCCGCGACCTGACGCTGACCGTCAACCTCGGCCACAGCCCGTGGGACATCCCCGCAGCGGCGGCGGGGCTGGAGTGGGTCCTGTCCAGCAGCGAATGCCCAGAGGGCGGGACGATCCCGCCGCGCTGCGCGGCGTGGTGGCGCTGAACGGGAGGCGGGTGGCCCACTTCGATGCAAGCGATCCTCGACGACATCCTCGTGCTGACCGCGCTACCGTGGCAGGTGGCGCTGACCCGCCTGTTCGGCGCGCTCGTGCTCAGCGGCCTCGTGGGGCTGGAGCGCGAGGCCCGCCACCGCCCCGCCGGGTTGAGGACGCACATGCTCGTCGGGCTGGCCTCGGCGCTCTACTGCCTGATCATGCTGGAAGTGGTCGCCACCACGGACGTCTATTCCGACCGCGTGGCCAGCGACCCCCTGCGCCTTATCGAGGCGGTGACGGGCGGCGTGGCGTTCCTCGCGGCGGGCATGATCATCGTGAGCGGCGGCAAGGTGAAGGGGCTGACGACGGGCGCGGGACTGTGGCTGGTGGCGGCCATCGGGCTGAGCGTGGGCTTCGGCTACTGGCTTCTGGCGGGGGCCACGACGGTGCTCGCGCTCCTCGTTTTCCGAATGATCAAGCTGGCGGAGAACAAGGCGCATTTCGGCGGCGGCGACTGAACCTCGGAAGGCCTTCGGCGCCCCTGCGCCCGCCGCGCCGTCCGGCAACGGATCGAAGCACGCCGCCTCGCCTCCGCTGCCGGTCGCGGGCCAGGCCGGTCGGGGGCCAGCGACGGGCCCGGCATCGCAGGCGCTTCCTTGCGTCCTGGCCGCTTTTCCCCGCCTTTCCGGCTCGCCGCTCCGGAGCCGAGGCTGGCCGTTCAGGCGCCCCCGCGCATCCGTCCGATCTGGACCGCGAAGGCGATCAGAAGGCTTCCCCACACCAGCAGATCCACCCCAAGAAGGACGCCGAGGATCCAGGTCGCGCTGAACGGCAGCCCGAACCACAGGAGCACCGCGAGGACCAGCGCGAGGGCGCCCACGGCGATCATCCAGCCGCCGCCCTCGCCCATGTTGCGCACACCATACCAGATCCGCAGGATGCCGCTGGCCGCGAACCACGCGATGACCAGCGTCGTCAGCGCGAAGACACCCGCGACGGGTTCGAGAAAGATCAGGACGCCTGCCCCGAGCGACACCAGCGACAGCACGAAGGCCGAGGCCATGTGCCAGCCCTCGCTTCGCCGGAAGGCGGCAAACAGGCCGACGATGCCGCTTGCGATCAGGGCCGCGCCGACGATGACCGTCGCCGTGATCGTGGCCACGAACGGCAGAAGGATCGCAAGCGCGCCGGCGACGATGGAGACGCCGCCCGACAGGAACAGCAGCCAGCGGTGCGACGCGGCCTGCCGCCCCGCGTCATGGGCGGCTGCCGATCGCGGACCGCCCTGCCCGCGCGGCGTCCCGCGGCCCCGCGCGGGGCCGGGATGGTCGGTTGTCCGGTCTGACATGGCGAGGCTCCTTCAAGGCCGAGGTCATCTCTGCGGGAAATGCGCACGTTCCCGTCCTTGTTCCCTCAACCCCCCGGAACCGCGCCCCCCGCCCGGCTGTTGCACCTCAAGGCAGCACGAAGGCGACATGCATGACGGAACGCGACATCGACCTCACCCCGCCCGAACCCGTGGCGCAAGCCGCCGAAAAGGGGCTGGAGCTGTGCCGGAAGTTCGACCGGGGCGGCACCAAGGCGGGCGTCGCCCGCGCGCGGGATCTCACGAACCGCGTGCGCCTGTCGGAGAACGCCATCAACCGCATGGTGACCTATTTCCGCCGCCACGAGCTGGACCGGCGCGGCGGCAACTTCGGCAACGACGAGGATCCCTCGGCGGGCTACGTCGCATGGCTTCTGTGGGGCGGCGACGAGGGGCGCGACTGGGCCGAGACGATGGCCGACCGGATCGAGCGCGGGGCGGTCTAGACCATCGCCTCGGAAATGAACGGCACGCGGCGACCGAACGCGCGCGCAGGTTCGGGATCGTGGGGCACGAGGAAGCCGCGCCGCGCCTCGGGCCGTGCCGCGAGGTTCTCCTCGGCGCGCCTCTGCACCGCGACGACGGCGCGCTCGGGGTCGAGAAACGCCGCGTCTGGGGTCTCGTTCAGCCAGTGCGCCATCATCTTCTCCCGCAGGTGGGCGATCAGTGGGGGCTCGTCGAATTCGACGCCGGCCTCGGTGTCCCAGTACATGCTGCGCCCGTTGAGGTTGGCCGACGAGACGATGGCGCTGGCCCCGTCGAAGACCGAGACCTTTGCGTGGACGTATATGATGGGCGAGCCCGCGAAGCAGTCGCGCCCGCCGCTGTCAATGGACACCGGGCGCACGGGCGAACAGATCGCGGCGCGGGGCCCGAAGGCGTCGGTGACGCGCGCGATGGCCTGCGCCTGCATGTATTCGCCAAAGCGCGCATCGGTCGAGGTCGAGCCATCGAATGCCACGTCCTCGGGCGCGGCGGGCAGGATCAGGATCAGGCCCAGCTCGGGATTTGCGCGCGCCGCCCGCGCCAGCGCCCGAGAGATGCCGGTATCGCGGAAGAACTGCGTTTCGAGGTAGATGAGCCGCTTGGCGTCGCGGATCCGCGCGTGGTGCGCGTCGGCGATGGAGCTTCGCAGCGTCCTCGGCCCGATGAACGGGGTCGTCACGCGCCGCTTGCGCGACAGCGTGGTCAGAAGCCGCGTCTCGGGCAGCGGGTCGGATTGCCCGTTGGTCACGGCGAGGAAGCTTTCAAGGTGCGACTGCGCCTCGTCCACCTCGGGCCGGTCGTCGATCATGACCTGCACGTCGTGCCAGGTCTCGTCACGGCGGCGGGGGTGGTCGGGATCGTCGTAGCGCCTTTCGTCGAGGTCGAGGCCACCGATATAAAGGCGCTTGCGGTCGAACACGGCGATCTTCTGGTGATGCGTGCCCGGCAGAAGGTCGGCGGGCGGCCACCACCTCGCGCGAAGCGTCCCGTCCTCGGCGCGCCGGACGTGGCGGCGAAGACCCGGAAGGTTCTGCAGCCGGCGCTCGCGGTCGTCGGGCGTGTCGTGGTTGAGCTTGTCCAGCGTCTCCTTCAGCCGGCGGCGCACCCATGGCCAGAACACCAGCCGGTGAGGCAGGCCCACCCGCGCGGGATGCGCCGCGGCCACGATGTTGAGCTCCGCCTTCGGCCCGGCGACCTCGCGGGCGGCAAGAAAGGCGCGCATGGATTTCCACGTTTCGGCATGAAGCCGCGCCGCCATGATCGGGTCGAAGTCCGACAGCGCCATGTTGATGCGCACACCGCGCCGGAGCGTATGCACGACAAGGTCGAACCACGTCTCGCCGATCTTCCGCGCCTCGCCCGAGCGCAGGTTCGACCACAGGTCGAATACGCGGAAGCCGGCCCATATCTCGGTTTCGGCAGCAAGGAAGGCGCGCTCCAGCTCCGGGTAGGCCTCGGCCGCCGTGATCAGCACGTGCGTCCGGCCAGCCGAGCCGGCGGGGGGATTGTCCAATGTCTCGAGCATCGCCCGAATCCTTTCGCCAACGGCATCCAGCGCGGGCACGGGTGCGTCGCGGGGCCGTCGGGTCAACAGGCCCGCGCGCGCTAAGTTCCGGGACGGGTCGGGGCGCTCCGCGGGGAACCGAACCGCCGCCGGGGCGTTGTCGCGCCTGCACTCCCACATGGGGCGCTTGCAGGTCCGATCCGACACGCAGCGCCCGAGACGACAGGATCTTCGGATGAGCGATCACGGCAGCGACCTCACGCAGGGGCGCGTCTCGCATCAGGTGTTGCGGGTCTCCGCACCCATGGCGATGGGCATCCTCGGCGTGCTGGCCGTGGGGCTCTCCGACGCCTATTTCCTCGCCCGCGTGGGCGACGCCGAGCTGGCAGCCATCGGCTTCGTCTATCCGGTCATCGTCGCGATCAGCGCCTTCGCCATCGGCATGTCCGCCGGCGCCAACACGGCGCTGTCACAGGCGATGGGCCGGGGAAGCGGCGCGCGCCCCGTGGCGCGCCTCGCGCTTCATGCGACGGGCTTCGGGCTCTTGCTGGGCGCGGCGGTCGGGCTGACCTTCCTCGCCGCGTCGCCGGTCCTCTTCCCGCTCCTCGGCGCGGAGGGCACGGTGCAGGAGCGCGTGATGGCCTACGTCCCCTGGTGGGCGGCAAGCTTTCCGGTCCTGGTCACCACGATGATCCTGAACGCGGCCTTCCGCGCGGGCGGCGACGGGGCGACGCCATCCTCGATCATGGTGCTGAGCGCGGCCCTGAACATCGCGCTGACGCCCGCGCTCGTGTTCGGCCTCGGCCCGGTCGAGCCGATGGGCATGGCCGGCGCCGGCATCTCGACGTTGGCGGCGCGCAGCGTCGGGGGCGTGCTCGCGCTGACGCTCGCGATCCGGCGAGGACGGCTTACCGCCGGGGCGCACCCGCTGCGCGGGGTCCTCGCCTCGGTGCGCGAGATCGTCTCGGTCGGCCTGCCCGCCGCCGCCTCCCGGGCCGTGAACCCGGCCGGCATGGCCCTCGTGACGGCCGCGGTCGCGACGCTGGGCGACGCGGCGGTGGGCGGCTTCGGCGCGGCAGCCCGCGTCCAGTCCATCGCGCTCGTCCCCTTCTTTGCGCTGTCCTCGGGCCTCGCGCCGGTCATCGGGCAGGCATGGGGCGCGGGTCGGCGGGACCGCGCGCGAGAGGCCGTGCGTCTCGGCGGCGGCTTCGCCATCGTCTACGGCGTCGCGGTGGGCGTCTTTCTCTGGGCCTTCGCGGACCCCCTCGCCGAGGCGATGACGGCCAGCGGCGCGGCGGCGCGCTATACCGCGGATTACATGCGCATCGTCGGCTGGAGCCTTGCGGGATACGGCATCGTCGTGGCCACGAACGCCGCCCTCACCGCGCGGTCGCGTTCGGGCTGGGCGCTTGGCTTGAGCCTGTCGCGGATCGGCCTGATCTACGTTCCGCTCGCCTGGTTCGGGGTGGGCCTGATGGGGTATTCGGGCATCCTTCTGGCCGCCGTGGCCGCAAACGTCCTCGCCGCTTGGGCCGCGGCCATCGCCGCGCAGGCCAACGGCCTTCTTCAAGGCCGGACGGCGGCCGTCGCCAGCCCCGCCCGCAGCCTTGCCGCATGGTCGGGATCGCGCGATGGCTGAGGGCGGCCCGGCACCGAAGCGCGACAGCTGGACCAGCCGTCTCGCCCGGCACCGAAGCGGCCTCGCGGCGCTGTCCTTCGCCGAAAGCACCGTGGTGCCAATCCCGCTGGAGACCGTCGTCGCCCCGCTCATGGTCGGCCATCACAGGCAGGCCACGGCGATCGCCGTGTCGATCTGGGTGGGCTGCCTCATCGGGGCTTCCCTGTTCTACGCGGTCGGCCTCTGGCTGGCCGACCCCGTGGTCCTTCCGATCCTTCGATGGCTGGGCCTGCTCGAGGACTTCCGGCGGATGTCGCGCGATCTCGACGCGGACGGCCTGTTCTGGACGGTCTTCCTCGTCTCCTTCTCGCCTGCCCCGATGCAGTTGGCCACGCTGGGCGCCGGAACGGTCGGGGGCAACTTCGCGGTCTTCCTCGCCGCCATCGCGGCCTCCCGCGGAGCGCGCTACTTCGGCCTCGCGGTGCTCGCCAACGTCTTCGGCCCGCGGATCGCGGCCTTTGACCTGCCGAAGGGCGGGGTCGTCCTCGCGACCTTCGGCGTTCTGGTCGCAATCTGGCTTGGGATGCGGCTGCTGGGCGGGTGACACGCCGCGCTGGGGACAAGATGGGCTTTCCCATTTCGGACAGGATCGCAGGGTTTGCGCCACTTGCCTGCACGGTTGTTATCCTTTTGCCGTGTTCATCCCCCAAAACGCCTGTCTGACCTGCCCCGGCGGCGTCGCCAAGCGATCGCGCGCCCCGCGCCCGGTCGCACCTTGTCGCAGCGCCGATGTCGCGGCATAGCGGGGGGCGAACTCGCCAGCCCGAAAGGACGCACGCCCCATGCAAGACTTCGTGGCGCTTCTCGGCGTGAAGGGGGGGCCGGCGATCCGGCCAGGCTCGAACATGCCGACCTCGACACTCGTGTCGCTCGCGGGCCGGACCATCCTCGTCGACGCGGGGCTCGGGGCCACCAGGGGCGTCTGCGACCAGGGCATCGCGCTTGGATCGCTCGACGCCATCGTCGTCACCCACCTCCACTCGGACCATTACCTCGAGCTTGGGCCGCTGCTGCACACATCATGGACCGCGGGCTTGAACCGGACGATGCCGGTCTTCGGCCCGCCGCGCCTTGCGCGATACTGGACCGCATTCCTCGAGGCGATGCGCGACGACATCGACCTGCGCATCGCGGACGAGGGGCGCCCGGATCTGGCCCGCCTCGTCGAGATCCGCCCCCTCGACACCGAATGCGCCACCGTCCTCGGCGACGTGACACTGCGCGCGATGGAAAACGTTCACCCGCCGGTCGAACCAAGCTACGCCTTGCGGATCGAAGGCGGCGGAAAGGCCGTCGTCCTGTCAGGCGACACCGCGTTCATGCCGGAAATGGCCGTCTTCGCAAGCGGCGCCGACCTTCTGGTGCACGAGGCGATGCTGGAACACGGCGTCGACGCGCTGATCGCGAAAGTGCCCAACGGCGGCGAGAGGTTGCGCACCCACATCCTGCGCAGCCACACCTCGGCGGAGGATGCGGGCCGCGTGGCCGGGGCGGCGGGCGTGGCGCGGCTCGCGCTCAATCACTTCGTCCCGGACGGCCTGCCGGAGTTCACCGAAGACGACTGGAAGCGCGCGGTCCGCAGGACCTGGGACGGCGCGATGATCCTTGGCCGCGACGGGTTGCGCATCGATCTGTGATCAGCCCGCTCGCCTCGCGGCCACATGCTCTTCCAGATGCGCCATGTAGAGGTCGCGGATGCGCCGCGTCACCGGCCGAGAGCCGTCTCCCACGGGCTTCCCATCGATGGACGCGACCGGCGTCTGCGCCCCGAAACTGCCGGTCAGAAAGGCCTCTTCCGCCCCGTAAGCCTCGACAAGTGAATAATTCTTCTCGAAAACCGGGATGCCGTCCGCGCGCGCCAGTTCGATCACCTTGGCCCGCGTGATCCCGTTCATGCAGTAGTCGCCGGTCGAGGTCCAGATCTCGCCCCTGCGCACGATGAAGAAGTTGCAGGCGTTGGTCGTGTTCACGAAGCCATGCGGGTCGAGCATCAGCGCCTCGTCCGCGCCCGCCTGCTCGGCCTGAAGGCGGGCGATGACGCAGTTGAGTTTGGAATGGCTGTTGTATTTCGCGTCCTGGCTCATCGGAAGGCCGCGCACCTGGGGCACAGTCGCCAGCCTGATGCCCGCCAACTGCAGCCGGTCCACGGGCTTCGAGTGCTCCATGATGATGACGAGCGTGGGCCCCGACCGGCTGAGCGAGGGATGCTGGAAGGGTCGCACCTTGACCCCGCGCGTCAGCATCAGGCGGACATGAACGTCCGTCTCCATCCCGTTGGCGATACGTGTTTTTTCCATCGCGGCAAGGATGCCGGCCCGATCCGTTCGCGGATCGAGCGACACCGCCTTGCAGGCCTCGAAGAAGCGATCCATGTGCGCGTCGAAGAAGGCCCAGACCCCATCGTGCAGCCGCATTCCCTCCCACATCCCGTCGCCCAGCATGAAGCCGGAATCGTAGACCGAGACCTTGGCCTCGTCGCGATGCTTCAGCTCGCCGTCTACATAGATCAGGATGTCCGCGTTGCGCGGATCCTCCAGCGCGTCGTGCGTCGTGGTCATGCCCGCCTCACCCGTAAAGACCGGCCACACGCCCGCGCAGCCGGACCAGTCCCAGGACCGTGTCGATCGTCGGCGTGGGCGTCGAGGTGATCCGCCCCAGCTCCTGCACCGACCCCACGAGCGCGTCGATCTCCATCGGCCGGCCGGCGTCGAGGTCCTGCAGCATCGAGGTGCGGTGCGCGCCGACCGCGGCGCCCCCGTCTATCCGCCGCTCGACGTCGATGGGAAACTTCACGCCAAGCTTCTCGGCGATCTCCTGCGCCTCGAGCATCATCGCGCGCGCAACGCCCCGCGTGCCGGGATCCATGCACAGGACGTCGAGCGTCGCATGGGTCAGCGCCGAGATCGGGTTGAACGACAGGTTCCCCCAGAGCTTCACCCAGATCTCGTCTCGCAGCCTTGGGCGCACCGGCGCCTTCAGCCCCGCGGCACCCAGCGCCTTCGACAGCGCCATCGCCCGCTCCGACTTCGATCCGTCGGGTTCCCCCAGCGAAAAGCGGTTGCCCTCGATGTGCCGGATCGTTCCCGGCTCCGACACCTCGGCGGCGGGATAGACCACGCAGCCCAGGACCCGGTCGGGCCCGAAGCCGTTCCACTGCGCGTCGCCCGGATCGACGCTGTGCAGCCGCGTGCCCTCAAGCGGGCCGCCGATCTTGTGAAAATACCACCACGGAACGCCGTTCACGCCCGACACGACGGTCGTCTCCGGCCCGATAAGCGGCTTCATGCGGTCCACGACCGGCGGCACGGAATGCGCCTTGAGGGTGACGATGACGTAATCCTGCGGCCCCAGTTCGGCCGGATCCTCGGAAGCCGTGACCGCGACCGTGCTCCGCTCCCCCTCCTCGATCAGGCTCAGGCCCTTCTCCTTCATCGCCGCCAGGTGCGGCCCGCGCGCCACCAGGCTCACGTCCGCCCCCGCCTGCGCCAGCTTCACGCCCATGTATCCGCCGATCGCTCCGGCCCCGAAAATGCAGATCCGCATCTCTCTTCTCCCGCAAGGACGTGTCCCGCCCCGCCTTCATCTTTCCGAAAATACCGCCGGGGGTCCGGGGGCAGCGCCCCC
>NZ_JARRSA010000046.1 GCF_029624655.1 Roseicyclus salinarum
GCGGGGCGGAAGGGGGTCGTGGCACGGCTGTCCATGGCGTCTCCTGTTCTGCGGTGCGGCCACGCATGAGCGGGCCCTTCGCCCGGAAGGCGGCAATAGGCGTCCTGCGGCACGAAAAGTCCGTGCCGCCATGTCCGGGGATCGTGGGAACACCATGCCGGGAAGCCACTCGATTCGGGCTGATCCACATCAGTGGGGCGACCGGTCGCAATCTCGGGCGCTACTCCCGGCATTCGGCCGGGTCCTGCCCAGGCTCAGCGGAGCAGGGGACCATCCTGGTCGAGGTAGGACGTATCGAAACCTGCGAGGTCCTTCAGCCGGTCGAAGTCGTCGAAGACCACACGGCCTTTCTGAAAGGTCACCAGCTTCTCCTCGCGCAGGTGTCTCAACACGCGGTTGACGTGCACCGCACTGAGGCCCAGCGCGTCGGCGAGATGATACTGCGTGAGCGGACAGTCGAAGCCGGTCCGGTCGGCCATCCCGACAAGGTTGAGCCGCGTGCCTAGTTCCAGCAGGAGATGCGCCGTGCGCTCCTCGGCCGTCCGGCGCCCGAGGTTGACGAGATGCTCCACCACCATCGCCTCGTCCCGAGAGGCCGCCCAGAGCACGGCGGTGGCGAGGCGGGGCGCCTCGGCGAAGGCTTCGAAGATGTCAGTGGCCAGCACCTCGGTCGCCTCGATCCGGGTCACAGCGTCGATACTGTGGTCGGAGGTTCTGAACAGGATGCTGCGCAGGCCGAGAAAATCGCCGGGGATCTGGAAATCGACGATCTGCCGCTGTCCGTCCGGCGTGATCTTGTAGGAACACGCCCAGCCTTCGGCGAGCACGAAGGCCGATGCGTTCGCCTGTCCCTCGTGGGTCAGTTCGTGCCCCTGCGAGAAGGTCCGGCGACGTCGGTAGAAGCGTGCAAGCGTCGCCAGATCGACGTCCGACAGGCCGACATAGGCCGAAAGCTTTCGGGTGAGTGGGCTTTCATGCATGACGTTTCAGGCTCATGGGGACACGAACGAAACCGAGGTCTAGCCGGAATAGTGGTGCCGCAGACTGCTCTGTATCAGCCCGGCGCGGTCACCGACGTATATGCTCTCCTTCTTTCCGGGCACTCCCTGCCGGATTTCTTCCTTCCGAGACAAAGGCACAGCCCACCATGACCGTTCCCAAAGACGTCGCAGGCACCGCCGCACTGGCCATATGCGAATCGCTTCTTCTCGCCCTGAACGACCTCGAGATCCTACCGGAAAGCGAAATCGTCGGCATCCTCCGCGATGCGGCCGCCGCACACGCGAACGCCCCGACCGGCGACGACGACGCACTGAACTCCGCCGTGGCGAAGCTCATCAACGGCATTCTCGACGGGGGCAACTCGGTGCGTCGTCCCTGAATGCGGTCCGCCGGGAGATGTGGCAGCCGAAGGTAATGTGATCGTGCACGAAATTGCAGATCGCCTGGAGGCAGCGCTCCGGAGCACAACGAGCGACGACCGCATGGCCGGCAAAAGTCTGCGGAACAAGCGGAGGTGGATACGCGTTGAGCGATTTGGAGAAAAGAAAGGAGAGACTGATGAACTGGGATCAGATCAAGGGAAACTGGAAGCAGATGACCGGCTCCATTAAGCAAAACTGGGGCAAGCTTACCGATGATGAGATACAGCAGGCCGAAGGGAATTACGATCAGCTCGTCGGGAAGATCCAGGAGCGCTATGGCATCGAAAAAGACGAAGCCCAGAAGCAGGTGGACGATTTCGCCGCAAGGCATTGACCGCTAGCTTGCAGTCGTGACCTCCAAGCCGTGCATTGATCCATCGGTTGCAAGAGAAGACTGCGCGTTGCCTTTGCGGCGCGCACTCTTGTTCTTCGGCAGAACCGGCGATGTCTGAAACTGCCTGGCCGAGGCAATTTCCCTTTCAAGGCCCATTGATCGTGGGCCTGTGCCGTTCCGAAATACGAGCGCCAATGTAGTCGGCGAATTATCGGATGAAAAAATGCGGAAGACACTTGTTTTCGCCATTGCCGCGCTTCTGCTGGCGAAAACACCGCTTCTTGCGCAGGCAAGTTTGCCGGACACGCGACGAGACGGTCAGGCCCCCCTGATCGATCAAACGCTCGTCGATCCGTTAAGGCCGCTCGATGCGGCCGAGATCGATCCGGACGATCTTCTTTGGCTTGCGCGCCCGCTGATCGTGTTCGCGGCGTCTTCGGCCGATCCGCGCGTCATCGAGCAACTGCAACTGTTGGCCGAGCAACCTGGACCGCTGATCGAGCGCGAGGTCATGGTCATCGTCGACACGGATCCCTCCGCCCGCTCGCCATTCCGAACCGAACTCCGCCCGCGCGGATTTTCGGTCGTCCTTATCACGAAAAGCGGCAGCGTTGGCCGCCGCTGGCCGAGCCCGCGTGATGTGCGAGAGATCAGCATCGCCATCGACAATTTTTCGCTGCGGCAGGACGCAGTGCGAACCGGCGAGTGACATCACGGCGTTCCGCGTCGGGACCGAGGAACCGCCGGCAAGATGCAACCTTTTCGGCTGCAGGCGAGTTGCAATTCCACCGAGTATTCCCTTGCAGCAGGAAACATCATGACCGCGGTTGATCCTCAGGCCCCCCGACCCGCCGACATTGCCGTTCGGCGTGTCTCCTGGGGCGCCATCTTCGTCGGCACCGTCGTGGCGCTGGCGCTCATGGTCTTCTTCACCACGCTGGGCATCGCCATCGGTGCGGCTGCGGTCGATCCGCTTTATGACGACGCTCCGCTGTCCGGCATGGGCGTGGGGTCCGGTCTTTACATGATCCTGACGCAGTTGATCTCGCTGGCCGTTGGCGGTTTCGCCGCTGCCAAGCTCGCGGGCGTTCCGCGCTTGCCGTCCTCGATCCTGCATGGCGCGGCGGTCTGGGCGCTCTCGACGGTGCTTCTGGCATGGGCCGCCATCGCCGGCGGCGGGGCGATGTTTGGAGCCGCTTCCACCATGATCGGTAATTCCGCCCGGGCCGCGGCGAACGTGGCCGAAGCCGTTGCACCCGATGATTTCTCGTTTCCCGACATCGGCGAAATGGCCTCCGAAATATCGGTCGAGAACCTTCCACCGGAAATTCGCACGACGCTCGAGGAGAACGGAATCACGGTGGATCAGCTGCGCCGCGAAACTCGACAGGCGTTCGAGAACGTCGTGAGCCAGCAGGAACAGGACCGCGCCATGAGCATCCTCCGAAACGCTCTCGCCGATGCGCTGCAGTCGCCCGGCAATGTGGGTCAAGAGGTCAACGACGCGGTGGACGCCCTCGTCAGCGGCCCGGAGGCGGTGTTCTCCGAAGAGGACCGCGAGGAAGTTCTGAGGGTTCTGCAACAGCGGCTTGGCTTGACCGAAGCCGAGGTCGAGCAGCTCGTGGTGGCGGTGGAGACGCGGTTCGAAAGCGCGGTGGACCAGATGCAGCAGACGCTCGACGAGGCCCGGCAACAGGCTCTGGAGGCGGCGCAAACCGCATCCTCGGTCCTGTCGACGACGGCATGGTATCTGACGCTGGCTTCGCTGCTGGGGCTCGTTGCAGCCGCTGGCGGTGCCTTTGCGGGCAAGCCGGACGGCTTCCTGGGCGACCGCCTGGACGATCGCCTTTAGGCCTCCGCGCTGCACGGCGGCGGATTGCCGGGCGATGGAAGGCCGCCGCAAAAGAGGTGTTTAATGACGGAGGCCGGCGCGAAGCGGTTGGGCGCTTGGGCGGCCGGCATCGTCTTGATCCTCCTGGCGGCCGTGACTGCGGCGTCCTTCCTTCCGTTGATCGAGACGAACGTCTGGTGGATCAGGTTTCTCGACTTTCCGCGCCTGCAATTCGGCTTCGCTCTGGCTCTCCTGCTCGTTGGAGTTGCCGTGTTGCGATCCCGGATCGGGACGATTGGCTGGGTCATCTGTGCGATCGGCGTGCTCGCCCTCGTTCATCAGAGCTCCCGGCTCTATCCATATACCCGGTTTGCGGCCCAAGCGCTGGCGGGAATGGACACCTGCGAAACCGGCAGTTCCTTCACCCTCCTGATCGCGAACGTGCAGGAACGGAACCAAGCCGCGGCCGCGTTCCTCGATCTCGTGGAGGACGTGAGCCCCGACCTCCTGCTGGTCATGGAGACGGACGAGTGGTGGGACCGAAATCTCCGGTCTCTGCAGGAGAGCTACCCGGAGAGGATGCAGTTCATTTCCGAGAGCGACGGCGCCTTCGGCATGCACGTCTTCTCGCGGCTGCCGCTGATCGACCCGAAATTCGAGTTCCTCTTCGACGGCTACACGCCGACGGCGGTCACGGGCGTGGAACTTCCCGGCGGCGCGGTGGTGCAGTTCGTCGGCGTGCATCCCCATCCGCCGCTGGCCTGGTCGCAGCCGACGACGCTCCGCGACGCATCGCTTCTGAAGGCGGCGCTTCTGGCAGAGGCCTCTACGTCGGCAACGATCGTGGCCGGAGACTTCAACTCCGTCCCCTGGGAAAGCGTCACAAGGCGCGCGGCGCGGATCGGCGGCCTGCTCGACCCGAGGATCGGGCGCGGCCTTCATCCGACATTCAGCGCCGACAGCCTCCTGATGTCCTGGCCGCTGGACCAGATCCTGTTTCAGGAGGAGTTCGGGCTGCTCGAATTCGCGGTGCTTCCTGCATTCGGCTCCGATCACCATCCGGTCATGGCAAGTCTCTGTAACGCTTCAGGCCGGGATATCCCGCAAGCTCCGCCGGAACCCGATCCCGGCGACATCGCCGAGGCCGAAGCCTCCATCGAGGCGGCCCGGTCGGTAGGGCCGACGAATGAAAAGGAATGAGACCTCCGCCACTCGGCCAGACGCGCGCTCGTGAAGGCTTGCGCCGGGGACTCATCGAACACATCGCACCGGCCAAGACTACAGGGTAGGGCTCATGTCCGAAAAAGCGGATCTCGACAGCGACAAGGAAGCCCGGGTTCACGAGCACGAAAGCGCGTCGTCCTCGGTCATCTTCGAGGCGATCCGACGTGCAGGCGAACACGAGCTTCGGCGGCCCGTCAGCGCGCTGTGGTGGTCGGGCGTCGCGGCAGGCCTTGCGCTCAGCACATCGGTTCTGGGCAAGGGATTTCTGGTCTCGGTCCTTCCCGACGCGGACTGGACCTCCGCGGTCTCGAACCTCGGCTACACGGTCGGGTTTCTCATCGTGATCCTCGGGCGGATGCAGCTTTTCACCGAGAACACGATCACGCCCATACTGACCCTGTTCCTGACGCCGACCGCGGGGAAACTGATGCAGATCGGCCGGCTCTGGGGCATCGTCTTCGCGGCGAACCTTCTTGGCTGCATGCTGGCGTCGCTCGTTCTGGTCTTCGGTCACATCGTCCCCAAGGCGCGCCTCGACGGCATTCTTTCGGTTGCGCGTCATTACGCCGAAGCGTCGGCCTTCGACCATTTTGCCCGGGGCATCCCGGCCGGGTTCCTGATCGCGGCGCTGGTGTGGGTCCTTCCGCGCATGGAAAGCGCCGGCGAAGTCCTGACGATCGTGATCGTCACCTACTTGATCGGGCTCGGCGGCATGTCGCATGTCGTGGCCGGTTCGACCGAATTGTTCATCCTCGTCCTTCTTGGTGAATTGGCCATCGGGCCTGCCGTTCTGGCGGGAATCCTGCCTGCGCTGGCCGGGAACGTCCTCGGCGGTATTGGCATCTTCGTAGCATTGACTTACGCCCAGCTGCGCGAGGAGATATGACCGGGCTGACCCGAGCGGCGCGGCGCGCTGGAGGATCGAGATCCCGCTTGTCACGGCTTCGATTGCGGCTCCCGCCGATTGCCGCCGCTCATCGGTCCTGATCTGCATTAGTGCGCGATGTCGGCTCAACTGGTATCTGCCTCGTTACGACCTGTATGGCGGCAAGGTGACGGCCCGACTGCCGCCGCGCCGACACGGAGCCTTCAGGGTTGCCCCCTGCAGAGCGAAGGACGGACACCCATGTCGCCAGTCGAAAATCCTTCGGGGACACCAGCGGAAGCGACCGAACTCGAACGGCGGGTGCTGGCCCATGAGCGGATCCTGCAAGCGCTCATCGCATACATGGCGCGAACGGAACCGCGTTTCATCGACCATCTGAGAGAACGGTTCGTGGAACCGATGCGCATGACGAAACACGAGCACGATTACCGCGAAACCGACGACTACGCGGAAGAATTCATTCGCGCCGTGATACTCCTTGGAGATCTTCGGCCGCCAATGGCAAAGGAGCCGGACATGACCGACAACGAAACCGCGCCGCCGGGACGCGGAGACGGACAGGGCTCTGGCATGGAGCGTCCGGAGCAGCCGGACCGGGTGCAGATCCGTGAGAGAAGCGGCATCTGGGAGGTGAAGGTCGACGGCAAGTTTCACGGTGACTACCATCAGAAGGAACACGCCCTTGCGGCCGCGGCCCTGGTCAAGTTGTCGACGCGCTGACCGGTAGCAACCGCCCGACGGTTCCGCAGGACTTCTCGATCCAGGTGGCCGAGAACGAAGGCATGCCCTCGCGTTCCTCGCGCAGGCGCGCCCCGCAACCGCTTGCCCGCGCGCGACGGTTGAGCGGAACGCTCACACTCGGACTGTCGAAGTCACGCACGGCCGCAGAGGGTCCCCGGTCCGCAAGCGAGGAGAAGGCGCATTTCCCGGAGAAGCCGACGAGACATCCGCGGGCAAGGTGCTGGCAGACTAATTCGAACCAGTCTCAGCTAGGACAGCGCCGCTGTCCCTTATGCCGCGCAGAGACCGCGCCACTCGGCGAGAGCGGCGGCGCGGTTGGCCTTGAAGTTGGGTCTGCTGGAGAGGCTGCGATCCAGATTGAAGTGGTTGGTGACGGAGGCGTGGACGGATGCAAACTTCTGCAGACTTCGCATCCGTCGGAAGCGGAGCATGGCACGCTCCCGTCGTCGGAACGGCAGGTGCGAGTTCTCAGCCCGGTTGTTCAGCCAGCGTCCCGTCTCCTGGCACATACCTGCACCGACCTCCTTCAGCGCGGCGCCGTAGGACCTCAGCTTGTCGGTGACGATGCATTTAGGCTTCCCATGCCGGCGCATGGCTTTCCTGAGGAATTTCAGGGCAGCCTTGCAGTCCCGCGTCTTCGTGACGAAGCTCTCAAGGACCTCACCCTCATGATCCACCGCCCGCCAGAGATAGTGCCGCTCGCCGTTGATCTTCACGAACATCTCGTCGAGGTGCCATCGCCAGTGGCTCGATCGCATGCCCTCGATCCGGCGTTTCCGGATCTCGGCAGCGAACCTTGGACCGAAACGGTGCCACCAGAACCGCACGGTCTCGTGGCTGATCTCGACGCCACGCTCGTGCAGCAGGTCCTCGACATTCCGGAGCGAGAGCGGAAACCGGACATACATCATCACTGCAAGGCGGATAATCTCGGGGCTCGTCTTGAACCATTTGAAGGGGCTGGATTGGGTCATGCGCCGACGCTACCGAGCCCTCTGCCCCGCCTCAAGCCAAGTTCATCTGACAACACCCCTCTGACAGAACCCTACGGCCGGAAGACCCCTTTGGGCCTTCCGGCAGTCTATCTCGAGCCGTTCCGTCAGTCGAAGCTGTAGATCAGCGACACGCCGAAGATGTGGTCCGTGTCGTCGAACCCAGGCTGGGGGTCCGTGTGATACTCCGTCGAGATGCTCGTCCTGAGCGCGAGCTGCCTGTCCATGGCGACGGTCAGGCCGAGCTCGTTCAGCACGACGGTATCGGACTCCGACCCGATGATGTCGGTGTCGTTGGTCAGGAAGGTCGTGTCGTTGATCATGTAGGAGAAGTTCGACGAAAGGCTGATTGCGGCTTCCTCGAAGTCCCGGTCGAGTGCGTTGTCGAGGCTCGCGACCCTGTAGCCCGGGCCGCCCTGCACCGACCATCGGACGTCCGGTTGATCGTAGACCAGGTAGCCTGCTCCGATACCGAAGAAGGTGTCCGACTCGTAGGCCGAAAACGCATCGACCGTTCCTTGGAGCTTGGCGAAACCGTAGGCGCGCGGCGTGAAATCGCGGGTGTATTCCAGGTCGTAGAAGAGACTCTCCTCGTCCGTTGTCCCTTCGGTCTCGCTGTAGGCGTAGTTCAGCTGGAGGCTGTAGCCGTTGACCCCGTCGTAGAAGCCGAGATTGGCGCCGATACCGAGGTCGGCACTGTCGCTGTTGCCGCTCGACGCAGTGCCGCGGAGCGAGAGCGAGCCGTCGAAACCGACCTCGCGCCCGAGGTTTCCGAACCTGTCGAAGTCGGTCTCGAAATCCTCTTGGATCTGTTCTCCCAAAGCCTCGTTGCGCGTCTCGGCTATGTCCGTATTGTCGAAGGCGGTCTGCGCAAATGCAGGCGACGCGACAAGCGCTCCGGCGACAATGATCTGTGGCAATCCTTTGATGATCATCGGATTTCCTTCCCGTGATTTGCTTGATTGAACGACATGAACCCTAGTGCCGTGCTGTGCGGCGTCCAGAAAAGCAACGACCTGGAGAGCCGGATGGGTCCGGGATAGCGTGGGATCTAGCGTGTGCCTGCCGCGCTTCGTAAGCTCCCCAGGCATAGAAATGAGACTGCTCGCATGACTCTCAGAACCGCAGTGTTCGCCTGCTTCGGCGCAGGCCTTCTATTTCTGGTGATCGCGGTAGCGGTCGTACTGCCGGGCTTTGCCGAGCGGATCGGGACTCGCACGCTGGGTCATACTGGGAGGCAAGCGCGATGATGTCCGCGGTCAGCGCCTCCTCGTCGGGAGGCCCACGCGGGGCCTTCCGTTGGGTCGATCGATGCCGGCCGAGGACACGACAGGCAAACCGTTCGGAGACACCAAACTTCTGCCTGACATGGTCGACACAGCGACGGCGACGGGCGGGGCTCAGAAGTTTCGCTGACGCGGACCTTCGGTTCCCGAGGCGGCCTCCCTCAGGATCAGCTTCTCGAGCGTAAGGTCCGACACAGCTTTCCGAAGCCGCTCGTTCTCCTTTTCCAGCTCCTTCAGACGCTTCACCTGGTTCGTCTTCAGGCCGCCGTATTCCTTGCGCCAACGGTAGTAGGTGAACTGCGTCACGCCGATCGACCGCACCGCCTCGGCCACCGACTGGCCTTGCGACACCAACACGTCGAACTGACGCAGCTTCGCGACGATCTCTTCTGGCTTGTGCTTCTTCTGGGGGGTGCTGGCAGACTAATTCGAACCATGACCTGCCACGGGACTTTCATCCAGCCGCGACCGGAGCCCGGTTGTCATTTATGCCTTTCGGCACGGGGTGAGCAATCGCCCGGCACGCGGAGCTTTCATTTCGCGCAGCGGGTCGGGCGATTGCGTCGGCGAGGTGCAGGGCGAAGCCTGCGGGGGTCTGGTAGCCGAGCGCCGAGTGGGGCCGCGCGGTGTTGTAGTCGGCGACCCAGGCGGCGATCAGATCGCGGGCATGGGCAAGGCTGCGGAAGAGCGTCTCGTTCAGGAATTCGTCCCGCATCCTGCCGTTGAAACTTTCCACGAAACCGTTCTGCATCGGCTTGCCGGGCGCGATGTAGTGCCATTCAACCCTGTGCTCGGCACACCACTTCAGGATCGCGTTCGAGGTCAGTTCGTTGCCGTTATCGCTGACGATCATTCCCGGCTTGCCGCGGCGTTCGATCAAGGCAGTCAGCTCCCGCGCCACGCGGCGGCCCGAGATGGACGTGTCCGGGATTGCCGCAAGGCATTCGCAGGTGACGTCATCCACCACGTTCAGCACCCGGAAGCGCCGTCCGCAGACGAACTGGTCATGCACGAAATCGAGCGACCAGCGCGCATTGGCCCGCGCCTCGATCAGGATCGGCGCCCGCGTGCCGATCGCCTTGCGACGCGCCCTTCTTTTGCGCACCGTCAGCCCTTCCTCCCGATAGAGCCGGTAGATGCGGTTGATCCCCGACGGCTCCCCCTCGCGCCGGAGCAGCACGAAGAGCCGCCGGTAGCCGAACCTGCGCCTCTCGTTGGCAAGGTCCCGCAATCGTCCCCGCAGCGCCGTATCCGGGGCGCGCCGCGACCGGTAGCGCACCATCTTCCGGTCCGCCCCCGCAATCTTGCACGCCCGCCGTTCCGACAGCCCGAGCTGGGCCTTCAGATACGCGACAGCCTCGCGCTTCACGGCGGGCGTCACCATTTTTTTGACAGGAGCTCCTTCATCGCCGTCATGTCGAGCATCTGCTCGGCCAAAAGCTTCTTCAGCTTGGCGTTCTCGTCTTCAAGCGCCTTCAGTCGCTTCGCCTCGGGCACCGTCATGCCGCCGAACTTGGCCTTCCAGTTGTAGAAGGTGCCTTCCGACATGCCATGCTTGCAGCACAGGTCCGCGCACTTCGCCCCGGCGTCGTGCTCGGCCAAGATCCCGATGATCTGCTCGTCCGTGTATCTCGTTCGCTTCATTGTCCGTCCTCGGTTTGGGGCGGACTCTAATCGGCGGTGGAGGAAAAAACTCGTGGCAGGTCACCGGATCTCGGCCGCGAACATTGGCCCGAACCGATGCCACCAGAAGCACACGGTCTCGTGGCTGATCTCGACGCGGCGCTCGTGCAGAAGATCCTCGACGTTCCTGAGCGAGAGCGGGAACCGGATGTACATCATGACAGCCAGGCGGATGATCTCGGCCGACGTCTTGAAGTACTTGAAGGGGCTGGGGTTACTCATCTTGGAACGCTACTCAGCCCCCCCCCCGCCCCGCCACAAGCAAAGTTCCCCTGACTGACCTGCCCCGCCTCAAGCCGGGTTTCTCTGACAGGGCCGGCTAACGGGGTCAGCCTACTGCCTCAAGCCAAGTTCCTGTGACAGAACCCCTTGAACAGGTCAGGTCTGGTCATGTTCCGACGCTAAAAGTCCACCCTGCCCGTCTCAACCGCAATTCTTCTGACAATATTACACCACGTGCACAAGAAATGGTCAGTCTAACTCGAAAACGACACCGATCGTGTAGGACACGCGCGACCAGAGCAGGCATGTGTTGCACGATGCCGCCCCCCTGCCCTACTTTTGAAATGACTCTGGCACAGTCAAAAGGGCCAAGCGGACTCCGAGATCGCGAGATCCCGGTCGTACCGCAGGCCTTATTGACACATAGCGCCACACGAAGGCGCCCACGCCAGGGAGTTCATCTCAATGCCCATTAAGCATCGTGCGGCCGCAGATCTGCCGCACCACCTAACATCTGCCGCCGAGGCCGCACGGGCCTCGGGGTGCGCTTTGACGCGGCGGGAGTTCCTCGCCACGGCGAGCATTTACGGGGCTTCTGCCACCACGGCCTGGGGCATGATGGGCCTCGCGGCGCCCGTCATGGCACAAGCAACACCACGCATGGGCGGCACCGCCCGGGTTCAGGGCGTACTCCGCGCGATGAAAGATCCGCTGGCCTTCGACTTCAACATGCTGGCGAACTTTGGGCGTGGCTGGCTCGAGTACCTCGTCTTCTACAACAGCGATGGCACCTTTAGTCCGATGCTGCTCGACAGCTGGGAGATCTCGCAAGATGCTACGCGATACACGCTGCGGTTGCGTGAAGGCGTGACCTGGAACAACGGCGACCCTTTCACCGCCGCGGATGTCGCCTTCAACATCCGGCGAATGTGCGACAGCACAATTGAGGGAAACTCCATGGCCGGGCGCCTGGCGGCGCTGATGGCAGACGGGCAGGCCCGCGAGGATGCGATACAGGCCGTGGACGACCTGACTGTCGTCCTAGTCCTATCACAACCGGACATCGCGGTGATCCCAAACCTCGCGGACTACCAAGCGGCCATCGTGCACCCATCCTTCGACGCGTCGACGATGCTGGATAATCCGATCGGAACGGGCCCCTACCTGCCGACGGCCTACGAAGTGGGCCTGCGCGCCGTACTCGAGCGCAATACGACCCACACATGGTGGAACGAGGGCAACGGCGCCTGGCTCGATCGTATAGAGTTCATAGACTACGGCGAGGACCCGATTGCATGGGTCGCGGCGGCTGAAGCCGACGAAATCGACCTCATCTATGCTCTGGAGGGCGACTATGTGGACGTGTTCGGCGCCTTCGAAGACTGGCGGGTCGAGGAAGTCTCCACCGCCGCGACCATCGTGATACGTCCGAACGCCCTCGCCGAGGTCGGCGGCGCGCGTCCCTACGCCGATGCCCGCGTCCGCCGAGCGCTGGCGCTGGCGGTGGACAACCAGGTCATCCTCGATGTGGGCCAGTCCGGACAAGGCATTGTGGCGGAGAACCACCACGTGGCACCGGTACATCCGGAATACTCGCCCATGCCACCCATCTCGCGAGACCCAGCCGCCGCGCGAGCGCTGATGGAAGAGGCGGGTATGGCCGACTACGAGCACGAGCTCATCTCGCTCGACGCCGGTTTCATGCGCGACAGCGCCGATGCTTGCGCGGCTCAGCTTCGCGATGCCGGTATCCCAGTTCTGCGCACCATCATCCCGTCGTCGACCTTCTGGAACAACTGGAGCGGCTACCCGTTTTCAACGACAATCTGGAACCACCGACCCTTGGCCGTTCAGACTTTCGCTGTCGCCTACGTGTCAGGAGGCTCCTGGAATGAGACCGGAATCGCCAACCCTGAGATGGACGCCATTGTGGCAGAAGCGCTGACCATTCCGGACGTCGAGGCGCGGCGAGCCCTGATGCGGCGGGCGCAGGCGATCATGCAGGAAGAAGGCATCCTGATCCAGCCTTACTGGCGGTCGCTCTACAACGCGCAGAAGGACGGGCTGCGGGGCGGCGAGATCCACGTCAGTCAGGTCATCGACCCACGCGTGCTATACTGGGTGGCGTGATCAGCACCGCCAGACGACTGAAAGGGCCGCCTCAGGGCGGCCCTTTTCTCGTTCGTTCGCGTCAGAGCAGAAGCACGATCAGGACAAAGAAACCCCAGTACATCAGCATGAAGTGGTTCGACTGAGCCCATTGGTGGCAATACCAGTAGGCGAAGTAGTTGCCGCCGATGACGAAGCAGCCCCACACGAGCGTGAAGAAGGCGGACGAGACGATCGCCGCGCCGGTTGCAACCTCAGACGAGGCCGCCCGCGCCGCCGCGAGGACCAGCAAGAGAGCCGAGACGACAAGGGAGATGGCCGCAAGCGTTTCGGCCGCCCGGATCGTGTGGAAGAGGCGGCGGATCGTGGCGGGATCCTCGATCCGGCGATGCGCGACGAGGCGGTAGTCTTCGGGATACTCAATCGCCATGAGGTCGAAGCGCACGACCATGGCCACCCCCTCTTCGTTCATCTTCGGATGGCGCCAATTGTCGGCGACCGCGACCGCCATCCAGGTCCCGAGACCGGCCACCAGTGCGGCCTCGACAAGCAAGAGCAAGCTGTCCATCTTCCCTCCGTCAGGCCGGTTCGGCGTCGAGGCGCATGGCGGTGAGACCGTCGCTTTCCCGCACGCTGGAACAGATGCTGGACAGCTTCCTCGGCTGCTCGTAGGGCCATGGCGTGCCCCGGTGCATGACGGCGCGCTGGTCCCAGAGAAGGACGTCGCCCACCTCCCAGCGATGCGAATAGACGAAACGCTCCTCGGTGCAGAACCCGGTCAGCTCGGCCAAAAGCGCCTCGCCCTCCGCCTCGCCGTAGCCGTCGACCGCGAAGGCGTGGCTCGCCAGGTAAAGCGCCTCGCGTCCGTTGACGGGATTGGTCCAGACGGCGTTCCAGCGCTGGTCGGGCCATTTGTTGAACATCGGCAGTTTCGACAGCTCTTCCGAGATCTTCTTGCGCGAATGGCTGTAGCGGTGGTGGATACCGCGGCCGCGGATCTTCGCCTTCATCGCCTCGGGCATCTCGGCCCATGCCGCGCGGGAGGAGGCAAGCTCAGTCGCGCCGCCCTCGGTCGTGACGATGCGCGCCACGAGGATGTTCGTCAGCGACGGCACGGGCAGGAAGGTGCTGTCGGAGTGCCAGAGGAAGTTCGTCTTGAGATTCAGCGTCTTGAGGTCCATCTCTCCGTAGGTCGTGCCGTCGTCCTGCACGTTCGAGACCTCGGGGACCCTGAACGCCTCGCCGGGCTTGCGGGTATCGGCGTCGCGATCCTCGACCGGGCCGAAGAGGCCGGCAAGCTCGATATGCTTCTCCTGCGAAAGTTCCTGCCCCCGGAAGAGAAGCGCGGAGTGCTCCTCGAAGAGCGCGCGGATCTCCGGAAAGAGGTGTCCGGCCGTGACCTCTATGAGGTCGATGCCCTTTACCTCCACGCCGAAAGTCGGGTTGAGCGGTCTCAGGTCGATCGTCGTCATCGTCTGTGTCTCCTCAGGATTGCGCGGGCGCCCGGCCGAGCGCCTCGATCTCGTCGGGGGAGAGGTGGCGGACCTTCTCCCATTCCAGCGACTTGCCGGGATTGAGCAGGCCCTTGGGGTCCAGCCGCTTCTTCCACGCCAGGTGGCGGTAGTCGGGCTGCATGTGGTTGCCCTCGATGACGTGGACATGGGCGTCGTAGACGATGAAGCCGTCCGCCTCGTAGGTGGCGTTGATCTCGGCGAGGCGCTCGGGGCTCTCGAACCAGATGATCGGGAGATCGGCGCACCATATCCTGCCGCCGGCGCGCGTGAACTCGTGGTGCGGCCAGACGTCGTTGCCCTGGCGCGCGCGCATCGCCGCGACGCGGTCGGCGTCGGCGGGATCGGGCACGCCGATCTGCTGGTAGGTGGCGGAGCGGTCGGACTTCAGGACCTGCAGCGTGGTGTGGTTGTAGGCGAACTCGAAGACATGAGGCAGCTTCGCCGCCTGCCGCTCGCTCTCGACCATCGCGAGGTGGAGCGTGCCGCCATGGTCCGCCACGAGCGCCCGGAGCGCGTCGAGCTGTTCGCGCGGAACCAACGTGACGAGGAGGTGGCACCCCTTGGGCACGTGGTCGCCGAGCCTCGGGAAGTAGTCGGCGATGCGCGCGTCGACGACCGAACAGAGCTTTCGCGCGATCAGGGCGTCCGGCGCGGAGGCGAGCGCGTGGCCCGCGGCATAGGCCTCGCGATAGCCGTCGAAGCCCGCCATGCAGCCGACCCAGTCGCGCGTCGGCACGGTTCGGAGCGTCACCTCGGTGATCGCGCCGTTGAGGCCCCAGGCATGGTGGATGGCAAGCGCCTCCTCCGCGTCGAACACGTGCTCCACCGGCTCCGCCTCGACCGAAAGCGCCTTGAGGCTGCGGATGTTGCCCGTCTCGCGGAGCGGCCCGTTGGCGATGGAGCCGATGCCCGCCGAGCCGCCCGCGACGAAGCCGCCGATCGTGGCGATGTCCTGCGTGGAGGGAAACATCGCCATCTCTCGGCCCGTCGGGAGAAGGGCCGCGTTGATGTCGGCCATGAGCGCGCCGGCCTCGACCCGGACGAAGTCCGCGCCGATCTCGAGGATGCGGTTCATCGCGGTGGTCTCGACGATCAGCCCGCCCTTCAGCGGGACCGCCTGCCCGTAGTTGCCCGTCCCACCACCGCGCAGGGTCACGGGGATGTCGTGGGCATGGGCCACGGCGAGGCAATGGGCCAGTTCCGCGCGCGTCGCCGGTCGGGCGACGAGGTCGCCGAAGGCCCGGCGCAGCGCGGCGTTCAGGATCGGCGAATACCAGAAGAAATCGCGGCTGCGTTTCTTGACGGTGATCGGGTCGGCGATGGTCTCGACGGGGGCGAGGGCCTCCGCAATGCGGGTCCAATCGGGGGCGACGGGCGTGACATCTTCAGGCATGAGTGTGTCCGGTTCTTGCGGCCATGGGATGCCGGGTGAGGGGAAAGGGCTGGGCGGCTCCGGCGACGAGGCTCGAGAGGCTCGGCACCTCGAAGACGAGAAGGTCCTCCGCCCGTGCGCTGTCCACGTAACCGGGCGCAAGGCCCATGGCGCGGCGTGCATCGGTGGTGATCGTAGGCAGTTGCCACCCGAAGGGCGGGTCCAGGTGCCCGGCGAGGACCGCCAGCGAAAGCGAATGGAGCGGATCGTGCCGGCCAATCGGGCAGAAGGCGTCGCGCACGTTGTCGGTGCCGATCACGATGGCGACGCCGCGCGCGGCCAGTTCATGAAGCCGGGTAAGACCCCGTCGGTCGGGCGTTCCGTCGCGCCGGCCCTGAAGGTAGAGATTCGTAGTCGGAAGTGACGCCACCGCGATCCCGGCCGCGGCGAGCTTGTCGCCGATGCGCGCGACATCGCCCTCGCCGCGCGAGGCAAGGCTGCAGGCGTGCCCGCAGAGCACCGGCCCGGCGAAACGCGTCTCGAGCGCCACATCGGCGATCAGTTCGAGCCCGTCGAGGGAAGGGTCGAGCCCCTCGTCCACATGGAAGTCGACAGGCAGGCCGAAGCGGTCGGCCATCGCGAAGAGGACGCGCAGGCCCTCGCGCCGATCTGGTTGGTCAAGTAGGAAGCTGCCGAGAACCCCGTCGTCCCGCGCCACCCGGCGCGCCACGGCCTCGGCCCGGGCATGATCAGCCATTTCGTCGATCGCGGTCAGCGCAGCTCGCTGCAGCGTCACGCCGCGCTCTGCGGCATCGGCGGCAAGCTCGCCGAGCACCTCCCATGCCAGCGGAACCTCGGGATGCCCCCGCCCTGTCGTCCAGTCGACATGGCTGCGCACCGCACCACAGCCGGCCGCGATCAGTTCGTCGAGCCCGCGTCCCGCGCGATGGGCGAGGTCCTCGGCCGTCCAGTGCGCCTTGTCGCGCGCCTGCGCGGCGATGGCGACGGCAAGGTCGCCCCCCACGCCCGCGCAGCGGTCGAAACTGTGGCACTTGTCGAGATGCACATGCGCCTCGGTCAGACGAGGAAGCACGAGGCGTTCCGGACGGCCGGGCGCCCCGGCGTCGAGCCGCTCGGCCCGGCCGTACCGCAGGACCAGCGTCCCGCAGCGAAGATCGCCTTCGACCCCGCCGCCGAAGGCCGTCTCGTTTGCGAGGAGAGCGCGGGGCACGCCCACGCCGGGCAGCCGGATGGTTTCGGACATCGCGTCCATCACGCAGGGCTCCGGTGATCGAAATCGCGGAATTCAGCGAGGAAGGCCGCGAAATTGCGCGCGGCCGATGAGAGAAGCCTCGCCCCACGCTCTGCATTCGCGTCGGTAGCGTCACCCACGACACCTGTCTGCGACAGGTCGTCGATGATCCAGGCGGGCGCGGCGGCGTCACCCGTCAGGCCGAGGAACCGCTGCCGCGCGTGCCAGTCGGGCAGGACGCTGTCGGGCGCGGGGGCGGCGCCCATATCGACGAGATCGGGCCGTGCGGCGAGCATGGCTGAGGTCTCGCTCGCCCCGGCATGGAGGTCGCGGGCATACTCCGCGGGCGCGAAGAGCCCATCCGTTTCGGCAAAGCGCGACCAGCTGCAACTCGCCACCAGAAGATCGTGCGAGATGCGCAGGTCTCGCGCCGCGACCTGGAGAAGCGCGGTATTGCCGCCGTGGCCATTGAAGAGCACCAGCCACGTCACGCCCGCGCGCGCCACGGACCGGCCGACGTCGCGAAGGACGGCCAGAAGCGTCGCGGCCGACAGCGCGAGCGTGCCGGGGTGGCGCATGTGCTCGTCGCTCTTGGTGATCCGCAGGGTGGGCAGGACAAGGACCGTCACGCCCCTCACGAGAGGCAGGGCGCGGTCGATCACGGCCTCGACGAGGTCATACTCGACCGACAACGGCAAATGCGGCCCGTGCTGCTCGACCGCGCCGAGGGGCAGGATGGCCACGGAATTGGCCGGAAGCGACCGGAAGTCCGGCGCGCGGAGTTCGGCCCAACGGGCCACGCGCGGCGTCATATGGCACACCTTTCTGCGACGCGGGCGGTCAATCGTTCAGACAGGAGCGATATCAGGTCGATCATGCGCACACGATCCTTCCTTACCGAGGATGGTTCGCGGCCCTACAGATCCGTGCCAGAGACATTTTAAAGATGGCAGAAGGCGCGAAAGGGTGCAAGGGGCGACCAACGATACGGAAACGTCTTGCGAACCGCGGATCCGACCTCCGATCGTCACATAGCGGGTATTGTTGCCGGCCGAGATCTCCGGTTACGATCACGGCGACGGCGCAATTCGGATATGCGCAGCCCCCGCAGCCCAAGATGTGGAACGACCGATGCCCGACGATCAGAGAACAGTGTCGTTCACCCAAATGAAGGACGGCACGAAGGAGGATTACGAACTCCTCCGCGATCTCGAAACGCCCTATCACGAGGGAACGGCGACCCGTCTTTTGAATGAACTTGCGCTCCAAGGCGAGGAAACGCTCGATGGTTACAAGATCACCCGGCTGGACCATGCGCTGCAATGCGCGACACGGGCCCGGCGCGACGGCGCAGACGCCGACTGGATCGTGGCCGCCCTTCTCCACGACATCGGCGATCGGCTCGCGCCGCAGAACCATGACCGCATGGCGGCCGAGATCGTTCGGCCCTTCGTACGGGAAGAGGTGGCCTGGGTGGTCGAACACCACGGGATCTTCCAGACCTACTACTACGGTCATCACTATGGCTGGGACCGCGACGCGCGCGACCGCTTCCGGACCGAGCCCTACTGGCAGAGTTGTGCGGACTTCTGCGAACGCTGGGACCAGAGCAGCTTCGACCCGGATTACGCGGCGGACCCGCTCGACAGCTTCACCGACGAGGTCCATGAGGTCTTTGCGCGCAAGGCCTACGATCCATCAGTGATCGCCAAGGGCCTAGTGACGGGGCTCCCGCGCAAGCTAATCCAACGCGGTGACTGAACAAAATTGGGCCCGGATCATCGCGCGAAGACACGCGTTCATGTGCGGCAGCACCATGACAGTGCTGGCAGACTAATTCGAACCAGTCTCAGCCAGGACAGTGACGCTGTCCCTCAGCCCGCGCAGAGACCGCGCCACTCGGCAAGAGCGGCGGCGCGGTTGGCCTTGAAGAGGGGTCTGCTGGAGAGGCTGCGATCCAGATTGAAATGGTTTGTGACGGAGGCATGGACGGAGGCGAACTTCTGCAATGTTCGCATGCTCCGGAACAGGAGCATCGGGCGCTCCTGTCGTCGGAATGGCAGGTGGGAATTCTCGGCCCGATTGTTCAGCCAGCGTCCCGTCTCTTGGCGGATATCTGCACCGACCTCCTTCAGCGCGGCCCCGTAGGACCTTAGCTTGTCCGTCACGATGCAGTCAGGCTTCCCGTGCCGGCGCATCGCTTTCTTCAGGAATTTCAGGGCCGCCTCCTTGTCCCGCGTCTTCGTGACGAAGCTTTCGAGCACCTCGCCTTCGTGGTCGACGGCGCGCCAGAGGCAGTGCCGCTCGCCGTTGATCTTCACGAACATCTCGTCGAGATGCCACCGCCAGTGGCTGGACTTCATGCCCTCGCTCCGGCGTTTACGGATCTCGGCTGCGAAGGTCGGACCAAAGCGATGCCACGAGAACCGCACGGTCTCGTGACTGATCTCGACGCCACGCTCGTGCAGCAGGTCTTCGACGTTGCGCAGCGAAAGCGGGAACCGGACGTACATCATCACCGCCAGGCGAATGATCTCGGGGCTCGTCTTGAACCACTTGAAGGGGCCGGGTTGGGTCATGCGCCGACGCTAGCCAGCTCCCTGCCCCGCCTCAAGCCAAGTTCCTCTGACAACACCTCTCGTGGAGTTGCCATCGCCAACGGCTGGATCGCATGCCCTCGATCCGGCGTTTGCGGATCTCGGATGCGAACAGCGGGCCAAAGCGATGCCACCAGAACCGCACCGTCTCGTGGCTGATCTC
>NZ_JARRSA010000047.1 GCF_029624655.1 Roseicyclus salinarum
CGGCTTCGGCGCGCGCGGCCTCGGCCTCGGCGGCGAGGCGTGCGGCCTCTTCCTCGCGGGCGCGCACCTGTTCCTCCATCGCGGCCACGGCGTCGGCGGCCTCGGCCGTGTCGGCCGAGACGTCACCGGTGAAAACCGGCCGTTCTTCCAGCGTCGCCACGCGGTCGGTCAGCGTCGCGACGCTCGCCGCGGTCTCCCCGAGGGTGGCCGACGTCTCGTCGAGGCGCGTCCCCAGCGCGTCGAGGCGGTCCGTGACCGGGCCCAGGTCGACGGCCGGCGCCTCGGCCGGGACGAGGTCCGCCATCCGGGCCTCGAGGGCCGCGAGCGTCTCGGACTGGCGGGCCAGCGCCGCCTCGAGGCTGGCGGTGCCGTCCTGCGGTGCGAGGCCGGGGATGACGTCGTAGGACGCGGCGAAGAAGCCCAGCGCGGCCGCGACAGCCCCGCCGAGCGCGAGGGGAACGAAGCCCGGGCCGCGCCGCTCGACCACGGTGCGCGTGGCCGCGGGCTCGGCGGGTTTCTCAAGCTCGGGCGGCGGTTCGGACGGGGTGTCCGTGGTGTCGGCCACGGTCTCGTCGCCTTCCGCCACGGTCTCGCCCGTCTCCACTGTCTCGGTGGTCTCGGCGGCTGCGGCTTCGGGGTCGAGCGGCGCGCCGTCTTCGGGCGCAGCCTCGGTGTCCGGCGTCCTGGCCTCGGCCTCAACCGGTGTCTCGTCCGCGGCGGCAGAGGCCTCGGTGGCGGCCTCGTCATGCGCGATCGTGTCGTCTCCGGGCAGGCTGTCCGGCGTCGTCCCGGCGGTGTCGCCGGTTGCTGGAAGGTCGTCCGCAGGTGTCTCCCGGAGCTCGTCTTTACCCTTCGAGGTCTTGGAAGATCGTCTCGCCACGCCACCTGTCCTTCAGTTGCTACAGACCCAAATGCCCGTCCGTTCTGACAAACACGCCGAGTCAGACTGTCTCAACGTGTCATGCCCCGACAAGCCCCGCTAGGGGAAAAACCGTCGCGCGATCCGCTCGAGCACCGCCTCGGCGTCCGGACGCGGGGCCACAACGGCCGCCTTGCGCCAGGTTGCCGGCAGCGCGTCGCGCACCGCCTCGCTGAGCGCGACGAACCCTATTCCCTCGCGCAGACCGTCGCCCAGGACCGGCCCTGCCGCCGCCGCGAAAAGCTCGGCGCTGCGCGGCGAGAACAGCGGCACGCACAGCACCTCCGCCGCCAGCGCGTCGAGAAGGAGGCTGTCGGGCGCGACGGGGCGCTGATCGTAGACGGCGGCGCCCTCCACCCGCAGCCCGGCCGCCGAAAGCCTTTCGGCCACGTGTCCTCGCCGGTGCCGGCCATGCAGGTGCACGACAAGCCCGTCGGGGCGCACGCCGCTGAGGGCGTCCACCAGCTCGTCCGCCGTCTCGCCGGCCATCCGGGCGTCGAACCCCGCCGCGCGCGCCGCCTCCGCGGTCCGCGCGCCCACGCACCACGCCGGTCGGCCGAGGCCCGGCTCCGCCTGCGCGACGGCGTTGGCGGAGGTGAAGATAAGGCCAGCGGCCGCAGCGAGGCCGGGCGGCGGATCAAGGGGGACGATCTCCATAAGGGGTGCCACGACGATGCGCGCGTCGGGCCAGCGCGCGGCAAGTTCGAGCGCGAAGGCCTCGGAGGCCGCGCGCGGGCGGGTCAGAAGGAAGGTGGGCGTCCCGCCTGTGCCGTCATTGTAAGCCATCAGGCGGAGTGTTACCTGCCGTTCACCCGCCTGACAACGTGCCGGACCCTCGCCACTTGCCTCGTCCCATCCACATACTCGGCCTCGAGTCGAGCTGCGACGACACCGCGGCGGCCGTCCTGCGCGGGCCGGGCGACGCCGCCTCGATCCTCGCGTCGGTGGTCTTCGGGCAGTCCGACCTGCACGAGACCTATGGCGGCGTCGTGCCCGAGATCGCGGCGCGCGCCCATGCCGAACGGCTCGATCGGTCGGTGGAACACGCGCTTCGCGACGCGGGGATGTCGCTGGCCGGGATCGACGCGATCGCGGTGACGGCGGGCCCCGGCCTGATCGGCGGTGTCCTGTCGGGGGTGATGACGGCCAAGGGCCTCGCGATGGGCCTCGGCAAGCCCCTGATCGGGGTCAACCACCTCGCGGGCCACGCGCTGACGCCGCGCCTGATGGACGGCGCGGCCTTCCCCTATCTCCTTCTGCTGGTCTCGGGCGGCCACTGCCAGATCCTGCGCGTCGATGGCGAGGACAGCTTCACCCGCCTCGGCGGAACGATCGACGACGCCCCGGGCGAGGCCTTCGACAAGGTCGCGCGTCTACTCGGCCTGCCGCAGCCCGGCGGCCCCTCGGTCGAGGCGGAGGCGGACCGGGGCGACCCCGCGCGCTTCGCGCTGCCGCGCCCGCTTCTGGACCGTCCGGGATGCGACATGTCCTTCTCGGGGCTCAAGACCGCCGTCCTGCGCGCGCGCGACGGGCTTGTCGCGGCGCAGGGCGGGCTGACCGGCCAGGATCGCGCCGATCTCTGCGCCGGGTTCCAGGCGGCGGTCGCCGACGTCCTGTCGGCCAAGGCAGGGACAGCGCTTGCGGGGCAGGCGGGCGTCACCGCGCTTGCCGTGGCAGGCGGAGTGGCCGCCAACGCGACCCTGCGCGCGCGGCTGGATGCCGTCGCGGCCGACGCCGGACTGCCGTTGATCGCGCCGCCGCTGCGGTTGTGCACGGACAATGCCGCGATGATCGCCTATGCCGGACTGCTGGCCTTCGAGGCCGGGCGCCAGGACGACATGACGTTGGGCGCAAGGCCGCGCTGGCCGCTCGATGCGCTGGCCGCGCCGCTGATCGGCTCGGGCCGCAAGGGAGCCAAGGCATGATCGCGATCTACGGCGCCGGCGCCTTCGGCGTGGCGCTGGCCGTGACCTACGCGAGGGCGGGGCGCCCCGTCACGCTCTGGGCGCGCCAGGGTGCCGAGGCGATCGCCGCGACCCGCGAAGCGCCGCGCCTGCCCGGCGTCGTGCTGCCAGACGGCGTTCGCGTCACCGCGGACCCCATGATCCGCGCCGACATCGCACTGCTTTCCGTGCCGACGCAGTCGATCGCGGCGATGCTTTCGGCGACGCGCCCAACCGCACCCGCGCTCGTGTCCTGCGCCAAGGGGATCGACCGTGAAACGGGCCTCGGCCCCGCCACGCTCGCCGCGCGGCTCTGCCCCTCGGCGATCGTGGCGCAGTTGACCGGGCCCAGCTTCGCGGTCGACATCGCCGCCGGCCTTCCCACGGCGCTGACGCTGGCCTGCGCGCACGAGGACGCGGCGGTCAGTCTCCAGGAGGCCCTTTCGACGCCGATGCTGCGGCTCTACCGGACGACGGACGTCATCGGCGCCGAACTGGGCGGCGCGCTCAAGAACGTCATCGCGATCGCCGCCGGGGCGGCGATCGGCGCGGGCCTCGGCGACAGCGCGCGGGCCGCGATCATCGCGCGCGGCTTCGCCGAGATGCGCCGCGTGGCGCGGGCGGCCGGCGCCGACGAGGACACGCTGACCGGCCTGTCGGGACTTGGCGACCTCGTGCTGACATGCGGCTCGGAGAAGTCGCGGAACTTCCGCTTCGGCGTGGCGCTGGCGCGGGGCGAGCCCTTCGACGAGACCATCACGGTCGAGGGGGTGCACACCGCGCGCCGGATCGCAGCCGACCTCTCGCTCGACACGCCGATCACCGATGTCGTCGCCGCGATGGCGGGCGGCAGGCTGGATTTCGCCTCGGCGCTCGATACGTTGCTTGCACGCCCCCTGAAACCGGAGTGACGCGGATGCGCTACTGGCTCTTCAAATCCGAACCCTCGACGTGGTCGTGGGACCAGCAGGTCGCGAAAGGCGCGGCCGGCGAGGAATGGGACGGCGTCCGCAACTACCAGGCGCGCAATTTCATGCGCGAGATGGAGGTGGGCGATCGCGGGTTCTTCTACCACTCGCAATCCGAGAAGGCGGTCGTCGGCATCGTCGAGGTGATCGCAGGGGCGCACCCCGACAGCACGACGGACGACGCGCGCTGGGAGTGCGTGGACATCAAGGCGGTCGAGGCGCTGCCGCGGCCCGTGACGCTGGACATGATCAAGGCGCGCGAGGACCTTGCGGACATGGTGCTGGTCCGGAACTCGCGCCTTTCGGTGCAGCCGGTGAGCGAGGCGGAGTGGCGCGCGGTCCGCGCGATGGGCGGCCTCTAGCGTCCTTGCCGCTCGTCATGACGCGAGGCGCCCGCCGGACCGGACGGCGCCCACGCATCGTTCCTTGCGCGCGGCCTCTTCAGCCGTAGACGCCTTCCTTCCCAAAATGCTTCACCAGCATGTAGTAGACGACGGCGCGATACTTGTTCCGCTCGGACTGGCCGTAGGTCTGAAGCACCGTGTCGATGGCGCCGTCGAGGTCCTCGCCGTTCTCGAGACCGAGTTTCTTTACAAGGAAGTTCTGCTTCACGGTCTCGACCTCGCCCGGCTGGCTGGCCGCGACGGTGGAGGCATCGGCATCGTAGATCGCCGGGCCGCATCCGATCGTCACCTTCGTCAGCAGGTCCATGTCGGGTTCCATTCCGCACTTCGTCCGCAAATCCTCGGCGTAATGCGCGATCAGTTCGTCACGTTTGCCCATCGCTGCGTCATCTCCCTTCTGCTGTGCTTCGGCCTTCGAAACGGCTCGCGGCCAAGGAAACGTTAACCGAGCAGGTCGAAAACGCAAAAGCAGAAGATCGGAAGGGCGTGGGAACGCGCCTTGCGGCGCATCGCGTCACGGTCGGGACAGCGGCACGACACCCGCGCGTTCCGCCGCGTCCGGGGCGAGTTCCTCGAAATCGAAGTGGTCCAGCCGTTCCGCCCTCTTGCCCGCCCGCGCGGAGGCCGTCAGCAGGCCCGAAACGTCGTCGCCCGCCTGCCGCAGGTGCGTCTCCAGCTTGCCCGCGCGCTCCTCGATGATGGTCACGTCACGGTGCAGAAGCTTCAGGGCCTTGCGGATCTCGCCGGCCTGCTCGCGCATCCGCGCGTCCTTCATGACCGCGCGCATCGTGTTGAGCGTGGCCATGCAGGTGGTGGGCGAGACGATCCAGACCCGCGCGTCGAAGCCCGCGCGCACGACTTCGGGCAGCTTGGCGTGCAACTCGGCATAGACCGCCTCGGAGGGCAGGAACATCAGCGCGCCGTCCGCCGTCTCGCCTTCGATGATGTAGCGCTCTGCGATGGCCTTGATGTGCACGCGCACCGATGAGCCCAGGTCGCGCAGCGCGCGGGTCTTCGCCTCGTCGCCCTGCGCGTTGACCAGCGTCTCGTAGGCCTCGAGCGGGAATTTCGCGTCGATCACGATGGGGCCCGGCGGGTTCGGCAGGCGGATGAGGCAATCGGCGCGCTTGCCGTTCGACAGCGTCGTCTGGAAGGAATAGCCGTCCGAGGGCAGCGCCTTGGAGACGATGTCGTTCAGCTGGATCTCTCCGAAGGCGCCGCGCGTCTGCTTGTTCGAGAGGATGTCCTGAAGGCTGAGGACGTCGCCCGAAAGCTTCTCGATCTTCGCCTGCGCGCGGTCGATCTGCTCGAGTTTCTGCTGCAGTTCGCCCAGCGAGCGGGCCGTGCGCGTCGAGGTGCCATGCAGCGTTTCGGCCATACCCTTCTGCACGTCTTCCAGCCTGCGCTCCATGGCCTCGAGCATCGAGGCCTGCGCGCGGGCCTGCATGTCCGAGACGTGGGACAAACCGCCGGCCAGCCGCTCCTGCCCCTGACCGAGACCCTGCACCGTCTGTCCAAGCGCGCCGATGTGGTGCACCAGCGGCTCGACCGCGCGGGCCGAGCGGTTCGCGGCCCTCAGCGCCGAGACGGCCAGCACCATCAACGCCAAGAGCATGGCCGCGCCGAGGACGCCCGCAAGCACCGCCGGGTTCGAGATATCGATGAGCGTGTCGCCGATCTGGATCATGAGCGCCCGAATAGCCTTTCGATGTCGGACAGCTTCAGCTCCACATAGGTGGGCCGCCCGTGGTTGCACTGGCCGGAATGCGGCGTCGCCTCCATCTCGCGCAGAAGCGCGTTCATCTCCTCGGCGCTCATCCGGCGGCCCGACCGGACCGAGCCGTGGCAGGCGACGCGCGACAGGATCGCGTCGAGGCGCGATTGCAGGGTGACCGAGGTGCCCATGTCGTCCAGCTCGTCGAGGATGTCGCGCAGGATCGCCTCGGCGTTCACCGCGCCGAGGATCGCGGGCGTCTCGCGGACGGCCAAGGTGCCGGGGCCGAACGACTCGATCACGAGGCCGAGGCCCGCAAGCTCGTCGGTCATCTCCAGAAGGCGCTCGGCATCCGTGCCGAGGCTCACGATCTCGGGGATGAGCAGCGCCTGCCGCGCGACGCCGGTCCGCGCCATCTGGCGCTTCAGGCGTTCGTAGACAAGGCGCTCGTGGGCGGCGTGCTGGTCCACGATGACGACGCCGTCGGCGGTCTGGGCCACGATGTAGTTCTCGTGCAGCTGGGCCCGTGCGGCTCCGAGGGGACGCCCGGCCGCCGCCTCGCCGTCGCCGTGCCCCTCGTCCCCGTGCCCCTCGTCCCCGGGCCGCTCCACGCGGGACGAGGGGGCGTCCGTGTCCGGCAGGGCGGGCGCCCATGCCGGGACGCCCTCGGCGAGGCCGGGCGCCTGCCAGCGCGCCGAAGCGTCCAGCGCGGGCCGGGACGGACGGTCCATCTGGTAGACGCGCGCGCCCGTGTCCGGCCGGAATGCCCCGAGCGCGGCCCCGGCCACCGTCGTCGATGCGCGGTGCCCTGCCTCGGCGAGTGCGTGGCGCAGCGCCGAGACGATCAGGCCGCGCGCCACGCCCGGCTCGCGGAACCGCACCTCGGACTTCGCGGGATGCACGTTCACGTCCACCCGCTCGGGCGGGCAGTCAACGAAGAGCGCCGCGGCCGGATGACGGTCGCGCCCGAGAAAATCCATGTAGGCGGCGCGCAGGGCCCCCACCAGAAGCTTGTCGCGGACCGGGCGGCCGTTGACGAAGAGGTGCTGCGCGACGGCGGAGCCCCGCGAATAGGTCGGAAGCGCCGCAAAGCCCTTCAGGCGCATCCCCTCGCGGTCGGCGTCGATCCGCAGCGCATTCTCGGTGAAATCGCGGCCCAGAACGACGGCGAGGCGCGCGCGCAGCGCGTCGAACAGCTCTCCCTGCTCGGCCTCGGCGCGGAACACGACACGGTCGCCGGTCGCGTCCTTCAGGGTGAAGCCGACGGCGGGCTCGGCCATGGCGAGACGCTTCACGATGTCGGTGATGGCCTGCATCTCGGCCCGGTCCGAGCGCAGGAACTTCAGCCGCGCGGGCGTCGCATGGAACAGGTCGCGCAGCTCCACGATGGTGCCCCGCGACAGGGCCGCCGGTCTCACGCGCCCCATCGCGCCGCCCGAGACTTCGATCCGGTGGGCCGTTCCGTCCGCCGTGCGGCTGGTGATGGACAGCCGCCCCACGGCTCCGAGCGAGGGCAGCGCCTCGCCCCGGAAGCCGAAACTCGTGATGTTCAGAAGGTCCGAACCGTCGATCTTGGATGTCGCGTGGCGGGCCAGCGCCAGCGGCAGGTCGTCCGGTCCCATCCCGCAGCCGTCGTCCGTGACCCGGATCAGGGTCTTGCCGCCCTGCGCGATCTCGATGGTGATGCGGCGCGCGCCGGCGTCGAGCGCGTTTTCCACAAGCTCCTTCACGGCGCTGGCCGGCCGTTCCACGACCTCGCCTGCCGCGATGCGGTTGATCGCGGCCTCGTCAAGCTGCCGGATCCGCGGGGTTTGGCTTATGTTGGGGTCCTCGAGGGGCATGCCACGATACCTAGCACGCCCCGCCGGGATTCGGAAAGGTCCGAGCGGTCCGCGATCAGTTCGAGGGCTCCAGTCCCTCGGGCTGGCCGACGACGACGAAATGCAGCTCATTGGGGGCCAGAAGACGGGCGGCGACGCGCCTCACGTCCTCCAGCGTCACGGCATCCACGCGGTCGTTGCGGGTGAGGATGTATTCCGCCGGCATCCCGTCCGCCTGCATTCCGGCAAGGATGCCCGCGATCCGCCCGTTGCCGTCGAAGCGCAGGGGATAGGCCCCGGTCAGGTAGCGCTTCGCGGCCCCAAGCTCGTTCTCGGTCACGCCGTTCTCGGCGACGTCGGCCCATTGGTCGCGGATCACCGCGATGGCCTCGGCCACCAGGTCGTTCGAGGACGAGAAGCGCCCGGCGACGGTCTGCCCGTACTCGGACAGGCCGAGGAAGGACGAGACGCCGTAGGTCAGGCCGCGCTCGACGCGCACCTCCTCCATCAGCCGCGAGCGGAAGCCGCCGCCGCCGAGGATCTGGTTCAGCACGAAGGCGGGGAAGAAATCCGGGTCGTCGCGGGCGATGCCTTCGTGCCCGAACAGCGCCACCGACTGCGGCGATGGGAAATCGACCACGGTGGTGCCGCCGTCCAGCCGATACTCCGCCATGCCGGGCAGCGGTGCGCCCTCGGCCGGCAAGTCGCCAAGGATCCGGTCCACGAGCAGTCCCAGTTCCTCCGCGGTGATGTCGCCTGCCGCGCCGACGATGACCCGGTCGCGCGCAAGCACGGCGTCATGCGCGGCCACGATGTCGTCCCGCGTCAGCGCCGAGACGCTTTCGCGGGTGCCTTCCAGCTGGCTGCCATAGGGGTGGTCGCCCCAGGCCATGCGGTTGAAGGTGGCGCTTGCGATCTCGTCGGGGTCGCGCGCGTCGCCCTCGATCATCGACAGGACCTGTCCCCGGACCCGCTCGATGGCGTCCTCGTCGAAACGCGGCTCGACCAGCGCGGCGCGCAGAAGATCCGCCGCCTCGTCCCGGTTCCGGGTCAGCATCCGCGCCGAGACGGTGAGCGCGTCGCGGTAGACGTCGAACTCGAAACCGGCCGCCAGGCCTTCCACGGCCTCCGCGAAGCCGCGCGCGTCCATGTCGCCCGCGCCCTCCTCGAGAAGTCCGGTCATCAGGTGGACCGCGCCCCGCGCGCCGTCGGGATCCAGCGAGCCGCCGCCGTCGAACCAGATGTCGATGGCGACGAAGGGGATCGAATCGTCCTCGACCAGCCACGCCTCGATGCCACCGGGCGACGTGACCTCCTGGATGTCGATGGCCTGCGCCGCGCCGGGGATCGCAAGGATGGCGGCGGTCAGAAGTCCGGAAAGACGGGGGATCATTGCGTCACCTCCAAGGGCGTTTCGCTGTCGTCGCTCGGGGGCTGCATCAGGTAGCCGGTCACGGAAGACGTGTCCCGGAACAGCCGCCGTGCCTCGGCCATCACCTCGTCCGCAGTGACCGAAGCCAGAACGTCCGGCCAGGACTGCACGTCCTGCACCGTCAGCCCACTGGTCAGCGCGACGCCGTATTGCCGGGCAAGACCCTGAACGCTGTCTTCCTCGTAGATCCGGGACGCCTCGATCTGGAACTTGATGCGCTCGAACTGGTCGGGATCGATGCCGGTCTCGAGGAACTCGGCCAGGATCCGGTCCAGATCGGCCTCCGCCTCCTCCAGCGAGACGCCGGGCACGGGGACGTTCACCAGCCCGAAGCTCGATGCGTCGTAGCTGGTCGAATCGTAGAAGGCCGAAGAGAACACCGAGCGCTCCTCCTCGACCTGGAGGCGGCGCGACAGGACGGCGGTCTGCCCCGATCCGCCCAGCACCTCGGCCAGAAGCGTCAGCGCGGCCGCCTGCCGCTGGTCGCCGCTTTCGCGCGGCGGGGCGAGATAGGAGCGCGAGACGTAGGGATTCGCCACGCGCTCGTCCTGCAAGACCACGCGCCGGTCGGCGATCTGCGGCGGCTCCTGCGGGCGCATCCGGGGGCCGACCGCGGGGTTCGCGGGGATCGGGCCGTAATGCTCCGCGGCCAGCGCACGCACCTCGTCGGGCGTGACGTCGCCGGCCACGACGAGGATGGCGTTGTTCGGCCAGTAATGCTGCTGGTAGAAGGCGACCAGTTCCTCGCGGTCGAGGTCCTGCATCTCGTGGCGCCAGCCGATGATCGGCACGCCGTAGGGATGGTTCAGGAACAGCGCCGCGCGCATCTGTTCGTTGAACAGGCCGCCGGGCGTGGAATCGACCCTTTGTGCGCGCTCCTCGAGGATCACGCTGCGCTCGGTCACGACTTCTTCGTCGGCGAAGCGGAGATCGCGCATCCGGTCGGCCTCCATCTCCATCATCAGCCCCAGGCGGTCGGCGGCCACGCGCTGGAAGTAGCCGGTGTAGTCCCACGAGGTGAAGGCGTTGTCCGAGCCGCCATTGGCCTCGACGATGCGGCTGAACTCGCCGCTTTCTAGCTCGTCGGTGGCCTTGAACATCAGGTGCTCGAGGAAATGCGCGACGCCCGACACGCCGGGCGGCTCGTCCGCGGCGCCGGCGCGATACCACACCATGTGGGTGACGGCGGGACTGCGGTGGTCTTCGATCACCACCACCTGCATTCCGTTGTCGAGGAAGAACTCGGTCACGTTCTCCGCGGCCTGCGCGGCGGCGGCGGACATGGCCAGAACGAGACCGATGGCGATGCGGCGCAGCATGAAACAGCCTCCGGTCGATGCGCGATGTGACGCGATAGGTAAGCGCGCCCGGCGCGGCATCAACCGCCCTGACGCAAGCGTGACGGACGGTTTGCGGCTCACTCGGAGGGCGGCGGCGCGGCAGGGGTCCGCACGCCCATGCGGCGGAGGCGTTCCAGTTCGGCATACCGGTCGAGCGCCTGCGCGCGGTAGGCGCTGAAATAGACCGTCGTTCCGAACATCCGTTCCAGGATGCGCCCGTCGTTGCGCTGGCGGAAGCGTTCGTCCTCGGCGGCGAGCGTCGGGCGGATGTCGGGGCTGACGCCGAAGCGGCTGACATAGCTGACCAGTCCGCCGCTTGCCGCGGCCCCCCGGCTGGCGTTGCCGCCAAGTGCCGCGATCGCGTCACGCTCGGGGTCGGGATCGACGCGGTTGCGCGCGCCCGGCGTGGGCTCGGGCAGCTCGGCGAAATTCTCGGGCATTTCGAGGGGCGCCGTGGGCAGGACCGCGAATTCGTCCGGGCCTTCCTCGGTGTTGCGAAGGTTCATCAGCTGCGGCGTGCCGGACGAGCAGGCCGCCAGCGTGAGCACGGTCGCCGCCAGGATCGCCGTGCGAACGGCCGAGGTCCCGAAAGCCTGTGGTCTTGTCAGTCGCGACATGCGCCTCTCCTTTGCGCCCATGCGTCTAACCCATCGAGACGGCGTCGTCACGTCTCGTTCTTCGCCGTTTCGGCAAAGATCAGCAGCCCGAGCGCGCCCGCGACGATCCCGATGTCGGCGACGTTGAACGCGAAGGGGTTCACGATGCCGCAGCACGACGTGTTCAGGAAGTCCACGACCGCCCCGATCAGCAGCCGGTCGAGCGCGTTGGCAAGCGCGCCGCCGATGACCGCGCCCGCCGAGATCAGGGCGACCGGACGTGTCAGACCGGTCCTCGCCCACCACCACAGCCACGCGGAGATGGCCAGGGCGATCGCGATCAGCACCCACCGCGTCACCTCCGGCCCGCCCGAGAAGAGGCCGAAGTTTATGCCCGTGTTGTAGCCGAGCCTGAACGTCAGGTAGGGCGGCAGGACGTCGATCGTCCCGCGCTCCAGCAACCCCGCCCAGTGCAGGACGGCGAACTTGCTCAGCTGGTCGATGACGAACCAGAGGACCGCGGTGGCGTAGAGAAGCCGCATCGGATCGCCCGTCAGTGCCGGAAATGGCGCATGCCGGTGAAGACCATGGCAAGGCCGCTGTCGTCGGCCGCCGCGATGACCTCCTCGTCCCGCATCGAGCCGCCGGGCTGGATCACGGCCGTCGCGCCTGCCTCGGCTGCGGCAAGGAGGCCGTCTGCGAAGGGGAAGAACGCGTCGGACGCCAGAACCGCGCCCTTCGCAGGGCTGTCCGGCAGGCCAAGCGCCTCGGCCATGTCCAGCGCCTTGCGGGCGGCGATCCGGCTGGAATCCACGCGGCTCATCTGGCCCGCGCCGATGCCGACGGTCGCACCGTCCCTGACGTAGACGATGGCGTTGGACTTGACGTGCTTGGCGACCGACCACGCGAAGATCATGTCCGACATCTCCTGCGGCGAGGGGTGGCGGCGGGTCACGGCGCGCAGCATCTCCTCCTCGATGCGCCCGACGTCCTTGTCCTGCACGAGAAAGCCGCCCGACACCTGCCGGAAGGTCAGCGAGGGCTCGGTGGGAACCGGCAGCCCGCCCGTCGTCAGCAGGCGGAGGTTCTTCTTCGCGGCGAAGACGGCGATCGCCTCGTCGGTGGCGTCGGGGGCGATGACGACCTCGGTGAAGATCTCGGCGATGCGATCGGCGGTCTCTGCGTCCAGCGTGCGGTTCAACGCCACGATCCCGCCGAAGGCCGAGGTCCTGTCGCAGTCGAAGGCGCGTGTGTAGGCCTCGGCCAGCGTGGCGCCGCGGGCGACGCCGCAGGGGTTGGCGTGCTTGATGATCGCGCAGACCGGCCCGTCGTCGGGGTGGAACTCGGCGACCAGCTCGAACGCCGCGTCGGTGTCGTTGATGTTGTTGTAGCTCAGCTCCTTGCCCTGGTGCTGGGTGGCCGTGGCCACGCCGGGGCGCCGCGTGCCGTCGGTATAGAAGGCGGCCTTCTGGTGCGGGTTCTCGCCGTAGCGCAGCGGCAGGGCGAGGGTTCCGGCGAAGGCGCGGCGTCGCGTCGTCTCCACGCCCGCGGCCCGCGCGAGCCAGCCCGACACGGCGGCGTCGTAGGCCGCGGTCCGCGAATAGGCCGTCAGCGCGAGCGTCTGGCGAAGCGCGTAGGGCGTCGCGCCGTCATTGGCCTCGAGCGCCTCGAGGAGCGGGCCGTAATCCTCTGGGTCAACGACGACGGCGACGTGGGCGTGGTTCTTGGCCGCCGCGCGGATCATCGCGGGTCCGCCGATGTCGATGTTCTCGATCGCCGTGGCATAGTCCGCGCCCGCAGCCACGGTCGCCTCGAACGGGTAGAGGTTGACCACCAGAAGGTCGATCGCGCCGATCCCGTGCTCGGCCATCGCGGCGACGTGGCCGGGGTCGTCGCGCAGCGCCAGGAGCCCGCCGTGAACCTTGGGGTGCAGGGTCTTCACGCGGCCGTCCATCATCTCGGGGAAGCCCGTCACGTCGGCGACGTCGATCACGTCGAGGCCCGCCTCGCGCAGCGTCCTCGCGGTGCCGCCGGTCGACAGAAGCTCGACGCCCCTTGCGGCGAGCGCCGAGGCGAAATCGATGAGGCCGGTCTTGTCGGAGACCGAAATCAGCGCGCGGCGGAGGGGAACTTCTGTCATGGAATCGGGTCCTTGCGGTAGCGCGGGACGGCCCGCGCGGCTCGTGTCAGTCGTATCGGCCGGGCAGGCGGCCATGGGGCATGAATGCGATGGGCCGGGCGAGGCTCCAGCCCACGACGCTCCCATACCCCTTCATGCGCGCGGACAGAACGATCTGTTTTGTCGCGCGCGGCTTCAGGCGGCGCGCGTCGAAGAAAAGCGAGGGTTTCAGCGCCAGCTCGCCGTTCCCCGAATGGCGGAACACCCATGTCTCGCCGCTTTTCAGCGTCAGGGACACCGCAGTGCCGCCAAGGTCGATCGCCGCCCGGATGTCGGGGTGCAGATGGAAGCGGAGCGCGTAGCGCAGGCCGGTATCGGCCGGGTGGCGCGCGTATTCCGCGTCGAGAAGCGCGCGGTCGGCGACGGTGAAGGCCGCCAGCGCGTCCTCCCCCCGCAGAAGCGTGCCCTGGTCCTCGAGCGTCAGGTTTCGCAGGTGCGTCAATCCGTGGCTGCGCCTCCAGCCGTCGTGCGACATGGTCACGGCCTGCCCGCCGGGCGTGTCCTTCTCCTGCACCAGGACCTCGGTCGGGCCGTCGCCGAGGGGCGGGCGCTCGTCCTCGGCGCGCTCGGCGCCGGGGGCGAAGCGGGCCGAGGCATGGCCCTCGATGCACAGCGTCGAATGGCTGGCCGTCGCGCGGCCGACCTTGCGCCATTCGGGGTCGAACCGCGCGCCCGATCCGCAGCTGACGATGACCGGATCGTCCGCCGAGGTCAGCTCGAAGCCCAGCGTTCCCGCATGGGCGCGGGTGCTGCGCGGGCCGAGCATGGGCGGCGCCGCGTCGGCGATGACCGTCACGCGCCCCTGCGCCAGCCGCGCGAAGCCCATGGCAAGCCCCTTGACCTGCGAGGGCCGGACGCCCGACTGCACCAGCGCCGCCACCAGCCGTCCCGGCGCGCCGCGCCCGCCGCCGTGGGCGCGCACGAGGCTGCCGTCGGCATGGCGCAGGCTGCGCAGCGTGGGCGCGATGCGCTGGACCGCGCTTTCCACGGCGGGGTCCGGGTCGCGCCCCGTCTCCGTGAGCAGCTGCGAGATCCAGGTCAGGAGGATGAACACCTCCAGCAGGTCCTCGGGGTTGCGGGTGACGATGCCGCCTTCCTCGTCTATGTCGCGCGCGCATTCACGGCCGAGCGCGTCGAGCGCCGCGTCGAGATGCGCCTCCATCCCGAGCAGGGAGCAGGCCGAGTAGACAAGGCCCGTAAGCGCCTCGAACCGCGGCAGGCCCGGCGTCGCGCGCGGCCAGCGCGACGCGAGGAACCGAGCCTGCCGTCCCAGCGCCTTGTGGAACGCCCGGCTTTCGCCGCGTTCCATGCCGTTCAGCAGGAACAGGCCGTGCGTGATCCAGCGGATCTGCCGCCGCCCCGTCAGGTCGGGGGTCCAGCCCGGCCCCGCGCCGCGCCCGTAGCGTCGCACCCAGTCGAGCACCCATGCCTGCGCGGTCTCGCGGCCCTCGGAATGCGGAAGCGCGGCCAGATCGCCCAGCCATTCGAAGCCGTGCAGCGCGTCGCGGAACGCCTCGTTGGGCGGGTCGAAGGACCACGGGCTTCTGCCCGGCGCGTCCATCAGCGCCCCGCCGAAGCGGAAATTGCCCGCCAGAAGCTGCCGCCCCGCCACGACCGAGCCCGGAAACCGCGGCTCGGGCCGCCATTGGAAGCCGCGCGCGCCGGGGCCGAAGCCCGCCGTCAGCGCCGCCACCCGGTCGCGCCACGACAGGGACGGCCGCGCGCCGGAACGCTCCGGGCCAGTCGCCGGGGTGGCGGTGGTGAGGGTGTCGGACATCTGGCCCGCGATTTCTGCTCTGTTGTTGTTGCCGGCAGACTACAGGTCGCGGGTCCGCCTGTCACGCGCACAGCCTGTTCGCGGCGCCGGGTCAATCGCGGGTCAGGCAGGCCATGTAGAACCCGTCGATCCCGCCGCGCCCGGCCCAGAAGTCGGGGCGCAGGCGAAGCCCGCCCTCGGGGCTGGCCCACTCGGCCTCGCCGCCAAGGGCCACGGGGTCCGCGGCCTCGACGCGAAGGCCTGGATGGCGCTTGAGCGCCGCCTTGACCTGGTATTCGCCCTCCACCGGCAGGAGCGAACAGGTGCAGAAGATCAGCCGCCCACCGGGCCGCAGCAGCCCGATCGCGTGGTCCAGAAGATGCATCTGCAGCTTGGTCAGCGGCTCTGTATCCTTGCCGGTCTTGACGAAGGGCAGGTCCGGATGGCGCCTCAGCGTGCCGGTAGCGGTGCAGGGCGCGTCGAGGAGGATGTCGTCGTGCTCGCCCCGATGCTCCAGCGCGTCGGCGACGACGATCTTGGCCGAAAGACCGGTCCGGGCGAGGTTGGAGCGCAGGCGGTCGAGCCGCGCGTCCGAGGAATCGACCGCCGTGACCTCGGCCCCCGCCGCGGCGAGTTGCAGCGTCTTGCCCCCCGGCGCGGCGCAGAGGTCGAGCACGCGGCGTCCCCTCACGTCGCCCAGAAGACGAACGGGAAGTGCTGCCGCGGCGTCCTGCACCCACCACGCGCCCTCGGCGAAGCCCGGCAGCGACGAGACCTGAACCGGCGCGTTCAGCCGAAGGCTGCCCGTCGGAAGGCGCTCGGCGCCCGGAACTTCCACGTCGCCGTCGCGGGGCGTAAGGTCGAGCGGGGCGCCAGCCTCGTGCGCGGCCTCGATCGCGCGCAGCGCGTCCTCGCCGTAGGCCTTGCGAACGGGGGCCGCGATCCAGCCGGGAAGGCGCTGCGGCGCGTGATCGGACCAGAGCTCCGGCCCGGCCTCGGCGATGCGGCGCAGCACGGCGTTGACCATGCCCGAGGCGCGCGCGGTGCGCTGGCCGGCCGATTTTGTCAGCGTCACCGCCGCGTTGACCACGCCGTGCGGCTCTTCGCCCGCGATCAGCAGCTCGGCCGCCCCGAGGCGCAGGATCGACAGGACGGGAAGCGGCGGCTTGCGTTCGGCGAACTGCGCGATGACGGTGTCGAGCGGTTCGAGATGGCGCAGGACGGTATCCGCGAGCCGCGTCGCCCGCGCCGCCTCGGCGGGGTCGAGGCCGGTGTCGTCCGAGAGGTGGCCCAGCATCCGCTTCTGGCGCAGGACGTGATCCAGCGCGCGGAGCGCCGCGTGGCGCGGCACGAGGCTGCGGTCCGCGAACGGCAGGCCGGTGCGCGAAAGGCTCCGCCCGCCCGGTCGCGCGGGGCTCGGTCCGTGTCGCTTGCGCCTGGCGGGCATGGGCGTTTCGCCCTCCTCCTTGTTCGGTGGACGCCCGGGCGTATATCAACGGCAGGCGCCGAACAACCCGAAGAGGCCGAACCGATGCATGACACGCCGTCAGATACGCCGCCCGGCACGCCCGAGGACACGGCTGAAGACCTGTCCCACCTTCCGCCCGCGGCGCAGCGTGCGCTGGCCGAGGCCGAAGAACGTCGCAGGAAGGCGAAGGAGCTGGAGCTGCCGCCCGAGCTTGGCGGCCGCGACGGGCCCGAGCCGGTGCGTTACGGCGACTGGGAGAAGAAGGGCATCGCGATCGATTTCTGAGCCGCGCTCAGCGCAGCGTCAGGTCCGCGTAGATGCCCTGTCCCTGGTCCGTCGTGAAGCGGATCGTCTCGCCGTCCACCTGCACGAGCTGGCAGTTGAACCCCAGGTTCTCGCTTCCCCAGTAGAGGTCGCGGCAGAAAAAGCCGCCGTCCCAGTCCCATTGTCCGGTCACGGGCGCCCCGAAGGCGCGGCCCTGGATGCGGCCATCCGGCGACACGGTGAGGCGGATGCCGAAGCGTCGCAATTCGCGTCCCTCGATCAGCGACACGAAGGTGTCGCGCGACGAGACCTGATCGAACTCCTCGGCGGCGCCCTCTCCCGCGCTCAGGAGAAAGGCGGTGAGACCGGCGGCCAGCGCCGGCGCCTTGAGGGCATGACGAACCATTTTCCGACCCGATTGCTGCTGCGGCGTTCCGTCGCGAAAGCTAGGCGGCGCGGCGAGACGATCAATAGCGCCGCCGCGATTGCCTCAGCCGAGGCCGAGGACGCTCGCCATCGAGTAATGGCCCGGCGCCTTGCCCTGTCCCCATAGCGCGGCCTTCAGCGCGCCGCGCGCGAAGATGCCCCGGTCGGTCGCGATGTGCCCCAGCACGATCCGTTCGCCCGGCCCGGCGAAGATCACCTCGTGCTCGCCCACGATATCGCCGCCCCGGACCGCGGCGAAGCCGATGGCGCCCTCGGCCCTCGGCCCGGTGATCCCGTCGCGCCCGCGCTCGGACACCTCGTCGAGCGTGACGCCGCGCCCCGCCGCCGCCGCCTCGCCGAGCATCAGCGCCGTGCCCGAGGGCGCGTCGACCTTGTGGCGGTGGTGCTTCTCGACGATCTCGATGTCGAACTCGGTATCGAGCGACGCGGCCACCTGCTGCGCGAGGCGCGTCAGCAGGTTCACCCCGAGGCTCATGTTTCCGTCGCGCACGATGGTCGCGTGACGCGCCGCGGCGTCGAGCGCGGCGATGTCGTCCCGCGACAGCCCGGTGGTGCCGATCACGTGGACCGCGCGCGCCTGAGCGGTCAGTTGCGCATGGGCCAGCGTCGCCTCGGGCGTGGTGAAGTCGATCACCGCCTGCGCCTTCACGATCACGTCGAGGGGGTCGTCGTGGACCGGCACGCCCATGCGCCCCCGCCCGAGCGCCTCGCCGAGGTCGCGGCCGGCCCAGTCGTGTCCGGGGCGCACGGTGACGCCGACAAGCTCGGCCCGGTCGCTGTCGAGGATCGTGTCGATCAGCATCCGGCCCATGCGGCCCGACGCCCCCATGACGGCCATTCCAACGCGCCCTGTCATCTCCGCCTCCGTCGCTTGCGATCCCGTCCGCTCCTAGCGGATGGACGCCGTGCGGGGAAGCGGTCGCTTGCGGGCGGCGCATCCATGACTTACCTCCGGTGCCAAGGAGTGGATGGGCAGATGGCGAAGAACAGGCACCATGACGGCGCGGGACCCTCGCAGCGGCAGCTTCGGGTGGGCGAACTTATCCGCAGGACGCTGTCGGGCGTGTTGCAGCGCGGCGACGTCCACGACCCGGAACTGAACGCGATGTCGATCACGGTGGGCGAGGTGCGCACC
>NZ_JARRSA010000048.1 GCF_029624655.1 Roseicyclus salinarum
CGAGGGGCTGTCGGCGGTCGGGTTCGACGCCGGCGAGATCGAGGCGATCATGGGCGGAAACTGGCTGCGCTTCTTCGAGCGCGGCTTCGGCCCCGAGGGCTGAGCGCCCGGCGCGCCGGCCTTCGCGCCGCGCCGGCCTCGGCGCGAGTGCCGGGGCGCGTTGCGAACAATTCGATTTGAAACGTGTCAACTGCGCCCAGCCCGCCGTTGCTTCGATTGACGAGTTGTTGCAACAATTCGGACAGAAATTCTCCGCACCGGTCCGTCAGACAGACTGCGTCAGATCCCCGTTTCCAGAGCAAGATGGAGCGTTCCTTGCCGCAACCTTGTCGTTTCAATGGTTTGATGGGCGCTGCTGCGGCCGCCATCCTGTTTCCCGCCGCCCTCGCCGCGCAAGGCATCGCCCCCCCCTCGCAGGCCGAGGTGGCGGCCCGGATGGAGGTCTTCACCTCGCCCGTCCCCGGCTCGATCGAGGCGCTCCAGCCCTGGCGGAACGCGCAGGAAGCCACCGCCCCCGACGGCACGACCTATCGGCTGACCTCGCTCAACCCCTACGTCAACGCGTGGTTCGTCCTCGACGTGGAGCCGCCCGGCGGCGGCCGCGCCTCCTACCACCTGGAGAACGCCGACCGCGAGATCTGGCAGGTCTCTCTGGCCGAAGAGGACGGCGCGCCCGTGCTGCGTGTCGCCGACGACACCGGCGACGTGATCCTCTGCGCCCCCTGGGAGGGCGACCTGGCCGAGGCGCGGGCGACCGATCTCCCTTACGCGCCCGTCTGCGACTGGAGCCTGTTCCTGCGCAATCCGGTGCGCGGGAACCGCACCACGCGCGAGGCCGTGTCGGACTTCCTGCGCGACAATGTTGTCTTCGGCGATTCGATCGTGAACCTGATCAAGGGCGCCTTCTACGAGGACGCCTTCATGGTCTCCTCCGAGGAACTCGTGGCGGAGGAGGAGGTCAGCGGCGTAGAGTTGCTGGGCGCGGCCCTTCTTGACCGCGCGCCGGCGATGCGGCCCGCGATGGGCTTCGATCTGATCGGCGCCGAGGCCGGGATGCAGGCCGGCGCGTGGTACGAGGTGGACGGCGCCCCCGGCATCTACGCCTCGGTGATGCAGCCGGGCATGATCGCCCAATCCGTCTTCGCGGTGCCGGGCGCGAACCGGCTCGACGGGGTGGAAAGCTCGGCCGACGTCTACCTTGTGGCCTTCGACATGTCGCAGTTCGACATCGGCTACGAACTGGGCACCGATCACCCCAGCCTCGGCTGGTCCTCGCGTCCCTCGAACCGGCATCGCGGGGCGGGACCCGACGGGTTTTCTCGGCCCGATCCGCTGGTGCTGAACGGCACGCTGTCCCCGTCGCTTGTGGAGGACGTCGCCGCCGCCTTCACCGGAGGCTTCAAGCGCGACCACGGCGCCTGGCGCTTCGGCGACTACGCGACCTTCAACTTCGGCCACCACTACGGTTTCGTGCAGCAGGGCGTCATGCTCTCGCGGCTCTGGCCGAACCTCGCCACGCTCTATCTCACGGCCGACGGCGAGGTGCGCATGGAAACCTGGAGCGAGGCGCACATGGACCTGCTCCCAGGCCTCGTCATGGCGCGTCAGAACGGCGTCGCCCTGCTCGAGGACGGCGTGCCGGCGGACCGGGTGACGTCATGGGGCGGGGGCAACTGGTCGGGCTCGGCGGAGGCCAACCTGCGCACGCTCCGCGCTGGCGCCTGCCTGCGCAGCGTGGCGGGTCGCCAGTTCCTGATCTACGCCTACTTCTCCAGCGGGACGCCCTCGGCCATGGCGCGCACCTTCCAGGCCTACCAGTGCGACTACGCCATGCTTCTGGACATGAACAGCCAGGAGCTGACCTACATGGCGCTCTACCAGCACGACGGCGACGAGATCGAGGCGCAGCACCTCATCTCGGGAATGGCCGCCGTCGACGTGCGCGGCAGCCGCGGCACCCGCATTCCGCGCTTCGTCAGCGCGCCCGACAATCGTGACTTCTTCTATCTTGTACGGAGGGACTGATGGGGATGGACCTGATGGGCTTGGGCAGGACGGCGCTTGCTGCCGGCTTGCTCGCGCTTGGCGCCGGAGGCGGCGCCGCGGCGCAGTCGCTTGCGCAGAACAACGAGATCATGTTCCGCCAGATGCAGGAGGTGCGCGGCGTCTCGGGCTCGGAGATCAGCCGCATCCGTCAGATCTTCGCGAATTCGCCCAACGGCTGGATGGGGCAGGGCAACCCCGCCGTCACGCGCCACCCCCTCAGCCCCGAGGAAGCCGCATCGCGGCTTGGCGGGTCGGTGTCGCAGGTGCAGGAAAGCTACCGCAACCGGCAGTACGAGCGCATCTGCGGCGAGCGCTACATGGTGCCGCTTTACGATCCCGCCACGCAAAGTCCGTCGGACGCGACCGTCTGCGCGGACATGTTCGAATGGCCCAACATCCCCATGGTCTATCCCGTGGTCTGGGTCCGCGCGAGCGAGGCTGCACAGCTTTGCGCGGCCGAGGGCAAGCGGATGGGCGATGCGCATGAATGGGAAGGCGCCGCGGCCGGACAGCTTCTGCCGCCCGACTATCCCTTCGACATGATCCGCGGCATGGGAGGCTCGGCCGCCGTCAGCACGATGCGGTCGTGGCACAACAACCGCTACGCCTCGACCGCGGGCACCTACTCGATCGGCTCATGGCGGGCCGGCGTCTGCGCCACGGGCAGCTTCAAGAACGGCTCGTGCAACGGCGGCAGCTTCACGGGCTGCGGCTCGAACACCTATCCGGCCGGCTCCTTCCCCGAATGCCGCAGCCCCCTGGGCGTCTACGACATCGACGGCAACGCGGCCGAGCACATGAACCTGCCGCTGTCGGAGGACCAGATGGCCAGCCGCGGCTCGAGCACGCTTGGCGTGACCGAGATGAAGGGCTCGTGGTTCATCTGGGACACGATCCGCGCGCACGAGCATTGGGCCCGCTGGCGCGCACCGTTCTGGCACGGCAGCCGCGTGATGTCGGAGGCGAGCCACCGCAACTACCATCTCGGCTTCCGCTGCTTCCGCGACATCTGAGCGGGACGGGAAAGACGGGGCACGGCGGCATCGCAAGGTGCCGCCGTGTCCGTTTGCCGAACGCGGAACGGCCCGCGCCTAAAGCGACGCGAGCTGGATCGTGGCCGAACTGAGCGGCCCGTCGTTGTTGAGAAGGCCCGCGTAGCCACCATCGGTCAGAAGGGCGCGCAGGTCGACCGCCCGGCCGTCGAGGTAGGCGGTGCGGCTGACCAGCCTGATCCCGTGGCTGTAATCGGCGTAGTATTCGCCATGCACCGTCGAGAGCGGCTGGATCGGGTCGCCATTGCCGCGATGCCAGCCATAGATCGCGACGCGGCCGCGATTGCTGCTGAGGCGGTTGGCGATCACGAGGTCCTTCTTGTGGCCCGCGACCAGAAGGCCCTGACGGCCGCCGGCATCCGCGAACTGCGCATCGAGCGTGGCGTCGTGGCGCAGGAAATAGTCGGTCGAGGACATCTGCGGGCCGGGCGACATGGGCCGCGGCGCCATGCGCAACTGGGCCTGCGCGTAGATCGCGTCCACCATGCGCGTGGTGGGCAGCATCATGTCGAAGGCGTCCGCGACACGCAGCGCGGCGGGCAGGCCAAGGGGCACCCGCACATGGTCGCGGTCCGAACCCACGGCAAGGTAGTCGGGCGTCACGCAGACCACGACCTCGGTCTGGCGTCCGCCCACGGTTCCGGTGAAGCGGACGGGCTGCAGGCCGCGCAGGTAGTCCGGCACGTTGCCGCGAAGCGCCTCGTTCACGATGGCGTTGTCGCGCCCCGAGCCCGAGCCGTTTCCGAGGCTCGCCATGACGGCAGAGCCGCCCGCGGCGCTTCCCGGACGGCGCGGGATCCCGCGGGCCATGCGGGCGGAACAGGGGTTGCGGCCCGCGCGCGGCTGGACGAGGCCACCGCGGTCGGGACCGGCCCCGAGGCGCGCAGGCGCAAGCGCCGCCTCCGGCGCTTCGGCGCGCGCGGCGTCCTGTCGGCGGGCAGCCATGGCCACGATGGTGCCGGGCCGGTTTGCCGGCCGGGGGCTGACGCTGACGAGGGCGGCGCTTGCAGCGGTCTCGGCCTCGGGCGTGGCGCGCGGACCGACACCGTCGGGACGGGCAAGCGGCGTGCGCAGATCGAAGGCGATCTCGGGCCCGGCGCGCCGGGCTGGGAGGGGGCCGGACGGCGGGGCGACCGCGATCTCGGCCGACGCATCCCGGCCAAGCGGCTGAGAGATGTGCGGCAGGGCCGCGAAGGTCACGCCGATGTCGTCGGGGCGTGCGGGCTGCCGCGACGACGGGCCCTGGTCGGGGAAGCGCGACAGGATGCCGAGGCCGGACGCCTGTTCCACGACGGGAAGGCGGCGCGCAGGCGCCTGCACGGCCTCGTCCGCGGTGGCGGTCCGGTACACGACGGCGGCTCCCGGCTTGCCGTGGATCGCCTCATAGACGTTGGACACGACGACGAAGCTCGCGAGGGCGGACACCACCGAAGACACGGCCACCGTGGCGATGACCGTATCGAGCGAGTAGAGGCGAGTGCCGGATCTGTCCCTGAGACGCGCCGCGAGAGGTGCGTAAATCGACCCTTTCATGACTGTCGGCGTTACGCATAAAATCTTAACTTCACAACAATCGCCCCGGCGATTTCGCGCGTCCCTCCGCCACTTGGCGGATTCCCGCCTGCCGATCGGGCTTGTCGCGCGCTTTCGCGCCGGAATCGCGTCCGAGGGAGGCGTCGCGGCGGCGGCCCGCGCTCAGATGCTGGTCTTCTTGAAGACCGGCTCGGGGATCGACTTGATCACCATCATGACGATTCGCCAGATCGGCCGGACATGGATGACGTTCCGGCCCGTCCTGACCGCCTTCAACACGGCCGCGCCGACCTCTTCGGGCTGGGCGGTCAGGCGTTCTGGCAGGTCCATGCCCTCGGTCATCGCCGTGGCGACGAAGCCGGGAAGGACCGTCACGACGTGCACGCCCTTCTTCGCCAGCCTGTTTCGCAGGCCCGACAGGAAGGCCGTGAACCCCGCCTTGGCAGAGCCGTAGACGTAGTTCGAGGAACGCCCCCGCTCGCCCGCGACCGACGAGATCCCGACGAGCGTGCCGGACCCGCGCGCCTCCATCGCGTTGGCGAGGTGCGCGAGGATCGCGGCCGGCCCCTCGAAGTTCGCGCGCATGACCATGGCGCCGGCCGTGGGGTCTGCCGCATTCTCCTGCTGCGTGCCCATCGCGCCGATGGCCGACACGGCGACGTGCGGCAGCTCGGGCAGGCCGGCGACGAAATCCCCGAGCGTCTCGAGGGCGAGCGCGTCGAATTCGTGCAGCGTGACCTCCACGCCGTGGCGCGTCGCAAGGTCGGCGCGGTCGTCCTCGAGCCGCGAGACGTTGCGCGCGGCGAGCATGATGTCGTGCCCCCCGGCCGCAAAGGCCCGCGCGATCGCGCGCGCCATGCCCGAGGCCGCGCCGAGGATGAGGACGGGTTTGTTCACAGGCCTAGCCTTTCGGATTGCAGGGAAACGAAGCGCTCCGACCAGCCCCGGTCGCGGCGCAGGTCGCGGAATTCCGCGAGGCGCGGATCGGCGGAGATTGCGGTCTCCGCGCTCATCCGGGCGTCCTTGGCGAGGTAGAAGCGCCCGCCGTGATCGAGCGCGATCGCGTCGAGGCGCTCCAGCAGGGCGCGGCTACGGTCGTTCGCGGGGAAGTCGAGGGCGAGCGTGTAGCCTTCCGACGGGAAGGAGAGGCGGCTTTCGTCCGCGCCGAAGCGTTTCAGGACGCTCAGGAAGCTGCTGAGGCCGGTGCGCGAGATGTCGTCGAGCATCCGCGTGAGCCCCGCGCGCGCGCCGTCGAGCGGCAGGACGCACTGGAACTGGTAGAAGCCCCGGCGCCCGTAGATGCGGTTCCAGTCGCCGATCGCGTCGAGGGGGTAGAAGTAGCTGTCCCAGTCCACGAGGGTTTCGCCCGCCTTGCGCCGGCCCATGCGATAGTAGAGTTCGTTGAACAGGTGCACGCTGTAGCGGTTCAGCGCGAAGCCGGGGAAGTCGATCGGCACCTTGAGGCCGCGCCGTCCCGGCACCTCGAACGGCTTGCGCCGCCGGTCGCGCGGCAACTCGTCGACGGTCGCGTGCCGCCCCAGCATGACGAGGCTGCGGCCAAGCCCCGGGGGACGGCTGGTGCAGTCGATCCATGCCACGGAATAGAGCGCGTCGAGCCGCTCCTCGAAGGTGTCGATCGCGGCCTCGAGCGTGGGGGCGGGGATCGTCTCCTGCATGATCCACGCGCTTTCGACGGGCCTGAGCCGGATCTCGGCGCGCAGGATGACGCCCGACAGGCCCATCGCGCCGCAGACGGCCTCGAAGTCCTGCGCGTTGTCCCCGCGCGAGATGCGCCGCACCTCGCCATCCGCGCCCATCGCGTCGATCCAGTTCACGCAGGTGCGGAAGCTGCCGTCCCGGTGGTGGTTCTTGCCGTGGACGTCCGCGGCGATCGCGCCGCCGAGGCTGACGAACTTCGTGCCCGGCGTCACCAGCGGGAACCATCCGCGCGGCAGGAAGGTGTCTATGATGTCGGCCAGAAGAACGCCCGCCTCGGCCACCAGCGTGCCGCTGTCGGCGTCGAAGGACAGGAACCTGTCCATCCCCCTCATCGAGAGGGTCAGGCCGGGGCTCATGGCGGGGTCGCCGTAGGAGCGGCCGTTGCCGCGCGCGATCAGCGGCCCCTCGGCGACGGCGCGCGCGACATCGGCCTGGTTGCGCGCGGTGCGCTGGCGGCACTCGGCCACCGGCGTCCGCCCCCATCCCGAAAGCCGCGTCATGCCGCACCCCCCTCAGCCTTGCGTGCCGCGCGGAAGACGAACCGCCTGTCCAGCGCGTATTTCGTGACATATCCCACCGTCAGGCCCAGCACCGCGCCGGTCTCGCGCGCGAGGTCCGTCTGCCAGACCAGCCAGAACGCCGTCTCGGTGACCCAGAAGATGGCCGTCGTGGCGACGCCCATCAGCGAATAGAGCAGGAACTGCACGCCTTGCGCCCGCGCGCCGCGCGTCGCGTCGAAGAAGATCCAGCGCTTGTCGAGCAAGTACTTGACCACGAGGCCCACCAGCGTGCCCGCCGCCATGGCCGCGACCAGACGCCTGCCGCCGATCTCGCCCGCGCCCGCCAGCACCAGCCGTTGCGTCGCGAGGTTGGCGAGCACGGCCAGCACGGCAAAGCCCGTGTAGCGCAGTATGAGGGTGCTTCGCCTCACCACAGCACCGCGATGGCCATGAGCGCCGCGATCGCCGCGACGGTCAGCCTGCTTACGCCGTCGGTGAAGGACCAGATGAGCGGATCGTCGTCCATCTCGCCCCGGTTGGCGACGAGAACGAGGCGGCTGATCCAGAAGATCAGCAGCGCGCAGACCCCCCAGAACATGCGGTGCGCGCCGAAGCGTTCCTGCACATAGGGTTCGTCGATGTAGAGCGCGAGGACCAGAACGCCGATATAGCCCGCCGAGATCGCCATCTGGCTGAGGATGCGCCTGTCGTCGACGGTGTAGCCGCGCCGGCTGATCGTGCGTCCGGCCGCGTCCGCGTCCGACAGCTCGCCCAGCCGCTTGGCGGCCGCGAGCGAGAAGAAGACGAACATCGAGAACGCCAGAAGCCAGACCGAAAGGCTGACGCCGATGGCCACGCCGCCAGCCACGATGCGGATCGTGTAGAGCGCGGCAAGCGTGCAGATGTCGATGACCGCGTGACGCTTCAGGCTGAGCGAATAGGACATCGTCAGCAGGAAATAGGCGACGACGACGGCCACAAGCTTGAGCGAGATCATCGCCGCCACGCCGAGCGAGAGGATCAGGAGCGCGGGCGCGAGCCATGTGCCCGTCGCCGCCGACAGCGCGCCGGAGGCGAAGGGGCGGTTGCGCTTGCGCGGGTGGCTGCGGTCGTCGGCGAGATCGAGCAGGTCGTTGATGACATAGCCCGCAGAGGCCGCGAAGCTCATCGCGAAGAACGCGGCCAGGACCCAGGTGAACAGCCATCCGCCATGGCTGGGATCGGCCAGTATGGGCACGAAGACCAGCAGGTTCTTCAGCCATTGATGCGGGCGGAGGGTGCGCACGAGCGCGCGCAGATCGCCCCCCTCGGACGTTATGCGCTCGGCCGGCCGGCCCCGCGCGTCCACGGCGCCCCTGAGGCCCGACGCCCCTTCGATGGCGATCGCCTCGTCCGCCTGCGCCCAGACGGGAAGGTCGGCCGTGCTGTCCCCGATATAGGCGAAGCCGCCTGCGCCGTATTCCGAGACGAGGAGATCGGCCTTCGCCCGACCCTTGAGGTTGCGTTCCGGCGTCGAGCCGTGGACCGCGTCGAAGATCCCCAGATGCGCTGCGACCGAGGCCGCGACGCGGGCGTCGGACGCCGTCACCAGCGCGACGCGCCCGCCCGCCGCGCGCCAGGCCTCGATGCGGGCAAGGACGCGCGCGTCGTAGGGCAGCGAGGCGGGGTCCACGGTCACGCGGTCCGCAAGGGCCGCCTTCAGCGCCGCGGGGCCTCGCGACAGGGCGCGAAGGGCATCGCTCAGCGCGAGATTGCGGGCCGACAGGGCCCCCCAGAGCGTCTCGTGCAGCATGTCCGTCCGCACCAGCGTCCCGTCGAGGTCCACGGCAAGCACGCGCCCCGCTTCGGGCGCGGCGCCCGCGTGGCTGCAGTCATCGTCGGCGATGGGCAGAACGGGGGGCATTCGAAGTTCGACCTGGCTGGGTTTTCATGGGCATTTCAACGCCGCCCGAGACTGCAATCTCACACGGCCGAAGGCCAGTCCTTTCTGAGCTTCGGCGGTCTCGACATGGGCATGGGGCGCGGCTATCGTCCGGTAATGTGCCGTTTTTTTGACGAGGAAACCGAAGTGTCTCGAAGCGGACGCATCCTGCCCCTGATGGTATCGGCGGTTCTGATCCTGTCGGTGCCGGCCCTCGTGCCCATGTCGGCCCGCGCGCAGGAGCCCGTGGCGGGCGCGGAGGACCTCGACCGGCTGCGGCTGGACGAGGCCGAGGCGCGCCGCGTCGCGCAGGCGGCCTGGCAGGCGGCCGATGCCGCGGACGCGGCGCGACAAACAGCGGAAGCCGAGGCGGCGCGGCTGGCGGCGGAGGCCGAGACCGCTCGGCAGGCCGCCCACGAGGCCATCGCCGCGCTCTCGGCCGCGATCGCCGCGCGCCAGGCGGCCGAGGAGAACGGCGGGATGGCTGCGCTGGCAGTGGCGCAGGCCGAAGACGCGGCCGAGCCGCCGTCGCCGAACGCCGAGGAGGCCGAACGGGTCGCGGCGGAGGAGGAAGCCGCGCGGCTGACGGCAGAGGAAGCCGAGCGGCTTGCGGCGGAGGAGGAAGCTGCGCGGTTGGCGGCAGAGGAAGCGGCACGGGTTGCGGCGGAGGAGGAAGCTGCACGGCTGGCGGCCGAGGAAGCCGCACGGGTTGCGGCGGAGGAGGAGGCTGCGCGGCTGGCGGCAGAGGAAGCCGCACGGGTTGCGGCCCAGGAAGCGGCGCGAGTTGCAGCCGAGGAAGCGGCGCGGGTTGCGGAGGAGGAAGCTGCACGGCTGGCGGCCGAGGAAGCCGCACGGGTTGCGGCGGAGGAAGCGGCGCGAGTTGCGGCAGAGGAAGCCGCACGGGTTGCGGCGGAGGAGGAAGCTGCACGGCTGGCAGCCGAGGAAGCCGCACGGGTTGCGGCGGAGGAGGAAGCGGCGCGGTTGGCGGCAGAGGAAGCCCGCCTTGCCGCCGAGGCCGCGTTGGAGCGGTGCGTGGCCATCGCGGGCGCGCCCACGGCCGAGGTCCCCATATCGGAGGAGGCGCAGCGCGCCGCGTTCCGCGCGCTTGCCGAGGCGCGCGACGACTGCACGGCCGCCGAGCGCGACCTGCCCGACGCGGGGGCCGCGCTCTATCACGTGGCGACCATTGCGCAGGCCACGGGCGAGCATCGGCAGGCCATCAGGCTCTACGAGCGCGCGGCCGCGGCCGGTGTGGCGCCGGCCCTCACGCGGCTGGGCGATTACTACAATTTCGGCATTCGCCCTGTCCGCGAGGACGTGGGCCGCGCGGTCGAGCTTTACGAGGAGGCCGTGCTGGCGGGCGATCCCGCCGCCGCCGCGACGCTCGGCATGATGCACCGCCTCGGCCGCGGCGTTCCGCGCGACCCCGGGCGGATGATCTCGCTGATGCGGCAGGCTGCCGACGAAGGCTACCATTTCGCGCAATACCGGCTGGCGCAGACCTACCTGAGCGGCGAGGGGGTCGCGGACGACGCGCTCGGCGACCTGGGGCTGCCCGACGCGCGCGCCGCCGTCCCGCTTCTTGCGGGCGCGGCGCGGGCGGGCAACACCGAGGCCGCGATGGAGCTGGCCGAACTCTATGCCGAGGGCGCGCCCGGCCTGCCGCCCAACGCGGCGGCGCGGTATCGCTGGGTGGACTTCCTCGCGACGCGGGGCGACGCGCGGGCTCTCGCGCTCAAGGCGTTCCTGATCGAGCAGGGCATCGGCACGGCCCGCGACCCCCAGCGCGCGGCGGAGACCTACGTGCGCGCCCTGGAGACGGGCGAGGTCGATCCAACCGCCATGCGCGGCACCTTGAACGGCGCGGTGCCGCGCTGGGACCCGGAGACGGCGCTCGCCTTCCAGCGCATCCTGCAGGAGCGGGGACTGTACCAGGGGGCGCTCGACGCGCAGGTCGGCCCGATGACCCTCGGCGCCGCGCAGCGTCTGGCGGAGTGAGGCGCCCGCCTCAGCCCGCGTCCCTGTCCATGGCGTGATATTCCGCGTTCGGCATCATGTCGGACGCGATCGCGAAGCGGTTGGACATGTTGAAGAAGCCGATCACGTCGGCGAGGTCGAAGATCTCGTCCTGTCCGAGCCCTGCGGCCCTGAGCGCCTCGCGGTCGGCCTCGACGATCTCGGCGGGCGCGGTCGTCAGCTTCCACGCGAAGTCGAGCATCGCACGTTGCCGCTCCGAAAGGTCGGCCACGCGGTAGTTCATCACCAGCATCTCGCCCAGTTGCGGATCCCCCGACAGCCGCCGCACCGCCTGCCCATGCGCCACGAGGCAGTAGAAGCAGCGGTTGGCCGAGGACACCACGACGGCCACCATCTCGCGCTCGAGCTTCGACAGGCGCGAAGGCGCCAGCATCAGCGTGTTGTAGTATTGCGAGAAGGCGCGCAGCTTGTCCTGGTTGAACGAGAAGGTGCGCAGGACGTGGGGAACCATGCCAAGCTTCTCGACGCAGATCTCGAAGTAGGCCCGTGTCTCGTCGTCGAGGTCGGCCGGGTCGGGCAGGTCGTAGATCGAGACGTGTTCGGGCTGTGGCATGTCGCATCCTCCGCTTTCGGGCGGCAGCGTGGCGGCGCGCGCGCCGGGGCGCAAGGCCCCTTGCGGCGCGCGCGCCCCTCACTGCGCGGCCTTCAGGGTCGGGCCGGGCGTCCGCCCCGACAGCGCGGTCCACGCGTCGTATTGCGACAGGAAGACCTGGCCCGTCAGCTCGTCGAGGAAATGCGAGCGCTTGAGCCGGTCGGTCACGGGCCCCTTCACCTCGGAGAGGTGCAGCTTGACGCCCATGGAGCGCAGCCGTTCGTTCACCGCCTCGAGGCTTTCGAGTGCGGAGGTGTCGATCTCGTTGACCGCCGAGCACATCAGGACGACGTGTTTCACCGGGCTGTCGGCGGTCACGCGGTCCTGCACGAGGTCCTCCAGGAAGCGGGCGTTGGCGAAGTAGAGCGACTCGTCGATGCGCAGCGTCACCACGGCGGGGTCCGTCCTGACGTCGTGGCGCAGGATGTTGCGGAAGTGCTGGGTTCCGGGCACGAGGCCGACCTCGGCGACGTGCGGCCGCGACGTCTTGTAGAGGTGGAGCGCGATCGACAGAAGCACGCCCGCCGACACGCCCACCTCGACGCCCGCGCCGAGCGTCAGGAGGATCGTCGCCGCCACCGCCACGAAGTCGGCCCGCGCGTAGGTCCATGTCTTCCGCAGGATCGAGAAGTCCACGAGGCTGAGGACGGCCACGATGATGGTCGCGGCAAGCGTCGCCTTGGGCAGGAAGAAGATCAGCGGGGTGAGGGCCAGCGCCGCGATGGCGAGGCCGACGGCGGTATAGGCGCCGGCCGCCGGCGTCTCGGCGCCCGCGTCGAAGTTCACGACCGAGCGCGCGAAGCCGCCGGTCACCGGGTAGCCGCCGGTGAAGCCCGCGCCGATGTTGGCCGCGCCGAGGCCGATCAGTTCCTGGTCGGGATCGATGCGCTGGCGCTTCTTGGCCGCCAGCGTCTGCGCGACAGAGATCGACTCGACGAACCCGATGACCGAGATCAGGAGCGCGGGCACGAACAGCGCCGACACCAGGTCGAGCGACATGTCCGGCATCGTGAGCGGCGGCAGCGACTGCGGCACCTCGCCCACGATCGCGACGCCCGCGCCGTCGGCGAGGCCGAAGGCCCAGACGGCGAGGGTGGTCACGACCACGGCTGCGACCGGGCCTGCCTTCTGGGTGATGTCGGCGAGGCGCGCGCCGAGCCCGAGGCCGAGCAGGGCCTTCTTCAGCCCCTTGCGCACCCAGAACAGGAACGCCGTCGCGGCGACGCCGATGACGAGCGTGACGGGGTTGGTGTCGGGCAGGTGCGCCACCAGCGACGCGACGATCTCGATCAGCGTGTGTCCCTCGGCCTGGATGCCGAGGATGTGCTTCAGCTGGCTCGCGGCGATCAGGACGCCGGAGGCCGTGATGAAGCCCGCGATGACCGGGTGCGAGAGGAAGTTCGCCACGAAGCCCAGCCGGAAGAGCCCCATCGCCAGGAGGATGCCGCCCGACAGGACGGCGAGCGTCAGGGCCGCGACGGCATAGCCCGCGGTGCCCTGGTCCGCGACCTGTCCCACCGCCGCCGCAGTCATCAGCGAGACGACGGCCACGGGGCCCACCGCCAGCGCGCGAGACGTCCCGAAGATGGCATAGAGCATGATCGGCGCGATGGAGGCATAGAGCCCGGCCTCGGGCGGAAGGCCCGCGAGCAGCGCGTAGGCCAGCGACTGCGGGATCAGCATGATCGTGACGATCACCGCGGCGATCAGGTCGTTCTGGAGCGCGTCGCGGGTGTAGGCGGGACCCCATTCGAGGACAGGGACGTAGGCGCGGAGTTTCTCGATCATGGCCTTGTCTTTCTCGTGTTGGGGCGGCCCGGTCGCGGGCCGCCCGTCATCCCGTTCAGCGGACGGTGACCTTCTCGGGTTTCACCATCCACTCCTTCCCGCGCAGCATCGCCTTCCAGTAGAAGGGCGGCAGGATCTGTTCCTTGAGGAACCACGCGGCGCGCGTCGGCTTCGTTCCGTCGATCATCCATTTCGGGAAGGACGGCAGCAGCGTTCCGCCATAGCCGAACTCGGCCAGCACGATCGTGCCCTTCTCAACCGTCAGCGGGCAGGAGCCGTAGCCGTTGTAGATCGCCGTGGGCGAGCGTCCGTCGATGTCGTCGGCCACGTTCTCGGCCACGATGGGCGCCTGCATCCGTGCGGCGGCCGCCGTCTTGGCGTTGGGGGCGTTCATCGCGTCGCCGAGCGACCAGATGTTCTCCCATGTCGCGTGGCGCAGCGTCGCCGGATCGACGTCGACCCATCCGGCGGCGTCGGCGAGCGGCGAGACGCGGACGAAGTCGGGCGCCGTCTGCGGCGGCACGACGTGGAGCATGTCGAACTCGACTTCCACTGTTCGCGGCGCCGTCTCGGGCGCCTTCACCTCTAACCAGGCCTTCTTCGCCGGGCCGTCGACGGCCACGAGGTTGTGGAAGAAATTCAACTCGGCGCGGTAGCGGTTCATGTAGCCCTGCAGGGCCGGCACGTAGTCCTTCACGCCGAAGAGCGCCCCACCCGCATTCATGAAATCGATCCGGATGTCGTCGAGCACGCCCTGGCGGTACCAGTGATCGCCCGACAGGTAGAGCGCCTTCTGCGGCGCGCCGGCGCACTTGATCGGCATGGGGGGCTGGGTGAAGATCGCGCGCCCCTTCTTGAGGCCGCGCACCAGCTCCCAGGTGTAGGGGGCGAGGTCGTAGCGGTAGTTGGAGGTCACGCCGTTCTGGCCGAGCGTGTCCACCAGCCCCTCGATCCGGTGCCAGTCGAGCTTCAGGCCCGGCGCCACGATGAGGCGCTTGTATTTCACCACCCTGCAGCCATCGAGGATGACGGCGTTGTCCTTCGGCTCGAAGGCCGCGACAGCGGACTTGATCCAGTGCATGCCACGGGGGATCAGGCTTCCCATCGTGCGCGCAGTCGAGGCCGCCTCGAAGATGCCGCCGCCCACCATGGTCCAGCCGGGCTGGTAGTAGTGGATGTCGGCGGGGTCGATGATCGCCATCTCGAGGCCGGGCTTGCGGTGGCGCAGCGATGCGGCGACGGCGATGCCGGCCGCCCCGCCGCCCACGATCACGACGTCGAAGCTTGCGTCGGCGCGGTCGGTCGGGGTCTTGCCGCCATTTGCGATGCGTCGCACGACGCCGCCCATGTCGTAGCCCGCCGCTTGCGTGGCGGCGAGGATGTCGGCCACGGGCTTGTCCTTCGCGACGGCGAGCGACCACAGCGTGGCCGAGCGCGTTCCGGTGCGGCAATAGGCGAGGACGGGGCCGGGAAGTTCGGTCAGGAGCCGGCCGAACGCCTCGGCGTCCTCGTCCCCGACCTTGCCCGCGGTGATCGGAAGATAGCGCGCCTCGAGCCCGATGCGGGCGGCGGCGGCTTCGATCTCGTCGAAGTTGGGCTGGTCCATGCCTTCGCCGTCGGGGCGGTTGCAGATGATGGCGCGAAACCCTCGGTCTGCGGCGATCTGCACGTCCTGCGGCGTGATCTGGGGTGCGACCGACAGGCCGGCCGTGATCGTTCTGGCGTCCATGACGGAGCCTCCTCCAATGAAAACCCGTGCGCGGGGGGGGGGGG
>NZ_JARRSA010000049.1 GCF_029624655.1 Roseicyclus salinarum
GAGGGGGCCCTGCCCCCTCGCGCTCCCCCGTGCGCGTATTTGGGGAAAGATGAAGACCGGGGCCGCGACGCGAGAGGCTTGCGCCGCGGGCCGCGCCGCCGCAGGCTGAGGCGACAGTCCAGAGCCGAGGGAGAACGGACATGGCCGGAACGGCGGATGCCATCGTGATCGGAGCCGGCGTCATCGGCGCGGCCGTCGCCCACGAACTCGCCAGGGACGGGCGGGATGTCCTGTGCCTCGACGCGAAGGGGGCGGCCGGACATGGATCGACGGCGGGGTCCTGCGCGATCGTCCGGGTGCACTATTCTACGCTCGAGGGATGCGCGATGGCCTGGGAGGGGTTTCACGACTGGGCGGCGTGGCGAGACTACCTCGGGGCGCCGCAGGACGAGGTCCTGGCGGAGTTCAGGCAGACCGGGTGCCTGGTGATGAAGACCGAGGCCAATGGCCGGCTCGCGCGGCACATCGAGATGAGCGAAACGCTGGGCTGTCCCTACGAGGAATGGACGGCGGCGCGGATCACGGAGCGGCTGCCGATCTACAGTCTCGAGCGGTTCGCCCCCGCGAAACGGATGGACGACCCGGCCTTCGGCGAGCCCACGGGCGGAACGCTTTCGGGCGGCGTCTTCTGGCCGACGGCGGGCTACGTGACCGATCCCGCCCTGTCGGCACAGAACATCGCGGCCGCGGCGCGGAGGGCGGGCGCCCGCCTGCGGTTCAACGCGGAGGTCGCGGAGATCCTGACGCAGGGCGGCCGGGTCGCGGGCGTGCGGCTTGCGGATGGCGACGAGATCCACGCCCCCGTCGTCGTCAACGTGGCCGGCCCCGCCAGCCGAAGGATCAACGAGATGGCCGGCGTCACCGGCGACATGACCATCGGGACGCGCCCGCTGCGCCAGGAGGTGGTGCATGTCCCCGCGCCCGAGGGGTTCGATTTCGAAACGGACGGCATCATCGTCTCGGACAGCGACATCGCCTGCTATTGCCGTCCCGCGCGGGGGAACAACATCCTGATCGGGTCGGAGGATCCCGCCTGCGACCCGCATGACTGGGTGGATGACCGCGACTGGAACGCGGACTTCACCGACCAGTGGACGACCCAGGCGCTGCGCTATGCCCAGCGGGTGCCCACGCTGGGCATTCCCAGCCGGATGCGCGGGGTGGTCGAGCTTTACGATGCCTCGAGCGACTGGATCCCGATCTACGACCGCTCGTGCCTGCCGGGGTTCTACATGGCCTGCGGGACCAGCGGGAACCAGTACAAGAACGCGCCCGTTGCGGGCCGGCTGATGGCCGCGCTGATCTCGTATTGCGAGGCGGGCCACGACCATGACGCGCAGCCGCTGAGATTCCGGCTCGACCGGATCGGGCACGAGATCGACGCCGGGTTCTTCTCGCGCAGGCGCGAGATCAACGCGCAGTCGAGCTTTTCGGTGCTCGGGTAGGTCTCATGTCGGGCGTCGCCGCGGCCACCTTGCGCGCGCGGTGGGCGGCGGCGACAGGACAGCGGTTCGGACTCGATTTCATTGCACGGCATAGAACTGCGGTTCGGGACCAGATTTCCCGGCCACGGGTTTGTCCGGCGAAAGGGGGCGGCTCGATGACCGTCGTTCTTGCGATTGCCGGAGCGCTCTCTTTCGGCGCGCAGGCCGGACGCACGCGATACCCGATGGCCTGTGCCGGCTGCCGCGGGCGAGAGGCGCAAGATAAAGGTCCGCTGGCCGACCATCCGAACATCCCGACGCCCGATCCGATGCAGCTTTCGGAACGTGCCGGCGGCTGCTTTCAATTCGATCAGACGCCGAGGGCGATCGACGGGCGCAACAGGGTCCGGGCCCATGGCGGCGCGATGCCGGTCCTGGGGGAGCGCTTCACCGAGCGCGACAAGGCCGCCGACCCCGATCCCGGCGCGCCGGAGACGCCCGACTTCAGGGCGCGGGGCCGCCTCCTGTCGCGCGTGGTGTATCCTGGGAGCATGCAGGATCGACCGCCTGCCCGCATGGCCGACCCTCCGCGTGAGCGTTTCCGCGCCTCGGGCGGACGGGCTCATGCGACGACGGCGAGGCCCTCGTCGCTGAGGCCGTCGAGCCGAGGCATAAGCGACAGCAGGTGCTGCGTGTAGGGGTGCCGGGGATCGGCGAACAGCGTCTCCGTCTCCGCCACTTCGACGAGCTTGCCGTCCTTCATCACTCCGACCCGGTCGCACATCTGGCGCACCACCGGCAGATCATGGCTGATGAACAGCATGGTGAGGTTCAGGTGTTCCTGCAGGTCCTTGAGGATGTTCAGGATCTGCGCCTGGATCGACACATCGAGCGCGCTCGTCGGCTCGTCGCAGATCAGGAACTTCGGCTGCGTGGCGAGCGCGCGCGCGATCGAGATGCGCTGCCGCTGGCCGCCGGAGAACTCGTGCGGATACTTCAGGCCCGCCGCCGCGCCGAGACCGACGCGGTCGAGCAGCTCGGCCACCCGCGCCTTGAGCGCATCGCCCGCGAGGATGCCGTGATGGCGCGCGGGCTCGGCCACGATGGCATCCACGCGCATCCGCGGATTGAGCGAGGAATAGGGATCCTGGAAGATCATCTGGATCTCGCGGCGATACCAGTCCGGCACGCCCTTGCGGCCCGCCGTCACGTCCTGCCCCCGGTAGCGCACCGCGCCCCCATCGACGCGGTAGAGACCCGCGATCATACGTGCGATCGTCGACTTGCCCGAGCCGCTTTCGCCCACCAGCCCGAAGACCTCGCCCTGCCGGATCTCGAAGCGCGCCTCGTCCACGGCGGTGAAGTACTCCCTCCGCGACGGCAGGATCGCCCCGCTCGACACGAACCGCTTGGTGATGCCCTCGGCCTCGATCAGCGGCTTGCCGCGCTCGGAGGTGTCGATCGGCCAGCTCCGCGCGAGGTCCTCGATGCGGAATTCGGTCACGCGCCCGCCATAGGAGATCAGCGGAAAGCGGTTCAGCTTCACCGTCGGGCGCGGCACCGCGGCGATGAGCGACCTGGTATAGGGGTGCTGCGGGCGGCCCAGCACGTCGCCCGTCGGCCCGCTTTCGACGACCTCGCCGCGATACATGACCGTGACCTCGTCCGTCGTGTCGGCGATCACGCCCATGTCGTGGGTGATCAGGATCACGCCCACCTGACGCTCGCGCGCGAGTTCCTTGATCAGGTCGAGGATCTGCGCCTGGATCGACACGTCGAGCGCGGTCGTAGGCTCGTCGGCGATGATCACGTCGGGCTCCGAGCAGAGCGCGAGCGCGATGACGACCCGCTGGCGCATCCCGCCCGAGAACTGGTGCGGATACTGGTTCACGCGCGTCTCCGGATCGGGAATGCCGACCCTTGCGATCAGCTCGACCGCGCGTTTTCCGGCCTCGGCCTCGCTCAGTTTCAGATGCGCCTGGATCGTCTCGACCAGCTGCTGCCTGACCGTGAAAAGCGGGTTCAGCGAGGTCAGCGGGTCCTGGAAGATCATCGAGATCCTGCGGCCCCTGAGCGCCTGCATGGCCTCGGCGTCGAGGCCCGAGATCTCATCGCCGCGGAAGCGGATGATGCCGTTCGCGATGCGCCCCGGCCGCTCCAGAAGACCCATGACGGCCGCGCCGATGGTCGACTTTCCCGCGCCGCTTTCGCCCACGAGGCCGTGGATCTGGCCGGGCTCGACCGTGAGGTGGGCGTCCTTGACGGCCACGAAGGTCTCGCGCCGGGTTGGAAACTCGACCGTGAGGTTTTCGATCTCGAGAAGGGACATCAGCGCAGCCTCGGGTTCAGCGCGTCGCGCAGCCAGTCGCCAAGAAGGTTCACCGACAGGGCCAGCGCCAGAAGCGTCAGCGCCGGGAAGAACAGGATCCACCACTCGCCCGAGAACAGGAACCCCTGCCCGATCCGGATGAGCGTGCCGAGCGAGGGCTCGGTCGGCGGCGCGCCCACCCCGAGGAAGGACAGCGTGGCCTCGGCGATGATGGCGAGCGCGAGCGAGATCGTGGCGATGACCAGAACCGGCGACAGCACGTTCGGCAGGATGTGGCGCAGCATGATCGAGAAGGGCGACCGCCCGATCAGGCGCGCGGCCTGCACGTATTCCTTCGAGCGCTCGACCAGCGTGGCGCCGCGCACCACGCGGGCGAACTGGACCCAGTCCGAAAGGCCGATGGCGATGATCAGAACCCAGATCGCCACGTCGTTGCGGTACTCGGGCGGCGTGATCCCCTTGGCCACGCCGAAGATCAGCATCGCCACGAGGATGGCGGGGAAGGTCAGCTGGACATCCGCGATCCGCATGATCACCGTCTCGACCCAGCCGCCGACGTAGCCCGCGATCAGGCCCAGCGTCACGCCCAGCACAAGCGCGAAGGCGACCGCCGCGAAACCCACGAACAGCGATACCCGAAGCCCGTAGAGGATGGTCGAGAACACGTCCCGCCCCTGGTCGTCGGTGCCCAGCAGGAAGGTCTCCCCGGTGAACATGTTGGCCTCGCCCGGCGCGGTGAAGCCGTTCATCAGGTTCAGCGTGGCGGGGTTGAACGGATCGTGCGGCGCGATCAGGGGCGCGAAGACCGCCGACAGGATCAGCAGAAGCGTCACCGCGGTCGAGATGAGCGCCACGGGCGAGCGTCGGAACGAATGCGCGACGTCGCTGTCCCAGGCCATCATCAGCCGCGAGCGCGCGCGCTCGGTCTCGGGGGTGTAGGGGGCGTCGGACATCAGCTTTTCCCGTCTGCGCGCAGCCGCGGATCGATCGCGACATAAAGAAGGTCGACGACCAGGTTGATGCCCACGAACATGACCGAGATCAGCATCAGGTAGGCCGCCATCACGGGGATGTCGACGAACTGGATCGCGTTGATGAACAGAAGACCCACCCCCGGCCACTGGAACACGGTCTCGGTGATGATCGCGAAGGCGATGATCGATCCCAGCTGCAGGCCGGTCACCGTGATCACCGGCACCAGCGTGTTCTTGAGCGCGTGGCGGAAATGGATCGCCCGGTCCTTCAACCCGCGGGCGCGGGCGAAGCGGATGTAGTCCTGCCGCATGACCTCCAGCATCTCCGAACGCACCAGCCGCATGATCAGCGTCATCTGGTAGAGCCCTAGCGTGATCGACGGCAGGATCAGCGCCACCAGACCGGACCGCGTCAGGAAACCCGTCGACCAGCCGCCGAGCTGCACGACCTCGCCGCGCCCGAAGCTCGGCAGCCAAGACAGTTCGACCGCGAAGACGTAGATCAGCAGGATCCCGATCAGGAACGTGGGCAGCGAGACCCCCACCAGCGACAGCGACATGATGGCGTTCGCGGCGAAACCGTCGCGCCGGATCGCGGTGAAGATGCCGAAGACGATCCCGAAAACCAGCGCGAAGGCCCCCGAGACGGCGGCCAGCTCCAGCGTCGCGGGCAGGCGCTCGGCGATGATCTCGGCCACGGGCCGTCCCTGCCGGTAGGAGATCCCCAGATCCCCCTGCACCGCGCGCACGAGGAAATCCCAGTACTGCACGAAGAACGGCTTGTTGAGGCCGAGGCTTTCGCGCAGGCGCTCGATGTCCTCCATCGTGCGCTCCTGCCCCAGCATCGTGTCGACCGGGTCGCCCACGAAGCGGAACATGGCGAAAGCCACGAGGCCCACGACCAGCAGGACCAGAACCGACTGGAAGACCCGTTTCAGGATGTAGCTGAGCATCTGCCTTGCGTCCCGTTTGCGCGGATTGATGGGTGCTGCACGTTAGCGCGCGAAGGGTCAAGCCCTGACGCTTCGCCAAGGCCCCGCGCGCCTCAAACGCCCAGGCTCCAGTCGATCCGCGGCCCCGCCGGCACGATCCCGAGCGGATTCCGAAGCTCGGAGGGCGAAAAGTATCCCTGCTTGTAGATGTCGAAGTCCACCGTCGCCGCGACGCCCGGCCGGTGATGGATGCGCCGCGCGTAGTCCCAGAGGTTGGGATAGTCCGTCAGCCGACGGATGTTGCACTTGAAGGCGTAGTGGTAGGCCACGTCGAAGCGCGCCAGCGTCGGAAAGAGGCGCAGGTCGGCTTCGGTGAACCGCGTCCCGCACAGCCAGGGCTGGCGCTCCAGCACCGCCTCGATCTCGTCGAGCGCCGCGAAGACCTCCCGCACCGCCACGTCGTAGGCCTCCTGCGTGCGGGCGAAACCGGCGCGGTAGACGCCGTTGTTCACATCGCGGTAGATCCGCGCGTTCCACGCCTCGATCTCGCCCAGAAGATCGGGCGGCGCGAGGTCGGGGCCGTCGAAGGCGTCGTTCAGCATCCGCACGATGTCCGCGCTCTCGTTCGACACCGCGCGGTCGCGCACCCGGTCCCACAGAAGCGGCACCGTCACCCGCCCGGTATAGGGATCGGCATCCGCGGCATAGACCTCGTGAAGCGCCGCCGCTCCCTTGAGCCTGTCGCAAAACGGCCCCTCCGGGTCGAAGACCCATCCGTCCGCCGTGCGCCTCGGCCGCGCGAAGGAGACGTCGATCGCCTCCTCCAGCCCCTTCTCCACCCGCGCCAGCAGCGTGCGGTGCGCCCAGGGGCAGTTCCACGCCACGTGCAGGTGATAGCGCCCGGCCTCGGCGGGAAAGCCGCTCGACCCGTCGCGCGTGATCCGGTGCCGGATGGTAGACTTCGCCCGGCGGAACGCGCCGTCCAGAACCGTGTCCGGGCCCGGATCCTCCGCATGGTAGGTCCCTTCGATCATCAGGCCCATGGTCCCCGCCCCTTCATCTTTCTCCAAATACGCAAGGCCGCAGGTCCGGCGCGGCGGTGGCTCCCGCAAGGGGGCCTCCGCCGCGCCCTCCCGTCACTCCATCCGCACCCAGCGCAGGATCAGGAAGTTGTCGGGCCGCTGCGTCACCTCGACCCCCTCGCGCACGCCCCACAGAAGCGGCTGAACGTAGAGCGGGACGTAGACCATGTCGTCCTGGATGATGCCCGCGGCCTCCTCCATCGCCGCCTGCCGCGCCACGGGGTCGATCTCGGACTGCATCACCGGCAGGAGCGCGTCGATGCGCGCGCTGGAATAGCCGCCGAAGTTCCACGTGCCGAGCCGCTCCCCGGCGGTGTGCACGAGAAAGCGGATCGGGTGCTCGGCGTCGAAGGTCCCGGGCGACCAGCCCAGGAGATACATGTCGAAGTTGTCCGCGCGCAGCTCGGGCCAGTAGTTCGACACCGGCATCGCGTCGAGCGTCGCGGTCATCCCCACCTGCGCCAGCATCGCGACGATCGCCTGGCAGACCTGCTCGTCGTTGAGGTAGCGGTCGTTGGTGCAGGAGAAGTCGAAGGCGAAACCGTCGGGGTATCCCGCCTCGGCCAGCAGCGCGCGCGCCGCGTCGAGGTCGAGGTCGGGGCGCGCGTCATGCGCCGGCGAATAGCCACTCGTGCCGGCCGCGACCAGCTGCGAGGCGGGTTCGGCCGAGCCGCGCATGATCGTCTGCAGGATCGCGGGGACGTTGACCGCATGGGCCACCGCGCGGCGGACGCGCACGTCGGCAAAGGGGTTCGCCGCCCCGTTTCTCAGCGTCTCGTGGTCATGAGCGAAGCCCAGCATGATGACGCGGCTCTCGATGCCGCGGATCACCCGCGTGCCATCGTTGGCGTCGACCCGCTCGGCGTCCTGCACCGGGACTGGCTCGATCAGGTCGACCTCCCCCGACAGCAGCGCCGCCACCGCCGTGGCCGAGTTCTGGATCGGCGTGAATTCGGCCCGCGTGACGTCATGCTCGACCTCGCCCCACCAGCCCTCGAAGGGCTCCAGCACGGTCAGGAGGTCGGGCTGACGCTCCACGAGGCGGAATGCGCCGGTGCCGTTGGCGTTGCGCGTGGCGAAATTCTCGGTGTCGCGCGACGGGCGCTCGGCGGCGTTCGCCCCGGCCCAGCCCGCGTCCAGCATCATCCAGTTCGCGATGCTGTCGGGAAACAGCGGCTGCGGCGAGGTCGTCATGATGTCGACGGTGAAGTCGTCCACCGCCACGACCTCGGACACGGGCGCGAACCAGCTGCGCACGTCGGACGCCTCGGAGGCGGCGCGCTCGTAGGAGAACACGACGTCCTCGGCGCTGAACTCCGCACCGTCGTGGAACGTCACGCCCTCGCGCAGCGTGAAGCGCCAGCCCTCGCCCTCGCCGATCGGCTCCCACGAGGTGGCGAGCGACGGCTCGATGGCCATGTCGGGCCCGCGCCGGACGAGGCCTTCGTAGACGTTGTTGAGAAAGCCCAGCACCGGCGCCGAGCTGACCGCGTGCGGGTCCATCGTCTGGGGGTCCGTCGTTCCGGCCCAGCGGAACGTCTCGGCGCCCGCAGGAAAGGCAAGTGCCGCCGCCATGGCGACGGCGAACATGGGTCTCGTCATCAGGTGATCCTCCCTCGGTGCGGGAGGATGCGCATCTCACACCCCCCTTCGTGCCCCCGACAGGCTGACGCATTTGCGCCCGCCTGGCGAGCGAAAGCCGCTCACATGGACGTGACAGTGGGGGCATGACGGAATCGCGCGCGCGTCACTGGCGCCCGTGAAACTGCCGCCCGTGTAGATGGCGCCCGTGTCACTGGCGCCTGTGTCGCCGGCCCGCGGCATCCCAGGCGCCGGGGGTCGGACGGACCGGAGGCATGCGGCCCCGGTCCGTCCCTTGTGTCATTCGGCTTCGAAGTACTTGAACTTCACCGAATCGTCGGCGTCCACAACGGTCTCCCAGCCATCCGAGATGCCCCAGTTGAGGATCTGGTTGTGGATCGGGATGTAGATCGTCTCGGCCTCGGCCATCTCCCAGAGGTCCGCGACGGTCTGGTCACGCGCCGCGAGATCGACCTCCGAGGCGAGCGAGACGATCATCTCGTCCATCTCGGGGTTGGAGTAGCCGGTGCCGTTCCAGCTGCCGCGGCCCTCGGTCCTGGTGTGGTAGAGGAAGTTGAAGACGTATTCCGAATCGTAGGTCGGAACGCCCCAGCCCAGCAGGTAGAAGTCCGTCTCGTCATTGGCGATCAGCGGGAAGTGCTGCGCCCGCGGCAGGGCCGAGAGGTTCACGGTGATGCCGATCTGGGCGAGCATCCCGACGGCGGCCTGGCAGATCGCCTCGTCGTTGACGTAGCGGTCGTTGGGGCAGTCGAGCTGCACCGAGAAGCCGTCGCCGTAGCCGGCGTCCGCCATCAGCGCACGCGCCGCCTCGATGTCGTAGGCGGGGTATTCGTCGAGCTCCGGGGTCCAGCCGGCGACCGGCGGAGGCATGATCACGCCCGCGGGCTCGGACTGGCCGCGCATCACGACCTGCTGGATGGCCTCGCGGTTGATGGCGATGTCGATGGCCTGGCGGACCCGCACGTCGGCGAAGGGGTTGGCACCCTCGACGCTGTCGCTTTCGAGATCCTCGGACGCCACGTCCATGCCGAAGAAGATCACGCGGTTCTGCGGCGCGGTGATCACGTCGATGCCCTCGGCCGACGCGACCCGCTCGAGGTCCTGCACCGGCACGTCCTGGATGAAGTCGACCTCGCCGGTCAGAAGTGCGGCGACGCGGGTCGCCGGGTTCTGGATCGGCGTGAAGATGATCTCGCTCGCAGCCAGCGGGAACTGCCCGATCCCCCAGTAGTCGGGGTTCGCGCCGAGGACGGTGCGCACGTCGGCCTCGCGGCTTTGCAGGACGTAGGGCCCGGTGCCGTTGGTGTTGCGCGCCGAGAACGTGTCTTCTCCGGCGGCGTAGTCCTGCACCTCGACAGCGTCGTTCGCCGTGGCCCAGCCCTCGTCCATCATCATGATGTTGGTGAGGTTGTTGGGCAGAAGCGGGTTCGGGCCGTCGGTGACGATCTCCAGCGTGTAGGGGCCGGTCGCGCGAACCTCGGAGACCGAGCTGAGGAGTTCCTTGAAGTTCGAGGCCTCCGACATCGCGCGGTTCAGCGAGAAGACCGCGTCTGCGCTGTCGAAGTCCTCGCCGCCGTGGAACGTCACGCCCTCGCGGAGCGTGAAGACCCAGACGTTTCCGTCATCGGCCGACGGCTCCCACGAGGTGGCGAGCCCGGGCTCCATCGCGCCTTCCATGTTCCGCACGATCAGCGGTTCGTAGATCTGGTGCATCAGCGTCGTGGTCGGGCCCTCGTTCTGCGAATGCGGATCGAGGGTCAGCGCCTCGGCAGCCCGCGCCCAGCGCAGCGTCTCGGCCGAGGCCCCGGCCGCGGTGAGCGCCGTGGTGGCCAGTAGTGCCGCACCGAAGGCGGCAACACGCATGGTCATTGATTGGTCTCCCTGTTCGTTTTGTTGACCGGCGGCGAGTATGATTAGGAATTGCCGCTTGTCCAGCCACGCGCCCCGCATCCGAGGCGGATGGATTTGTCGTCTGCCGCGAATAGATGCATGATGATGAACGGCTGCACCACGAGGAAACCAGCGATGGCGCTTGCGGCAGAGGACAGGGACTGGATCGACCGCTTCGCCGGCCTCAGCCGGCTGGAGCCGCGCCTGCGCGACGTGCTGACGTCGCGTAGCCAGGTGATCCGCATTCCCGCGGGCACGGTCATCTTCGGCCCCGGCAAGTCGCCCGAGAACATGCTCCTGATGCTGAAGGGCACCGTGCGCGTCCAGCAGCTGGCCGAGAACGGGCGCGAGGTGGTGCTCTACCGGGTCACGGCGGGGGAAAGCTGCGTGATGACGACGGCCTGCATGCTCGCCTACGAGGACTACACCGCCGAGGGGATCGCCGAGACCGACATCGTGGCCGCCGCGGTGCCGCGCGCCGTGTTCGACGACCTCATCGCGACGTCCAAGGAATTCCGCACCTTCGTCTTCACCGCCTACTCGCGGCGGATGACAGACCTGTTCCACGTCATCGAGGACATCGCCTTCCGGCGCATGGACATCCGGCTGGCGCAGAAGATCGTCGAACGCGCCGACACGGGCGTGCTCAAGGCGACGCATGCCCAGCTCGCCGCCGAACTTGGCACCGCGCGCGAAGTGATCTCGCGCCAGCTGGCCGAATTCCAGCGCCGCGGATGGGTCAGCCTCGGGCGCGGCACGGTCGAGATCCTCGACTGCGACGCGCTGCGCAAGCTCGCCGAAAGCTGAGACGGCGCGCGCCCCGCCGCACCGGCCGCCACGGCAGGAAATAATTCCGCGCCACCCGCACCCGGAAAACCCAATTTAATCAAAATCATGACGATCGCGCCCTCTTGCCGGGCGCGATCGCGTCGGCCTTGTGTGACTAGGTCACTGATCGCCGGCGCGGGAATCGCTATTCATCCTCTCGCGAACAGGCAGGAGCCATCGAAAATGACCCTGATCAACGAACTCAACGCGCAACATCGTGTAGGGAGACACCCATGCTAGAAACCGCCTTCACTCCATGGCAATCGCTCGGAGGCGGCATCCTCATCGGGCTTTCCGCCGTCCTGCTCATGCTGGTCCTCGGCCGCGTGATGGGCGCGACGGGCATCCTCACGGGGATCTTCGCCCCCGCCTCGCTGCAGGACGCGAGCTGGCGCGTCGCCATCCTTCTGGGCATGGTCACCGGTCCCTCGGTCTATTGGCTCGTCACGGGCGGAATGCCCCAGATCACCGTCCCGGCCTCCACGCCGATGCTGATCCTCGGCGGTCTGATCGTGGGCGCCGGCGTCTCCTACGGATCGGGCTGCACGTCCGGCCACGGCGTCTGCGGGCTGGCGCGGCTTTCGCCGCGGTCGATCGCGGCGACGCTCACCTTCATGGCAACCACCGCGGCGACCGTCTACGTCGTCCGCCACGTGATCGGAGGCTGACAAGATGCACCTGATCCTCGTCTACCTCATCGGCGTGATCTTCGGCACCGGCATCGTGGTGTCGGGCATGTCCAACCCCGCGAAGGTCATCAATTTCTTCGACGTCGCGGGCACCTGGGATCCGTCGCTGGCCTTCGTGATGGGCGGTGCCGTGATCGTGACCTTCATCGGCTACCGCCTGGTGCTGGGACGGCAGCGGCCGATCTTCGAGGGCCGCTTCAACCTGCCCACCGCGCGCAAGCTCGACGCGCGCCTGCTCGGCGGCTCGGCGGCGTTCGGCGTCGGCTGGGGCATCGCGGGCTTCTGCCCGGGCGGCGCCCTGCCCGCCCTCGGCACCGGCCGCCCCGAGGTCCTCGTCTTCGTGGGCGCAATGCTCGCGGGCATCTTCGCCGCCCGCTTCGTCCAATCCCTGTCGCGGCCCAGGTCCGCCGCGGCATCCTGATCATCCGGAGGAGAGTGAAAATGACCGACTATCCCGTGAACATGAACGTCCGCCCCGAGGTCGAGCCGTTCTTCGACCCCGCAACCAACACGATCTCCTATGTCGTGAAGGACCCCAACTCGGACAGCTGCGCGATCGTCGACAGCGTCATGGACATCGACTACGCCGCCGGCCGCATCACCTACGACAGCGCCGACCGCATCATCGACTACGTCAGCGAGAAGGGCCTGAAGGTCGAGTGGCTGATCGAGACGCACGTCCACGCCGACCACCTTTCGGCCGCGCCCTACATCCAGGAGAAGCTGGGCGGCAAGATCGGCATCGGCCGCAACATCACCGTGGTGCAGGACACCTTCGGCAAGGTCTTCAACGAAGGCACCGAGTTCCAGCGCGACGGCAGCCAGTTCGATGCCCTCTTCGACGACGGCGACACCTACGAGATCGGCGGCCTGCGCGCCTTCGCGATCTACACGCCGGGCCACACGCCCGCCTGCATGACGCATGTGATGGGCGACGCGGCCTTCGTGGGCGACACGCTGTTCATGCCCGACGGCGGCTCGGCGCGGGCCGACTTCCCCGGCGGCGACGCGGCCACGCTCTACGAGTCGATCCAGAAGGTGCTCGACCTACCCGACGAGACGCGCCTGTTCATGTGCCACGACTACGGCCCGAACGGACGCGACATCCAGTGGGAGACGACCGTGGGCGACGAGAAGAAGTTCAACATCCACGTCGGCAGCGGCAAGTCGAAGGAAGAGTTCGTGAAGTTCCGCACCGAGCGCGACGCGACGCTCGACATGCCGAAGCTCATCATCCCCTCGCTGCAGGTCAACATGCGCGCGGGCGAGGTGCCGAAGGACCGCGACGGGCGCCCGATGCTGAAGGTTCCGGTCAACGCGCTCTGACCGGGGCGCCGAGGCCCGGTCTCCGCGGGGGCGCGAACGGCGCCCCC